>NZ_JXWY01000019.1 GCF_000934465.1 Staphylococcus microti | reverse complement strand
AATGTGTATAGGGTCTTTATCATAATGCCACGCAACTAAAGTAATCAGATATTTCATTATCAATGACTTGTCTACGCTATTTCGTTGCCAAAATAAGAGGATAGTGAAGAAGATATTCTATATGACCATTTGTATCTAATTCCATTGTTGTATTAACGCTTTTTATGTAGAATGAAAATAACACAAGTAAAACCAAAAGGCAATTCGCCATGTATATTTTCAAATTACCAAAGATAACCTTTATACTGGACGGCATTCATCACGCACCTATAGAGGAGGGGCGACTTCTTGCCTGAGTTAAGTTAAAATTTTTAGTCAGTTCATAAGCAACTTGTGAAAAAAATGGATGGTCAATATACGGAATAGAGATTGCGATAGAACGTGTTGTTTTATTTTTGAAATATGTAGCAATATGATTCGGGACATAATTGTTTTCTTCAATATATTTTAATACCCTCTGTCTTTTTTCTTCACTGACATACGGGTGGTTATTGAGCACACGCGATACTGTAGATTTTGAAACTTGGCACGCCTTTGCGACATCAAAAATATCCATATTTTATATTCTCCTAAAATTTTTATTTGACCTGGTAATGTTCCCATACTTTAAGATGATTATAACAAACACGCAATCATCCTATTATGAAATAACTGGAGGACCTCTCATGAAAAAACGTTTAATTTTATGTGACTTTGATGAAACTTATTTTAAACATAACACTCAATCTGATGACTTTAGTGCTTTACGGGAAATGGAATCAGTGCTGTCCGATGCATCACTTTATCAAAATGTGGTTGTTGCTATATTGACGGGCAGTACTTTAGAAAGCGTCATGACTAAAATGCAGTCTATCGATATGCAGTTTAAACCGAAACATATCTTTTCTGACTTAAGCACGAAAATGTATACATGGCAGAATAATGGCTATGTGGCGTCTGATGAATATCAAAAAAATGTGTTAAGTGAACGTTTTTTACTCACCGATATTTTAGCCATATTACACAAAGTCTCTACTAAATATCAGGTTGATTTTATACCTCAAAAAGCATTTGGTGAGAATGATACACATTACAACTTTTACTTCCATTCTTTAAAAGATGTAAACAAAGATCGCATCATTTTACGAGACCTTGTTGAATACGCTCAAAGTAAAGGCTACACGGTTAAATACAATCGCTGTAACCCTTTAGCAGGAGACCCAGAAAATGCCTATGATATTGATTTTATACCTAAAAATTCAGGCAAATTATACGCAACTCAGTTTTTAATGGACAGCTATAATATTTCTAAAAAAGATGTCATTGGTTTTGGAGATAGTGGAAATGACGAAGAATTTTTAAGTTATTTGAAACATGCATTCGTCATGTCAAATAGTAGTGACACGCATATGAAACAAAAATTCTCAAAGACGCAGTTTCCCTACTATAAAGGGATTTCTACACATGTTCATGAATTTTTAGAAGACTAGAATGATTTGTACTATAACCGCCTCCAAACAAACAACCCTAACACGCACATTTTTTATTGTGTATGTTAGGGTCTTTTCTATACTATGTCTGGCATGGCTGCATCATCTACATAAACTTCAACGTTTGGATGTAAATGTAAAATCGTTGCAGGGACATCCGTTGTAATATGACCCGCTGCCAATTGTGTGATGGCTTCTTTTTTATGTGGGCCAAATGCTAATAAAATAATACGTTTTGCTTTCATAATCGAGCGTAAGCCCATTGAAATGGCTTGTTTGGGTACGTCTGTTTTGTCGTCAAAGTAACGACTGTTCGCTTCAATCGTACTCTCTGTCAAGTCGACACGATGCGTCACACTCTCAAATGGTGTGCCCGGTTCATTAAAACCGATATGTCCATTTTGTCCAATACCTAATATTTGAATATCAACAGGGCCTTTTTCATCGAGCAATGTTTCGTATCTTTCCGCTTCACATTCTGGATTTTCTGCAACACCATTCGGTAAATGACATTTTTGTGGATCAAATCCACGGTACTCGTTAAATAAAATATTGTTCATATATTGATGATAACTTGCCGGATGTTCTGCATCTAACCCGATATATTCATCTAGATTAAATGTTTCTACATGTGAGACGTCAAGTTGATTTTTCGCTAATAATGTTACTAACGCTTGGTACATCTCGATCATTGTACCGCCTGTTGCCAAGCCTAGCTTACTTTCTTTTTTATGCAATATTTGCTTATATAACTCTGTTGCAACGTAAAATGAAGCTCGTTCTTTCGTCCCTAAGTTCGTTATTTTCATGCCATCCCTCCTATTGGATCATTTGCACAAAACGCTTCGTGATGTCGCGTGGACGTGTGATAGCCCCACCTACAACAGAGGCATACACACCTTTATCAAATACCGCTTTCAACATTTCTGGTGTCATCACGTTTCCTTCTGCAATGACTTTTTGGTCTACGTTATCTAAGACATCTGTTAAGAAAGCGAAGTCATTGTCATACAACACTTTCCCTTGTGTCTCTTCTGTATAGCCATGCAATGTTGTACCGATATAGTCAAAGCCTAAACGGTCTGCATTTTTCGCTTCTTCTAATGTAGCAATGTCCGCCATTAATTCAACGTCTGGTGCTTGTTCTCTCGCATATTGCACCAAGTCTTCTAAGGATTCTGCTGGTCGTTCGCGCAATGTCGCATCTAACGCAATGACTTCACAGCCACTTTCTAGCAATTCATCAACTTCTTTTTTAGTTGCTGTAATAAAAACAGACGAATTGTCGTAGTCACGCTTTACGATACCGATGACTGGTAAATCAACTTCTTGTTTAATCGCAATAATATCTTCTTTAGAGTTCGCTCTAATCCCAACAGCGCCACCTTCTTTTGCGGCAAGTGCCATTTTACTCATAATAAATGATGAATGTAGCGGTTCATCCGCTAATGCCTGACATGATACGATTAATCCTTGTGGTAACTTCATAATTTATTCGCTCCTTTATAATGCTTCTTCTACTTCATTTTTAATAGCCGTTACATGTGGGCCATAAACGATTTGAACGCCATTGCCTTTTCGAATAATGCCTCTCGATTCTGTTGCTTTTAACTTGTTTTCATCGACTTGCGTGCCATCTTTTAACGTCACACGTAAGCGCGTTGCACAACAATCTACCACTTCAATATTGTCTGCACCGCCGAGTCCTTCGATAATCATTTGTGCACGTTCACTTTTTTCAACTGTTTCAACCGCCGCTTCATCTTCACGTCCTGGCGTTTTAAAATTAAATTTCGTAATCAAAAATCTAAAAATCACATAGTACAAGGCGAACCAGATGAGACCAATTGGAATAATCCATAAATAGTTCGTTTTCGCTTGGCCTTGTAATACACCAAATAAAATAAAGTCAATAAATCCACCGCTGAATGTTTGACCGACTGTAATATTAAAAATATCCGCCATCATAAATGCGAAACCGTCCAATACGGCATGCACAACATATAACAGTGGTGCAACGAATAAGAAACTGAATTCAAGGGGTTCCGTAATCCCTGTTAAAAATGACGTTAACGCGGCAGATAACATTAAGCCACCTACAACTTTTTTCTTCTCAGGTTTGGCAGTATGGTAAATCGCTAATGCGGCACCTAATAAACCAAACATCATCGTAATAAAGCGACCTGACATGTAGCGTGATACACCTTCATAGTAATGTTGAACGTTTGGATCACCTAGCTGTGCAAAGAAGATATTTTGTGTCCCTTGCACGAGCTTTCCGTTAATTTCTAATGAACCACCCAACGCTGTTTGCCAAAATGGTAAGTAAAAAATATGATGTAACCCGAAAGGTCCAAGCATACGTAAAATAAAACCGTAAATAAGTGTGCCAATAACACCAGTTTTATTCACTAAGCCACCTGCACCGAAAATAACCGATTGTACTGCTGGCCATACAAAAAACATCACCACACCTAAAAAGATTGCGGCAAACGATGTCACAATCGGTACGAAACGTGAACCACCGAAAAAGCCTAAAAATTGTGGCAAACTTACTTTGTTATATTTGTTATGCAAGACTGCCGTTAGAATACCGACGATAATCCCGCCGAATACACCTGTTTCTACCGTTTGAATACCGAGTGCCATTCCTTGACCTGCTTTGGCTAATTGATCACTTGCGGCAAGGCTATCTGTAATCGTCAACATCGCGTTCATTGTCGCATTCATAATTAAGAAGCCTAACATAGACGCTAAACCTGCTGTGCCTTTATCACTTTTCGCGAGTCCAACTGCAACACCAATGGCGAATAGCACTGGTAAATTTTGGAAGACAATATTCCCTGCTGCACTCATCAACACAAAAATATGTTGTAACAAGGGGATGTCCAAAACTGGATAGGCTTTAATCGTATTCGGATTACTCAAAGCCCCACCAATCCCAAGTAATAAACCTGCTGCCGGTAAAATGGCGATTGGCAACATAAACGACTTCCCAAACTGTTGCGCTTTGTCGAAAACTTTACTCATACTGCTTCACCAACCTGTTCTATTTTATTGTCGTCATACTATCGTTAATTTAAATATACCACTCTGCAATTTTTTCTCAATATAAAGCATTGAATTGAAATTTTCTTTCAAATATACTAATAAAAAAGGAGAAATCAGATGAAACTTGAAAATCGTATTCAAAAATGTCGTCATACCTTAACAAAAGCCGATCAAAAAATTGCAGATTACATTTTAAATTTGGAAGAAAATACGGACATCGGTGCGATTCATAGCATTGCGCTCGCTGTTGATGTGTCGCCTTCAAGTATTACACGCTTCGTCTATAAGCTCGGCTATGATAGCTTTCAATCATTTCGTTTTGCTGTTCTGCATGAATTACAAACGGAGAAAATTGATAATAGCCCGTCAATACAAGTTTTACATCAGCATTATATGGCGATTTTAAACCATACCGGCGAATTTATTGTTGAAGAAGATTTAATGTATTTAGTACATGCGATTCAACAAAGTCAAAAAATTATTTTTATCGGTATTGGTAGCTCTGGTTTAAGCGCGCAAGAATTGTATTTCCGTACTGCGCGCATGGGTTTTAACAGCATTGCTATTACAGATGCACATCTTATGTCCATCGTCGGTCAAATGTGCAATGCGCAAACGACGATTATTGCACTGACAAATAGTGGGGCAACGAAAGAAATTATTGCGAGCATCGCACATGGCCGTGCGAGTGGTGCGAAAGTAATTGCGCTGTCTCATTTTGAAACAGAGGCGTTAACACGTTATTGTACACGTATTATTACAACAGCTGATAAACGTCACGCACACGATGCTTACTTTATTAATAGCCAGCTGTCCAATCAATTCATTATCGATCTCATCAGCTATCACCTCCTGCAAGATCCTACACGTCTCGAACATTATTCAAATAGTTATCACGAACTGCTTTCAAAACATAGCAATAAATAGGTGTAAATCATAAATTTTGCTGTTTTTACGCAATAAAGTGAGCAGAGGTGTATAAATTTATCATGCTTTTTAGTAAAATAAATGGATAACCATATGAGGAAGGCAGTGAAAGTTTTGCGATCGATTACAAATGAAGCCGTTCAAGCATTATTGAATCAATTTGCGAATACGCCTGTCTACTTACACGTTGAAACAACAAATGGGGCCTATGCGAACCATTTTGACCAACGTGTTTTTAATGCAGGAACGTTTTTACGCAATATTCAAGTCACTTATCAACATGCACAACTAAAAGGTGGCGATAAAGATCCATTTCGTGTTGGTCTAAAGCTAGATAACAATGGCTGGGTCTATGTTCAAGGGCTGACACATTACGAATTAAACGATAATGGCGAATTATTACTTGCTGGCTTTAACTATGAAGGGCAGCTAGCGGCAGCGCTCGAAATCAGCCATCGCCCATTTGAAACTTAATAAGGGAGTTGAAAATTTATGGCATCTGAAAAACATGTATTGGTCATCTTTCCACACCCTGACGATGAGACATTCTCTTCAGCAGGTACATTGGCACGCTTTATAGATGAAGGCGTACCGGTGACATATGCTTGCTTAACGCTCGGACAAATGGGAAGACACCTAGGCAATCCCCCTTTTGCGACGCGTGAATCACTGCCAGCAATACGTGAACGTGAGCTTGAACAAGCTGCGAAAGAAATTGGCATTACAGACTTACGCAAAATGGGCTTGCGTGATAAAACAGTAGAGTTTGAACCATACGATGAGATGGATGCGATGGTTCAATCACTTATTGATGAAACACAACCAACAACAATTATTTCATTTTATCCTGGCTATGCCGTACACCCTGATCATGAAGCAACAGCGGATGCGGTCGTTCGCACAGTAGGCCGTTTACCGGAAGCAGATCGACCAAAATTATGGCTTGTCGCATTTAGTAATGATGCAGTCGAGGCACTTGGCGAACCTGATATTGTGAATGACGTGTCTGCATACAAAGAACATAAATTACGTGCATTCAAAGCACACGCATCACAAACAGGTCCGTTTCTTGAACAGTTATCTAACCCTGACCGCGATGTGGCAGGTGCGCCAAAGGACGCTGCAACCTATTTAACAAAAGAGATTTACTGGACTTATCGTTTTAAATAAATTGGAGGTTGGGACAAAAACGTTTAGGATTTGAGCAGAACCGAACACAGCGCAAAATGATTTTTTAACTTTTGCCGAATTCGTGGCAATTCTGCCGAGAATCCTGCTTTGGAAACACCGTTTATCGGTTTCCCAGAGTACCATTCCCTTAAGTCCCAACCTCACATTTTAGTGGAGGAAGTAACATGACTGAATTTGATTTATCAACGCGTGAAGGTCGTTGGAAACATTTTGGGTCGGTCGATCCTATTAAAGGGACAAAACCGACAACGAAAGCCGAAATGACAGATCTTCAAAGTACACATAAAAACTTTTTGTTTGAAATTGAACAAGTAGGCATTAAGAATCTCGTTTATCCTGTGTGGATTGATAACTTTCAAACTGCCGGTAACTTTAGCTTTTCAACAAGCTTAAATCAAGATGAAAAAGGGATTAATATGAGCCGTATTTTAGAAGCGGTCGAGTCAGAATATGATAACGGTATTCGTTTAGATTTTGATGCGCTGACAACACTATTAAACACGCTCAAAACACGTATGAACCAGCACAGTGCTGGTGTTGATGTAGAAGGCAAATGGTTTTTCAATCGTCTCAGTCCTGTTACAGGTATCAAAGCAGTCGGTCATGCCGATGTGACATACGGTTTAGCCGTTCATGATAACGACGTCACACGCAAAACTTTGACATTAAAAGCTGCTGTGACAACACTGTGCCCGTGCTCTAAAGAAATTAGTGAGTATTCCGCACATAATCAACGTGGCATTATTACTGTTAAAGCCTATATTGATAAAGTACAAACACTGCCGTCAGACTACAAGGACGTCTTATTAGATGCGATGGAAGCAAACGCAAGTTCCATGCTGTATCCAATTTTAAAAAGACCAGACGAAAAACGTGTCACAGAACGTGCCTACGAAAACCCACGCTTTGTTGAAGACCTTATTCGTCTTATTGCTGCAGACTTAGTGGAAGTACCTTGGCTAACAGGCTTTGATATTGAATGTCGTAATGAAGAATCTATTCATCAACACGATGCCTTTGCCAAATTAACGTACCGTAAACCTTAATCATCTTGCAGTGATGGTTTACAAAATTACGGTTATAACTTAGCACTTAGCGTTTTATTTGTGTAATATCCAAAATAGAAATATCTATCCCCTCACTACCAAACATCGTGAGGGGATTTTATGTATTTGGGTTTTAGAGATACAAAGCCACTGCGTAAATATTGAGCCACTAAAAAGCACCGATTAAGCATTTTTTATCCTTAATCGGCGCTTTTTACATCTTATTTTAAATGTTCATATGGACTGTTATTCGCAAATGACAAGATTTGATCGATGAAAAGTTTAGCACGTAACTGGAATTCATCATTTGATAAATATAATGTACCGTCTTCTCGTCTCGTATAATCTGAATCATGTGTTGCAATCTGTGTTGGTACCGCAATACCTAATAGAGAACGTACAATTAAACGTAAATGTGACAGTGGCTCTGCACTAACAATACCACCACTGTTGTTCACAAGCCCCACTGGTTTCATTTTAAAATCATCCATCGTTAAATGATCTAACGCATTTTTCAAAATACCTGAGTAAGACCCATGATAATTTGGTGTTCCTAAAATAATAAAGTCTGCTTCACGTGCTAACGTTTTAAGTCGTTCTGCATTGTTTTGATAAGCTTCTGGCACAGGGTTCTGTCCTGTAAAATCCAACGTATGAATTGGATGTTCAGCTAAATCAAAAATCGTTACTTCTTCATGATGTGATTCAATTTGATCTTTCAAAAATTGTGCTAACGCATTCGTATGTGAACCACGTTGTGCACTTCCTACAATAATAAGTCCTTTCATCTCTCAAAAACCCCTTTTATCGTTCTGATTGTTCTAAAACATGATATATCGCTTTTGCAACGCCACTTTCTTCATTAGAATCTGTCGTGAATGTTGCTAAGTCTTTAATTGCTTGGAGACCATTGGCCATTGCGACTGGATAGCCTGCACGTTCTAACATAGATGCATCATTCATATTGTCGCCGACTGCCATCACGTCTTTCATATCAATATGCAGTTGTTCTGCAATGGCTGCCAACGCTGTTCCTTTTTGTGCTTCAGCATTTGTAATTTCAATATTGCCTACTGAAGAAGAAGATACAGCAAGATTGACATGTTCCGCAAGTTCTTGTTTCACACGTGCAAGTTTTTCTAAATCTGTATCAAAAGCGAGTATTTTCATTATCAATTCGCCAGGCACATCATCAATTTGATCATAACTTGGCACAACTTTTAATGTCCCTTTATCAATACGTGACTGAATATGTCGGCGTATAATCGCTTCATCTGCATGTTGGCCAGCATGTTTAATAATATCTACATAAATGGCCAAGTCTTTCTCAGGATCTTCTGTATAAATACTTCTATTTGTATAAACTTGATAATAAATACCTTCTTGTTTTAACTTGTTTTGAATAAAGTCAGACATTTCTTTGTTCAAACAAGACGTATGAATAATATTGAAACTTTCATCTCTCACTTCCGCACCGTTTAAACATATATAAGGTACTTTTAAATCTGTTACAGATACAGGCCCATTTGCTTCATAAAAAGCTCGGCCCGTCGCAATCACTACAGTGACACCTTTAGATTGCGCATATTTAATCGCCTCAATATTCTCCGGGGTAATTTCGTGAGAGGCGTTCAGCAATGTACCATCCATATCTGTTGCGATTAACTTAATCATCACATTCCCTCACTTTATATTTATTCTACTTTCCTTTTCAAGACATACTTAGTTTATCAGATTTCGCCTATGATTTTTAAAAATTTGTTTTTATACAAACGTAAAACACATTTACTTATTTTTGCTTGCCTTCTTTTTTACGTTGTCGTAGCGTTTTAAAGAATTTTTTTAATTGCTGACTACATGAATAAGCAAGCACACCACGTACAACTTTAGCGCGATGATTCATCTGCGGATCTTGTATTAAATTCATCAAGCTACCACTACAGCCGCCTTTAGGGTCTTCTGCGCCATATACCACTTGTTCGACACGACTCATCACGATTGTCCCCGAACACATCACACACGGTTCTAGCGTTACATACAACGTACAGCCTTCTAAACGCCATGTCCCGAGTACACGTGCCGCTTCTTCCATAGCAAGATGTTCTGCATGTGCGGTCGGCAGTTGTAACGTTTCACGCAAATTGTGCGCACGTGCAATAACACGATCCTCTTTAACAACGACCGCCCCGATAGGCACTTCCCCTTTGCGTTCAGCTTGATAGGCTTCTTCAAGCGCAAGTGACATATAATATTCATGACTTCTCATTCAGAAATAGCCTCACTTATGTTAAAATTTGTAATACTGACTACTATGAGATGGAGCGAAAACATATGACTAAACCTTTTATTGTTATTGAAGGACCGATTGGTGTTGGTAAGTCCTCACTCACACACAAGTTGAGTCAATCTTACCATTTTTATGAGGCAAAAGAAATCGTCGGTGAGAACCCGTTTCTTTCCGACTTTTACGAAGATATTTCCAAATGGAGCTTTCAAACAGAAATGTTCTTTCTCTGTAATCGCTACAAAGCTTATCAAGATTTGGCAGAACTTCATGAAGGTATTGTATGCGACTATCATATTTATAAAAATAAGATTTTCGCACGTAATACACTGTCACAAACGGAATACGAGAAATTTTCACGTATTTATGATATTTTGACGGAAGATTTAATCACACCGGACTATACCATTATTCTGGATGCGGACTTATCTATATTGAAAAAACGTATCGCGAAACGTGACCGTAGTTTTGAGGCACATATTGAAGATGACTACTTGTTAAAACTGAAAGAAGACTATGCGACATACTATAAGCAATTGTCTGATGAAGGGCATCAAGTACTATGGATTGACACGACGGATATTGACTTCGTAAGCAATCCGGAAGATTATGAACACGTATTATCACGCATTAACGAATTAATCGGAGGACAAACACATGACACATTATAATATACCTTCAGACGCAGTCATTACGATTGCAGGAACGGTAGGCGTCGGCAAATCATCATTAACACGTGCTTTAGCTGACAATTTAAACTTTCGCACATCTTATGAAAATGTCGACCATAACCCATACTTAGACAAGTTCTATGATGACTTTCGTCGTTGGAGCTTTCATTTACAAATTTACTTTTTAGCTGAACGTTTTAAAGAACAAAAACGCATGTTTGAATATGGCGGTGGCTTTATTCAAGACCGCTCAATCTATGAAGACGTAGATATTTTTGCGAAAATGCACCAAGAACAAGGGACCATGACAGAAGAA
Organism: Staphylococcus microti; assembly: GCF_000934465.1. Lineage (GTDB taxonomy): Bacteria > Bacillota > Bacilli > Staphylococcales > Staphylococcaceae > Staphylococcus > Staphylococcus microti. Next base: position 47,710 of record NZ_JXWY01000019.1, on the reverse strand, counting down.
GACTTTGAAACGTATTCAAATCTTTTCAATGCGATGGTGATGACGCCATACTTCCCAAAACCAGACGTACTTATTTATTTAGAATCTGACTATGAAAGTGTCATCGATCGTATTAACACACGTGGCCGTCAAATGGAAATGGATACAGATCCGGAATATTGGCAAATGTTGTTCAAACGCTATGATGACTGGATCAACCAATTCAACGCTTGCCCTGTCGTACGCGTCAATATTAACGAATATGATCTTTATGACGATCCAGATTCCATTGATAAAGTCATTGCGAAAATAGCACATATTATTCAAACACATCGTCAAGTCGATTCAAGATAGATAACAAAAATCCCCTGCCTATGCACATAGCGAGGGGATTTTTGTATTGTTGTATTAAATATTGCGACGTAACCACTTGCGATATACGAAAGCACTGATAATGCCAAATAGCGTCATAGCAAGAAATAGACGCCAATGTGGCAATTCATAATGAATCACTGCTTCTTTCTCGCCTTTATTCACTGGAATAACCGTCTGCAAGCCATTCCCTTTTTTAACATCTCTTGTTTTGCCATCTACTTCTGCTTTTAAACCATCACGGTACGGCATCGGCAACACAAGATACGCCTTTTTCTTCGGATTCATTTTGATACGTATATCACGTTTCGTTTTTGTCACTTTCACTGGTGTTACATCATCTTTTGCTTTTTCTAAAGTTGAATAATCTTCGCCATAGATACCTTTAATATTCACACGATACGTCCCTTTTTTCAGTTTCAATTGCATCACATCTTTGGCAGCGACACGAATCGTGATAGGTGTCACAAAACGTTTATATCTATATCCATTTTCTCTACGCACTTGTTGAAAATCATCTAACTTTACATAATGTAATATGTCTGGATGCAATAATTCTATGTCCATTTCAACATAATAATCTTTATATTGGTTCAACAAATTGTTAGGCATTGAAATATTTAAACCACCGAGATCTTTTGAAACTGTTAACTGCTGCCCTTTTTGTGTTGCATCACGTGGTGTAATTTTAGCAGATTTTACAAGATTCGGGTTAGACTCAAAAGATGTATTTCCTTTAACACCATCGAACACAACACCTTGTAAAAAGGCATGTTCTCGATCTAATGGCGATTTTAAATCTTTCGCATTATAAACTTTAGATGTCAAATGCGCTGCAGGATAATCAATACGATTATGACTATGTGACCATGTCGTACCTTTATCCTTAATAGTATCTTCAAGCTTCATACCATAAGGAATTGTTGTATCATTACCTCTTTTGATACGGTCTGTCACACCCCATAACGCATATATATTAACCCGATTCCCAAGCATTTGATACGTGCTATTACTATTATTTTCCATATTTATTTGCATTTGTTTGTCATAATAATTCAAAATGGCACCATCAAAAATACTAGAGTATAGTGCAACACCATTGTAATGATAAATCATGTTTGAATTAATTGAATAATATCCCATAAAATCAATACGCTCCAAAGGCGTTTGTCTTTGCGTCATATCATTGATTTTTTCTTGAAGCACCTGGCTGTAATACTTGGGACTGTAGAATGCTTTCATATCCGATTCATATTGTACGACATAATTTGTGCGGTAATTTAATAGCATCACAAATTGTTGAATTATAAACAGCCCAACAATCACATAAATGATTCTTTTCGATATATTTTTTTGACGATACAAATAATACGCAACAATGCATAAAATCAATACACTTGCGACCATCCACCACATATGCCCTGTAGATAACATGATTGTCGCAATCGCTAATGGAATAAGCGGAAATAGTGAGATTAAATAATCATGCCACGTTAACTCTGTGATATGCTTCAACCATAAGGCAATCAAGATACTTGTCGATAAAGCCAATAAATATGACCATCGTCTGACTGGAGAAGAAAAACCATTGAATATCGTATCAATGTATGGTGTCAAACTACCTAACAATAAAATCCATGTAAAAATAGCAAATAATCGATAATAATAGTGTCGATAAAGTTTAAATGAAAAAAGTGCAACTAAAGCAATAAAAGTAATCGTAATAAAAAAGCCACTTGAAAAAATATGATAATTTGGATTAAAGTCAATTAATTTTGGTACATGATGATGACTGAGTTGACGGTCATTATGTAAAAATGACTGCACGCCTGTTAAAAAACCAAACGAAGCAATACACAAACTCATCAACACGGCTGGGCATAGCAACCATAACTTTTTCCAGCGTGGAACCATATCTTCTGGATGTGTATCAATCATGCGATAAATTAAATAAATCGTTAAAGCAATGGCTTCATAATAACTGAGATAGAAATTAGAAAATAATGTTAGCGCAATGGCAATGATGAATAACCCAATCTTTCGTGTTTTGAAGAAACGTTCCATTCCCCAAATAGAAAGTGGCAAGTAGATCAATACGTCTCCATAAAAAGACCATGCGAAATTATAATAATACATAACTGTTGATGTGCTATAAAGCATTGCACCAACAAAGCGATAAGGATTTGCAACTTGAAACATCTTAAACATGCCATACGCTGCTATAAACGTAAGTACACATTTAAAATAGGCAATCGCAATTTGATTCCCAGGCCAAAATTCAATTGTTGATGGGTCGACTGCCCCCACCACTTGAAATAATTTAATGCCTAAAAAATTTATATACATGATTGGCGAAGTCGTATAGTAATAAGACAAATCCGTGAAATAATCCCCACCTAAACCAAAGGCGCTATCATAAAACGATGATAAATGCGCCATCCTTTCATATAAATATAATTGGAATGGCATCATTTGTCTGAAACCATCAATATTCCCACTATAAACAATACCATGTACAAGATATCGATAAAGAATGGGGGCATAAACAACTGCGCCGACAAAAAGGGCTATTATAAATACTTTTAACCATTTAAAATACAGAATATCTTTTTTCAATCATTTTCACTCTTTCATTATTCATTTAAAATAATATATCACTGAATAACTTTATTTTAAAGCCTTTCAATAAAATAAGACACACCAATTATAAGACATTATCATCACATAATCGGTGTGCCATCTAAACACTATTCAATTAGCAGACTAAATACTACGACGTAACCACTTGCGATAAACAAACGCACTGATAAGACCTACAATTGTCATCACAAGATATATTCGCCAATGCGGCAATTCATAATAAATCACAACATTTTTTTCGCCTTTATTAACTGGAATGACTGTCTGCAAGCCATTGCCTTTTTTAACATCTCTTACTTCGCCATCTACTTCCGCTTTCAAACCATCACGATATGGCATTGGCATGACAAGATAGGACTTCTTCGTTGGATTCATTTTGACACGAATATCACGTTTCGTTTTCGTCACTTTCACAGGTATTACATCATCTTTCGCTTTCTCTAATGTTGAATAATCCTCGCCGTAAATACCTTTGATGTTCACGCGATATGTACCTTTTTTCAACTTGAGTTTTATTGGTTCATTAGCAGGTACTCGAACTGTTACAGGTGTGACAAAACGTCTATATCTATAGGTAAGCTCTGTTCTTTTTTGATGAAAGTCATCTAATTTTAAGTAATGTACTTGACTTGGATGGAGTAATTCCACATCCATTTCAACATAGTAATCTTTATGCTGACTTAGCGAATCTTTTGGCATTGCAATATCTAAACCACCAAGATCTTTTGAAACTGTTAACTCATCCCCTTTTTGTGTCGCATCACGCGGTGTGATTTTAGCAGATTTTACAAGGTTCGGGTTAGACTCAAAAGATGTATTTCCTTTGATCCCTTCCATTACAACACCTTGTAAAAAGGCATGTTCTCGATCTAGTGGGGATTTTAGGTCTTTGTCATCATAAACTTTAGATGTCAAATGTGCTGCAGGATAGTCAATGCGATTGCGGCTGTGTGACCATGTAGCATCTTGATCCTTAATTGTATCTTCATGTACCATACCATAAGGAATTGTTGTATCTTCTCCTCTTTTAATACGGTCTGTCACACCCCATAACGCATATATATTTGCGCGATTTCCAAGCATTCGATACGTACTATTACTATCAAACTCCATATTTATTTGCATTTGGTTCTCATAATAGTCCAGTATCTCTTTATCAAAAATACTAGAGTATAGTGCAACACCATTGTAGTGATAAATCATACTCGAATTAATCGAAAATAACTCCATGTAATCAATGCGGTCTAAAGGTGATTGTTTCTTTGTAATTTCGTCAATTTTTTCTTGAAGCACATGACTATAATATTTAGGATTCTGCACACTCTTCATATCTGCTTCATATTCTAGTATATAATTAGTACGATAATTCAATAGCATTACAAATTGTTGGACAATAAAAAGGCCCACAATTATGTACATCATTCTCTTTGAAAGATTTTTTTGATGATAGAGATAATATGCCACAATACATAAAATCAATGCACTTGCGACCATCCACCACATACGACCTGCTGAGAACATAACCGTTGCAATGGCTAACGGAACGAGCGGTATAAGTGATATCAAATAATCACGCCATGTAAGCTCTGTAAAGTATTTCAACCATGCTGCAATCAGTACACTTGTTGATAAAGCTAACAAATACGACCAACGTCTTGCTGGAAATGAAAAACCGTTAAAAAAGCTATCCATATAAGGTGTCAGACTACCTAACAGTAAAATCCATGTAAGAATAGCAAATAATCGATAATAATAGTGACGGTAAAGCTTAAATGAAAATAGTGCGACTAAAGCAATAAAAGTAATCGTAATAAAAAAGCCACTTGAAAAAATATGATAATTTTGATTAAAACTAATTAGTTTAGGTACATGATAATGTCCAAGTTGACGGTCATTACTTAAAAATGACTGTACACCTGTTAAGAAACCAAATGAAGCAATACATAAACTCATCAATACGGCTGGGCATAACAGCCATAACTTTTTCCAACGTGAAACGATATCTTTCGGATGTGTGTCAATCATGCGATAAATCAAATAAATAGTTAATGCGATGGCTTCATAATAACTAAGATAGAAGTTAGAAAATAATGTCAGGGCAATTGCAAAAATGAATAACCCAATCTTACGTGTCTTGAAGAAACGCTCCATTCCCCAAATAGAAAGTGGCAAATAAATCAATACGTCTCCATAAAAAGACATTGCAAAGTTAAAATAATATAGAACCGTTGACGTACTATAAAGCATCGCTCCAACAAAACGATAGGGATTTTCAATTTTAAACGCTTTAAACATCCCATAAGTTACTAAGAAAGTAAGGACACAACGCATATATGCAACAATAATTTGATTATCAGGCCAAAAATCAATTGCTGATGGGTCTATATGACCAAAAGTTTGCATTAATTTAATGCCTAAAAAGTTAATATACATAATTGGAGAAGTCGTATAGTAATAGGCAAGATCTGTAAAATAGTCCCCACCTAAACCAAGGGATAGGTCATAAAATGATGAAAAATTAGTCATTCTTTCATAAATAAATAGTTGGAATACCATCATTTGCTTGAAACCGTCACCTGAACCACTATAAACGATGCCATGAGCAAGGTAGCGATAAAGGATTGGTAGGCATACGATAGTACCAACAAAAAGGCCCATACTTAATACTTTTAGCCATTTAAGGTACGCAATTTCTTTTTTCAACAGTATTCACCCTTCTTTCAATAGTCTATTAATTTAATACTTCAATGCACTTCTATCATACGTATTCATCTGAATTATAGATGAACGTATCAAAAGGTACAAGGTATAATTATGTTATCTTTCTATCGAATGACAAAAATTTAAAAATGGATAGCCATTAAATATGCTCAAATAATCAAAACCCCCATATGTAATAATATGAGGGTTTTGATATGAGTCCACAACATATTCAGTTATTAATCTAACGTTTATAACGTAAATATTTACGATAAATAAATGCACCGATAATACCCAAAGTTGTCATGATGAGATACAAAGGCCAATATGGTAATTCATAATGTATAATGACTTCTTTGTCACCTTTATTGACCGGAACGATTGTTTGCAAACCATTCCCCTTTTTCACTGATCTTGCCACACCATTTACTTCAGCTTTTAAGCCTTCTCGATATGGCATTGGCAAGACAAGATATGCTTTTTTGTTCGTTTGCATTTTAACACGGATATCTCGTTTGGTTTTCGTCACCTTCACTGGTGTTACATCCTCTTTGGCCTTTTCTAATGTCGTATAATCTTCACCATAAATCCCTTTGATATTCATACGATAAGTCCCTTTTTTCAACTTGAGTTTCATCGTCTCTTTTGCAGGTACTCTGATTGTGACAGGTGTTACAAAACGTCTATATTTATAAGTAAGCGCAGTACGATTTTGATTATAATCATCTACTTTTAAATAATGTGCGATATTAGGATTTAATAATTCAACATCCATCTCTAAATAATAGTCTTTATACTTCGTGGATAAGTCTCTAGGCATTGAAATATTTAATCCCCCAAGGTCTTTTGAAACGACTAATTGATTTCCCTTCTGTGTCGCATCTCGTGTTGCAATTTTAGCTGATTTAACAAGATTTGAATTCGAATGAAAGGCTGCATTACTTTTTTCACCATTTACGACAACACCTTTTAGAAAAGCATGTTCTCGATCTAACGGTGATTTTAACTCCGAAGCATCAAAAACTTTCGAAGTCAGATGTGCTGCAGGATAATTAATAGCGTTATGACTATGTATCCAAGTGGCATCCCTATCTTTAATTGTATTTTCAATCATCATACCATAAGGCAGTGTTGTATCTGCCTCTCTTTTTATACGATCCGTCACACCCCATAACGCATATATATTGGCACGGTTTCCAAGCAGTCGATATGTACTATTACCATCATATTCCATATTAATTTGCATTTGTTTGTCATAGTAATCTAATATCTCACCATCAAAAATACTAGAGTAAAGACCAACACCATTGTATTGATAAATCATGCTTGAATTAATAGGAAATAGCTCTATGTAATCAATGCGATCTAAAGGTGATTGTTTCTTCATAATTTCATCAATTTTATTTTGCATTATATGACTATCATACTTAGAACTATGCAAAAGTGCCATATTGGGTTCATACTGCGCTAGTTGATTTGTACGATAATTCAATATCATCACAAATTGTTGAACAACAAATAATCCTACAATAATATATGTTATTCTTTTGGATATATTTTTTTGACGATATAAACAATATCCCAATACGCATAAAATCAATGCACTTACAATCATCCACCACATACGACCTACAGAAAACATAACCGTTGCAATTGCTAGTGGGACAAGTGGTGCCAATGATACCAAGTAATTACGCCATGTTAACTCTGTCAGATATTTCAACCATAATGCGATAAGGACACTGGTCGATAGGACTAACAAGTAACCCCAGCGCCTTTCTGGAAATGAAAATCCATTAAAGAAGCTATCAGTTATTTGTGAAAGTGACGCTAACAATAAAATCAATGTAAATATTGCAAATAAGCGATAATAATAGTGACGATAAAGCTTAAATGAAAAAAGTGCCACTAATACGATAAAAGTAATTGTAAAATCATAACTATTTGTAAAGATATGAAACCTTTGCGAAAAATCAACAAGTAACGGTACCTTAAAATCAATCAATTGACGATCATTATTTAAAAACGAACGAACGCCTGTAAAAAAACCAAATGAAGCAATACACAAACTCATCAATACGGCAGGACATAGTAGCCATAATTTTTTCCAACGTGTCACAATATCATCCGGATGGGTATCTATCATACGGTAGATTAAATAAACACTTAAGGCAATTACTTCATAATAACTGAAATAAAAATTTGAAAACAATGTTAATGAAATCGCAACAATAAATAATCCAATTTTACGTTTTTTAAAGAAACGTTCCATGCCCCAAATAGATAGCGGCAAATAAAGCATGACATCTCCAAAAAACGACCATATAAAATTGAAAAAGTAAAATATCGTTGACGCACTATAAAGCATCGCACCTACAAAACGATAGGGCTTTTCTAGTTGAAACATTTTTAACATGCCATATGCGGCTATGAAAGTAAGCACACATTTAAAATAGGCAATAACAAGCTGGTTTCCTGCCCAAAAATTAATGCTTGATGGGTCAACGAGTCCGAGTATTTCCATAACTTTGATGCAGAAAAAGTTAATATACATCAATGGAGAAGTCGTATAGTAATAGGCAAGATCTGTAAAGTAGTCCCCACCTAAACCAAAACCAACGTCATAAAAAGATGAGAAATTAGCCATTCGCTCATACAAGAACATTTGAAATGGTATCATTTGTTTAATACCATCATATCTTCCACTATAGACAACACCATGTTCTAAAAAGCGATAAAGAACTGGTGCATAAACAAGTGCGCCAACAAAAAGTGCCATACTTAGTATTTTAAGCCAATTAAGATAAGGAAACCCCTTTTTCAATAAAACTCACTCTTTCTTCATTATTCAATATAATATACGTCAATGATTATAGATAATTGACAGGATGGCAACAATGTATAATTTGCTATCACTCAGTTACTGCACATATACGTATAAGCTTTCATTTCTCTATCATAAAGCTCATTCGAATCATACATATGCAATTATTATAGCAGAATAAAGTATATGCTATAACAATAATTTAGCTATTCACTCAAATAATTCAATATTTGCGTCACATCGTCTAATATAATATCCGCTTCTTCAAAAGTCGCTTCTTGCCCTAATCCAGTACGCACGCCTATCGTCTTGGCACATTGCGCCTGACGCCCAGTCTGCATATCTAAGTCTGTATCACCAATCATTACCATTTCATCACCTGTCACACCACGTGACCATAGTGGTGCCAAAAGACATGGATCAGGCTTTTCATAATTGTCTCCATTTGTAGAAATGACACAGCCGAACATATCTTGAAAAACCGTCTGTTCTAAAAAGTGTGACACACCATGCGCATTATCACCTGTAACAATTGCGAGTTGATAGCCTCGTTTTTTCAATGTAACTAAAGTCTCTCGCACACCATCGTACAATACACTTTCAGGCACACGTGTATCAATCAACTGTTGGCTACGTGCACATACCCATTCATACGTTTGAACTTCTGTATATTGATCAAATATACATGCCATTTCTTCAAGCGATCCCGATGCCATCACACTTCCCGGTCGAAATGCATTCCCTTCAATACCGATTGCATCATACACCGCATCATGTTGCATAATTTCAAAATACGTACACACATCATCGACTAATTGAATACCAAGTTTGACCCAGCTTTGATCAAATTGAATTAACGTCCCGTCTTTATCAAATAATAACCATTTTATCGCCATTTTCGTCACCTGTTTCTGTCGTTTCATTCACTTTCACATACATTTATTCAATAAATATTAGAATTGATTCGGCAACTTCTGTAGTCCAAAATTCATTTTTCTTCAGATTTATCATCGCATTTACTTGTCTTAGTTTTTGATTTATTTTTGATACCAATTAAAATAAGTGACATACCTGATACAAACATTACTATTGGAAGCCCAATATGTTCAGGCGTCAGTATATAAACAAATATTGCCATTGCTACTGACATGCTCCCCATTATTAAATCAAGTTTCGATTCCATTGTTACTACTCCTCCTTTTAAATTACAATTATCTTGGCAACTTAATATCTCCTCTTAAATCATATGAACTATATTTATCATACCATTATTTTTCCGAATAAATCCCAATCCATTTAAATACAAACCGACCATTTCTTACGCCTCTAACAATATTCAACATCTATTCGCCGTCATTTTATTCACCAGAACAAAGCGCCTGAACATTTCTATCATGTCCAGACGCTTTTCTACGCTTATATTTATTCCGCTTCTTTTGGTTCAATTAAATGTAAATGTTCTCTCAATTCACTGACAAAACTACTTCTACCACTATTTTTCAAGATAATAAATGGTTTCTCTTCTTTCTTCGCTCTCGCTTTGGCTTGTTCTGCTTTAGCGTGACTTACCGTTAAAATAGGAATCACGATAATATCTGATTTGCTCACTAATGTTTCTACTTGTAACTGTGTGTCTGATTCTGTGTGATGAACCTTACCGCCACGTTGTTCCACTTCTTCTATATAGTTGTTAATAAATTGACTGGCACCGATAATACCTACTTCAATGCCTTTAAATAATTCTTTTTCTGTATCGTCCAATTCGTCTTGTTCATGGCTCTCTTTATAATAAGACGATTTTCTTTTAATAGGCGTTGGCATAATTTCATCTGAATCGTATTTCCATCTAATACGTGCTGTCGCATGGTTCGGCGTATGTGCAATGCTAATAATATCTTCTTCATTAATATTAAACTTGATCACATCTTTTTCATTCAATAGACATGTCGGGATACTCGTTAACTGACCTTCATCAAAATGTCGCTTACAAACATATCTATGAATGCTATCATCATAATCGACAATCGCATAATCATATCCAACAATCTCAAAAGCTTCTGTTGTATCGAATACTTCTGAACTGATTTTACGATAACTGTGTCTATTATAACCATTGCCATTTTCTTCAAAAATAAATTTATTCCCTTGTTCAAGCTGTTCGTTTCTAACAACAGATTCCGGAACAAATACTTTCTGACCTGTCTCTGAATTCAATCCTTCGCCACCTAACAAATGACGTACAAAGATATATTCGTCTGTGTTTGCTTTTTTCTCTACAATCGGCTCAGCATCCTGTGCAACTTCTACATCGTCTACTAGGGCAATCATTTCTATATTTTTCAATGTTTTTAAGTAGTACTTATTCTGTTTTTCAAGTGTCTCTAATTCAGTGGTGTTCAAAATATCTTCTATCCATTGTTCCTTAAGCATTTGTACAATTTTTTCTTTCATATCCTTCTTCATGTGTAATCTCCTTTAATGAATATCATTCGTTTTTTCTTTGCAATATTTTTTATCTTTAAGTACTTCAAATACGTTTCCCATATCCCTTGCCTTGCTTTATTCCTAATCCTATACCCAGTAAAACTTTACACCTAAACCCACCATAATACACTGCATTATTTTCCAAAAATATAATAACCCCACACCAAATTATAACACTTCTATGATGTGAGGATATAACGCTTTCTATTTAACTGCTCATTTCAAACTTATCTTTCGTAATGTGGCACGACTAAACGCCAGTTATGTGGATCGTCTAACTTGCCACTTTGGATACCTGTGTAGTTATCGTACAACGCTTGAGTGACCTTACCAGTTTCATTGTTGTTGATGACCATTTTTTGATCTTTGAATTGTAATTCACCCACTGGCGAAATAACGGCTGCTGTCCCTGTACCGAATACTTCTTCTAATTCGCCTTTTTCATAGTGTTCAAATAATTCATCAATAGATACACGACGCTCTTCCACTTCATAACCAAGCGTTTCAGCTAATGCAAGAACCGTTTTACGTGTAATACCTGGCAAGATACTACCGTTTAATGATGGTGTCACAACTTTTCCATTGATAACGAAGAAGATGTTCATACTACCTACTTCTTCAATATACTTTTGTTCTACACCGTCTAACCATAATACTTGGTCAAAACCGAGTGCATTTGCGTTCGCTTGTGCTAATAAACTTGCTGCATAGTTACCCGCAACTTTCGCAAAACCTACACCACCACGCACTGCACGCACGTATTCATCTTCAACATAGATTTTCGTAGGGCGTAATGAATCTCCACCATAGTATGAACCTGATGGTGATAAAATAATTAATAAGCGGTAATTTTTAGACGGGGCTACTCCTAAAATACCTTCTGTCGCAAAAACAACCGGACGAATGTATAATGATTGACCTTCTCCTTCTGGTACCCAATCACGGTCTACGTCTACTAATTGTTTCAAACCTTCTAATAATAAATCTTCATCAATTCGTGGCATTTTTAAACGCTCTAATGACACATTAATACGTTTGAAATTCTCTTCTGGTCTGAATAAAACGACTTCTCCGTTATGTTTATATGCTTTTAATCCTTCAAATACAGATTGACCATAGTGTACACTTTGTGCAGCTGGCGAGATTTCAATCGGCGCATACGGTACGATTTTCAAATCATGCCAACCTTGACCTTCTGTATATTCAAAGCTCAACATATAATCTGTAAATACTTCACCAAATGTTAAAGAAGATTGATCTGGTTTCTCTTTTAACGATTGGCGTTGTTCTAATTTCACTAAATCTGTCATAATAAATGCCCCCTGTAATTATGTATATTGTAAATGTAATAAAAGCATTATAACAATTCGACCATCATAATTCAATGAGTTTTGCGAAAATTTAATATATTCTTAAACCTCAATTATGTGTAAAAAAAGTGAGACGGCTACACTGCTCATTATGCAATACGCTGTCTCACTTGCTTATATATTACGCTTTTTGACTATCTTTTTCTTTAATACCTTCCAGCATGCGTGTTGTCATCGCTGCTAAGTCGTATTTCGGATCAAAGCCCCACTCAGCACGTGCACAGCTTGTATCGATGCTATCAGGCCAACTTTCTGCAATACCTTGACGTACAGGATCAACATCATAATCTACTGTAAAGTTCGGATCATGTTCTTGAATCGCTGCTGTTACCATTTCTGGGTCAATGCTCATGGCACTTAAGTTATATGCGTTACGGTTGATCAACTTGCCACCGTCCGCTTCCATCAACTTAATAATCGCGTCAATCGCATCGTCCATAAACATCATGTCCATAAACGTACCACGATCGATGTAGCTTGTGTACTTGCCTTCACGAACTGCTTGGAAATAAATGTCTACCGCATAGTCTGTTGTACCGCCACCTGGTTCTTTAATATAAGAAATAAGTCCAGGGAAACGTACACTACGCGTATCTACACCAAATTTAGTGAAGTAATAATCACATAATAATTCTCCTGATACTTTGTTCACACCGTACATTGTGTTCGGACGTTGGATTGTAACTTGAGGTGTATTTTTCTTAGGTGTATTCGGACCAAATGCACCGATTGAGCTTGGTGTGAAGAATTGTAAATCATATTTACGTGCAGCTTCTAACGCATTTACTAAGCCACCCATGTTTAAGTTCCATGCGAGTAATGGCTTTTGTTCTGCAGTCGCTGATAATAAAGCTGCCATATGCATCATTGTGTCTGGTTTGAAGTCAGCAATCAACTGCTCCATTTTTTCTGCGTCTGTGACATCTAAAATCTCAAATGGACCTTCTGCAACAACAGAACCTGCTTCTGGCTCGCGAATATCTGTTGCTAATACATTGTCGTTCCCATAAATTTCACGACATTTGGCAACAAGTTCTGTTCCGATTTGTCCTAACGCACCAGTGATAAATATTCTTTTCATAAATGATTACATCTCCTAACTGTCTCTCTGATAAACACAAATGTTCTTTTGTTATGCTCATTATTAACTTATCCAACCGTATTATAACATCGAAGCGCTTTCTTGTACACACAGAGCATACATATAAAATAGTATTTGTTATACAACCATAAGAATCATGCACCTTACTATTCATCGTTCTTCTCTACAGCATAGACCAAAGCTAAGACAACCATTGTTAACATCCACGGAGAAAAGATTAAAAAACTACCTATAAATATTAACCAAAATTCATCAATATAATATGAACCAAATTTAACATTTAGCACAACCTAAAAAACGCAGTCCCCCATACACGGTGACTGCGCTTAAAATATTATCTATTCAATTATGAAATAATATCGAGTTCTTTACCTACACGTTCATATACCGCTAATGCTTCATCCAACATTTCTTTTGTATGTGCAGCAGTTGGCATATTACGTACACGACCTGTGCCACGTGGTACTGTTGGGAATACGATAGATTTCACATAAACGCCTTCTTCCATCAAACGTTTACTGAAAGCTTGTGTTTTCTTCTCATCACCAATAATCACAGGTGTAATCGGTGTTTCAGATTCGCCTGTATTAAAGCCTAGCTTGTTTAAGCCTTCTTTCAAATAGTTCGCGTTATCCCATAATTTATCATGCAACTCTGTAGACGCCATTAATTTTTTAACAGCTGTCGTGATGGCTTTTGTATCGCCAGGAGCCAATGATGTTGAGAATAAGAATGGACGTGATTGTACTTTTAACCAGTCGATTAATTTTTGAGAACCTGCTACATAACCACCCACAACACCGATTGCTTTTGATAATGTACCAATTTGGAAATCAACCTTATCTTGTAAGCCGAAATGTTTCACAGTCCCTGCGCCTTTACCCATAACACCTGAACCATGTGCATCATCGACATAAACCATAATGCCGTATTCTTCACAAATTTCAACAATCTCAGGTAATTTCGCAACGTCGCCATCCATACTGAATACACCGTCAGTAATATACATCACTTTGTTGTACTGACCTGATTCAACAGCTTCTTTTGCTTTTTTACGTAAATCATCCATATCTGAATGGTTTACTCGAATGATTTTCGCTTTTGATAAACGACAACCATCAATAATAGATGCGTGGTTTAATTCATCTGATAAAATCGCATCATTTTTGTTCATAACTGCTGAAATCGCAGCCATATTACAGTTAAAGCCTGATTGATACACAATTGCTGCTTCTGTGCCTTTGAATTCTGCTAATGTTTTTTCTAACTCATCGTGTAAATCAAGGGTACCGTTAATTGTACGCACCGCACCAGCACCTACACCATGTGAGTCAATCGCTTCTTTCGCTGCTGCTTTTAAATCTGCATCTGTCGCAAGGCCTAAATAGTTGTTTGATGACAAGTTGATATATTCTTTACCTGCAATTTTAATTTTTGGACCGTTAGCCCCTTCAATTGTGTCGATCTCGTTGTATAAACCGTTGTCTTTCAAATAGTTAATATTTTCTTCTAGAAAGTCGTGTAGCATTTGTACCACGATTCATTCCCCTTTCCTATTTGCTAATACTCTTTTATCATAACGTATTTTGAACAAACTGAAAAGCAAGTGTATAATATTATCATAATCTTTACGAAGGAGTGAACCCCCATGACTGATTGGTTCCAACGTGCAGGCGAGAAAGAACAAGAAACCATTACGATACGCCGTCACTTACACCAATATCCAGAACGCTCATTTCAAGAAAAGCAAACACATGCTTATATTCTTGAGCGATTAAAGCGACTAGACTTTACAATTCGGGAACGTGTCGGTCAAAACGGGATTGTCGCAACCATTGGAGATACTGAAAAAGGGCCAACTATCGCGTTACGTGCGGACTTTGATGCATTACCCATTGAAGATATGAAAGATGTTTCTTATCGCTCAAAAGTACCCGGTGTCATGCATGCGTGCGGTCATGATGGTCATACAGCGATTTTATTAATAGTCGCCGAACTCCTACATGAACATCAAGCACAATTAAAAGGCGCAGTCGTACTAATCTTTCAATATGGCGAAGAAGAAATGCCGGGCGGTGCACAAGGAATGATTGCTGACAATGCGCTCGCTGGGGTAGATAAAGTGTATGGCAACCATTTGTGGAGTGGCTATCCAACAGGGACAATTCACACACGTCCTGGTGCAATGATGGCACAACCTGATGAATTTAATATTACCATCTATGGCAAAGGCGGACATGGTGCGAAACCTCATGAAACCATCGATCCGATCGTCATTATGGCAGAGTTCATTCTAAGCACACAAAAAATTGTGTCACGTACACTTGATCCAGTGAAGCAAGCCGTCATCTCGTTCGGTAAAATTGAAGCTGGCGATGCCGATAACGTTATCCCAGATACAGCACATTGTCGTGGCACCGTTCGTACATTTGACCCGTCCGTTCAGCAACATATTCATCAAAAACTAGATAAATTGTTACAAGGATTGGCACTAGCGAATGACATTACTTATGACTTAGATTACATTAACGGTTACTTGCCTGTATATAATCACGAAACTTCTGCAGACATTGTAAAAACTGCTGCAAACGCTTTGAACTTCCGCTATCATGACGCTGATTTAATGATGATTGGTGAAGACTTTTCGTATTACTTACATGCTTTACCAGGTGCCTTTTTCTTTACCGGTTGTGGTAACCCAGAAAAGCAAACAGACTGGCCACATCATAGTCCAAACTTTGATATTGATGTGGCCGCCATGAAATATACTGTGAGTACATTTATGAAAATATTAGAATTAGAAGGCGTTATTTAAACGGTTAAAAGCCCTTAAACCTCATCGAAAGAAGTTTAAGGGCTTTTAAAATTTTTCTCTGCAATAAAAAAATAACCATCACTAACTTTGGCTGAAGTGTGATGGTCTTTGCACTATTATAATTAGTCACCGTCTTTTTAACGGGCTCTGGGGCATGTTACCGCATGTCCCTTCTATATTTTTAATGTAACATAAGTCCTTTTTTTAGGCAACTCACTTCTGCATACATATTAGAAACCTACTTATAACAAATATACCTGCTCTTATCATAAGTTTTGAGATGTTTAATCTTACTAAAAACAGTATTCAAAAAAGCTAGCACAAATGTGCTAGCTTTTTCTATCTCAAAGATAAGAGTTAATCTTATTCGTGGATTTCAGTTACAACGCCTGATCCTACAGTACGTCCACCTTCACGGATTGAGAAACGAGTACCGTCTTCGATAGCGATTGGAGAAATTAATTCAACTTCCATTTCAACGTTATCGCCAGGCATAACCATTTCAGTACCTTCTGGTAAGTTAACAACACCAGTTACGTCAGTAGTACGGAAATAGAATTGTGGGCGGTAGTTAGAGAAGAAAGGAGTGTGACGTCCACCTTCGTCTTTTGATAATACGTAAACTTCCGCTTTAAATTTTGTGTGTGGTGTAATAGAACCTGGAGCTGCTAATACTTGACCACGTTGTACATCTTCACGTGAAACACCACGTAATAATGCACCAATGTTGTCACCAGCTTCAGCGTAGTCTAATAACTTACGGAACATTTCTACACCAGTAACAGTTGTTTTAGCTGATTCTTCAGTTAAACCGATGATTTCAACTTCTTCACCAACTTTGATTTGACCACGTTCAACACGGCCAGTAGCTACTGTACCACGACCAGTGATTGAGAATACGTCCTCAACTGGCATCATGAATGGTTTGTCAGAGTCACGTTCTGGAGTTGGAATGTACTCGTCAACAGCGTTCATTAATTCTAAGATTTTTTCTTCGTATGCAGCATCGCCTTCTAAAGCTTTTAATGCTGAACCAGCGATTACAGGTACGTCATCGCCTGGGAAGTCGTATTCAGATAATAAGTCACGAACTTCCATTTCTACTAATTCTAATAATTCTTCGTCGTCAACCATGTCAACTTTGTTTAAGAATACTACTAATGCTGGTACACCAACGTTACGTGATAATAAGATGTGCTCACGAGTTTGTGGCATTGGACCGTCAGCAGCAGATACTACTAAGATACCACCGTCCATTTGTGCAGCACCAGTGATCATGTTTTTAACATAGTCAGCGTGACCTGGGCAGTCAACGTGTGCATAGTGACGTTTGTCAGTTTGGTATTCGATGTGTGAAGTATTGATTGTAATACCACGTTCTTTTTCTTCAGGTGCGTTGTCAATCATGTCGTATGATTGTGCTTCACTGTCACCGTGTTTTGCTAATACAGTTGCGATAGCAGCTGTTAAAGTTGTTTTACCATGGTCAACGTGACCGATAGTACCAATATTGGCATGTGTTTTTGAGCGATCAAATTTTTCTTTTGCCATTATAAAATCTCTCCTATTCAAATTAAGAATTAAATTTTTAAATATATCTCATGAAAGTTACTCACCAACATGAGACATATTTTCTTTATTACCTTTATAAAGCATTTTGCTGAAAAAATCAATTTATAAACAAGGGATTAATCACGCAGTGAATTATTCACCTTTGTTCTTTTTAATGATTTCCTCAGAAATTGATTTCGGTACTTCTGCATAGTGATCGAAGTACATTGTGTAAGTACCGCGACCTTGCGTGTTAGAACGTAATGATGTTGCATAACCGAACATTTCTGAAAGTGGAACATAAGCGTTAACAACTTGTGCGTTACCGCGTGCTTCCATACCATCTACACGACCACGGCGTGCTGTTACGTCACCCATGATATCGCCTAGGTATTCTTCAGGCATTTCGATTGTAACTTTCATCATTGGTTCTAAAAGAACTGGTTCACATTTTTTAGCAGCTTCTTTAAGTGCTAAAGATGCAGCAATTTTGAAGGCCATTTCAGATGAATCGACATCATGGTATGAACCATCAAATAATTTTGCTTTTACATCGATTAATGGATATCCAGCTAAGACACCGTTTTCCATTGCGTCTTTAAGACCTTGTTCAACTGATGGGATGTATTCACGAGGAACAACACCACCAACGATAGCGTTTTCGAATTCGAAACCTTCACCAGTTTCGTTAGGTGTGAATTCGATGTGAACATCACCGTATTGACCACGACCACCAGATTGACGAGAGAATTTACCTTGTACTGCAGCAGCTTGTTTGAACGTTTCACGGTAAGATACCATTGGCGCACCAACGTTAGCTTCTACATTAAATTCTTTCTTCATACGGTCAACAATGATGTCAAGGTGAAGCTCACCCATACCACCGATGATAACTTGACCAGTTTCTTCATCTGTGTGTGCTTTAAATGTTGGGTCTTCTTCTTGTAATTTTTGTAAAGCTTGTGCCATTTTATCTTGGTCAGCTTTTGATTTAGGCTCAACTGATAAGTGGATAACAGGCTCTGGGAATTCCATTGACTCAAGGATGATGTCATTTTTCTCACCACAAAGCGTGTCACCAGTTGCAGTGTCTTTAAGACCTACTGCAGCAGCGATATCACCTGAGTATACAGTGCTGATTTCTTCACGTGAGTTTGCGTGCATTTGTAAGATACGACCTACACGTTCACGTTTGTCTTTTGTTGAGTTTTTAACATAAGAACCTGAAGTTAATGTACCTGCGTACACACGGAAGAATGTTAATTTACCAACATAAGGGTCAGTCATAACTTTGAATGCTAATGCAGCGAATTCAGCGTCATCGTCAGCTTTAGCGATTACTTCTTCTTCAGGGTTGTCAGCACGGTGACCAACGATTGGTTTAACATCTAATGGTGATGGTAAGTAGTCAATAACAGCGTCCAACATTAATTGAACACCTTTGTTTTTGAATGCTGTACCACATAATACTGGGTAGAATTCAACGTCTGTAGTAGCTTGACGGATTGCGTCTTTAAGCTCTTCAACAGTTAATTCTTCTCCACCTAAGTATTTTTCCATTAAATCATCGTTTGTTTCAGCAACGGCTTCGATTAACGCTTCACGCGCTTCTTCAGCACGCTCTTGGTAATCAGCAGGGATTTCGATTTCTTCGATTTCCGTACCTAAGTCGTTGTTGTATTTGAAACATTTCATTTGAACTAAGTCAATGATTGCTTCAAATTCATCTTCAGCACCAATTGGTAATTGGATAGGTGCTGCGTTCGCTTGTAAACGCTCATGTAAAGTGCTTACTGCGTAGTCGAAGTTTGCACCCATTTTGTCCATTTTGTTTACAAATACGATACGTGGTACACCATAAGTTGTAGCTTGACGCCAAACTGTTTCAGTTTGAGGTTCTACACCTGATTGTGCATCAAGTACTGTTACCGCACCATCAAGTACACGTAATGAACGTTCAACCTCTACAGTGAAGTCTACGTGTCCAGGTGTATCGATGATGTTTACGCGGTGACCATTCCATGCAGCTGTTGTTGCAGCTGATGTGATTGTGATACCACGGTCTTGCTCTTGTTCCATCCAGTCCATTTGTGAAGCACCTTCATGTGTTTCACCAATTTTATGAATACGGCCAGTGTAATAAAGAATACGTTCAGTAGTCGTCGTTTTACCAGCATCAATGTGAGCCATGATACCGATATTACGCGTGTTCTTCAACGAAAAGTCTCTTGCCATGGGTATTCTTTCTCCTTCCAGAATAATGGATTATATAGTCAGATATAGCTTTACCCTAAGCATGCATAAACCAAACAATCAAACAGCTATGCAGCGTGTCGATAGATGTTTATACGATATGTGCTCAGGGGATTAGCGTTTATCTTACCAGCGGTAGTGAGCGAATGCTTTGTTCGCTTCAGCCATTTTGTGTGTGTCTTCACGTTTCTTAACGGCACCACCAGTGTTGTTGGCTGCGTCTAAGATTTCGTTAGCTAAACGTTCCTCCATAGTTTTTTCACCACGAAGACGCGCATAGTTTACTAACCAACGTAAACCTAATGTAGTACGACGCTCTGGACGAACTTCTACAGGTACTTGGTAGTTTGAACCACCTACACGGCGTGCTTTAACTTCAAGTACTGGCATAATGTTGTTGATTGCTTCATCGAATACTTCCATTGCATCGCGACCTGAACGTTCTTGAACTAAGTCGAATGCAGAGTAAAGAATACGTTGAGCAGTCCCACGCTTACCATCTAACATAATTTTGTTGATTAATTTTGTAACTAATTTAGAGTTGTGAATTGGATCTGGTAACACATCTCTTTTAGGTACTGATCCTTTACGAGGCATAATACAAGTCCTCCCTTCCTATTATAATTGTTTTATAGTCTGTTTGAGTCACAAGTCGCTCAAACTTATTTTTTAGGTTTTTTAGTTCCGTATAATGAACGGCTTTGCATACGACCTTCAACACCAGAAGTGTCTAATGCACCACGTACGATATGGTAACGCACACCAGGTAAGTCTTTTACACGACCACCACGTACAAGTACAACACTGTGTTCTTGTAAGTTATGTCCGATACCAGGGATGTATGCGTTGATTTCAATGTTGTTTGATAAACGCACACGCGCATATTTACGTAACGCAGAGTTTGGTTTCTTAGGTGTCATAGTACCCACACGAGTACATACACCACGTTTTTGTGGTGAGTTCAATTTAGTGAATTGTTTTTTCTGACTGTTGAAACCTCTATTTAAAGCAGGTGAGTCTGATTTTTTAGTTTTGCTCTGTCTTGGTTTACGTACTAATTGGTTAATAGTAGGCATTGATTGTCCTCCTCTCTTGTTCTCTTAATTCCACACATCCAGGTGGTTCATTTTTAAGTTAAATAAAATTTAGTAAGCATACACTTACTAATCTCATTTGAGTAAAGCAACAACCGTTGCCTTTACCTTTATACCAACGTATTCTCCAAGCGCTTGACGGCTTGAAAAGAACGTCATAGGTATCATATTTTGATTGGCAAAGCTTAACACGCGTGCTAATAGATGTATATTCACATCTTCAGCGACAATCAGCTGTGCGACTCGATCTTTCTTGAGCGCTTTAAGCGTCTCTTTGAGCCCGACAACATGAGCTTGTTCGTCTAAACTTAAGCGTGTGACTTTTTCATTAGACATTTGCATATCCTCCAAAGTACTGCTTGCATCAACCTTTACTATATTATCATTTCTCTAAACAGTTCGTCAACACTTATCATCAATAAACATATGAATTTATTGTTATGCAGTACGCACAATTGCTTTTAATACAAAACTAAGTTTCTTCCCTTAAAGTGGCGTTAACACTTTGATGAAAACAAAGAAAAGAGATGGGACAATCACATGCCCCATACTCTATATCATTATGACTACTCTGTAATCAATTGAGTTTCTAAGTTCTCTTTTGTTTCTTCTTTCTCGATTGACACATCACTGTAACGTTTCATACCTGTACCAGCTGGAATCAATTTACCGATAATAACGTTCTCTTTCAAGCCGAGTAAGTCATCTCGTTTACCTTTGATTGCAGCATCTGTAAGTACACGTGTTGTTTCTTGGAATGATGCAGCAGATAAGAAACTTTCTGTCTCAAGTGATGCTTTTGTGATACCAAGTAATACTGGTTTCGCAGTCGCTGGGCGTTTGCGCTCTTTGAATGCGTCACGGTTGGCATCTGTAAAGTGATGGATGTCTACTAATGAACCTGGTAATAACTTCGTATCGCCAGCTTCAATAATACGTACTTTACGTAACATTTGACGTACCATTACTTCAACGTGTTTGTCATCGATTTCTACCCCTTGCATACGGTAAACTTTTTGTACTTCTTTCAGCAAGTAAGCTTCCGTTGCAGTTAAACCTGCAATCGCTAAGTAGTTTTTCGGCTCGATTGAACCTTCAGTTAACACTTCACCACGTTCAACTGATTGACCGATTTCTACTTTTAAGCGTGAAGTACCTGATGCAAGGTAAGAACGTGTTTCGTTGGCACCTTTAATCACAATTTCTTGTTGTCTATCTTTACCAACTGTAATGTTGTCTACCACACCTTCGATTTCAGTAATCACAGCTTGACCTTTTGGATTACGTGCTTCAAAGATCTCTTGGATACGTGGTAAACCTTGTGTAATATCGCTACCGGCTACCCCACCTGTATGGAACGTACGCATTGTTAACTGTGTACCTGGTTCACCGATTGATTGGGCTGCAATTGTACCAACTGCTTCACCCACTTCAACTTTTTCACCTGTTGCCAAGTTTTTACCGTAACATTTTTCACATACACCGTGACGTGTGTTACATGTAAATGCTGAACGGATATACATTTCTTCAATGCCTGCATCCGTAATTTCTTTAGCGATTTCTGCAGTGATTAATTCGTCTGGACGAATAATAACTTTATCTGTCTCTGGATGACGAATCGTTTCTTTAGAGTAACGACCTTCAATACGCTCGATAAATGGTTCAATCATTTCTGTACCTTCTTTGATATCTGAAACGAGTAAACCACGGTCAGTACCACAGTCTTCTTCACGGACGATAACATCTTGTGCAACGTCAACGAGACGACGTGTTAAGTAACCTGAGTCGGCAGTCTTAAGTGCTGTATCGGCAAGACCTTTACGCGCACCGTGTGTTGAGATGAAGTACTCTAACACTGTTAAACCTTCACGGAATGATGATGTGATTGGTAACTCGATGATTTTACCAGATGGAGCGGCCATCAGACCACGCATACCGGCAAGTTGCGTAAAGTTAGATGCGTTACCACGGGCACCTGAGTCACTCATCATAAAGATTGGGTTTGTTTTATCAAGAGATTTCATCAGTTTCTCTTGAATTCTATCTTTCGCTTGTGTCCAAATTTCAATAACCGCGTTATAACGTTCTTCTTCTGTTAATAAACCACGGCTAAATTGTTTTTGTACACGTTCAACAAGTTTTTCTGACTCGTCAAGAATTTCTTGTTTGTCTGGTAATACAACGATGTCAGCAACACCTACTGTAATACCGGCTTTTGATGAATACTTGAATCCTAAGTCTTTCATCAAGTCAAGCATCATTGACGTATCTGTAATGCTGAAACGGTTGAACACTTCAGCGATGATGTTTCCTAAGAATTTTTTGTTGAATGGTGGAACCAGCTCTGCTTCTTCAAAGTATGCTGCTAAGCCACCTTCACCAAGTTCAGTTGGATCAACAAAATATTTATCTGGTGTGTTTTTCTCTAAGTTTGTTGCTGTTGGTTCGTTAATGAATGCAAATGAATCTGGAATGATTTCATTGAAAATTACTTTACCAACAGATGTTGTTAAGATTTTACGATTTTGTTCTTCAGTAAATGTTGGGTTGTTGAATGATGCTGCTTGCACACCGATACGTGTGTGTAAATGCACATAACCATTCGCATATGCTTTTAATACTTCATTCGTATCGTTAAACAACATACCAGTATTCACTGCATCTTTACGCTCTAAAGTTAAGTAGTAGTTACCAAGTACCATATCTTGAGATGGTGTAACGACTGGCTTACCGTCTTTAGGGTTCAAGATGTTCTGAGCCGCAAGCATTAACATACGTGCTTCTGCTTGTGCTTCTTTAGATAATGGTACGTGAACCGCCATTTGGTCACCGTCAAAGTCAGCGTTATAAGCTGTTGTAACGAGTGGGTGTAGACGAATCGCACGACCTTCGACAAGTGTTGGTTCGAATGCTTGGATACCTAATCTGTGAAGCGTTGGTGCACGGTTAAGTAATACTGGGTGTTCAATGATAACATCTTCTAAAACATCCCATACTTCGTCATCCATACGCTCAATTTTGCTCTTCGCATTTTTAATGTTTGTCGCAATTTCACGTTGCACTAATTCTTTCATAACGAAAGGTTTGAATAATTCAAGCGCCATTTCTTTCGGTAAACCACATTGATACATTTTCAAGTTAGGTCCTACCGCGATAACCGAACGACCTGAGTAGTCAACACGTTTACCAAGTAAGTTTTGACGGAAACGTCCTTGCTTCCCTTTTAGCATATGTGACAATGATTTAAGTGGACGGTTACCTGGTCCAGTCACTGGACGACCACGACGACCGTTGTCGATTAATGCGTCAACAGCTTCTTGTAACATACGTTTTTCGTTTTGTACGATGATGCCAGGTGCACCAAGGTCTAATAAACGTTTTAAACGGTTGTTACGGTTGATAACACGACGGTATAAGTCGTTCAAGTCACTTGTAGCGAAACGACCCCCATCAAGTTGTACCATTGGACGAATTTCTGGTGGAATGATTGGTAGTACATCTAAAATCATCCACGCCGGATTGTTACCTGAGTTACGGAATGATTCAACAACTTCTAAACGTTTAATCGCACGTGTTAAGCGTTGACCTGTTGCAGATTCTAACTCATCACGTAGTAACTTAAGCTCTTCGTCTAAGTCAATTTCTTCTAATAGGTCTTTAATACCTTCTGCACCCATCTTAGCTGTGAATTGACCAGGGAACTTGCTGTAATAGTCACGATATTCTGCTTCAGAAAGTAATGTTTTCTTTTCTAAGCCAGTTGGACCTGGATCTACAACAACATATGACGCAAAGTAGATAACTTCTTCTAAAGAACGTGGTGACATATCTAATAATAAGCCCATACGACTTGGGATACCTTTGAAGTACCAAATATGTGATACAGGTGCCGCCAATTCGATATGACCCATACGTTCACGACGTACTTTTGATTTCGTGACTTCTACACCACATCGGTCACATACCATGCCTTTGTAGCGTACACGTTTGTACTTACCACAACTACATTCCCAGTCTTTTGTTGGTCCGAAGATTCTTTCACAGAACAAACCATCTTTTTCTGGTTTTAGCGTACGATAGTTAATTGTTTCTGGTTTTTTAACTTCACCTTTTGACCATTTGCGGATTTTTTCTGGTGAAGCGAGCCCTATTTTCATGTAATGGAATTTATTTACATCAATCAAGGAGCCTACCTCCTTTAGTTTAAATTAGCTATGCAAATTGATTGATAACAACGTCTTACTTTTATCGTTATGGCAGAGAGGTTGGGTACTGAACTGTACCTCAACCTTTGCCAGTCTATTTGATAGTTAGTGATTATTCGTTCGTTTCTACTGGTGATTCTTGAGCTGCTGCTGGTTGTTGTGCGTTAAGTTTGTGATCAGGTGCGTCATCGTCTTCCATATCGCTCATATCAATTTCTTGATCTTGCTCATCCATCACTTTGACGTCTAAACCTAAACTTTGAAGTTCTTTCATCAATACGCGGAATGATTCAGGAACGCTTGGTCTTGCGATGTTTTCACCTTTAACAATCGCTTCGTACGTTTTAACACGACCAACAGTATCATCTGATTTGTAAGTCAAGATTTCTTGTAATGTGTACGCAGCACCGTATGCTTCAAGTGCCCATACCTCCATCTCACCAAATCTTTGACCACCGAATTGTGCTTTACCACCAAGTGGTTGTTGTGTAACAAGTGAGTATGGTCCAGTTGAACGTGCGTGAAGTTTATCGTCTACCATGTGCGCAAGTTTCAACATGTACATAACACCGACAGAAATACGGTTATCAAATGGTTCACCTGTACGTCCATCGTAAAGAACGGTTTTACCGTCACGTGCCATACCAGCTTCTTCAATTGTTGACCAAACATCATCATCATTCGCACCATCAAATACTGGAGATGCAACGTGAATGCCCAAGTTCTTAGCAGCCATACCTAAGTGTAGCTCTAATACTTGTCCGATGTTCATACGAGATGGTACACCCAGTGGGTTCAACATGATATCGATTGGACGACCGTCTGGTAAGTACGGCATATCTTCTTCAGGAACAATTTTAGAGATGACACCTTTGTTACCGTGACGACCACACATTTTGTCCCCTACATGAATTTTACGTTTTTGAACGATGTAAACACGTACTAATTGGTTAACACCTGGAGAAAGTGAGTCATCGCCTTCTTCACGATTGAACACTTTAACATCTAAAACGATACCGCCAGCACCGTGTGGTACACGTAATGACGTGTCACGCACTTCGCGGGCTTTCTCACCAAAGATCGCATGCAACAAGCGTTCTTCTGCTGTAAGCTCTGTTACACCTTTAGGCGTTACTTTACCAACAAGAATATCGCCATCTTTAACTTCTGCACCAACGTATACAATACCTCGGTCGTCTAAGTTTTTCAGTGCATTTTCAGATACGTTTGGAATGTCACGTGTGATTTCTTCCGGTCCAAGCTTCGTATCGCGTGCTTCTGACTCATATTCTTCGATGTGAATAGAGGTATACACATCGTCTTTCACAAGACGTTCGCTCATAATAACGGCATCCTCGTAGTTATAACCGTCCCATGTCATGAAGCCAACAACAACGTTACGTCCAAGTGCCATTTCACCAAGTTCCATTGAAGGACCATCAGCTAAAATTTCACCTTTCTCAACAACATCGCCAGCTTGAATGATTGGGCGTTGGTTGTAACAAGTACCTGAGTTAGAACGTTTGAACTTCGCTAATGGATAACGATCGAGTTCGCCTTCATACTCTTGACCATTCTCTTCAATCAAACGTCTTACTAAGATTTCTTTAGATTGAACGTGCTCTACACGACCACGGTGTTTCGCAATCACTGCTGCACCAGAGTCACGTGCTGCCACGTGTTCCATACCTGTACCAACGAATGGTGATTCAGGGTTTAACAATGGTACCGCTTGACGTTGCATGTTCGCACCCATTAAGGCACGGTTCGAGTCATCGTTTTCTAGGAATGGGATACATGCTGTCGCTGCTGAAACAACTTGCTTCGGCGATACGTCCATGTAGTCCATTTTCTCTTTCGCCATTGTTGTGTTGTTACCACGGAAACGACATACGATTTCATCATCAATGAAACGGCCATTTTCATCTAAGCGAGAGTTCGCTTGTGCCACAACATAACTATCTTCTTCATCCGCTGTTAAATAGTCGATTTGATCTGTAATTGTATTCGTCTCAATATCAACTTTACGATATGGTGTTTCAATGAAACCAAACTCATTGACACGCGCATAACTAGATAATGAGTTGATCAAACCAATGTTTGGTCCCTCAGGTGTTTCAATCGGACACATACGGCCATAGTGTGAGTAGTGAACGTCACGCACTTCCATTTGTGCACGTTCACGCGTTAAACCACCAGGTCCTAATGCTGATAGACGACGTTTGTGTGTCAACTCAGCAAGTGGGTTCGCTTGGTCCATGAATTGTGATAATTGAGAGCTACCGAAGAACTCTTTAATTGACGCAATAACTGGACGGATATTGATTAATTGTTGTGGTGTGATTGATTCAGTATCTTGAATTGACATTCTTTCACGCACAACACGTTCCATACGTGATAAACCGATACGGAATTGGTTTTGTAATAACTCACCAACAGAACGTAAACGACGGTTACCAAGATGGTCGATATCATCCGTAAAGCCGATACCGTGTAATAAGTTGAAGAAGTATGACATTGACGCAACAATGTCAGCTGGTGTGATGCATTTCACTTCTGAATCCGGGAATGCATTACCAATGACAGTTGTCGTACGACCTTCTTCATCATTCGGTACGTATACTTTGATTGATTGAATTTCAACCGGTTCGTCAACAATGCTATCTGGCAATTCATACACTTGTGCATTTGCATTTGATTCAAGAACGTCCATAATCTCGTCTAACTTGCGACGATCTAGAACTGTTCCTTCTTCTGCAACAATTTCACCAGTTTCTGTGTTAACGATTGGTTCCGCTAATTTTTGATTGAATAAACGGTGTTTTAAATGTAACTTTTTGTTCGCTTTATAACGACCAACACTCGCTAAGTCATAGCGTTTTGCATCGAAGAAACGTGAGTATAACAAGCTCTTCGCATTTTCAAGTGTTGGTGGTTCACCTGGACGTAAACGCTCATAAATTTCTAATAATGCTTGATCTGTATTTTCTGTGCTGTCTTTTTCTAAAGTATTACGTAAATATTCGTTATCTCCAATCAAGTCGATAATCTCTTGATCTGTTGAATAACCTAAAGCACGTAATAATACTGTTAATGGGAGTTTTCTCGTTCTATCGATACGCACATAAACAATATCTTTAGCGTCTGTTTCGTATTCCAACCATGCACCACGGTTAGGAATTACTGTCGCATCATAGTTCACACGACCATTTTTATCTAATTTTTCGTTGAAGTATACAGATGGTGAACGGACTAATTGTGATACGATTACACGTTCTGCACCATTGATAACGAAAGTACCAGTTTCTGTCATTAATGGGAAATCACCCATAAAGACTTCTTGATCTTTCACTTCGCCTGTTTCTTTAATGATTAAACGAACTTTCACACGTAATGGTGCTGCATACGTCGCATCACGGTTTTTAGACTCTTCTAAATCATACTTAGGTTCGCCTAGTCTGTAATCAACGAACTCTAAAGACAAGTTGCCTGTAAAGTCTTCGATTGGCGAGATATCTCTGAACATCTCTAAAAGACCTTCTTTTAAGAACCAGTCGTATGATTTTGTTTGAATCTCAATTAAGTTTGGTAACTCTAGTACTTCAGAGATTCTTGCGTAGTTTCTACGTTTACGATGTCTTCCATATTGGACAAATTGACCTGCCAAACAGATTCACCCCTCAAATATTGTGTCGTACTTTACAATAACATTGCATATCAAGACAAAAAGAAAACGGTAGCATATACTTGATGACACCATTTTCTGTTCTAATCACGCTATTTTTCAATGTTACAATGAAACTTTACCCGTAAAAGTACACACTTGTTGAACATAAATTTTTCATCTTATTACTTTACCATACATATCATTTGAAATCAACATTTAACGCTCTTTAATATGTGATAACCTTTACTATTTTTAATTGATTCCGCATTGCCAAAAACTGCCGCCATCTTTTTCTTAGCTGAAGGCATGCCTTGTTTCTTTTGAATGACAACGTACAGAGCGCCATCTTCTACTAACTTGTCGTACGCATCTTCCAACATTTGATGTACCACTTGTTTCCCTGCACGGATTGGCGGATTCGTTAAAATATAATCTTGTGACGCATTCGACACTTCAGTCAAACCATCACTTTCTTGAATCGTGACATTATCAATATGATTACGCTTAGCGTTTTTGCGGGCAAGTTCAAGCGCGCGATGATTCACATCAAGCATGGTAACTTGATCATGCGGTGCTACTTTCGCAAGCAATAATCCGATTGGACCATAGCCACAACCAACATCCGCTATGCGTTTAGACTGACCAGGTGGGCGCTCACTCAAAAAAGTACGAATTAATAAATCCGATCCGAAATCAACTTGATCTCTTGAGAAAACCCCTGCATCTGTCGTTAAGTTTAGTTGTTGTTGATAACACGTATAGATGATGTCTTTTTCATCAGATTGTGCATCAGGATGTGCGTCATAATAATGACTCATTGACTCTCACACCTTATCTACATATAAATTGTTTTAGGAGACATTGAGCAAATCGCTTATCATGTGTACAGCAATAAGTTTCTCAACAAATCCTTATACATATTCAAAAACCCGCTATTTTCATGAAATAGCGGGTTTTCACTTATCAATGAATTATTTTAATTCTACTGAAGCGCCAACTTCTTCTAAAGCTTCTTTAAGTTTTTCAGCTTCGTCTTTAGGTAATGCTTCTTTGATGATGCTTGGTGCACCGTCAACTAATTCTTTTGCATCTTTTAATCCTAAACCAGTTGCTTCTTTAACTGCTTTAACAACTTTGATTTTTGAAGATCCAGCTGAAGTTAACTCAACGTCAAATTCAGATTTTTCTGCTGCTGCGTCTCCACCTGCTGCACCTGCTGCTGCAACTGGTGCTGCTGCAGTTACACCAAATTCTTCTTCGATTGCTTTAACTAAGTCGTTTAATTCTAAAACCGACATTTCTTTAATTGCTTCAATGATTTGCTCTTGATTAGCCATGTTAATATTCCTCCAATTTTTAAATGTTTAAATTTAATTTATCAATTACTCTGCGTTTTCTTCTTTGTTTTCACCAACAGCTTTAACTGCATAAGCGAAGTTGCGGATTGGCGCTTGTAATACAGAAAGAAGCATTGATACAAGACCGTCGTGTGATGGTAAAGAACCAACTGTCTTAACTTCTTCAGCAGTGATTACGCTACCTTCCATGACACCTGTCTTAATTTCTAAAGCTTCGTGTTCTTTAGCGAATCCAGCGATAACTTTAGCTGGCGCTACAACATCGTCAGTTGTGAATGCAACTGCAGTTGGGCCAGTGAAAAATTCATCTAAACCTTCGATACCAGCTTGTTCAGCCGCACGACGTAACAATGTGTTTTTGTAAACTTTGTATTGTACGCCTGCTTCACGTAATTGCTTACGTAATTCTGTCACTTCAGCTACTGTTAAACCACGGTAGTCAACAACTACTGTAGAAACAGAAGTTTTAAGTTGCTCTGCGATTACGTCAACTTGTTGTTTTTTCGCTTCAATGATTCCAGACATTTAGACACCTCCATAGATAATTTTTATGCTTTTATATATCCAAGATGTCTCTCGAATAAAAAAAGCACTTTTTACCCTGGGCAAAAAGTGCTTGAATGTTTACACGTTCAAGTCAATTTAGCCTCGGTAGGATGAAATATTAAGCACTTAGATGCTCCTACTGTCTTAGGTAAAATATTCAACAAAACTAAATATAACTGTTTTCACTGTAATAGTCAACAGTTATTTTAAAGTTGTTTATGACAAAGCGTAAAATAACCAGTTGATCATTTTACGCTCATATCGTCAAATTAAAGTTTAAAAGTTGCAGTATCTACTTTGATACCAGGGCCCATTGTAGTCGTTACTGAAACAGACTTGAAGTAAGTACCCTTAGCTGAAGCTGGTTTCGCTTTTGTTAAAACATCTAATAATGTTTTGAAGTTGTCTACAAGTTTGTCAGTATCGAATGATACTTTACCGATAGACGCGTGTACGATACCTGCTTTTTCAGCACGGTATTCAACTTTACCAGCTTTGATTTCTTCAACAGCTTTTGTAACGTCCATTGTTACAGTACCTGTTTTAGGGTTAGGCATTAAACCTTTAGGTCCTAATACACGACCTAATTTACCAACTTCACCCATCATGTCAGGTGTCGCAACAACTACGTCAAAGTCAAACCAACCTTGTTGGATTTTATTCACGTATTCAGCGTCGCCTACGTAGTCAGCGCCTGCTGCTTCTGCTTCTGCAATTTTGTCGCCTTTAGCGAATACTAATACACGTTGTGATTTACCAGTACCGTGCGGTAATACAACTGCGCCACGGATTTGTTGGTCGTTTTTACGTGTATCAATTCCTAAACGGAATGCTACTTCAACTGAAGCATCGAAGTTAGCAACTGAAGTTTCTTGAGCTAATTTAATCGCTTCTTCAATCGCGTAGAATGCTTGGCGATCAATTTTGCTAACTGCTTCTTGATACTTTTTACCTTTTTTAGCCATTATTATTGTCCTCCTTTAGTGGTGTTATCGGAATGTCCTCCCACGTTTACTTGCCATAATAGCAAGTTGAGCGCAGATAGCCCAATGCGTTGGCACGCTTTTTTCGATGTCATCTCATATAACAAAGGGGTCTATCTGCGTTCACTACAAAATTTATCATTTGTTCGTTTCATTGCGTGTTGACGTTAATTTAATTACTCAACAACAATACCCATACTACGTGCAGTACCTTCTACGATACGCATAGCCGCTTCTTCGTCAGCAGCGTTTAAGTCTGGCATTTTAGTGTTAGCAATTTCACGTACTTGGTCTTTTGTTACAGTAGCAACTTTTGTTTTGTTAGGCTCACCAGAACCTTTTTCAACGCCTGCTGCTTTTTTAAGTAATACAGCTGCAGGTGGTGTTTTTGTAATGAATGTAAATGAACGGTCTTCATATACATAAATTTCTACTGGAATGATTAAACCTACTTGTTCTTGCGTACGTGCATTAAATTCCTTTGTGAAAGCCATAATGTTCACACCGGCTTGACCTAGTGCAGGACCAACTGGTGGTGCTGGGTTTGCTTTACCTGCTGGAATTTGTAACTTAACTACTTTTTCTACTTTTTTAGCCACGATGTGCACCTCCTTGATATCGTGATGTGGTCACAGGGCTCATTTTTTTGCCCTCCCACTCTTAACATTTCGTGACGAAATGTAGCGCTATAAATGCGCGACTTCGTTATTATAGCATTTAGATTATTAGATTACAACACAAAACTTTATTTCCTTTTTACACCGGACTAAAGTTTTTCAATTTGATCAAATTCAACTTCAACAGGTGTTTCACGTCCAAACATGTCTACTAATACTGTCAATTTGAATTTATCTGCTTCGATACTTTCCACTTCGCCCACTTGGTTCGCGAATGGTCCAGAAGTTACGCGTACTTGTTCACCAAGTTCAACTTCAACATCGATTGTTTTTTCTTTCATGCCCATTTGTTTCAAGATAAAACGTGCTTCTTCAGGCAATAATGGATTCGGCTTAGAACCTGCACCTGCTGAACCAACAAAGCCTGTCACACCCGGTGTATTACGCACAACGTACCATGACTCATCTGTCATCACTAACTCGACTAATACATAGCCAGGGAATGTTTTCTTCATTGATTTTTTCGCTTTACCATCTTTCACTTGTGTTTCCTCTTCTTCAGGAATCACAACGCGGAAAATTTGTTCTGTCATGTTCATAGACTCGACACGTTTTTCTAAGTTCTGTTTTACTTTGTTTTCATATCCTGAATAGGTATGAACTGCATACCAATGTTTCGCACCTAAATCTTCAGACATGCTGACATCTCCTCACTCACTATTTTATCATTTCAATTATTTGACCAATACCAATATCTAAACCGTAGAAAAATAGCAAGAAGAATACTACTGTAAATACTACGATTGACGTATATTTCACAAGTTCGGGACCTGTTGGCCAACTTGTCTTTTCCATTTCTGACTTAACACCTTGGAAGAAGCTCTCTTTTTTAGCCATTCTCGTCTTTACCTCCAATTATTTGGATTCTTTATGAAGTGTATGTGTTTGACATGCCGCACAAAACTTCTTCAACGCTAACCGATCTGTTCGGTTCGCAGATTTCGGAACATGGTAGTTACGGCTGCCACATTTCTCACAACTAAGCGGTACTTTTTTCACTTTAACTCACCTTAATCCTATAATACTCATTAACTATACATAAGGTCATGTTCAATTGTCAATCAACATTCGATTGTAATGCTGCTTTCAACTTTTGACGCACGCGATAAATAGCGTTGTAAACTTTTTTGGAATCTACCGCCATGGCTTGTGCGATTTCTGCTGGTTTCCATTCTTGATATAAATACTGACATACTTCCCGTTCCATTGGCGTCATCGTTGCTAGTACCTCGTTGAACACTTCTAAAAGCATGCCACTGCGAAGGGCTGAATCAATTGGATCGCCGTGCACTTGATGATTGTATTGATTTTGATACATCATCTTTTGTACGTATGTTTCAAAAATGCGCTGTCGATTTACCTTTTTGCGTCGATAGTCCAGCTTGCGACGACGTATCGTCCGATTAATATAATGCTCAATGGGACCACGTTCATAATCAACGCCAGCGCGCAATTTGTTATACAACGCGAATACTGTTTCTTGCACAAGATCTTCACGGTCATATTCATGCACACTATAATCGTTGAAACAATGTGTCGCACGTTGTCGGATATCGTTGAGCTGATGCTCTAGCAAATGTATCTGTGCTGTTGAGGGCTGTTGAGACGGGGGACATGTGTTGGGTGTGTCGGATTCAATGTAACGCATCGAGATCGCCTCGCTTTAATAAAAGATTGCTCATTCATCGTATGAACATCTCCTTCAAAAAGCAAATCGAGACTTCTCAATTATTGCCATTCACCACGTCTTATTTTCTCAAACTCTGTCAAAACTTCTTCCGACAAGTGCATACGTGTGCGCGGTTTTTGCGCTTCAAACGATGAAATTGTCTTAGACACAGCCGTTTTGTTTTCTTTCAAATGACGCCACATCTCACGTGATGAAATGCGATATGCACCTGTCCCAAAGATGGCGTGTTGCTCACTCATATCGCTCGTTACAACTGTAATATGCGTAATGTGCTTGTTGTAAATATTGTAGACATAACGTTCGATAAAGCTGTCTGCCGTTTCGCCTTCTTTCGTAAAGATGACATGCACACCGTGATAGACTGTTTCTGCTTGTGGCGTCCCTTGCTCATACGCATCGAACACACAAATAATACGTCCTTTAACGAGTGCGTTATAGTTCGCAATTTCTATCAACAGTTGCTCCCTTGCCTCTTCCAAGTTTTCCTTGGCAAGACGACTTAATTCTGGTGACTGTCCAATCATGTTATAACCGTCAATAATCACGTAATAATCTTTCATCGGTTACTTGTCACCGCCGATAGGTTGACGCTTTCTCAACACCTCATACATCATGAGGCTGGCTGCTACTGACGCATTCAAACTGTTCACATGCCCAACCATTGGGATCTTAATATAAAAATCACATTTCTCTTTCACACGGCGACTCATCCCTTGCCCTTCACTGCCTATCACGATAGCAAGCGGCATATCGGCTTGCATTTGACGATAGTCTGTCGCATTGTTTGCCTCTGTTCCTGCGACCCAATAACCTTGATCTTTTAACACATCAATCGTTTGCGACAAGTTCGTCACTCGAATGACTGGTACGTGTTGAATCGCACCTGTTGACGCCTTAGCAACGGTTTGTGTAAGTGCCACCGAGCGACGTTTTGGAATGATGATACCATCTACACCCGTTGCATCTGCTGTTCTAAGAATTGATCCTAAATTGTGTGGATCTTCCAAGCCATCCAAAATTAAGACAGTTGAAAGTGATTCCTTATTCGCTTGTTGTTCTAAAAAATGTTCTAGCGTTTCATACTCGTACGGTGCGATATAAGCAGCAACACCTTGATGCGGTGCTGTTGAAATTTGATCTAATTTCGATTTTGGCACAGTTTGAACGACGAGTTTTAAATCTTTCGCATGTTTTAAAATATCGTCAATTTGCTGCTTTTTAATTCCTTCTTGGATCATGACCTTATTCACAGCATGACCACTCGTAATCGCTTCACGAACGGCATGACGCCCTACAATCACTTCTGATTCCATCGATTAACACCTCTTTTCTACACGATTTACAATTTCATACAATAACTCTATGATTCGATCTGTTTCCTGTGCTAAGTGTAAATAGCCAATAAGCGCTTCAAGTCCTGAACTTTTGCGATACGTTTGAATATCTGTGTTTTTTGCTTTTGTATGACTTTTTGCGTTGCGACCACGCTTAATAATTGCTAACTCGCTTTCTGTAAACCAATCATCTGCGAGTAATTCTTCTAACGTCTGTGCTTGACTTTTAGCAGAAACGAACCGTTTGGCTTCTTGATGCAAACGGTTCGGTTTACTTTGGTGCTTTAAAATAATATGCCCACGTACAAACTGGTCAAGCACTGCATCGCCCATATATGCAAGCGTTAAAGGGCTTAGCAATTTAAAATCAATTGGCTTAGACACGTTTAAATCTCACACCTTGAGGCGTATCTTCTAATAAAATGTTTTGTGCTTTGAGTTGGTCGCGGATCTCATCTGCACGTGCAAAGTCTTTATTTTTACGCGCTTCATTACGTTCTTCAATTAACGCTTCTACTTCTGCATCTAGCAATGCATCTGCTTGTGCCGATTGTAACGGTACACCTAAGACATCGCTAAAGATTTGGAACACTTCTTTAAAGCGTACTATCACAGCTGTTGCCGTATTATCTTCTAACAAATATTTGTTTGCTAGTTTTGCTAAATCGTACCAAGCTGTAATCGCATTTGCTGTATTGAAGTCATCGTCCATTACTTTTTCAAACTGCGCTAAAATCGCATCAATTTGATCGATATAATCTTGTGCCACGACAAGGTCCGTCACAACCGCTTCACGCGCAAGCAATGCATCGTAACTATTGCGAATACGTGTCAAACCACTTTTCGCCGCTTCGACAAGCTCTAAGTTGTAGTTGATTGGACTGCGATAATGCACACTAATCATGAAGAAACGCAACACATCTGGGTCAACTTCTTTAATAATATCATGAACTAAAATAAAGTTACCGAGTGATTTACTCATCTTCTCATTATCAATATTAATAAAGCCGTTATGCATCCAGTAATTCGCAAATGGGGCATGGTTGTGACACTCTGATTGTGCAATTTCATTTTCATGATGTGGGAATTGTAGGTCACTACCACCTGCATGAATATCAATCGTTGGGCCTAATTTTTCAAATGCCATAACAGAACATTCAATGTGCCAGCCCGGACGTCCTTCACCAAAAGGACTATCCCAACTAATTTCACCCGGTTTTGCTTTTTTCCAAAGTGTGAAGTCCAACGCATCTTCTTTGTTTTCACCTTGTTCAATACGTGCGCCCACTTTCAAATCATCGAGCGACTGATGGCTCAACTTGCCATACTCGTCAAACTTACGTGTTCTGAAATACACATCGCCGCCACTTTCATACGCATACCCTTCATCCACTAACTTTTTAATAAAGGCAATAATCTCGTCCATATGATCCATCACACGTGGATTTGACGTCGCTGGTTTAACGTTCAACGCACCCGTATCTTCGTGGAACGCTTTAATATAACGCTCCGCAATTTCAGGCACTGTTTCGCCTAATTCTTGTGCACGTTTAATTAATTTATCATCAACATCTGTGAAGTTCGATACGTAATCAACTTCAAAACCTTTATACTCTAAATAACGTCTCACTACGTCATAATTGATTGCTGGGCGCGCATTACCGATATGAATATAGTTGTAAACAGTAGGGCCGCATACATACATCTTTACCTTGCCCGGTTCAATCGGTTTAAACGGCTCTTTTTGACGCGTTAATGTATTATATAATGTAATCATCTTTAATCTCCCCGTTTTTCGTTTGTTCGAGTTGTTTTTCAAGCTGCTTAATTTGTTCAAAAATTGGATCCGGTAAGTTCAAGTGGTCGAATGTTTTACCGATACGTTTACCATCTTGTTTCACAATACGTCCTGGAATACCGACAACCGTCGTGTAGCTTGGGACATCTCGTAATACAACTGAGTTCGCACCGATATTGACATTAGAATGCACTTTGATGTTACCAAGTACTTTTGAGCCTGCTGCAATCAGTACGTTATCGCCAATGTCCGGGTGACGCTTCCCTTTTTCTTTACCCGTCCCACCTAATGTAACACCTTGGTAGATCGTAACATTGTCGCCAATCGTACATGTCTCACCGATAACCACGCCCATCCCGTGGTCGATAAATAAACGACGACCAATCTTGGCACCGGGATGTATTTCAATCCCTGTAAAAAAGCGTGATACTTGTGAAATAATACGTGCTAAAATGTAGTGCTTCTTTTGATACAATTTGTGCGCGATCAAATGACTCCATACAGCATGTAACCCTGCATATGTCGTAATGACTTCAAAAGATGAGCGTGCAGCCGGATCTTGCTCAAATACCATTTTTACATCATCCATCATACGTCGTAACATTTATGTTCTCCCTCTCTTCTCAAGGTTTTGTTGTCGCCTCGTAAAAACAGCACCTCTAACATTAAATTGTCAGAGGTGCTGTTGCACGGTTCCACTCTCATTAATATACGCCAACATCCACATGCTACGTATATTCACTCATTGGTTGTATAATACTGTTATCCTAAAGGTGCATTCGACTATACATGTGGTGTACTCGCAGCAACCGTACACTCTCTGAGACACTTGTAGTAGCTTACTAATCCTTTATTCCAAATTCACTTTAATAGTAGTCGATTTGACCGCTGATATCAAGTTAAATACTTAACACGAATTACAGTAACTTTTGAATGCGTGTCAATACTTTATCTTTACCGAGTACTTCCATTGTGTTCGGTAATTCTGGACCATGCATTTGTCCTGTTACAGCAACACGGATTGGCATAAAGAGTTGTTTCCCTTTAATACCCGTTTCTTTTTGTACCGCTTTGATTTCTTTTTTAATATCTTCTGCTTTGAATGATTCCAACGCTTCTAACTTGCCACTCAATACGCGCATTAATTCAGGCACTTGTTCGCCGTCTAACACTTCTTGAGCTGCTTCATCTAACG
Organism: Staphylococcus microti; assembly: GCF_000934465.1. Lineage (GTDB taxonomy): Bacteria > Bacillota > Bacilli > Staphylococcales > Staphylococcaceae > Staphylococcus > Staphylococcus microti. The sequence continues at coordinate 9,073 of NZ_JXWY01000019.1, read as the reverse complement.
CTTTTTCATCACGGAAGAACAATTCAGAAAGCGGCACAATTTCACCCGCATAGCTCATTTGTTCTTGATATAAAGCTACTAATTTACGTCCCCATTCAAGATCCGCTTCAGATGGTGATTCCGGTAATAACCCTGCTTTAATCATATGTGGCAATGTCATTTCAAATACCGTTTCAGCATCTTTTTCTTTCATGTATTGGTTGTTAATCCACTCAAGCTTTTGTTTATCGAAAAATGCCGGTGATTTTGATAGACGTTTTTCAGTAAAGATGTCAATAAACTCTTGTTTAGAGAAAATCTCTTCTTCGCCTTCTGGAGACCAACCTAACAATGCGATAAAGTTAAAAATCGCTTCAGGTAAGTAGCCAAGATCACGATACTGCTCGATAAATTGTAAAATTTGACCGTCACGTTTACTTAACTTCTTACGTTGTTCGTTAACGATTAACGTCATATGACCGAAACGCGGTGGTTCCCAACCAAATGTTTCATAGATCATCAATTGTTTTGGTGTGTTCGAAATGTGGTCGTCCCCACGAATCACGTCTGTAATTTCCATATAATGGTCATCTACCGCAACGGCAAAGTTATACGTTGGCACACCATCTTTTTTCACGATAACCCAGTCACCGAAATTGTCTGATTCAAATGACACTTCGCCTTTTACCATGTCATCGAATTTGTACGTACGATCTTGAGGGACACGGAAACGAATAGATGGTTTGCGACCTTCCGCTTCAAATTGTGCGCGTTCTTCATCTGTTAAATGTGCATGCTTGCCACCGTATCTTGGCATTTCGCCACGTGCGATTTGCTCTTGACGTTCAGCCTCTAACTCTTCTTCCGTCATATAACACTTGTACGCTTTATCTTCTGCTAATAACTGGTCAATTAATGGTTGGTAAATATGACCACGTTCTGATTGACGGTAAGGTCCGTAACCTTTGTCTTTATCTACAGACTCATCCCAATCAAGACCAAGCCATTGCAAGTTGTTAAATTGTGATGATTCGCCGTCTTCTAAATTACGCTTTGAATCTGTATCTTCAATACGAATTACAAAATCGCCACCGTAATGTTTCGCGAATAAATAGTTAAATAATGCTGTACGTGCGTTCCCGATATGCAAATATCCTGTTGGACTTGGCGCATATCTTACTCTTACTCGTTCACTCATCGTATTCACTCCTGTTTTTATCTTCAATTGTTATATTATAGCATGTGAGAGAGTGGGACAGAAATCAAATTTTAAAAAATTGACTTCGTTCCTCTAGACTCCATTTGGAAAAAGCGCCGATATTCAGTCATCTGCTGACGCTTCGCTCTCAAGTACTTAACTTTGTGTTTGAACGACTGATACAATCGCTTGTGCTGCGATACCTTCTTGGCGGCCTGTAAAGCCTAATTTCTCGCTCGTCGTTGCTTTCACATTAACCCATTCGATACCTATATCAAATAAATCTGCAATCACTTGGCGCATCGTATCAATGTGCGGGCGGAATTTTGGACGTTCTGCAATAATCGTCGCATCTACATTATTAATGACATAGCCGAGCGCTTTTACTTCTTCATACGCTTCTTTTAACAAAATTTTAGAATCGGCATCTTTAAATTGACTATCTGTGTCTGGGAATAATTTACCAATATCTCCAAGTGCGCATGCGCCTAACATAGCATCTGTAATCGCATGTAACAATACATCTGCGTCACTATGCCCTTTTAAGCCGTGTGTATGGGGCACTTCAATACCACCAATAATCAGTGGGCGGGTCTCATCAAACGCATGAACATCGTAACCTAAGCCTACTCTAAACATGATCTGTTTCTCTCCTTTTTTCAATAATCGCTTGTGCATTTGTTAAATCTTCTTCCGTCGTTACTTTAATATTATCGTAATTGCCTTCTACCATAAACACCGAATGTCCTGCATACTCCAGTAACGAAGCATCATCCGTACCGACAATGTCATTTGCCTGTGCCTTATCATACGCTCCTTTAAGCACTTCATATGTCGCTCCTTGTGGCGTCTGTACTTGCCAAAGGTATTGTCGATCCAACGTTTCTGTAACAAATTGGTCACGCACAACTTTAATCGTATCTTTCGCTTTTACACCAACAACAGCCGCACCATGCTGATTAATAGCATCTGCAAGCGTACGAATGGTTGATTGCGTCACGAAAGGACGTGCGCCGTCATGTACAAGTACAACTTCATTTGCCGCCAAGTCTAAATCATCAATGACTTTATGAATACTTTCTTGACGTTCTCGACCACCTGTAACAAACTTTTTCACTTTATCAAAGCGTGCAAGCAACGTCATTAAACGTTCACGGTCTTCCGGTTGCACAGCAAGATAAATCCCTTCGCACGCCGGATCTTGTTGGAAGACACGCACGGTATGTTCAATAATTGTCTGTTGTTCAATTTCAATAAATAATTTATTGTATGTACGCCCCATTCGCGTTCCTTTACCTGCCGCTGGGATAATCACATGATAACCCGTCATTACCGTCGCCACCTTTTCACTTTATAACACTCAAATCGTATAAGAGACTCACGTTTAAAGCAACACAAACATCAGTCGTGCCAAACGCACATCTATACAAGAGCCACTTTCTATTCTATGATGCCTTCAATGCATGTTTCAATGCGTCATGCACGGATGTCACACCAATCACTTCAATACCTTCTGGAAAAGTCCAACCGCCAATATTCGTTTGTGGAATAATGACACGTTTAAAACCTAACTTCGCCGCTTCTTGTACACGTTGTTCAATACGTGACACACGTCGCACTTCGCCAGTCAGTCCGACCTCACCGATAAAGCAATCCAAACCATCGACAGCACGATCTTTAAAACTCGTCGCAGTTGCAATAATAATACCTAAGTCCACCGCTGGCTCTGTTAATTTCACACCGCCCGCTACTTTGATATACGCATCTTGTTGTTGAAGTAAATAGCCTTCCTTCTTCTCCAACACCGCCATTAACAAGCTCAAACGGTTGTGATCAATACCTGTCGCCATACGTCGCGGATTGTTAAACGTCGTCGGTGTCACCAATGCCTGTACTTCAATCAATAATGGGCGAGAACCTTCCATCGTCGCAACAATCGTTGAACCGGGTACGTTAGAGGAACGTTCTTCTAAAAACATCTCTGACGGGTTAACAACACTTTGCAAGCCGGATTGTTTCATTTCAAAAATACCCATTTCATTCGTTGAGCCAAAACGGTTTTTCACCGCACGCAAAATACGGTACGCATGATGTTCGTCCCCTTCAAAATAAAGTACAGTGTCTACCATATGTTCGAGCAAACGTGGTCCTGCGATTTGCCCTTCTTTCGTTACGTGCCCAACGATAAACGTGGCGATGTTCATCTGTTTCGCAATATGCATTAAGCTTTGTGTACTTTCGCGCACTTGCGACACAGAGCCCGGCGCTGACGTAATTTCAGGATGGAAAATCGTTTGAATCGAGTCGACAACAATCAACTCTGGCTCTAACTTCTTCACCGCATCATGAATCACTTCCAAGTTTGTTTCCGCAAACACATTCAACGCACTTGCATCTTCTTCTAAACGATCGGCACGTAGTTTCGTTTGATTAAGCGATTCTTCACCCGTAATATATAAAATTTTTCGTTCTTTAGACAATGAGGCACACATTTGTAGCAATAAAGTCGACTTCCCGATTCCCGGGTCGCCACCGATTAACACGAGTGAACCTTGGACGATGCCGCCCCCTAATACGCGGTTCAATTCTCGACTATTCGTCAAAATGCGTGGTGCTTGTTCTTGTTTCACATCATTCAACTTCTGAACTTTCGCTGTTGATTGTGTGCGCACACCGTGTTTCGGACTCGTCGCTTTCTGTTCAATCGTCTCTTCCATGCTATTCCACGCACCACAGTTAGGGCATTTCCCCATCCATTTTGGCGTTTGATAGCCACACGCGGTACATTCAAAAGTCACTTTCTTCTTCGCCATGTCGACACACCTCCATCTCATCTATTCTATACTGTCAATCATCATCATTCCACTTAATTATGAAGTACAACCCTATCAAAAAACAACAAAAAAATGAGACACGCGGTTAGGACAAAACGCTTAGGATTCGAGCAGATTAAAACTTGTTTTCGGTGTATTCACTACAATGTCAATTAACATTATTGGCAGTAGCTGTTTGATATGTATCATTGTTTTACAATCTTGATACATATCTAATCAGCCTTGCCGGGGGCACTACGACGAAATCAATGCTTGTGCATAAGATTTCTGTAGTGCTCCCAAATTTTGCCGAAATCGTGGTTGTTCTGCCGTAAATCCTGCCTTGGGAATACCATTTTTCAGTTTCCTAGGGCACATTTCATATTGTCCTATCCTATCATGTCTCACTCTTCATCATGCATTATGCTGTTGGTTCTTCTTCCTTACGTTCTGTCACGTTATATTGGAATTCTTCGCCATCGTAATCAACCGTTACGTCTTTACCATCCAACTCTGCACCTTCAAGAATCAACTCACTCAAGCTATCCTCGACTGTTTTTTGGATGGCACGTACAAGCGGACGCGCACCATATTCAGGGTCATAACCTTCTGATGCGATTTTTTCTTTCGCTGCTTCCGTCACTTGAACGTGAATGTTTTGTTCTGATAAACGTTTTGTTAATTGATCCACCATTTTCGTAACGATTTCTTTCAATTCTTCTTTATCTAATTTATGGAATACGATAATATCATCGACACGGTTTAAAAATTCTGGGCGGAATGCATTCTTAAGACTCTTCATCATCGTATTGCGAATTGTCTCATAGTCGCTGCCTTCTGATTTGCCACCAAATCCTGCAAAACGTTGATCTTGTAATTCTTGTGCCCCAACGTTTGATGTCATAATAATCACCGTATTTCTAAAGTCTACACGACGACCTTTCGTATCTGTTAAATGCCCGTCATCAAGCACTTGTAACAAGACGTTGAAAATATCTGGATGTGCTTTTTCAATTTCATCAAATAAAATCACTGAGTATGGTTTACGACGTACTTTTTCAGTTAATTGTCCACCATCATCATGACCCACATATCCTGGAGGCGCTCCGACTAAACGACTCACCGCATGTTTCTCCATGTATTCACTCATGTCGACACGAATCATCGCATCTTCTTCGCCAAACATTGATTCAGCAAGTGCACGTGCCAGTTCTGTTTTACCAACACCTGTTGGTCCTAAGAAGATAAAGCTACCGATTGGACGTTTTGGATCTTTAAGGCCCGCACGCGCACGACGTACTGCTTTAGAAATTGACGTCACAGCATCTTTTTGACCGATAACACGTTCATGCAACGTCTCTTCAAGATTCAATAAACGATCAGACTCCGTTTCATTCAAGCGTGTTAATGGAATACCTGTCCAACCTGCAATCACTTCAGAAATATCATCCGCGACAAGTGTTGTTTGACGATCATCTTGGTTGTTTTTCCATTCATTTTTCGCCGTTTCATATTGTGACTCCAATTTTGTTTGTTTATCACGTAAGTTCGCCGCATTTTCAAATTCTTGCGCATGTACTGCAGCATCTTTTTCTTTTTTCACTTGTTCAATTTGTTGCTCTAATTCTTTCAAGTTCGTTGGTGTCGTATGATGTCTCAAACGCACTTTTGAGCTCGCTTCATCAATCAAGTCAATCGCTTTGTCAGGCAAGAAACGATCTTGGACGTAACGATCACTTAACTTCGCCGCAGCTTCAACCGCTTCATCAGAAATGTTAATGCGGTGATGTGCTTCATAGCGATCTCTTAAACCTTTTAAAATCGCAATGGTATCTTCAACACTTGGCTCATCCACTTGAACCGGTTGGAAACGACGTTCAAGCGCTGCATCTTTTTCAATATGCTTGCGGTATTCATCTAAAGTTGTCGCACCAATACATTGCAGTTCACCACGTGCTAACGCTGGTTTCAAAATGTTAGACGCATCAATCGCACCTTCTGCGCCACCTGCACCAATCAATGTGTGCAATTCGTCGATAAAGAGAATCACGTTACCTGCTTGATGAATTTCTTCCATTACTTTTTTCAAGCGTTCTTCAAATTCACCACGATATTTCGTACCGGCAACCACTGTTCCCATATCTAATGACATCACACGTTTGCCTTTCAATGTTTCAGGCACTTCGTTGTTCACAATGGCTTGCGCTAAACCTTCTGCAATCGCTGTTTTACCAACACCTGGTTCCCCGATAAGGACTGGGTTGTTTTTCGTACGACGGCTTAACACTTCGATTACACGTGTAATTTCTTTGCTACGTCCAACAACTGGATCTAACGTACCATCTTTCGCAATAACTGTTAAATCACGTGCTAAGCTGTCTAATGTCGGCGTATTGTTAGATTGTGACACTTGACCATTGTTTGATGCCATTTCAGGGCTACCCAATGCTTTCACAACTTGTGCGCGTGCTTTCGTAATATTTAAGTCTAAGTTCGCAAAAACACGTGCTGCAACGCCTTCATTTTCACGAATTAACCCGAGTAAAATATGTTCTGTTCCTACAAAGTTATGTTGCAATTTACGCGCTTCATCCATTGACAATTCAATGACTTTTTTCGCACGTGGTGTGTAATGTAATGTGCCGATATGTTCTTGACCGTGACCGATCAATTTTTCAACTTCATTGACCACTTTTTCTTCTGTAATATCAAAGCTTTCTAATACTTTAGCGGCAATGCCTTCAGGTTCTTTCATCAAACCTAATAATAAATGTTCCGTTCCAATATTCGAATGATTGAATCGAATTGCTTCTTCTTGTGCATGCGCCAACACACGTTGGGCACGTTCTGTTAATCTACCAAATAACATAAGTCAACCTCCAATTTTTATAATTTCTGTCTTAAAATATCTGCTCTTTTTGATTCGATTGATTGTGTTGTTTCGTCATCTATTAAAAATGGTGATTGGATTGCAATCATCAATGCATTAAAATCAAATGCCGGCATGTCCAGCACACCTAAATCGACACCTAACTTAATATCGCTCAAACGATACGACGCTTCTTCTACTGAAATGCGACGACTATATTTCAAAATACCGAGCGAACGATAAATTCGATCTAACGTCTCCGTTTCTTTATGTGCTAACAAACGTTGACGCACATCCAGTTCTTCATTAATAATTTGTGTCACCAATTCAGTGAGTGCGTCAATAATCTCTTGTTCAGACTTACCGAGCGTCAATTGGTTCGATACTTGATACACATGACCATATACTTGTGATCCCTCGCCGTAAATACCACGAATCGTAAAACCAAAGCGGTTAATCGACTGTGCAATACGGTTCATGCGTTTCATAATCGAAAGTCCTGGCAAATGTAACATCACACTCGCGCGCATCCCCGTTCCAATATTCGTTGGACATGTCGTCAAATAACCAAGCGTTTCATCATAACTAATCGCCACTTCTGCATCGAGTTGATCATCAATATCAGACGCACGTTGATACAATGTGTCGAGCGATAAGTCAGATCCCATCACTTGAATACGTACGTGATCTTCCTCATTCACCATTACACTCACGGATTCATCGTCATTCAACAAAACAGCTGCTGCCGGTTGCTTCGTCAATTCTGGACTAATCAAATGCTTCGCCACGAGCTTATACGCACTTTGCTGATCAATATCTGCAAGTCGTTGCACGCGTAAATCCGTCAGAGCATCTTGTACTTCATTTACTACACGATGCCCCTCTTCTTCATTCGGGAACATCAGCGGATGCACATAGTTTTCCAGATTGCGTGCTAAGCGAATGCGTGAGGACATCACGACTGGTTGTGTCTCTTCTTGCTGTTGCTCATTTTGCAACGGTGCATCATGTTCATGCGTCATGGTGTTTCGACACCTCACTTTGTTGCGTCGCTTCCAACGCTTGAATTTCATCGCGTACGACAGCCGCTTCTTCAAAAGCTTGTTGTGCAACGAGCGTCTCTAAATACGCACGCTTTTCTTCAATTTGACGTTTCAAAGCACGCTTTGTATGTGATGACTTTGGATATTTACCCGAATGTTCAAGATGTCCACCTTGCACACGACGGACGATGTCAGCAACATCATCACGAAATGTGTCGTAGCAATCGTGACAACCAAACTTCCCGACATGTGCAATATCTTTCAACGTCATCTGACATGTTGGACAGCGTTTCTCTTCACGATACATCATTTTATCAACATTGAGTCCATGTTTCGCAGCGAGATGTTGTAAGATTTGTTGAATGACAAACGTTCCTTCAACATCATCGCCTTCATGCCATTGCTCATCTGATTGACCGTGAATCGGGTCTTGATACAAATGAATATCCATTGTTTTTTCCGGCTGACCTTGCTTCAATTTTTGTTTTTTTTCTTGACGATACATGACGCATCACCTTCTCATCTCTAATAATAATTGATCACTGGTAACAAGCGTTTCAATATATTGGCACGAATGATGTCTCGTGCGGCAACATCCATTTTCAACGTCTCTCGATCAACAACTGCAGCAATCATTTTTGCTTCACGTTCACTGATTAAGCCATTTTCTAATAGCCCATCAATAATATAGTACGCTTGTTGTTGCGAAAGCGATGTACCGATCAGTGACATCAAGTGTTTAATATAATTCGCATGATCTTTCGTCTCTATCTTCGTGATGCGAATGTAACCTCCACCACCACGTTTACTTTCTATTTCATAACCATGTTCATTCGTAAAACGTGTCTTAATCACATAGTTGAGCTGAGATGGTACGCAATCAAAGCGTTCGGCAATGTTCGCACGCTGTATTTCTACAACATCCGCTTCTGCCTCCTCGAACAGCTGTTTAATATATTGTTCTATGATATCTGACATATTGTGCATCATATCACCCCTTTTGACCATCTTTGACTATATTATATGACCATCTTTGACCTTTTTCAACCAATATGTTTTTTAATTCATTAATTTGTTATTTTAAAACGTGGGGTTTTCATCAATTCACAACACTTGATAACGCTTGATATTACACGTTTTCATAAATTTACATTAATCATCATTTCACATC
>NZ_JXWY01000138.1 GCF_000934465.1 Staphylococcus microti | reverse complement strand
AAATGAAATCACTGCAGATTTTACTAAGTTTGAATTAAAAGAAATGACGCATCTTAAATCCACTTATTCGAAAAATATGTTTAGACTACTAAAACAATATAAACATACAGGGTATTTCAAGATACAAATTAATGATTTTAGAGAACGATTAGATATTCCTGCTAGTTATCGTATGACACATATTAACCAAAAAGTCCTGACTCCTATTATTAATGAATTAGGATT
>NZ_JXWY01000137.1 GCF_000934465.1 Staphylococcus microti | reverse complement strand
ATATTCCTGCAGATCCAACGGATCCGACTAACCCAAATGATCCATTAAATCCGACAGATCCGAATACAGGTAATCCAATTGAACCAGTACCGTATGATGAAACACCAGAAGACCCAAGTGATAATCCGCCAGTTCCAAATGTTGATGGATATGTGCCGGTAGATCCAGGTAGTCCAACAGATCCATTGAAACCGAAAGATCCAAACGATCCAACAAAAGGATATG
>NZ_JXWY01000136.1 GCF_000934465.1 Staphylococcus microti | reverse complement strand
GTTTATGATTACGTAACATACCTTTTGTGTTTAAGTCTTCAATACAGATGATATCGTGATTTTTGATAATTTCTGTACTTAACTTATTCAAGAAATCAGTACGTTGGTTCATTACTTTCTCATGTAATCGCGCTACTTTTCGTTTTTGTTTTTGATAGTTCTTTGCTTCAAAGAGATGGACACCTTTCTTTTTAGCTAACAAAGCACGCTTTGACAACTTACGTTGTTCACGTCTG
>NZ_JXWY01000135.1 GCF_000934465.1 Staphylococcus microti | reverse complement strand
CTTGATATAGCTCGTTGATTGTTTAAGTCAATCACTCTTGAAAGTACTACTCTGAGTACTCAAATTATTGGAATTAACGTTGACATATTGTCATTCAGTTTTCAATGTTCATTTTTTATCATCTCGAACATTATACAACATTGTTTCGTTGTTATCAAATGTTTTTCAAGACTTTTTCAATATTAAATCATTTTCAAATCGTTATCAACAGTAAATTTTACACCATTAAAACTGACTTGTGATTTAATTTTGTTTCGCACTTATTTTTGCGACTTTCATATCATATCAAGTGCGTTCATCGTTGTCAACAAGAAGTTGAAAATAATTTTTTTCGTTTTATTTTCTTTACTATAAGCTCTTGCTCACAAGAAATTATTCTAATCGCTCTTACAATAAAAATCAACCCTCTTTTTTAACTTTTTTATAATTTTTTATCTTTATATAGATTTAAGCATGAATGCTACTTGCAGATTGTTGAAGTAACCATACAATCCACTAAACACTAAAACGCCTTATATACGAGTACTCACTTTACAAAAACGATTCAATCAAGATGATGCACCAACTCACTGTAGACTCATGGTGAGTAGCTACTACTTTATTGTTGCAACCTCTTGTGAATTACGTTAACACATACTTTCAGCATGCTACTCTGCCTTTATAATTCATTATTGCCAAGACTACAAGTAAGGATCCTCATCCTACTCCCGCTTCAATCAGCATACATTGTCCCACCACAAAAGATGAAGAACCACAAAAAAAGACACCCTTGTATCAGGTGCCTTTTCAATCATTATTTTGCTGTCAATGCGATGACTTTTTGTGCGATTGATTGGTAGATTTCGCCAAGTTTGTCTTCTGGTTGATAAATAGATGGCGCAAAGTCAACTGGTTTCCATGACGGTTGCTCAAGTGGTAATTGACCGAGCAATTCTGTTTGTAGTTCATCTGCTAACTTCTGACCGCCGCCTTTACCAAAGACATATTCTTTATTGCCTGTCTCTTTACTTTCAAAGTATGACATGTTTTCAATAACACCTAAAATAGAGTGCTCTGTATGTTTTGCCATTGCGCCAGCACGTGCGGCTACGAATGCGGCTGTTGGATGTGGTGTTGTTACAATAATCTCTTTACTAGACGGTAACATTGTATGCACATCTAATGCGACATCTCCCGTACCTGGTGGTAAGTCCAAAATAAGATAATCTAAGTCTCCCCATTTCACCTCAGTAAAGAAGTTTGTCAACATTTTACCAAGCATTGGTCCGCGCCAAATAACAGGTGCGTTCTCTTCTACAAAGAATGCCATTGAAATCACTTTGACGCCGTGACGTTCAACAGGAATGACTGTTTTGCCTTCAATTCCTGGTTTTTCATCAATCCCCATCATGTCTGGTACGCTAAATCCGTAAATATCAGCATCAATTAAGCCGACACGTTTGCCTTCACGTGCCAATGAAACAGCTAAGTTAACTGCGACTGTTGATTTGCCAACGCCACCTTTACCAGATGCGACGGCAATAAATTCTAAATCATTGCCTTGTGCGATAAATTGTTCAATCGTTTGTTGTTCTTCTTCCTTGCTACCACGATATTTCTCTACTGTTTCTTCGGGAAGTTCTTCAAAACGAATCCCAACTGTTTTTGCCCCATTTTCTTTCAACTTCTCTACAATTGCCATTTGTAAATCAAGTTGTGTTTGACCGCCAAGCTGTGCCATCGCAACTTTAACGCTGACATGTTCTTTTTCTTCTTTAATCGACACATCTATCACGCCACCTGTTTCGCTAAGTGGCACATTAATAATTGGATCATTGATTTCTCCAACGAGTGTTTTGACTTGTTCTACTGTTAACACAGATGATCTCTCCCTTTTGTACACGTTTGTTTATAGTGTAACAAAATATAAAGCGATTGCATAAGGTAAAAACCCTCGATTTCTTTAAAAAGTCCCCTATGCAAAAACAACCGACTTGAAATGTTAATTTTTTTCACATCTCAAATCAGTTGTTATTGAAAATTTGCTATACATGTCTCATATTTTTATGCTTAGGTTTTTTTACTTTTTTACCACGATCATAAATGAAGAAACTTAAAATAAAGCCAATCAACACGAATATTGCAGTGATGTAAAAGGCAAGGTTGACACCTGCTGCCATTGCTTCACGTTGTGCCGTAGATGCTGACATCGTTGCAGTTGGTACAAAGCGAGATGCACCGATAGACATTAACGTCACCATGAGCGCTGTTCCCATTGAACCTGCAATCGTACGCAATGTGTTCATAATCGCCGTACCATGTGACACCATTTCGTTAGAGAGTGCGTTAATCCCCGCTGTATTAAGTGGCATCATCAATAATGATACAGAGAATAATCTCAATGTGTACATACTAATGACATACCAATAATCAGTATGTGCAGATAGTTGTGCCATCAATACTGTTGAAATTAATAACAACGCAAATCCCGGTATAACAAGTAAACGTGCACCGACTTTATCGTACAATCGTCCTGTTACGACTGACATAATCCCATTGATGACTGCCCCCGGTAACACTACAAGACCAGAAAGCATTGCTGATAAACCGAGCGAACTTTGAACATAAATTGGAATGAGTAAAGCTGGCCCCACCATAGAAGTAAACGCAATCATAGATGCAATAGACGTCAATGTAAATGTGCGTGTTTCAAACGCATGTAAGTTTAATATGGGATTATCTATTTTAAGTTGTCGCACGATAAATACACCGATAATAACGAAGCTAATGATTAATGTTACAAATACACTTGGATGTTCAAATCCTTGTGAACCTGCTGTACTAAATGAATACAACATTAAACCAAAACCAAATGTTGATAGTACAACGGATACTTTATCTAAGACAACCTCTTTGATTTCACTAAAGTTACGCATATAGACGATACCAAAAATGTAGCCAATAATTGCCACGACGACAACGACATACAACGGTGCACGCCATGAGAAGTGGTCGACTAATACCCCGGACAACGTTGGACCAATCGCTGGGGCAAATTGTATAACGAGTCCTGAAAGTCCCATCGCAAAGCCACGACGATCTTTCGGAAATAGTGAAAACATTGTAAATTGACTCAGTGGCATAATAACACCTGCGCCCATCGCTTGAATCACGCGCGCAATCATGAGCACTAAAAAGCTTGGCGCTAATGCAGCTGTTACAGAGCCAATTAAAAACGCCCCCATCGCCAATAAGTACAAGTTACGCGTGGGGATCCGATCCATAAAATAAGCCGTTAAAGGTATCATAATACCGTTAACAAGCATAAAACCAGTTACTAGCCATTGTGATGTATTTTCATCAACATTGAGCCCTTTCATAATAGCGGGCAAGGCTGTATTTAATAATGTCTGGTTCAAGATGGCAATAAATGCACTAATGAGCATGACTGCAACGATAATATTGCGCTGCTCTCTACTAACTTGAACGCTCGATGCCATAAAAATTTGCTCCTCTCTTTTAATCATTTCTACATTTTACGACTAAATAGTTAGCTTGGCAAATCATTTAGCGCTTTCATTTTGAAAAAAATAAAAAATATAGCACCTTGTTATCACATATTTTAATTTAATCAGTCGAGCCCTTTTACTGTTGATGCAGGCCGAGTGCTCATTTGATTCGTATAATTAACGTCGATTCAAATCCTCAGATTCAGGATAAAAAACTTCTTTGCATACATAGAGAAGCGCAATAATAATCATCAATACCCAATAATCAATATGAATTTTGGCATAATGAATATGAATCATGTAATAGAACATAACAACCATTAACGTGTAAGTAATGAGGTGAAAGGTCACACCTTGAAAATACGGACTAAAATACAGCTTTTTGCGCAATAAATCCATCGTGTACTCAATACAAAAAATGACGAAGTAACTCAGTAATATGTAACTACCGTAGTAAATTAAGTTATCATAAAAGCCTTCATTATACGCAAACTCACCTAAATCTAAAATAATCAAAATACGGCTGACACCATATAAACCGAAAGCTAATAACGTTAAAAAAATCATGCCAGAAATAGCAAAAATGAAGAGAATCACGAATAAGGAAAATATATTAAATTTACCTTTCATATCGTATCCCTCCATTTCTTAAAAATTAACGATTGTTTTCACGACTTCGAAGCCAGACTACTATTAACATCATAATGACAAGCATACTCGCAAACATGACGTTTTGAATCGGCCAAGATGTGAATGACAGCGACAATGTATAAATCATACCAATCGCTGCAGACCCTGTCGCATTTCCCATATTACGCGTCAATGTAAATAAAGACATCATTTTTTTCATATTATTTTGTGATACCGTTTCTTGCACAACGATACTATCCTTCGTGTAAATCATACCAAAGCTTAGCCCTACAACAAACATGACTATAGCTATCACAAAAATATTTGTGGCGCCGATATACATACTGATACTACCGATGATAAGCATACCGAATGCCAATAAATAAATCCCTTTAACGGATAAGCGGGCTTCAATTTTGTCTAATGTAAAGTTAATGAGCAACCATGCAATGGATAACGGAAATACAATAAGACCACTTTGCAATGGACTTAAATGTAAGTAATCTTGCAAGTAGGTTGGCACAAAAACGTTAAATCCTATCAGAACGAGCGCAATGAAAAAGTCTGTAAAAAATGCACGCACAATTTTCGGCTGAAATTCATTAACTGGTAGGAATGGATTGTGACGTCGCTTAGATACATACCAAACGATGACACTACATCCTAGCACCATCGCACCACCCATGAGCATCACAGGCATTGAAATTGGCGTCACCATTGCTGCAATAAGTAAGAAAATTAATAAATAAAACAGCGAGAGACCTAAATAATCGACTTTTTGTCGCACAACCGTTTCATTGTCAAAGTGATATGAGAACAACACAAAGCCAAAAGCAATTAAACCTATTGGAACATTGATATAAAACAACCAATGCCACGTTGCTACTTCTAAAATAAAACCACCTAAAAACGGGCCTAAAATGCTAGAAATGCCCCAAACACTTCCGACAATCCCCATGACCTTATAACGAAATGGAATCTCGAAAGCTAATTTAGGAATAATTTGTGCGAGTGACATATTAACACCTGCACCAATCCCTTGAATGAGGCGTGCGACAATTAACATTTCAAAACTTGTACTTAGCCCTGACAGCAAACTGCCGGCAATAAATAGAACTAAGCCTACAATTGTGACATAGATGACTTTAACTTGTGACATTAACTCACTGAGTAGCGGAATAACGAGCACAATGCCTACAAAATACACCGTGAATACGAGTGATATTGGCAACGCTGCATTCAGATCGTCTCGAATCGTCGGTAATGCAAGTGACACAATGGATGTTTCAATTGCAGACATAAACATAATCAACACGAGCGAAATGATAATACTTGTTTTCTTAAATGTCATCACGACACCCCCTTCATGATTTTTACATATTTATAGTATACAAAACCTATGTTACTGATACATCAACAAAGGCTAGGTATTCATCATTTCAATGAAATCCTAGCCAGTTAATCGTATCTATTTGTTGTTGTTACTTGTTTGTATTAATTCATAAAATAAAGGATACCTACAAAATGGAACAAGGATGCAATCAAAATAAAAATATGCCAAATCATATGGAAATATGGACGATTTTTTTGCGCATAAAACCAAGCACCAATCGTATATGAAATACCACCAAGTAGGATAAAGATGAGAAACAACCATAATCCTTTACTGATAATAATTGGCAAGAAGATGATACCTACCCATCCCATGAGTAAATAAATCATCAGGCTTAACTTTGAATTCACTTTCGTCGCGATTGCTTTATACAAAATACCCCAAATCGTCGTCCCCCATAAAATAATCATGATAGACCAACCGAGCCAACCACCGATAAGTGCAAGTGCTACTGGCGTATAGGTACCCGTAATCGCAACATAAATCATACTGTGATCAATAATACGCATAACATACTTATGCGGTGACGCTTGTTGCATTGTATGGTATACCGTAGAAGATATGAACATTAAAAACAAACTAATAACGAATACCGAAACACTCACCGACATCATAACGCCCGATGTGATATAACTGTGCACAGCTGCATAAGGCAATGCGATTAACATGAGCAATGCAGCGACACCGTGCGACACAGAGTTTCCAATTTCCTCTCCAAAAGTTAATGGATTAATATCTTTAAACGTCTCAAGTGCCGTCTTATTTTTCTTTTTTACCTTAGTCGTGCTTGCTTTTGCCATTTCATCACCTTTATTCAATAATATTCATGCGTTTTAAATCTGCAGTTGCTGTCTCGACGCTATCTTTACCTTCTTTATTTTTTAACGGGCTAAATTCTTCTTCACGTGGCACTTGCAACGTGATAAATGAATTAGCGTATTGGAAAATATCAAAATAGAACAATTCAAATTTAAGTGTTGGTCGTGTAACAACACCAAAATCTTCGTCTAATTGCTCAAGTTGTTTAATTGCTAAATGATATGGCAATGCTTTATCCACCGCTTTTTCAATAAACGATAAACGGAATGCGTGGATACCAATGTTTGCATTATTAAAATTATCTGCCGCACCGTCTGCTAACTCTGAGTATTCTAATACCGTGTCTTTACCGTCTTGTACAACGATACGACCGACAGATTCACCAGGCTTCGGTGCAATAGATTTAGACGTAACATCTTTATGATGATGTACTGTAAACCCTGCAAATAACGGATCTAATACACGAACAAGTACGTTATCAATGTTGTTCATAAATACATACTCATTGCCATTTTCAATCATTTGTGCCAAATAGCCTGCTTTTTTTAATGATTTAAACACGCCACCGTTACCATTAGGCGTTTCCATAATTTGACCACTCTTATCAAAAATCAGTTGGCCCGCTTCATTTAACGCCACCATATTATCTTGTTTGAAGAAATAAATATGTGCTTCTGGATAGTTGAAATAACGATGTGCTTCAAAAAAGGCACGTGTTGCTTCATCATTAATGTCACTTGTCATAATATACCAATCAACAAATCGACCCGTCTCTTGTTGAAGTGCTAACAATTGGTCTGCTTGTAACTCAAAAAGGCTTTTATTGCCAATTGTAAATGTGCCTTTAGGTCCTTTGTGCCCAAGACGTGTGCCTTGTCCACCAGCTAATAGTAAGACCGCAAACTTACCGTCTTTAATAGCTGCTAATCCTTTTTCTGTATACATCGCTTTTGTGTCATCATCGTATGTGACACGTTGCTCAAAATTTACTTCTTGCACACCTGACACATCTTGAATCGCCTGTCTGTTAACATATACATCATTGTATAACGTTTGAATGTCAGCCAAGTCGAGCGACTGAATTTTATCATGAAGACGTTCTTTTTCGTTTGTGCTCATCATTTTCTCATATTCACACAAATGCGCTTGATTGACCTTTTCTAATTTATTCTTATCTAACATAACTTCTTTTTTCGCTCCTTTTGAATGGGTAATTCGTATGCACCACTTTGTGCAAATTACTTATAATGTAACATCGATTCAATGACGTACTTAAAACCCTCATCAAATAGCATATAAACTGTCAAAATACTAAATGTCGTTGCCAGCGATAAATCAACCAATCCCCCAGTTTTAAACTGAACGGGGAACCTTACCCGTATTGGTAATGGAAATAATAAATGTACGCCTCTCGGGGTCAACATATCTAATATTACATGTGAAAGCATACCACAGATTATCGAAATCATGTAGTATATCGGTGTTTGAATCATATACAATAACCCATATGTGATAAAAACAAACAATATCGAATGTGTTAACGTCCGATGTCCAAACAGATGTTTGATAATCCAGCTAATGAACCATAGTTTTCTTCCAATTTTACTCTGCGTATGACATATGTCCGGAAATATGCTCGCAATGCCCGCTATGACCATACTTGTGACCGTTTCAAAAATATCTAATTCAAAATGTAGTGCAACTGCTGTACCGACCAGCAAACCAGCTGCAGCATGTGTCTTACCTGTCATGAGGGCACTCCTTTCTATAATCACAAAAATTATAGCATATCTCGCTTTAAAACACGAACATATTTTCGCATTCGAATATATTATAATTAGTATGTCACATTGATCCAAAAAGTATCTCACATATACTTGCAAAATTATGATGAATGCGTTATCATGTATTTACAAATTAGTTAAAGGATGTGTCAGTCGAATGGCTATGACAGTTAAGAAAAACGATAAAGAAGTACAAATTCAATGGAGAGTTGCAGATATCCGCATCCCTAATGAAGCAATCAAAAATGTTTCAGAAGATAAAGATATCCATGCAGTACCAGAGTTAGACAGCAAGCACGTTTCTCGTATCGGTTCAACATTTGGTAAAACGAACCGTGTCATTATCGATACTGAAGATCATCAATACATTATCTACACATTTAACGATAAAAAAGTTTATAACGAAGTCACGAAATAAGTGAATTTATAATAAAAGACGGCGCTCTCTTTCGGGAGAGCGTCGTCTTTTTTTGTGATTATTGAACTTAATTTTTCCACTGCCATTGCTTCTAATTAAATATCTACATCTCAAGTAATGCTTCAGCAAAAAATTCTTCGCCGCCATTATTCTCCCAATCAATACCAACGACATCACCATATTCTGCAAAATCTTCTAAAATCTCACTATAAAAAGTATCCACAGACATTTTTTTCAACTCAAAGTTCTCCCATAATTCAGTTTGGTATGCTTTTGCTCCTGCTTCTGTGGTCCAAAAGAAAAAGGTAATTGCAGGAAAGAACTCCACAGAAAGTGTCCCCGCAATATCATCAATATCTCTATTGTACAGATAATATAAAGTGTCTTGTTGATCTAATAATCTTGTTATTGCTTCAAGCTTATTTTCATGCTCAGCATAACTATTTGATTTATATGAGAACGCCTCTAATAATTCATCTAAATCATCATAGATAAGAGGTGGGTCTATATCAAATCCAGCATGGTCGTTAATAAAATGGAGCTTCCCATCTTCTTTATGGTAGGCAATGTAATTTTCATCTCCATCTTCTGCGATAAAAATGTAGGCATCTGATTGTCGATTCATTGTGACAACATCCATTGCAGTTTTTCTTATATGATGCTCATCTCTAATCGGATAGAATTTCCACTTACCGAGATAAAAACGATTGCCTTGCTGAAATAAATCCCAATATGTTGATTCAATAAAAGAAAACTTCTCTAAATTCTTTACTTTCTCTATTTCTTCAATAGCAACTGGTTTCAATGTATAGTTTATTTTCATGGTTTTCTCCTTAAGTTATTTCAACTACCTAAACCCCTTCAAAGTCCAATCGTGCATTTGGATCCTGCGACAAAATTTCTTTAAGAATATATCGCATTCCTAAAAAGCCGACAATATATCATTACCCTTGTATATCACACTTCTAGATAAATCAAAAATCTCTCTCTCACCAATAAATTCTATATGCTGTTTTTTTATTAAAGCCATCTCCATTTCTTTATTCTTTTTACAGCTGATTTTCTATGGACATTGAATGAATGTAAAGCACAATGTTGACCTTCTCATTCTTTCGTCACAAAACAGTTCATGTCTAACCTCTATTTTTTGTTTTATTATACTATAAATGTGCCCTATACTTTTTACTTTTCACAAATAAAAAATGGAACAGCCGTAGCCATTCCATTGATATTTTGATTCTAGAAAAAGTATTAAACTCCTTCAAACTTTAATACTGCATTAGAATCTTTTGATAGAATCTCTTTGAGGATATAACGCCATTCTCTCATAATCGGTTCTTCACTTTTAAATTGTTTTGTATATAAAACTTTTAACATTTTCACTAAATCACTAGTCATGTACTCACTTTCAGCTGCAATAAAATATTTCTTGTTAATATCATAAAAAAGGTATTCTATTTGTTCCATATAATCAATATATAAATAATACTTAACCTTTTCTCCATTCACATGAAAGATAAAATCTACCACAGGTCCCGGACCTTCCCATTCTTTTGTAACAAAATATTTCACAGCGTTCACCTTCTTCATCAAAAAATATACGTAAAGCCCGCTAAAATATCTATTTCAGACATATTAGGGGCTTACATACAAATTTATTTCAAATCCTCAGGAAAAATTTCAAGACCATATTCTGTAGCTGGCCAATCGATACCAATGAAATCTTCTTCCACTTCTATCATATCGGCATGAATACGTATAAACATATTCTTCTTTATAGTTCTTACCGATAAGTCATCAAACTTTTCACGACATACCGCTTCTGCCAATGTTTTATCTGTCCAATACAAACCGATACCTGCTGGATAATTTGCTAACGATTGAACAAAAACTGTTAAGTCATTATCCGGATCAAAAATATAATGCACTTCATCAACTGCTTTAAGCTTCATTTTGATTGCTTGGAGTTGCTGCTCATAACCATCTACCGGTGGTGCACTAGATTGAATAATGTGTATCATCTGTTGTATATTTTGGCAGAAGTATTCAGGCTCTAAGTCCGTTTCATGCCACACATAAATTGGCGAATCTTGTTCCCCTTTTTTGTAACCAAGGTTATATGCGTCTCTATCCGTTGCAATCACCCAATAGTCTTGTTGTTCTGAACGTGCATTCATTGCCTTAAAATGAAGTGCTGTTTTTTTGAAATTGTCTTTATCCCGTATTGGGTAAAATCGCCATTTCCCTATCGAAAATAGATTACCCTCTTGAAATAGTTTTACATAATCTGCCGGTAATTGAATGCCTTCAAAGTACTGACTTATCAATGCTGAATCTAAGTTTTTCGACGCATAATGTAATGTCATCCCATTAGCTCCTTCTTCTGATGTTGCCATATGACAAATGGCTGTTCAATGAATGTATAGAAAATAGAATTTGCATATGTGAATTGGTGGTAATCAGAAATATATGCATCTTCTATTAAGATTAATGGTATATCTTCATCGTCCATTAAGATAATATCTAATACATTTTTAATAGTGTCAATTGGAATACCATTCATATCCTTCAACACAATAAACGTATCATAATACATTATCTTTTTGTCTAAATTTAGAGGCTTTAACTCCTTTTCTATATCACGAAAATCGGAAGTGATTGGATAAATAGCATGTCTTATCGTCTTTGTACGAATGAGTCGTTGAAAAACCTCGTCATAATAATGATAATCCAAGTAGCTATACGTCATTTCTGTATCATCAACCATATTAAACGCGCTTATAAAGTATCGCATTTGTTGATATAACCATTCCTGACTTACTGATGTCCCTGCCACTAAACTCCAATATCGTTGACTAGAGCCTTTTTGTTGTTTCAATTCAACTTGATAGTCTTTTGACAAATATAACGTTTGTGTAACCGCATCCCATAAAAGTACGGTCGTTTTCTTACGTTTGTCATAGATATAATAGCAATATTCTAGTAAGTCATGTAAATAAAGATTACCATCATCTTCATAAAAAATATCTGTTGTCGATTCAATATAATCCACCACATCTTTATTTGAACGATAAAACTCATTCACTAAGTCTGGTGAAAACTGTATTTTATACTTTGAAAACCAGCCTTGTTTGATATTTAATAGTGAACGTACAAGATCTAAATAGACGTTCATATCACCACGTGTCTCTATAACATACCGCTTATAATCTAGTGACTTTCTAATTTGTTCAAACATTTTTAGATAATCTAATATGACTGCCACCACCATTAAAAAGAATTAAACCCCTTCAAAATCCAATCGTGCATTCGGATCCTGTGACAAAATATCTTTAAGAATATATCGCCACTCTCGCATAATCGGTTCTTCATTTCCCAATGGCTTACTATACGTATATTTCAACATACCTACTAAATCTTCTGTAGTATAATCACTGACACCTGCAAAAAAATAATTCTTATTATACTTGAGAAATAAATACGATATTTCTTCCACATAGTCTAAGTATAAATAATACTTAATCTTTTCACCGTTTACATGAAAGATAAAATCTACTACTGGTCCCGGTCCTTCCCATTCTTTCGTCACAAAATATTTCATGTCTAACCTCTATTTTTATTTTATTATACTATAAATATTCCCTATCATTTTTACTTTTCACAAACAAAAAAATGGAACAGCCGTAGCCATTCCATCAATATAAGTTTATTAGAAAAAGATATGTGCGAATAACACGATGACTGGTAATGTGATGATCGTACGAATTAAGAAGATCACGAATAGTTTCCATAGGCTCACTGGGATTTTTGAACCTAAGATAACGCCACCGACTTCTGACAAGTAAATCAATTGGCAGACACTTAATGCGCCGACAACGAATCGTGTTAAGTCGCTTTGAACGCCTTCAATTAAGATAGACGGTAAGAACATGTCTGCAAATCCGATAATCATGGTTTCAGACGCTGCGGCTGCTTCGGGTACTTGTAACAATTCTAAAAATGGTACGAATGGTTTACCAATAATTTCAAAAATGGGTGTGTATGTTGCGAGAATTGTTGCTGCTGTCCCGATTGTCATTACGACTGGAATCACGACGAGCCACATATCCATCACTGTACGCACGGCTGTATGAATATAAAGTTTAACGCCCGGTGCTTGGTAACCTGTTGTTACAGCGTCTTCATATCCTTTCGCTAATGCTTCTTTGTATGAATAGCGTTTTTCTGGACGCTCTTTTGCTGAAACGCCGTCTACGTAATTGTCTTCTACTGAACGCAATGGCCAAATACGTGGCATAATTAATGCGGCAACAAAACATGCCACGATAACCGTGAAGTAAAATGCTGCGAAACGATCAATTAAGCCGATTGTTTCTGCGATAACGATGGCAAATGTTAATGATACGACACTGAATGTCGTCGCAATAACGGTTGCTTCACGACGCGTGTAGAAGCCTTGTTCATATTGTTTGCTCGTAATCATAACGCCGACTGTACCGTCACCGATAAATGATGCTAAGTTATCGACTGTTGAACGTCCTGGTAATGTAAACAGTGGACGCATAATCGGTCTAAATATCGGTCCTAAAAATTCAAGTAAACCGTATTCTAATAATAATGGTAAAAAGATTGCTGCAAAGAAAAAGACTGCAACTAATGTTGGGAGTAATCCTGTAAAGATTAAGTCCCCTGTATCTTCTGAAAAAATCCATTCGGGTCCGGCTTTTAAAAATGTAAGCCATGCAAAAATCACTGCGATAATACGAACAACGATCCACGGCCATGATACTCGGAATGTATTCACTAAAAATGGCGAATGCGCAATTTTGTTACGCCATACTGTGCTAAATAACACTGTTAATGCTCCTGAAATTGTAATAATCGCGATAATTAAATACGGCATGACACCGCCGATTGTATCTTTAAAAACACCTGCTAAAAATGCGATTGGTAATGTTGTTTTACGTTGGCCGTCTTCAACAACTGGTACTGGCACTAAAAATAAAATAATACCAATCAACGAAAGGAGTATAAATTTCCACTTACCGACTTGTTGTTGCTGTTTCGTCAACTTATCCATTGTCATCCATCCTTCTCTTTATTTTTTAACGGAAATGCGCGTTGTCTCTCTATAGGGTGTTGACAATGATGTGACGCGCATAAAAATCGCCTTTATCCTAACGTTTATCAATTATACAGAGGACAAAGGCGATATGCAATATACATTTGAATATTGATACAATATTTTGCATATTAAATGAAATCACATTTTTCTTAAGACGAATAAGAAATAGGGTGCACCGATAATGGCGATTAATACCCCTACTGGAATATCAATCGGTGGCGCAATCATACGTGCTGCTGCATCGGCGACGACCATGAGTAAGCCACCGATTAACCCGGACATCATGACAATGTGCATATGTTTATGACCGACAATGCTACGCGCGATGTGTGGTGCAATTAAACCGAGAAAGCTTAATCCACCAACAACTGCAATGGCTGAACCTGCAAGCATAACGGCAGCTAATAATAACATCATTTTTACTTTATTTACTTCTGTACCGAGTGCGGTTGCCACTTCATCACCTAAATGTAAAATATCCAGTTTGTGACTATAGTATAAAATAACCGGAACCCCTATACACAACCATGGCAAAATGGTGAGTACATGTTGCATGGAGCGTCCGAATAAACTTCCTGTTAACCATACGAGTGCAATATTGGCTTCCATCGGGTGACGAATTAATAAATATTGCACGACTGCCATGGCGATTGCACCAATTGCCATACCAATCAAGGCAAGTTGCGAGCCTTTTACATTTTTATAACTAATCAGTAGCGATAAAATCAAACTAATGATCAATGCACCGGCAAAGGATGCCACAGGTAATAGAAATAATGGTGCGGTTGGAAAGACAATAATCACGATGACTGCTGCTAAACTAGCACCTTTCGTAATACCAATGACGTCTGGTGAAGCGAGCGGATTTCGCACCACACCTTGTATCACAGCACCTGAAATAGCTAATGCTGCACCGACTAAAATAGCAAGCAACATACGTGGTACACGATATTCCGCTAATATAAAGTTGCTGTTCGTCCACACTTCTTGTAAAACTTGTGTTGGTGGTATCCACACTGCCCCTGCACTTAAACCTAAACATGCAAAGATGATAAGTAATACCGTTACAATCATGTAGCGTCTTTTTAAATGTCGTATCATCGTGTACGCACCCCTCTCAGTGTAATCCATAAGAAGTAAAAGGCACCGACGAATGACGTAACAATTCCAACTGGCGACTCAAACGGAAAGGCAATCAGTCGGCTTAACACGTCCGAAATCAATAACAAGTTTGCCCCCATAATCATTGAGAGTGTAATAATTAAAAAGTAATTGCGATTTAAATAGTGTTTCACAATATGCGGAATGATTAAGCCAATAAAGCCAATCGGTCCTGCAATCGCAACAGATGCCCCTGCTAAAATAACGACTAAAAATCCAGCCGCTGCTCGCACGAGTTGTGTATTTTGTCCAAGTCCTGTCGCAATTTGATCGCCAAGATCTAACACAGCGAGTTGTTTCGCTAACAGTAAAGCGCCAATAAAGCCAGCAATCAAAAATGGCGCCACTTTGACGATATGCACCCACTTAATCGTATGCAAGGCACCGACAAGCCAGAACATCACCGTTGTTGTCGCATCTTCATGCAACAAAATAATCCCTTGCGTTAAGCTTGTAAAAAATAAATGAATCGTCATACCTGCTAAGGCAAGTTTAATTGGTGTCATGCCTTTCGTCGTATCGGCTAACAAATAAACCGTCAGTCCACCGACGAATGCACCGACGAATGCAAAAATAATGTTGTAGCCTGCCAATGAAGGGACAAGCACTGTAATAAGCACAACGAAAAATGATGCACCCGCATTGACCCCGAATATTTGTGGTGACGCGAGTGGATTGCGTGTGATGGCCTGCATTAATACCCCGGCAACGCCTAATGCGGCACCAATCATCATGGCCGCGACCATTCTCGGCATACGGACGTTATGTATAAGAAACGTTGCTTTCGTCTCTTTGACGGAGAAAAAATAGTCTAAGAGCGATTGAAAGTTTATTTTGGACGATCCAATTGCAAGATTTAAATACGTTGCAAAAATAAGAAAGCACACGCTCACAATAAATGCGAGCGTAGTGCGTCTTTTTTGGTGATGTCCATTGTATGTGTTTGTTGTTTGTTTCGACATAGCCAATCACCTTTATTTAAGTCTTTAAAGCTGCTTATTTGTCTGATTTAGAGATTTCAGCTAATTCTTTAGCGATTTCTTCAGAAGAAATTAAACCGCGGAATTTCGCCCAAGTTAAACGATCTACAACGTGTACACGATCGTTTTTCACAGCGTCTAAGTCATTCCAAACTTTGTCTTCTTTCATTTTAGCATAGAATGGGTCATCTTCGCCGTTTACCATGATGAACATACGCTCAGGGTTCACATCTGAAAGTTGCTCTGAGTTCATGTTCAAGTATGGCGCATTTAAGTATTCAGGTAATTGATCTGCAACATCTTTTGTCAATGCTTCTTTAAAGCCAAGTTCATGTAAAAATTGACCAACATATGACTTGTCAGAATGTGCTAATAAACCTGATTGTGAGATAACAGCTGGCAATACTTTTTTATCTTTATCCATTGTAATCTCTTTTTCGTACTTCTCGATTTTTTCTTTATGTTCTTTCAGACGAGCATCTGCTTTGTCTTCTTTAGAAAGTGCTTTACCAATTGTTTTGAATGCTTCCAAGTTTTGTTTGTAATCTGAATCTAAACTTGGTAATAAAATCGTTGGTGCAATCTTGCTTAATTGCTCATAGTTTCCTTTATGACGGTTACTATCTGCAATGATTAAATCAGGTTTCAACTGACTGATTACTTCTAAGTTAGGTTGTTTACGGTCACCGACTGACTTGTAATCGCCTACTTTATCACGAATTGGATCGATGATGTTTGCTTTGTCACCATCATCCGCAATACCGACTGGTTTCACGCCTAACGCTACAAGTGCGTCGACGAATGAATATTCAAGTGCCACGACTTTTTTAGGCTCTTTCTCAATTTTTGTCGTACCACCATCATGTTTCACTTCAACTGCTTTGCCTTTTGAGCTAGACGAGCTATCTTTTTTCGAGTCATTCGCATTACCACATGCTGCTACTAATAGCATGACAGCGATGATTGCGAGTAACCCCATCCACTTATTTTTATTCACAGTTTAGCGCTCCTTTGTATTTTAAATTGTAAGCCCTGTCACAATCATAATTGATAATGATTATCACTGTCAATGGCAAGATGTAAATTTTTCTTTTTTCTTATCAACAAGACCTTGAATTAATAGCTCAATGCCCGCATCTTCTACATATTGCTTTTTCAATTGTTGACTGTGCATACTTTGCGCAATCGCCGCATAGCCTAACTCAAATGTCACATCGTCGCCCACTTGATAATAATCCGCTAATCCTAAATTAAGCAGCAGTACGTCACTCGTATAGCCGACGATTGATAATTGCTCATCAAACGGTATAATATCGTCCGCTGCCGTATCCAACTGCCCAATATCAACAATGGCTTGTAAATACGATTGATGCGTTCTCAAATCTAAACGTGGCTTAATCTCAATAATGCGTCCCGTTATCGTCACAGCATTATCATACAATTGCGGTAAACGCATATTGTACGCTGTTTCATAGCCTCTAAAAATCGCTTCACCGACACGCAGTTCATTAATACGTCCAAGATCTTGATACATCGCTAACGTCAACATGCTCGAATTACCACCCGAAATCGTATGCAAATGGACGCCTGTATCTTTTTCAACCGCTTCAATAAAACGATGCATATACGGTAAATCTTCTTCCGTCGGTGGCATTTGACGATAACACATAAAGTTAAAAGCAAGCCCTTTAAAGTCAATGCCCGCTAACTTTTTAATTTCCTTAATGTAAGAAACGGCTTCATAGGTTAACACGCCTTCGCGACCATCTTTCCAATCAACCATCAACAACAATTGATGTTTTATGCCTTGCGCAATGGCCGCTTCGCTTAACGCACGAATCGTTTCCATTTCAGTTTGCAAACTGATACGTGTTTGTTGAACTGTTTGCGCTGCTTCTTCAGGTAAACTGCCTTTAATCAACATAAAGTCTTTACGTGGTGTTTGCGCTGTTGGAATATGCTTCAAGCGTGATTCTGCGAGTAAATCAAAGCCTAAACCGCGCAACATCGTATGAACTTTCGTATCGCCTGCCATACATTTCGTTACCGGAATCATTCGAATGCCTCGATGATGTAACATTTGTTGGAGCAACACGGCATTATATTTAATTTTGCTCAAATGAATATGGATAACGCCCATTAATACACCTTCTTTTCATACAATGGATTATCGAGTGCAACGTGCATGTATTTTTTCACTTGTTGTTTCATGCGCATATTTAATAGCGCCTTAACAATGACTTGCTCCCCAAATAAAACACGTTTCAGTGCAACCGCATGTGGCTGCGTCTCGTCAATCGCTTCATGTAGCACGTCACGAATGATTTGGTACAGTGCTTGTTCATTACAATTATGCTGTTGTTTAAAATGATGAATGAGTGTCCCAAGTTGATTTTGAATCACCGCATGTTGAAACTTCGCAATAACCGCTTCAATGTCTTCCGCAATTAAGCTCGTATTCGTGATATCCACTTCCGGAATAGCACGTTGAAGTGTTGGTAAATCAATGCGTGCACCCCCTAAGTCTCTTACAATAAATGAAAAAGCTTGGTTTGCTTTATGCACTTCTAAAATCGTATTTTGTTGGTGCGCTTCCAATGCAATCCCATACTGTTGGATATACGCAATCAATGGCGTCACTAATGCACGACTATATTCACGTAAAAACATCGCGATTGTCGTTTCATTCACATCGCCATACACATATTCCACTAAACTATCCACAACGACTTGTTTATCTACCGGATTGCGTTCAATTAAACACGCCGTGACAAGCTGCGTCACGTCTGTCGCTGTCTTTTCAGGTGATTGGCGTACAATCATAGCGAATTGGCGTGCAATATCTGCTGGTGCATCAATATAAGCACCATACGGTTCCATCGCCACTTGTAACGTTGGATAGTGATTCAGTAAAGGTTGTAACTGATAACTCAAGTTCGGACCATCGACAGTTGTGACTGTTGAGACCGTTCGCACCGCACTCGTTGCTTGTACATTGACCGGCAACTTAATATGGAATGGACGTCCTAACAAATACATCGTTCTAAATGACAATGTCGCCTTCGCATCAACTGTAAACGGGGTTGGAATCACTTCATGTGCTTGTATACGTTCTTTAAATTGTGTAACAATCACGTGTTCATACTGCCAAGGATGTACAAACATCACACGATAATCTGTAAGTTCTGCTTCATACGGTTCTAAATATTGTTGTAACTTGCGCTTCATATCAGGTATGACTGCGTTTAATACAAAGTCCGTATCGCCATTCATCGCTGTCTCATGCAATACGGATTCATGTACAAGCATGACTTTCAATGGTACAACGCGCATAAATTCTGGCGCATACGCTTGAATCGCTTGAGACGATAGCGGTAATTTTGTTTTCGTTAACGGATGCGATGGATGTCCGTGCCACACCATGCCTTCTGTATACCCGAGTGCCGAAAAATGATGATCCTCTCCCATATGGGTCAACCACGCAATAAAATTCAATTCACTCGGCATTCTCGAAAACTTCAACGCATGACGCATCGCTGTTTCTCTATGTTCATATTGACGATAACTCAACGAAAGTCCAAGTACACTATGTTCTAATTCTTCAATTAAACGTTCATGAAATGCAATGTTAAAATGATGCATTAAAATATCAATGAGCATACGTAAATTTTTAATTTCTTCAGTCTCGTCTTCTGTTGTATATGTAATCGGCCCGTCCATCGTGATTTGATAAAATGCACTTTTCGCCAAATATTGTACATAAAGATGATGTTGCTGATAGCGTATATGTACAATGCCATCTTCTACGCTAATATATGTTGTTGAAGGAAATAATGATTCTTTCATACACGCTAATAAGACGCGGTATTGTATCATTTGATCCGCCTTATGCTGATGTGTTGCTGTCATGAGTTGCGCCTCCATTAAACTTAATCGTCAAAATATAACTGCTTACTGCAATCAATACTGTTGTTACCCCCATTGTTAGAAACGTCATCACGATGCCTATCGTTTCAGTCAATAAACTCATCAATAAGGCACCGAGTGGAATCATCCCCCTATCCATCATAATCACACTTAATATTTTACCACGATGTGCTGGATCCACATCTTTTTGGAAATAGATGCGATTCGTTGTCCGCGCCATTTGTCCAAAAAGTCCAACAAAAAAGATCATGATTAATAATCCTGTTGCCCCAAATGGGAAGATACAGACGAGACTTACCCCGAAGAGTATCGAACTGATATAATAAAGACGTTGTGTCTGAATATAATTAAGCACTGTCGGCAAACATACGGTCGCGATAATACCACCTATTGCACTGATTGCCATGGCTGTCCCGAACAATTGCGCATTATCGGGATATTGTGCGTCAGTCAAAATCGGCAAAAGTGTGGAATAGCTATACCCTGTCGCCATAATAAATAAAGCTGTGACAAAAATACGTCGACTTTGTGTATGTATTTTAAAATAGTGCCATGTAACGGCTAAAGAAAACCCTTTTTTACAACTTTGTGCTGTATTATCAAAACGTAATGGTAAGCTTACTAACAGCGCAAGACTATAACATACCGTCTGTACGATAAAGGCACTTTGAACACCTGTCGATGCAATTAAAAATCCTGAAATGGCTGGACCAATTGAACGACACGTATTTAATAGAAAAGATTGGTAAGACACTGCCTTAGATATCGACAAGTGCTCTGACAAGTCTGGTAACACTGCTTGTCTCACAGGCGTTTCAATTGCACTCATACACCCACGTAATAACGCATATATATAGAGTGTATACATTGGCACATCGCCCATTACAACAACCAGCAATGTTAATACCGCTGTAATAACGAGTGAACTCATCGTCGTCAGCTTAATGAGTGTACAGCGTCGATAGCGATCTGCAATACTGCCCGCCCAAATACTTAGCAAAAAGATTGGGGCGAGTCGAAAGAAATTAATCCATGCCAGATCAAATGCACGATGATTGAGCTGATACGCATACCAGTTCAATGCAATTTGACCAATCCAATTACCAAGAAAGAGTAAAAAAGCACCGGAATAGAACCATTTAACCACGTTATCCACTCCCCTTTTAATTGATAACTGTTCTCATTTCCGATATTATGGATTATACGAATTAATGCAACATTTGTAAATGAAAAAGATATTATTATAAATGAGGTGCTCAAATGATTAATAAAAATAAACAAATAGATACAGCAACGCTAACCATGACAGCCGATGAACAGGCGAGTTATGAAACATTGCGTGAGACAAACGTGCAATGGGCAGACGCTTTCCAACAATTTTTAATGATGGGACGCGACCTTGTAACCGCAAGATTAGTTGCTTCTATTTATCGTGAAAACCTTGTCGATGGGTATACACATAGCCAATTTGTTAATCATAAACAAGTACCAACGTCACCGTTAGAACATACGGATGTACTTATGATTACATTCCAGCATACATCTAAAGTTTTGTGCGCCACTGTTAAAGGACATCATGCATTTAATCGTATTGACGTTGTTGGTCCGTTTTATTGGCAACATGATGATCATTACGAACGTATTATGCATCCAAATGAAGTGCTCGATACGATTATTGCAGAAGACAGCAACTATCAAGGAGCAGCTGCAGAACAATTTCGTGATGACTTAAACAACAGTGCTTGTTATATGGCGCTTGCAGTGAGCTACCAACAGTTGAAATACAATGAAACATCCGAGACACTGTTAACAACGATTGCGCACCAACAAGACCCTTACCTTGCCTCAGAACAAGCGGTTGTCGAAGGGCATCCCATTCATCCAGGGGCAAAATTACGCAAAGGCATGTCGCCAACTGAAACCATTGCCTATTCATCTGAGTATGAACACGCCGTACCATTACGCTTTATTTTAGTGCGTCAAGATCATGTGCGCATGCAACAGTTAGACACGTCGTTTGACACGATTTTATTTGAGGCGTTTGAAGGTTTACAAGACGCTTGCCACAACGCATTAAATGATGCTGGCTTAGCGCTTGAAGATTATCATTTAATGGTCGTACATCCATGGCAATACACGCATATTGTGTCTACAGATTATGCAGCTGAACTTGCACAGCACATTATCATCCCGGTTGACTATACATATAACTATTATGCAGGGCTATCATTCCGCACGTTAATGCCGCAATCCCCTGCTGTTTTGCCGCACATTAAACTTTCAACAAATGTGCATATTACCGGGGAAATTAGAACGCTGTCTGAGCAAACGACGCACAACGGACCTCTGATGACACGAATATTACGTGATATTACAACGAAAGATGCATGGTTTGCAGATGTTCCAGCAGAAGCGGTAGATGAGTTAGCGGGTGCACATTTCTTTAGCCCAACAGATACAGCAGACGTACAAGAGCGCCGAAGTGAACAACTTGGTACATTGCTACGTCATAATATTTATCATGATCTGGATGAGATTGATTTACCGTTGATACCGTCTAGTCTTATCGTTGGTACACCACAAGAAGCTGGATCACTCATCACTGAACTCGTCACGCGTTACGCAAATCAACATCCTGACCTTGATCAGCATACAGCGATTCAACAATGGTTTTCACGCTATGCGTCATCATTAATTGACTATGTCATGCCATTGTTAATCAAATATGGCATTGCGTTAGAAGCACACTTACAAAATACGATTGCAGTATTCAACAAGCAAGATGGTTTGCTAAAACGTATGTATATTCGTGACTTTGAAGGACTGCGCATTGATAACGCCCAACTTAATCACATGGGTTACGACACATCCGATTTCCATGAAAAATCACGTATTTTAACAGATAGTCAAAAATCTGTTTTCAATAAAGCCTTTTATGCAACAGTTCAAAATCATCTCGGCGAACTCGTCGTTGCACTCAGCGATTATTATGAGATAGAGGATCTTGAATCAGACTTATGGCATATCGTACGTGACCGCATTCACGCATTATTTACAGCATTTCACAATAGCGATATGGATGCACAACGTTTACAAGCAATCGAAGCCGTCTTTTTCAATCCTAAAATTGACTACAAATGCGTCACAACAATGCGTTTGTTAGATGAAGCACACGCTTATACGTACGTCAAAGTTGATAACCCATTAGCTGACAAAAATTAATGTTTTAACCGGCACACACTTGTTCAAAGTGAAAATGCCGGTTTTTATTCGTTCTCAAACACTGTTGTTCTTATAAAAAATATATTAAAATAGTGCGCAGAGACAAAATTACTTTAAAGGAGTCATGATTCAAATGACAGTTATGCGCACGCTTACGTTCATGCTCAGCATTTTTATCGTTGGGATGGTCGAAATGGTCGTTGCAGGTATTATGAGTTTGATGAGTGCAGACCTACATATTTCAGAAGCTTGGATTGGACAACTCGTCACAATTTACGCCTTCACTTTCGCACTAACAGGCCCTATCTTAGTAAAACTCACAGAACGTTATGCACCTAAGTCGGTCCTATTAGTGACTGTTTTCATATTTATTATCGGTAACATGATGATCGCACTTTCGCCAAATTTCATTATTTTAGTCATCGGACGTGTTTTATCATCAGCAGCTGCCGCGCTCATCGTTGTAAAAATATTAGCGATTACCGTATTTCTTTCCGAGCCACATAAAAGAGGTCGTATGCTCGGTATCGTGTATACAGGTTTCAGTGCCTCTAACGTCTTCGGTGTTCCGATTGGTACACTTATTGGCGATTGGCTCGGTTGGCGCTTTACATTTGGCTTAATCAGCTTTGTCGGACTTATCGTCGGTATATTATTATTGTATTATCTTCCACGCGAGTTACATATGAACGTCAACACTGACACCAATCATAACGCAAGCAGTCGTGTTCGCAACAAGCGAGAAGTAACCAAATTACTCGCAATTACGTTTATCTTGTTAACGGCAAATTCTATCGCATATATTTACATTAATCCGCTTATTTTATCTGGCGGACATACGTTGCAATTTGTATCGCTCGCCTTACTCGTTATCGGTGTTGCCGGTATGTTAGGTACATCGTTAGGTGGTTTCCTTACCGACAAATTATCATTTAAAAAATGGTTGCTTGTAAGTAGCCTTGCCTTTGCCATCATTTTATTGCTACTGAATCAGCTGTGGACCACTTCAGTGCTACTGCTTATCGCACTATTCACTTGGCACATTATTCAATGGAGTACGAATCCAGCCGTGCAATCCGGTCTAATTAGTCAAGTAGACGGCGACCATAGCCAAGTCATGAGTTGGAATATGTCTGCTTTAAATGCAGGTATCGGTTTAGGTGCCTTGCTGGGTGGTGTCATTGTGACACATCTCAGCTTGCATGCGACCGTTACAATTGCTTCAGCGACTGGCTTACTTGCATTTCTTATCGCAGCAACATTACAAAAACCACGTACCGCTTCACATTAATCAAAAAACGCTACCACTCATTTAATCATCTAATCGAGTGTGTAGCGTTTTTATATTATCTATTCGTGAACTACTCACCACTTAGCTAAACCTAAAGGCTTTAACGCTTGAAGTGGGAGCTTCTTGGGAATAGAGCGTACTTACTAGTTTATTTCTTTGCTAATAGCGTTTATTTCTTTGCTAATAGCGGTGTCTCTTATTTACCAAGCTATCCCCGTAGTTCCTACGGTTCTTGATGCTACTTAAGCGTATGCCATTATTCTTGGACCTTCGTTCAAGATATTTATACTGGCATTGATATCTCGATCATGATGTGTATGACAAACAGGACAAGTCCATTCTCGGATTTCAAGAGACTTCTTGCCGTCTTTATGACCACATTTTGAACAGATTTGACTAGATGCAAACCATTGATCTACCTTAATGATTTTACGTCCGTACCAATCAGCCTTATATTGTAATTGCGTCACAAAACGAGACCAAGAGACATCAGAAATACTTTTTGCCAATTTATGATTACGTAACATACCTTTTGTGTTTAAGTCTTCAATACAGATGACATCGTGATTTTTGATAATTTCTGTACTTAACTTATTCAAGAAATCAGTACGTTGATTCATTATCTTTTCATGTAATCGCGCTACTTTTCGTTTTTGTTTTTGATAGTTCTTTGCTTCAAAGAGATGGACACCTTTCTTTTTGGCTAACAAAGCACGCTTTGACAACTTACGTTGCTCACGTCTGAGTTTCTTTTCCATTTTAGCCGTGAATTTATGATTATCAATTTTTTGACCATCAGAAAGAATCGCAAAATTTGTAATACCCAAGTCAATACCAATTGCAGAATTAGATTTAGGCAATTCATTTATCACTTCTTTACATAACAAAGAAATATAATATTTACCGCTAGCATGACGTGATATTGTCGCTGACTTAATAATCCCTTTTGGCTGTCTGTGAAGTTTAATTCTGATTAAGGATTTTAATTTAGGAACTTTGACAAACTTATCATCAATCAAAGCAACTGTCCCATTTTGATTATTCGTTGTATAACTCTGAACAGGATTTTTCTTACTTTTGAACCGAGGAAATCCGACAGATTTATCACGAAAAAAGTTCTTGTAGGCTTTATCTAAATTAAGTTGTGCATTAGCTAAAGCAAGACTATCAACTTCTTTCAAGAATGGAAATGCTTTTTTATATTTTGCAGGTGTTGGAAAATTTATTTTCTTAGAGGGATTGTTCACTTTTTCTTGATAAGCTTTTATCCGGTCATTAAGCATTAGATTATAGACTTTCCGAACACAGCCAAAAGACTTCGCAAAGAAAACCTCTTGTTCCTCTGTTGGATATAATCTGAACTTGTACGCTTTTAATCGTTCCATTAGATACACCACCTATCTATTTATGATTATTCGCTTGATTGGGGGAAACTTTGAACATAATGTGTATAGGGTCTTTATCATAATGCCACGCAACTAAAGTGATTAGATATTTCATTATCAATTACTAGTCTACGCTATTTCGTTGCCAAAATAAGAGGATAGTGAAGAAGGGATTCTAAATGACTATTTGTATCTAATGCCATTGTTATATTAACGCTTTTTATGTAGAATGAAAATAACATAAGTAAAACCAAAAGGCAATTCGTAATGTATATCAATTTTTAAGTTACCAAAAGTAACAACTATACTGGACGGCATTCATCACCCACCTATCGAGGATGGGCGACTTCTGCCTAAACTAAGTTAAAATAATCCGCAGATACAATATTGACTAAGTTACTGACAACGAGTGGCAATGATGTCGTATCCGCAATAAATCCACTTGCAATAATAAATGGAAATACGACTTTTTCATTAAAACCTAAATTTCTAACCATTGCTAACACGATCGGCGTCAAAATTAATGCTGCGCCATCATTCGCAAAAAATGCCGCAACAACGGCACCTAACAACATAATGTAGAAGAACATTTTTAAACCGTTTCCTTTTGACGCACGTGCCATATGTATCGCTGACCATTCAAAGAATCCAATTTCATCTAATATCAATGAAATTAAAATAACTGCCACAAACGTCAACGTCGCATTCCAAACAATACCTGTGACTTCCCATACATCTGATAAGCTAACAACTCCTGTTATAATCGCAATCAATGCACCAATAAGTGCTGTAATACCAATATCTAACCCTTTCGGCTGCCATATAACAAAGATTAATGTGACTAAGAAAATTATGACTGCTAACATCATCATCAACATGCGCCACCTTTCATATTGCGACAAATACAACGTGCATTGGCAGTATGTAATTGTGTCAAATTTTCATTAATATACGCTAACTGCTCAGCGTTCAGCTGATACATTTGCTTATTTCCATCTTTACGTGCTGTGACCAGTCCACAACCAACTAACGCTTTCATATGATGGCTGAGTGTCGGTTGGGAAAATTCAAAATGTGCCAATATATCACATGCACATAATTCACCACACGACAACAAATCCATAATTTCTAAACGACTGGGATCCGCTAAAACTTTAAGCTGTGTTGCTAATGCTTGATATGACATAACGCCGCCTCCTAAACATAATATAGACTAACATCTATATAGATAAATGTCTATGTACAGAATAAAAAAAGAACCAAGTACCATTAAGTAAACTGGACCCTATAGATTAGACACTAAAAAAAGAGTGTCGGTCTATAGGGTTATTTTAATGTATAATTTGAGTAACTACTCTAATGACTGAGAGGTGCAAATTGATGAG
>NZ_JXWY01000134.1 GCF_000934465.1 Staphylococcus microti | reverse complement strand
TGGGAGCTTCTTGGGAATAGAGCGTACTTGATAGTTTATTTCTTTACTAACAGCGCTGTCTCTTATTTACCAAGCTATCCCCGTAGTTCCTACGGTTCTTGATGCTACTTAAGCTAATGCCATTATTCTTAGACCTTCGTTCAAGATATTTATACTGGCATTGATATCTCGATCATGATGTGTACGACAAACAGGACAAGTCCATTCTCGGATTTCAAGAGACTTCTTGCCGTCTTTGTGACCACATTTCGAACAGATTTGACTAGATGGAAACCATTTGTCTACCTTAATGATTTTCCGTCCGTACCAATCAGCCTTATATTGTAATTGCGTCACAAAACGAGACCAAGAGACATCAGAAATACTTTTTGCCAGTTTATGATTACGTAACA
>NZ_JXWY01000133.1 GCF_000934465.1 Staphylococcus microti | reverse complement strand
ATTGATAATCATAAATTCACGGCTAAAATGGAAAAGAAACTCAGACGTGAGCAACGTAAGTTGTCAAAGCGTGCTTTGTTAGCTAAAAAGAAAGGTGTCCATCTCTTTGAAGCAAAGAACTATCAAAAACAAAAACGAAAAGTAGCGCGATTACATGAAATAGTAATGAATCAACGTACTGATTTCTTGAATAAGTTAAGTACAGAAATTATCAAAAACCACGATATCATCTGTATTGAAGACTTAAACACAAAAGGTATGTTACGTAATCATAA
>NZ_JXWY01000018.1 GCF_000934465.1 Staphylococcus microti | reverse complement strand
TCTGTTGCATCAAAAGCAGGTGGTGGTGCATCTGTTAGCTTGACGTTTTTAGAGCACAAAGATCAAGCAGCGTTTGATGATTTGTATAATTCTGTGCAATTATCACAAACAATAAAAGAGTCACTACTTCAAAGTTTAGATGAAATTAAAGGTAATATAGAAGCTGTCAGCGGTATATTGAACGTATATGACTTAGACGACTACAGTACAGCTAAAAGTAAAGATAAGCGTAAGTCGATTACATTTGATCGTGATGAAATTAGCAATCTTTATGTAAGTAATGAAGCTGCGCAACAGTCAACAGCGCTTATGGAAATTGCAGGGGATCAGATTACGTTAACATCAGGCCCTCAAGCAAAAGGAAGCACACTTGATAACAACAAGCGTGTGACTGTGACGTTTGAAGACCAAACACAATTGAACTATACGATTACAGGAACAGGTTCAAGTGGACCAGCATTCCACCCGGACGGTTTATTATTATTAGAAGTACCACCATTTAGTGTTGAAGATGTTACGACAACAACAGGTCAAGATGATCAGTTTGTCATTCATCAAACAGTACCAACACGTAATGTAACGAAGCGTACAACATTGCCTAAAGAAATCACGTTAGGTGTGCAAGTACCAGAAGGCGTTAAACTTACGTTGAAAGAGAACACAACATCACTG
Source organism: Staphylococcus microti (assembly GCF_000934465.1). Classification (GTDB taxonomy): domain Bacteria; phylum Bacillota; class Bacilli; order Staphylococcales; family Staphylococcaceae; genus Staphylococcus; species Staphylococcus microti. The sequence continues at coordinate 214 of NZ_JXWY01000018.1, read as the reverse complement.
TTTACAGCAGATAAGAGTGTGAGTACAGATAATCAATTAACGATTGTAACAGGTAAAAATGGTGTTAAAAATCCAGATTTACTAAAACAACAAACATACTACAACAAAATTTATGACTTACCAATTACTGCAAGTCATGATTTAACTTTAGCAGATATTGAAAACAACACAGAAAAATGGCAAAAACTTCAACAGTATTACGATAAAGATGAAG
>NZ_JXWY01000132.1 GCF_000934465.1 Staphylococcus microti | reverse complement strand
TCCAACACCTGCCAAATATAAAAAAGCATTTCCATTCTTGAAAGAAGTCGATAGTCTTGCTTTAGCTAATGCACAACTTAATTTAGATAAAGCCTACAAGAACTTTTTTCGTAATAAATCTATTGGATTTCCTCGGTTCAAAAGTAAGAAAAACCCTGTTCAGAGTTATACAACGAATAATCAAAATGGGACAGTTGCTTTGATTGATGATAAGTTTGTCAAAGTCCCTAAATTAAAATCCTTAATCAGAATTAAACTTCACAGACAACCAAAAGGGATTATTAAGTCAGCGACAATATCACGTCATGCTAGCGGTAAATATTATATTTCTTTGTTATGTAAAGAAGAGATAAATGAATTGCCTAAATCTAATTCTGCAATTGGTATTGACTTGGGTATTACAAATTTTGCGATCCTTTCTGATGGTCAAAAAATTGATAATCATAACTTCACGGCTAAAATGGAAAAGAAACTCAGACGTGCGCAACGTAAGTTGTCAAAGCGTGCTTTGTTAGCTAAAAAGAAAGGTGTCCATCTCTTTGAAGCAAAGAACTATCAAAAACAAAAACGAAAAGTAGCGCGATTATATGAAAAAGTCATGAACCAACGTACTGATTTCTTGAATAAGTTAAGTACAGAAATTATCAAAAACCACGATAGCATCTGTATTGAAGACTTAAACACAAAAGGTATGTTACGTAATCATAAACTGGCAAAAAGTATTTCTGATGTCTCTTGGTCTCGTTTTGTGACGCAATTACAATATAAGGCTGATTGGTACGGACGGAAAATCATTAAGGTAGACAAATGGTTTCCATCTAGTCAAATCTGTTCAAAATGTGGGCACAAAGACGGCAAGAAATCTCTTGAAATCCGAGAATGGACTTGTCCTGTTTGTCGTACACATCATGATCGAGATATCAATGCCAGTATAAATATATTGACGGAAGGTCTAAGAATAATGGCATTAGCTTAAGTAGCATAAAGAACCGTAGGAACTACGGGGATAGCTTGGTAAATAAGAGACACCGCTGTTAGTAAAGCAATAAACTAGCAAGTACGCTCTATTCCCAAGAAGCTCCCACTTCAAGCGTTAAAAACTTTAGGTTTAGCTAAGTGGTGAGTAGTTCACAACCAACTAAAGAAGTCGAAATGGCAAAATACTATTTAATGTTTCAATCGCAAATGTTCAATATTGTTAGATGAAAATCAAAAAAACTTAAGGTATAATGTTGCTAGAGGTTTTAGTACTCTGTAATTTTAGGTATGAATGATACCAAGTAGCGTTGATTCATGCAATGCATAGAGTTTTAGTACTCTGTAATTTTAGGTATGAATGATACTTTTTTATTGTTCCACCACGTAGCTTTTGAGTTTTAGTACTCTGTAATTTTAGGTATGAATGATACCGTCACAAAAGCGGATTGATTCATTGGCATGTTTTAGTACTCTGTAATTTTAGGTATGAATGATACCTTCATGCTCTACCTCAACTTCTTTGGCATGTTTTAGTACTCTGTAATTTTAGGTATGAATGATACTAACAGAACAGCAACAACATGATGTTTTTGGTTTTAGTACTCTGTAATTTTAGGTATGAATGATACACCAGAAGAACCAAGTAAACCAGGTAAACCGTTTTAGTACTCTGTAATTTTAGGTATGAATGATACCGAATACAGCCCTTAATGCTTCTCTCACTTGTTTTAGTACTCTGTAATTTTAGGTATGAATGATACTGGCAGCGGTAGCTACTACAGTGGATGCAAGTTTTAGTACTCTGTAATTTTAGGTATGAATGATACAATTTGTGAGAAATATGTAATCCAAAATGTGTTTTAGTACTCTGTAATTTTAGGTATGAATGATACTTATCAGTCCACACTTCACTAAATTTAACAGTTTTAGTACTCTGTAATTTTAGGTATGAATGATACAAATCGTTTATCATAGCTTTTTTAGGTTGTGTTTTAGTACTCTGTAATTTTAGGTATGAATGATACCAATAAAGAAGAAAAGGATGACCCGACAACGTTTTAGTACTCTGTAATTTTAGGTATGAATGATACAAGCAAACCTTTAACAATGTAATTTAGTTCGTTTTAGTACTCTGTAATTTTAGGTATAGATGGCACCAACTTCATTGTTGTAGATGTGTTTGAATGGCTAATGAGAGTGTATATTAAAAAATGTAATCATACGATTTGTGATGTGAAAATATAGATTAAGTCAAAATCTTACGAAGTTACAATACATAATCATAGACTCAATTGATGTAAATTTACATTTAATTTGGAGTGGTAAAGAAATTTATTGGTTGTAGTGTGAATAGGGTTTGTTCAGTAACATAAGTTATAAAGACCTAATTATAAAAGTGAAAGTTCTTTATATCAAGTGAGGAACCTATTTTACACCACCCAAAGAAAAAGTGGAATAAAATGTATGTAAAATATTTAGACAAGAAAATAAAAATTGTTGACATTGACAATCAGATATTTATTGGAGTGCTTGAAGATATTCAGAGAGATTATGATGCAGAAGAGTATACTGAAGAGCTAAGTGTCTTATTAGACAATGGTGTGCTTCTTGGTATTACATCTAATGAAATTAAATCAGTCAAAGTAATTTAATCATTACTTGCACTTAAATACAAATGATTACTTTTCCGCTTTTTAAATCACATTCTAAAACTGACGTTAAAAGATTTATGATTATTTAATTGACTATATCATAGCGATTGAGTTACATTATTGAGTAAATAAAGCGGTTACAAAAACGATAAACCACACCTATATTTAAGGGTGTATTTAATATAGGAGGTACAAATTATGGAGAAAGATTATATTCTTGGCTTAGACATTGGCATTGGCTCGGTTGGCTATGGTCTAATTGACTATGATACAAAAAGTATTATAGATGCGGGTGTTAGATTGTTCCCTGAAGCAAATGCAGATAATAATTTAGGAAGACGTGCCAAGCGCGGTGCTAGACGTTTAAAGAGAAGAAGAATTCATCGGTTAGAACGTGTTAAATCTCTATTGTCAGAATATAAAATCATTTCTGGTTTAGCACCTACAAATAATCAACCATATAATATTAGAGTCAAAGGGTTAACTGAACAACTTACGAAAGATGAGTTGGCAGTAGCCCTGCTCCATATTGCCAAAAGAAGAGGTATACATAATGTGGATGTAGCGGCGGATAAGGAAGAAACAGCAAGTGATAGTTTATCAACTAAGGATCAAATTAATAAAAATGCGAAGTTTTTAGAATCACGCTATGTCTGTGAATTACAAAAAGAAAGGTTAGAGAATGAAGGCCATGTAAGAGGCGTTGAAAATCGTTTTCTAACTAAAGATATTGTACGTGAAGCCAAGAAAATAATAGATACACAAATGCAGTATTATCCAGAAATTGACGAGACATTTAAAGAGAAATATATTTCATTAGTTGAGACTAGACGTGAGTACTATGAAGGACCGGGTAAGGGGAGTCCTTATGGCTGGGATGCTGATGTTAAAAAGTGGTATCAATTGATGATGGGTCATTGTACATATTTTCCAGTAGAATTTAGAAGTGTGAAATATGCTTATACAGCTGATTTGTATAATGCACTGAATGATTTAAATAATTTAACTATTGCACGTGATGATAATCCAAAATTAGAATACCATGAAAAATATCATATAATCGAAAATGTTTTCAAACAAAAGAGAAATCCGACTTTAAAGCAAATCGCAAAAGAAATTGGTGTTAATGATATAAATATTTCTGGATATCGTGTTACGAAGTCTGGTAAACCACAGTTTACAAGTTTTAAACTATTTCATGATTTGAAAAAAGTAGTAAAAGATCATGCGATACTAGATGATATTGATTTACTCAATCAAATTGCTGAAATTTTAACGATTTATCAAGATAAAGACTCAATTGTAGCTGAATTAGGACAGTTAGAATATCTAATGAGTGAAGCTGATAAGCAATCTATTTCTGAATTAACGGGTTATACAGGCACACATAGTTTATCGTTAAAATGTATGAATATGATTATAGATGAGTTATGGCATTCGTCAATGAATCAGATGGAAGTATTTACCTATTTAAATATGCGTCCAAAGAAATATGAATTAAAAGGATATCAACGTATTCCAACTGATATGATTGATGATGCGATTTTATCTCCAGTTGTAAAACGTTCTTTTAAACAGGCAATTGGTGTTGTGAATGCGATTATCAAAAAATATGGTTTGCCAAAAGACATAATCATCGAATTAGCTAGAGAATCCAACTCAGCTGAGAAAAGTCGATATTTAAGAGCGATACAAAAGAAAAATGAAAAAACACGTGAACGCATCGAAGCCATTATTAAAGAATATGGTAATGAAAATGCGAAAGGACTTGTACAAAAAATTAAATTGCATGATGCTCAAGAAGGAAAATGCCTTTATTCGTTAAAAGACATTCCACTTGAAGATCTATTAAGAAATCCGAACAATTATGATATCGATCATATCATTCCAAGATCTGTATCTTTTGATGATTCAATGCATAATAAAGTGCTAGTACGTAGAGAACAAAATGCAAAAAAAAATAATCAAACACCTTACCAATATTTAACGTCTGGCTATGCAGATATTAAATACTCGGTTTTCAAACAACATGTGCTTAATCTAGCCGAAAATAAAGATAGAATGACGAAGAAGAAACGTGAATATCTATTAGAAGAACGTAATATAAATAAATATGACGTGCAAAAAGAATTCATTAATCGTAACTTAGTTGATACGCGTTATACAACGAGAGAACTTACAACATTATTGAAAACGTATTTCACGATTAACAATCTTGATGTTAAGGTCAAAACAATTAATGGTAGCTTTACGGACTTTCTACGTAAAAGATGGGGGTTTAAAAAGAACCGTGATGAAGGGTATAAACACCATGCCGAAGATGCACTTATTATCGCCAATGCAGACTATTTATTTAAAGAGCATAAGTTGTTAAAAGAAATAAAAGATGTGTCAGATTTAGCAGGAGATGAAAGGAACTCGAATGTTAAAGATGAGGATCAATACGAAGAAGTATTCGGTGGGTATTTTAAAATTGAAGATATAAAAAAATACAAAATTAAAAAGTTTTCACATCGTGTAGACAAAAAACCGAACCGCCAATTGATTAATGATACAATTTATTCGACGAGAGTTAAGGATGACAAGCGTTATCTCATTAATACGTTAAAAAACCTCTATGATAAGTCAAATGGGGATTTGAAAGAACGTATGCAAAAAGATCCAGAAAGTCTGCTTATGTATCATCATGATCCACAAACATTTGAAAAATTGAAAATAGTCATGAGCCAATACGAAAATGAGAAAAACCCACTGGCCAAATATTTTGAGGAAACAGGACAATATTTAACTAAATATGCGAAACATGATAATGGACCAGCAATCCATAAGATTAAGTATTATGGAAATAAGTTAGTAGAACACTTGGATATTACTAAGAACTATCATAATCCTCAAAATAAGGTTGTACAGCTTTCTCAAAAGTCTTTCCGATTTGATGTATATCAAACAGATAAAGGATATAAATTTATTAGTATCGCATATTTAACGTTAAAAAATGAAAAAAATTATTATGCTATATCACAAGAAAAGTATGACCAATTAAAATCAGAAAAAAAGATTTCTAATAATGCAGTTTTCATTGGTAGTTTTTATACTAGTGATATTATTGAAATCAATAATGAGAAATTTAGAGTGATTGGTGTGAATTCTGATAAGAATAATCTAATCGAAGTTGATCGTATTGATATTAGGCAGAAAGAATTTATTGAACTAGAAGAAGAGAAGCAGGTCAATTATATGAATTCAGATAGCTATCTGAAGAATAATAGAATTAAAGTGACGATTGGTCGTAAAACAACTAATATCGAAAAATTTCACACTGATATTCTTGGCAATATGTACAAAAGCAAGAGACCAAAAGCACCACAACTTGTATTCAAAAAAGGGTGATGACAATGGGATGGCGTGTTGTTTATATTTCAGATGTAGATAAACTTTCATTGCACTTGGATAGTTTGAAAATTAAAAAAGGGGACGATGACTATAAAGTCCCCTTAGATGATATTTATGCTTTGGTGATCGAAGACTTAACGATTTCATTAACGTCTCGCCTTATTGTTGCATTATCTAATCACAATATTCTTGTGATTTTCTGCAATCAAAAGCATTTACCTGAGTGTATTGTGCATCCAGTCTCTGGACATTGCAGACAATATTCTCAAATGAAAATGCAGCTTATGTGGGATGAAGCGCAAAAAGAATTGCTTTGGCGTGAAATTATCAAGCAAAAAATCAGTAACCAGATTGTTTGTATGGAATATAATGCAATTTCTGATGAACGTATTGAAAAGATGATGGCATTAAAAGAACGCGTGTTATTAAAAGACCGTCAAAATATTGAAGGGCAAGCAGCAAAATATTACTTTAATAGTTTGTTTGACGATTTTACACGTGATGATGAAACATTGGTTGAAAATGCCGTTTTAGACTATGGATATACGATTTTAAATGCGGCAATCGCACGTACAATTGTAGCAAAAGGGCTTATACCAGCATTAGGTATTCATCATATTGGTGGGCAGAATCACTTTAATTTAGCATCTGACTTTTTGGAACCGTTCCGTCCGCTCGTTGATATGTATTTAACGAAGCGTCCACCTGAAGATTATTTAACACGTGACTATCGACTGAGGTTGATTAATTTAATGCATGCGAAAATATGTATAGATGGCAAAATGCAAACGACGATTCGAGCGATTGAAATCATGATTGATTCGATTATTGAATTTTTTAATAGTGGCAATGCTGATAACCTAAAATTTCCTGACTTACATAAGTTTGAATTTCATGAGTTATAGATTTATGAGAGTCCTTTTAATGTTTGATTTACCTGTCGAAACAAAAGAGCAAAGGCGCATTTATAGTAAGTTCAGAAAAAGGTTATTAGAAGAAGGATTTCTCATGATGCAATATTCCATCTATATTAAAAGTGTTGCCAATCAAGATGCTGCTAAATTTACTGTGCAAACCATCAAGCAATTTTTACCGAAAGATGGTCACGTACGTGCATTAGTCATTACTGAAAAGCAGTATGAAAAAATGCAAATACTGTTAGGTTCAGAAGATAAAAATATCGCATTACTTGGTGATAACAGAACAATTGTGTTTTGAGGTGAGCTATGGAAGGGATACAATGGCAAGTTTCATTATCTGATCAAGATACAATCACATTGAACATTGGGGACTATACATCTATTTTCAATGAATATGAGACGCTTGAAGAAGCATGGTTGAATGGTATTTTTCATTTCTTTCAAAAAAGGAAGTCGTCTACGCAAGATGTTAAAATTATTGATGTTAATAACGATGAAGTATTGAGTTCCAAAGCGTATACAGCATTTATGATTACGAATGAAACGATAGAAAATGAGCATGCGCTTTCAGCCTCATCATTGCTTTGTAAGTCTTTATCTAGGCGTTTGAAAAATGATTTTGAGGTTGCAGGTTATTACCATTCAATCAATCAGTTATTAGAAGATTTGTTAGATAGAATTAATGATGATTTACCGTTAAAGTTAAAGCCGTACGACGAAAAGCTCTTTTTAAAACAATTGATGTTTGATTATGAATTGACAGAAGATTATTCACGTCGAATTCATCGCATTCTCAAAGTTTTGCCTTTATTGATTAATGAGATGAATCAAATATCGAATAATCGAACATTGTTAATATACATGTATCCAGAGGCGAATTTGAGTGTGAAAGAACAACGATTACTTAAGGATTTTTTAAATGATCTTGATTTGCCAATCATCGTTTTAACAGGCTCTATACATTTTCTCGCTGATTCACTCAATGCGATGAATTATTTAAAAAATGACAAACAAATTTTAACCCAATCATTTATAGATACGCTTGTTTGGGACGCGCCGATTAATTTTACAGAAGATGACATCAAGCATAGCTTAACGCAGTTTCTAAACCAATATCATGAAAAATTTGAATTGAACCCAACGATTTCAAACTACGCCTTGAATGATATTATGCTATTTACAGATTGTGATATTTATACAGGTATTCAATTTTTACGATACTGCCGCCATCCTTTTGCGCTAGATCTTGACTATGATAAGCTGCCTAGCCCTTTGGCATGCTATATCAAGGATATTTATAAAGGATAAAACAAAAAAGACCAACCACTCAAAAATGAGCGAGTTGGTCTTTTTTGACTAGATGTTGAAGTCCTTTAAAAAATCTTCAGTTGCCACTTTCGGCTTAAATGTTTCTGGGATTTGTTCAGTACGTACAACTAAAACGTCGCAAGTTGCATGGCGAACGATGGCTTCAGATACAGAACCAACGATAAAACGTTCTACTGCGTTAAGACCTGATGTACCACACATAACAAGGTCTACATCAAGTTGTTCTTCACTTGCCATTCTAGGGATTAGAGACTTAGGTGAACCAAATTCTAAGCGTGTCTCAACATCCGCGACACCTTCGTCAATTGCTACTTGTTTGTATCCGTCTAACAATTTCTCAGCAAATGTTTTAGACTTTTCTGTGAAGTGAGAATCATATACTTCAAAAGATGTGTAAGTACGTGAATCGATAACATTGATGATTGTCAATTTGGCATTGTTACGTTTTGCAACGGCAACTGCTTTGTTGAATGCCCATTCTGCTTCATGAGAACCATCGACTGCGATTAATATGTTTTTGTACATTAACATAGCAAAAACCCCTTTCTTATTTCACTATTATTATATCATAAAATCATACGAACGTTAATCATTATGATTGCGCTTACAAATGTCATGCGTTATTATTGAGTTGGAGGTGTAGGAGTATGAAAATTGGAATTCCTAAGGAGATTAAAAATAACGAAAACCGTGTGAGTTTATCACCGAGTGGGGTACATGCCCTTGTAGAAGCAGGACATACTGTTGTTGTCGAAAAGAGCGCAGGTGAGGGTTCTTACTTTGAAGACAAACATTATATCGAAGTAGGTGCGCAAATTGTCGACACAGCTGCTCAAGCATGGGATGTAGATATGGTCGTTAAAGTTAAAGAACCATTAGAAGAAGAGTATGGCTACTTTAGAGAGGGCCTTATTTTATTCACATATTTACATCTTGCGAACGAGCCAGCATTGACAGAAGCATTGATTGAGAAAAAAGTAATCTCAATTGCTTATGAAACAGTGCAATTGGCAGACCGTTCATTACCACTATTAACACCTATGAGTGAAGTAGCGGGTCGTATGTCTGCACAAATCGGTGCACAATTCTTACAACGCTTTAACGGTGGTATGGGTATCTTATTAGGTGGTATTCCAGGCGTACAAAAAGGTAAAGTAACGATTATCGGTGGCGGTCAAGCGGGGACGAACGCTGCGAAAATCGCACTAGGTCTTGGTGCGGACGTTACAATTCTTGATGTTAACGCTAAACGTTTACAAGAATTAGAAGACTTATTTGATGGTCGTGTGCATACAATTATGTCTAACCCATTAAACATTGAAGAAAATGTGAAAAATAGTGATTTAGTTATTGGTGCGGTATTAATTCCAGGGGCAAAAGCACCAACACTTGTTACAGAAGACATGATTAAGCAAATGAGACCAGGTTCAGTCATTGTTGATATTGCGATTGACCAAGGTGGTATTTTTGAAACAACGGATAAGATTACAACGCATGATAATCCAACATACATTAAACATGGTGTTGTACACTATGCCGTTGCGAATATGCCAGGTGCTGTACCACGTACATCAACAATTGGTTTAAATAATGCGACATTACCATACGCATTACAACTTGCGAATAAAGGCTATAAACAAGCTTTAACAGATAATGTACCATTGTCTCATGGTTTAAATACTTTCAATGGTTATGTTACGAACAAAGCGGTAGCTGAAGCGTTTGATCGCACATATACACCAGTGACAGAAGTCTTATCATAATATAGTAAACGACCCTAGAGAGAGCGATTCTCTTTAGGGTCGTTTCGTGTTTATTTGGCGTAGTGTGATAAACTTTCGTAGCCATCTGCAGTTACGAGTATGTCATCTTCAATGCGCACACCAGCTACGTTAGGGACGTAAATACCTGGTTCGATTGTAATAACCATACCTTCTTCAAAGACATTTTCGTTTGTGTTTGAAATGTCTTGGTATTCGTGTGCTTCTAAGCCTAACCCGTGTCCTAAGCGGTGTGGGAAATATTCACCGTAACCCGCTTCTTCAATAATACCTCGTGCGATATTATCTAATGTACTGATTGTAACACCTGGTTTAATCGCATCAATCGCTGACTGTTCCGCTTCTTTTACAATATCATAAATACGTTTTGCTTCATCACTCGGTTGACCAAATGCCACCGTACGTGTGATGTCACTGCAATAGTGATTGTAGATGACACCTAAGTCAAACAACACATATTCATCGTTTTGAAGTTGTCGGTCACCCGGTGTACCGTGTGGTGCTGCCGCATGATCACCAAATAACACCATCGTATCAAAGCTCATTTCGCTGACGCCGTGTTTTTTAATTTCATTTTCAATGTGATTGACGACTTCGCGTTCTGTCACACCCGGTTTTAAATAGGCGACACCGATTTCGACGCATTTATCGGCAAGTTTCGCTGCGTGACGCATTGCTTCAATTTCTGCTTCTGTTTTCACATTTCTCAATGTTTTTAATGCGAGATCCATTGCGCCAAATGATTGCACGCCAAACGCTGTTTCCAATTCGTGTGCACGTTTAACGGTTAAATGCGTTTCTTCAATAAGCATTTTATTAAATTGTGCTGGATATTTGGCATAAGGATTTTCAGTATCAAGGTATCCGATGATTTGACCTTCATATGGGGACGCTTTGACTTCTTCAACATCCAGTTGCGGAACGAATAAAGTTTGCGTACCATCTTTTGTGACAAGTAATGCAAATAGACGTTCATGTGGTTCGCTTTTGAAGCCTGTTAAATAGAAAATGTTGATGGGATGTGATATCCAAGCTGCATCTGCATTTTCTTGTTGTAGTGTTTGTACCAGTTGTGCTATCTTTGCCATAAAAATCCTCCTCTACATCTGTCTATTTTATTGTATGTCAGTTATTTGTAAAATTCAAACTCAGGCATGTGTAGTGACGAGACGTACGTGGTATAATAGTATTATGAATCTTGTGAAGGGGGCATATCTAATGAAATTATCTTTTCATGGTCAGTCAACCGTGTATTTTGAATCAAATGGTAAAAAGGGGATTATCGATCCGTTTATTACAGGCAATGGGTTAAGTGATTTAAACGCTGAAACGCTTGAAGTGGATTATATCGTCTTAACGCATGGTCACGAAGATCATTTTGGCGATACGCTGGCATTAGCAAAATGCACGGGTGCGACAGTGATCTCAACAGCTGAAATCGCAAACTATTTATCAACGGCGAAAGGTATTGAAAATGTGCATCCGATGAACATCGGTGGCCAATGGACATTTGATTTCGGTAAGTTAAAATTTGTTCAAGCTTTTCATAGTTCGAGCTTATTAAATGATGAAGGTGTTCCTATTTATCTGGGTATGCCAATGGGTGTTATTTTAGAACTTGAAGGGACAACTGTCTATCATACAGGGGATACGGCTTTATTCAGTGATATGAAGCTGATTGCTGACCGCCATCCGGTTGATGTATGTTTTATTCCAATTGGTGACAATTTTACAATGGGCATTGACGATGCGAGTTACGCAATTAATGAATTGATTCAACCGAAAATTACAGTACCAATTCATTTCGATACGTTCCCATTGATTGAACAGAACCCAGAAGACTTTAAAGCAGCTGTGACACACGGGGAAGTACAAATTTTAAAACCGGGTGAAGCTGTCAAACTGTCATAAAAGTAGAAAAAGTGAGCCGACAACAACCGTCAGGCTCACTTTATTAATTATTTAACGATTAATACTGGAATTTTAGCGCGTTTCGCAACTTTATGACTGACACTGCCTAAAACAAACTTCTTAGCTGCTTCTGCTTTGCGGTTACTTAAGACAACAATGTCATATTGACCACTATTCGCATATGCGACAATTTTCTCTTTAGGGTTGCCACGCTCAATAATTTCTTCGTAAGGGATGCCATTTGATTCTAGCGTTTCACGTGTAGGCGCCATTTTGTCGTGACGAATGTTTTTCAACTCATCAATGTGTGTTCCCATCTTAACGGAAGCTTGTACATCTTGTTCGCCGATAACGTTTAACATTGTCACGGTTGTACCTTCTCCTGCTAGTTTTGCAACTTCTTGTAGTGCTTTGGCATTTTTCAAATCTGTGTCGACTGCGAGTAGTATATTTTTGTGCATCTCAATCAACCTCCCTAATACTAGTGTAAACAATCTCATATTAAAATGCTATGCTTACAAGTAATTTTTCAGTATTTGACCTTCTGATGACACTTTGGATTGTTGTGTAAAAAAGTAGTAAATAAAGTTATAATAGATAAGGTGTATCCGTATGCACGTTATGAGATACGTGTGCCATTGTCGAATGTGTGACAATAAGGCAATACGTCATGTGCATCGTAATAACGAAAACAATGAACGATTTGAATAAATTTTTAAAAATGTGTGTGTATGTAGTATGGAAAAGGTGTGACTGAGCAAATGACGAAACATGAACAAATTATTAAGCACATTGAGAATTTAACGGTTGGACAAAAAATCTCAGTGCGTAAAATAGCAAAATATTTGGATGTGTCAGAAGGAACGGCATATCGTGCGATTAAAGATGCGGGTCAGCGTGGGCTTGTTGCGACGATTGACCGAGTCGGGACGGTACGCATTGAGAAAAAGGCGAGACAACATCTTGATAATTTAACTTTTGGAGAGATTGCTAAAATTATCGACGGTCACTTAATTGGTGGGCGATCGGGTCGTTTCAAAACATTAACAAAGTTTGCAATTGGTGCGATGGAAGTTGATAACGTCGTCAATTTTGTGTCTAAAAATACGTTATTAATTGTCGGGAACAGACTTGATGTTCAAAAAGCAGCGTTACAAAAGGGCAGTGCGGTGCTCATTACCGGTGGTTTTGATACGACGGATGAAATTAAACGAATGGCGGATGAGAAAGGCTTACCGATTATTTCATCTAATTATGATACGTTTATGGTTGCTAATATTATTAACCGAGCGATGTACAATCAAATGATTAAAAAAGAAATTCTCGTTGTGGATGATATTGTCATACCTATTGAAGAAACAACGTATGTTAAGCAAACAATGACCGTACAAGATGTCCGTGATATATCGAATGAAACCGGGCATTCTCGTTTTCCAGTTGTGGATGATGGTATCCGTTTAACAGGCCTAATTACGAGTAAGGATATTATTAATCGAGAAGCGGATGATGTCTTGCATAAAGTGATGACGAAACCACCCATCAGTGTGCAAATGCATACGACTGTTGCGAGTTGTGCACATATCATGATTTGGGAAGGTATTGAATTGTTACCCGTAACAGGTGTGAACAAACAATTGATTGGTGTCATCACACGTGAAGATGTGCTAAAAGCGATGCAAGTCGTTGGTAGACAACCACAAGTCGGCGAAACGATTAACGACCAAGTCGCAAAACATATTGAAATACGTAATCATCAAATTTTTGTAGAAGTAACGCCACAACTGACGAATCAATTTGGAACACTCAGTAAATCCGTTTCTGTTGCAATTATTGAAGAAACAATTAAAAGTGTTATGAGAAAGCATAAAAAATTAGAAGTGATGATTGAAAGTTTAAATATTTTTTACATTAAAACAGTACAAATTGAAAATGAAATCGAAGTACTTTATCAAATTTTAGACATGGGTCGTAACTTTGCTAAAATTGAAGTGACGATGGAAAGTAACCAAGCACCAGTTGCGAAAGCATTAATTATGTGCCAATTATTAGATCATTAGGAGTGTATAGAAATGAAACACTATGAAGAAATACTTTCAAAAATAGAGGAATATAACACGATTATTATCCACCGACATGTGCGTCCAGATCCGGATGCATTTGGTTCACAATACGGTTTACAACGCTTTATACAAGCGAAATATCGAACTAAGCATGTGTATGCAGTCGGCGACTCAGAGCCTTCTTTAGCATTTATGGGAACGCCAGACAAGATAGACGATGCAACGTATGAGGGGGCGTTAGTTATTGTATGTGATACGGCGAATGCGCCACGTATTGATGACACACGCTATGCGAATGGTGATGCACTTATTAAAATTGATCATCACCCAGCTGTGGATCAGTATGGCGAGATTAATTATGTAAATACCGGTGCATCGTCGACAAGTGAAATCATCTACGACATGATTGAATCGCTGGGTGCGACTGAATATATCAACCGTGAGATTGCTTCAGCACTGTATTTAGGTATTGTTGGCGACACGGGGCGCTTTTTATTTAATAATACGACGCCGAGAACGATGGCTATTGCAAGTGCATTATTAACGTACGATATTCATCATACTGAGTTGTTAAATCAGTTAGGTGAAAAAGATCCACATCTCATGCCATTTCAAGGTTATGTTTTACAAAATTTCGAACTGGAAGATAACGGTTTTTGCCAAGTGAAGATTACGGAAGATGTATTAAAGCAATTTGATGTGGCAGCGTCAGAAGCGTCTTTATTTGTCAATACGATTGCCGATTTAAAAGGGTTAAAAGTATGGGTGTTTGCGGTTGATGAAGGTACTGAAATTCGTTGTCGCCTCAGATCAAAAGGGATAGTTATTAATGATGTTGCGGCAGACTTTGGCGGTGGCGGTCATCCGAATGCTTCGGGTGTTTCAGTAGATAGTTGGGAGACGTTTGAGCAACTTGCTGCCCAATTGAGAGCAAAAGTTCAATAAGTTGTACATTGAATGAAAGAGGTGAACGCAAAATGGTAGCACATTTAAATATTCATACCGCTTATGACTTGTTGAATTCAACACTGACTGTTAAAAGCGCCATTCAGCGAGCAAAAGAAGCGGGGTATACTGCAATTGCGATGACCGACTTGAATGTGATGTATGGCATTCCTCAATTTTATGATGCGTGTCAGGAAGCGGATATGAAAGCGTTACTCGGTATGACGATACATGTTACGGATCATCTGCAACAGCGTGAAGCGGTTGTGATTGCCAAAAATAATGCAGGGTTACAGCGCCTTTTTAAACTTTCGACGGATATTAAAGTACAACATCTAACAGCTGTTGATATTGCTGAGTTGTCATCTTATGTGGCAGATACGGTTGTCATTTTTAAAAATATGCATGACGATACGATTGGCTGGTTGCGTGATTTACCTGATTCAACGTCCGTCTATTTAGATGAAACGTCCACAGTCTATGATGCGTATCTACAAGTATGGGCGCGTGCAGCGTATTATGCGTATCCAGAAGATAAAGATGCGATTAAGACATTAGCTGCAATTCGGGATAATACGAAAGTGAATTTGATGGCGACACAAGATGACGTCGCACAACACATTTTAGATGTTACGACATTACAAAATGATAGCATTCCGTCCGAACTTTTATCGCGAACGGATGACATCGCGGCGTTATGTAATGCAGAGTTACAGTATCATCAAGCGTTGTTACCGGAGTTTACGACGCCCAATGGGGAGTCTGCGAATGAATATTTATGGCAAAAGCTTACAACAGCGCTTACGGAGCGAGGTTTAACGACAATGCCATATAAAGAACGTTTGCAATATGAGTTTGATGTTATTACACGGATGGGTTATGCAGATTACTTTTTAATTGTTAGTGACTTGATTGGCTATGCTAAAAATAACGGTATTCTTGTTGGTCCCGGACGTGGTTCATCGGCGGGGTCTCTCGTCAGTTATTTGTTAAACATTACGACGATTGATCCGCTACGTTATGATTTACTATTTGAGCGTTTTTTAAATCCTGAACGTGTCACAATGCCGGATATTGACATCGACTTTGAAGATACGCAACGTGAAAAAGTTATTCAATATGTGCAAGAAAAATACGGAGATTATCGTGTTTCTGGGATTATTACGTTTGGTCATTTACTTGCTAAAGCGGTCGCACGTGATGTCGGCAGAGTGTTAGGATTTGATGAAGCGACGATGAGTGAAGCATCCAAACTTATTTCTATGAGTGGTAAAACAACGCTTGAAGAAGCCTACACATATGAGCCGTTCCATACGTTTGTACATCGCAATCATTTGCATGAAAAATGGTACGAACTGTGTCGACAATTGGAAGGTTTACCACGTAATACGTCAACGCATGCGGCAGGTGTTATTGTCAACGACCGACCGTTGTTTGAATCGATTCCTTTAACTGAAGGGGATACTGGTTTATTAACGCAATGGACGATGACGGAAGCAGAGCGTATTGGATTGTTGAAAATCGACTTTTTAGGTTTGAAAAACTTAACCATTATTCATCAAATTTTGAAACAAGTTGCGAGAGATTTGAATGTTCATATTGATATCGAACAAATTCCATTTGATGATAAAGACGTTTTTGCGATGCTTTCGAGAGGGGAAACGACGGGGATTTTCCAACTTGAATCTCAAGGTGTGCGAGATGTATTGAAGCGATTACAACCGGAGCATTTTGAAGATATTGTCGCGGTAACCTCACTGTATCGACCGGGTCCAATGGATGAAATTCCAACGTATATTACGCGTCGTCACGATCCACAACAAGTACAATATTTACATCCTGATTTGGCACCGATTTTATCGCGTACCTATGGTGTTATTATTTATCAGGAGCAAATTATGCAGATTGCGAGTCAGTTTGCAGGGTTTAGCTATGGTGAAGCGGACATTTTAAGACGTGCCATGAGTAAAAAGAGTCGTTCTATTTTAGAAAGTGAGCGTCAGCACTTTATCGATGGTGCCGCCAAAAAGGGTTATGCTGCAGAACTGAGCGGCCAGATTTTTGATTTAATTTTGAAGTTTGCGAATTATGGTTTTCCACGTGCGCATGCGGTCAGTTATTCAAAAATCGCTTATATTATGTCATATTTGAAAGTCCATTATGCACCATATTTTTATGCCAATATTTTAACGAATGTGATTAATAATGAAGAAAAGACTGCACACTTTATACATGAAGCAAAACAACATAAGTTAAAAATTCACGCCCCGAATATTAATAAAAGTCAGTGGCGTTATGTCGCGACCTCTGAAGGTATGTATATTTCATTAGGTGCTATTAAAGGTGTCGGTTATCACAGTGTGCAAGCTATTTTAAGTGAACGTTATGAAAATGGACCGTTCAAAGACTTTTTCGACTTTTGTGATCGCTTGCCAAATCGTGTGAGAACGCGCCGTCTTCTTGAAGCGTTAATATTTGCTGGTGCGTTAGACTGTTTCGGTAAAAATCGTGCGACATTGTTGCAGTCGATTGATCATATTGCGGATACGAATTCTGAATTGGATCAATCTATCATTCAAGATTTTGCGACGGTGAAAAAAGATTATAACGAAACGGATGAAATGCCTGACGAACAATTGAGTGCCTATGAAAAAGAGTATCTCGGCTTTTATGTGTCGATGCATCCGATTGAAAAGCTATTTGTGCAAAAGCAATATTTAGGTGTGCATCGAATACATGCTAAAGCGGTGAATCAGCCGATACTTGTTACAGTTGAACGGATGCGTGTTATTCGTACAAAATCAAAAGGTCAGCAGATGGCATTTGTAACGTTTAACGACGGACAGCAAACGATTGAAGGGGTACTGTTCCCGAGCGTTTATCAACAGCTTTCATTTAAGTTAGAAACGAATCAGCCGTTTGTTATTTTTGGAAAGTTTGAATGGCGCCAACAACAGCGACAAATCATTGTGAACCATATCGTGCCACTACAAATATTTGAGCAAGATAAGATAAATGGTGTGCAAAAAATCGTTATTCGCAATGGTTTAACTAGAGACATTGCACAACGCTTTTTAAATAAGACAGCCACGCATTCAGGTGTACCAGTCCTTTTATTTAATGAACAAACAGGTCAAATGACACAAGCGGGCTGGATAGAAAACAAACAAGAAATGATTACGAATTTTATACAATTATTTGAACCAAACCACATTCGTTTATTATAATAAGTAAGCAATTGAGACCTAGTGTTAAAAAGTCTTAATTGTTACATGAGATATGGGAGGCTAATGTGAAAATAGCTTTCTGCTCTTTATCATTATGGCAACACATAAAAAGTCAGTAAATTGATATAGCCCATTATAATCGGGTTATGCTATAGTAAAATGACAATCCACGTTGATACTCAGCGTGTCGCAACAACGAGAAAAATAATGGAGATGAGAAAGAAATGTCATTAAGAGACGACGCATTACATATGCATTTAGAGAATCATGGAAAACTGGCTGTGAGTCCTAAAGTGAAAGTGACAAATAAACAAGAATTAAGTTTAGCGTACTCACCAGGTGTTGCAGAACCGTGTAAAGATATTCATGAAAGACCTAGCAAAGTTTATGATTATACGATGAAGAGTAACACAGTGGCAGTCATCTCAGACGGTACAGCTGTTTTAGGTCTTGGCAATATTGGGGCTGAAGCGAGTATTCCGGTTATGGAAGGTAAAGCAGTCCTATTTAAAAGCTTTTCAGGTGTAGATGGTATCCCATTATCGTTGGCAACGACTGATACAGAAGAGATTATTCGTACTGTGAAATTACTCGAGCCAAACTTTGGTGGCGTCAATCTTGAAGACATTTCGGCACCACGTTGTTTTGAAATTGAAGAGCGCTTGAAAAAAGAAACGAAAATTCCGGTGTTCCATGATGATCAACATGGTACAGCGATTGTAACGGTTGCCGGTTTAGTCAACGCATTAAGAATTGTGAACAAGGATCTTGCGAATATCAAAGTCGTATTGAACGGTGCAGGTGCAGCGGGTATCGCGATTGTCAAATTATTGTATTCATATGGTGTGCGTGACATGATTATGTGTGACTCTCAAGGTGCTATTTATGAAGGCCGTCCACATGGTATGAATGATACGAAAGCTACCGTTGCGAAGTGGACAAATAAAGATAAAGTAGAAGGTAAATTGGTTGATGTTGTGAAAGGTGCGGATGTATTTATCGGCGTATCTGTTGCCAATGCATTAAGCGAAGAAATGGTGCAATCAATGGCGGATGAACCGATTATTTTTGCGATGGCGAATCCAAACCCTGAAATCACACCAGATAAAGCGAAAGCGGCAGGGGCTAAAGTCATTGGTACGGGTCGTTCAGACTTTCCAAACCAAATCAATAACGTTCTAGCATTTCCGGGGATTTTCCGTGGTGCGTTAGACGTACGTGCAACACATATTAATGAAAATATGAAACGTGCGGCTGTAGAGGCGATTGCTAACTTGATTACAGATGAAGAACGCAATCCAGATTATGTTATTCCAGAGCCTTTTGATTATCGTGTGGCACCATCTGTTGCAAGAGAAGTGGCACGTGCAGCGATGGAATCAGGTGTTGCGAGAATAGAAGTTGACCCAGAAGAAGTTTATAACAGAACAATTGAACTCTCAGAATTGAAGAAAAACTAAAAGCAACGAGGTATATGACATCAACGCATATCTAGAATAAATTTTAAAGTAGCAATAGCTAGAGACATATACTAGTTGTTATGCTTGCTTGGGAGCGTGCCTAAAGGTGGGAAACTACTTGTTTTCCTGCTTAAAGGACGTGCCCATTTGTGGAGGTATTAATATGTTTAAAGACTTTTTTAATCGTAATTCGAAAAAGAAAAAGTACGTAACGGTTCAAGATTCAAAGCAAAATGATGTTCCAGATGGCATTATGACAAAATGTCCAAACTGTAAAAAGATTATGTATACGAAAGAGCTGACAGAGAATTTGAATGTCTGCTTTAACTGTGATCATCATATTCAACTCTCAGCATATGGACGAATAGAAGCCCTAGTGGATGCAGATAGTTTTGAAGAGTTTGACCGAGGAATGACCTCTGCAAACCCATTAAACTTTCCGGGTTATGAAGAGAAAGTAGAAAAAGACCAAAAGAAAACAGGTATGAACGAAGCGATTGTAACCGGTATTGCAACATTAAATGGTATGCCTTTTGGTGTTGGCGTGATGGATCCACGATTCCGCATGGGAAGTATGGGGTCTGTTGTCGGCGAGAAAATCTGTCGTATTGTAGACCATTGTACGGAACATAAACTGCCTTTCGTGTTATTTACAGCGTCAGGTGGAGCACGTATGCAAGAAGGGATTATTTCGCTTATGCAAATGGCTAAAACATCGGTATCACTTGAACGTCATTCTGAAGCGGGACTATTGTTCATTTCATATATGACACATCCAACGACGGGTGGCGTATCAGCAAGTTTTGCCTCTGTCGGTGATATTAACTTGGCTGAACCGAAAGCGCTGATTGGTTTCGCAGGTCGACGTGTTATTGAACAAACGATTAATGAGAAATTACCAGATGATTTCCAAACGGCAGAGTTTTTATTAGCGCACGGTCAGCTAGATAAAGTTGTGCATCGTAGTGATATGAAAAACACATTAGCGACTCTATTTGATATGCATCGTGAGGTGGAAAAATAATGTTAGAATTTGAAAAATCTATTGAAGCGATTAAGAAGAAAATTCAATCATTAGAAGAGACACAAGTGAAGAATGATGTCGATCTCACAGATGAAATAGAGATGTTACAAGCAGCACTTGAAAACGAAAAAGAGAAAGTGTATACATCGTTGAAATCATGGGATCGTGTACAATTGGCACGTTTACCTGAACGTCCGACTGTTCTAGATTATATTCCATACATATTTGATGATTTTATTGAATTGCATGGCGATAGAACTTTCCGTGACGATCCGTCTATGATTGGTGGTCTTGCGTATTTAAATGGCACGCCTGTTACCGTAATTGGACAACAACGTGGTAAAGATACGAAAGATAATATTTATCGAAATTTCGGTATGGCGCATCCTGAAGGGTATCGTAAAGCACTGCGCTTAATGAAACAAGCGGAGAAGTTTCAACGCCCAATCATTACGTTCATTGATACGAAAGGGGCGTATCCGGGTAAAGCGGCTGAAGAGCGTGGACAAAGTGAATCGATTGCGAGAAACCTTGTTGAAATGGCGGCGCTCACAGTACCGGTTATTGCGATTGTTATAGGTGAAGGAGGAAGCGGTGGTGCTTTAGGCTTAGGTGTCGCGAACAGACTGCTTATGCTTGAAAATAGTACGTATTCCGTTATTTCTCCAGAAGGTGCGGCAGGGATTCTTTGGAAAGATAGTTCCCTAGCTAAAATAGCAGCGGAAACGATGAAAATTACAGCGTATGACTTATTAGAACTTAATATTGCTGATGAAGTCGTTAAAGAGCCGCTCGGTGGTGCACATCATGATGTTGAGATGCAGGCCAATCGCATTAAAAAAGCATTCACTGCCCATTTACAAGATTTTGTAAATATGACACCTGAAGATATCCGTGAAGATCGTTATGAAAAATTTAGAAATATAGGGACTTATATTGAGTAAGTCAATGTGTAACCTTCCAGTTGTTACATCGTTTTGATGGAACAAGAACTGGAAGGTTTTTGTATGGTTTTGTAGCAGTTCACTGTACCCAAATAGGGTCTTTTTATACTATGCTTTTGAGCGGATAATGTGGTTTCGTGTCAAATTTATGAAATAATGATTTTAAACCGTTTTCATTTTTTTGATACTAGAATATTAATGGAATGCGCAAATGATTTGTGTTATTTTTAACATAAGAATTTAGCTAGAAAGGGTATGTCTACATGAAAAAGATTGCAGTTTTAACAAGTGGTGGAGATTCTCCTGGTATGAATGCCGCTGTGCGTGCTGTAGTGCGTAAAGCGATTTATCATAACATTGAAGTATATGGTGTATACCAAGGTTATCTTGGTTTAATTACTGATGATATTCATAAACTTGAATTAGGATCAGTTGGGGACACAATTCAACGTGGGGGTACATTTTTATACTCAGCACGTTGTCCAGAATTTAAAGATCAAGCCGTGCGTGAAAAAGGGATTAAAAATTTATTAAAACGCGGGATTGAAGGACTTGTTGTTATCGGTGGTGACGGTAGTTATCGTGGTGCACAACGCATTAGTGAAGAATGTAAAGAAATCCAAACAATTGGTATCCCTGGTACGATTGATAATGATATTAGTGGTACAGACTTCACAATCGGATTTGATACAGCACTCAATACAATTATTGAGTCAGTTGACAAAATTCGTGATACCGCATCAAGTCATGCGCGTACATTTATTATCGAAGTTATGGGGCGTGACTGTGGCGACCTAGCATTATGGTCAGGTCTTGCTGTAGGTGCTGAAACAATTATTATCCCTGAAGTAGAAGTGGATATTAAGGATATTGCTGAAAAAATTCAAAATGGTATTGATCGTGGTAAAAAGCACTCAATCATTATCGTGGCTGAAGGTTGCATGTCTGGTGAGGCATGTGCTGCAGAATTAGCGAAATACATTAACGTGGACGCACGTGTTTCTGTATTGGGTCACATTCAACGTGGCGGTAGCCCAACTGGAGAAGACCGTGTACTTGCTTCTCGTCTAGGTGGTTATGCAGTTGAACTATTAATGAACGGTGAAACTGCGAAAGGTGTCGGTATTAAAGACAACCGTCTACGTGCGACAGATTTTGATGAAATTTTCGGTAACACAAATAGTAGACCTATCAATCAACGTATGTTAGAACTAACGAAAGAATTATCGATATAATCTAGGAGGCTTTCTCAATGAAAAAGACAAAAATTGTATGTACAATTGGTCCGGCATCTGAATCAGAAGAGATGTTAGAAAAATTAATGACAGCAGGTATGAACGTTGCGCGTTTAAACTTCTCTCATGGTTCACATGAAGAACATGCAGCACGTATTGCAACAATTCGTAAAGTAGCAACAAAATTAAACAAAAACATCGGTATTTTACTAGATACGAAAGGTCCTGAAATTCGTACACATGATATGCAAAACGGTATGATCATGTTACAAAAAGGTGCTGACGTAACAGTAAGCATGCACGAAGTTGAAGGAACAGAAGAGAAGTTCTCTGTAACATATCCACAATTAATTGATGATATCGAAGTCGGTGCATATATTTTACTTGATGATGGTTTAGTAGAACTTGAAGTAAAAGAAATCGACAAAGCAGCTGGAGAAGTACATTGTA
Organism: Staphylococcus microti; assembly: GCF_000934465.1. Classification (GTDB taxonomy): domain Bacteria; phylum Bacillota; class Bacilli; order Staphylococcales; family Staphylococcaceae; genus Staphylococcus; species Staphylococcus microti. The sequence continues at coordinate 34,349 of NZ_JXWY01000132.1, read as the reverse complement.
CGGTGCTAAACACAGGTGAATTAAAAAATAAAAAAGGTGTTAACTTACCTGGCGTGAGCGTTAACTTACCAGGTATTACAGAAAAAGATGCGGCTGATATTCGTTTCGGTATTGAGCAAGATGTTGACTTTATCGCTGCAAGTTTCGTACGTCGTGCAAGCGATGTATTAGAAATTCGTCGTATTTTAGAAGACGAAAAAAATGACAACATCACAATCATCCCTAAAATCGAAAACCAAGAAGGTATCGACAACATTGATGAAATTTTAGAAGTATCTGATGGTTTAATGATTGCTCGTGGTGACATGGGTGTTGAAATTCCACCAGAAGCAGTACCAGTTGTTCAAAAAGACTTAATCCGTAAATGTAATAAACTTGGTAAACCAGTTATTACAGCGACACAAATGTTAGACTCTATGCAACGTAACCCACGTGCAACACGTGCGGAAGCATCAGACGTTGCCAACGCAATTTACGATGGTACAGATGCAGTTATGTTATCAGGTGAAACAGCGGCAGGGGCTTACCCAGAAGAAGCTGTTATCGCGATGAACAACATTGCACTTGCAGCTGAACAAGCACAAGATTACAAAAAATTATTATCAGATCGTACAAAACTTGTTGAAACATCATTAGTGAATGCGATTGGTGTATCAACAGCACATACAGCACTCAACTTAAATGTTAAAGCGATTGTTGCTGCGACTGAAAGTGGTAATACAGCACGTACGATTTCTAAATATCGTCCAAAATCAGACATTATTGCTGTAACGCCAAAAGCAACGACTGCACGTCAATGTTCATTAATTTGGGGTGTGTATCCTGTTATCCGTGAAGGTATTTACACAACTGATGAGTTATTAAACAATGCGGTCGCAACTGCGGTTGACACAGGTCGTGTCGTAAATGGTGACCTTATCATTATTACTGCAGGTGTGCCAACAGGTGAAACAGGTACAACAAACTTAATGAAACTTCACTTAATCGGTGAAGATGTTGCGAGCGGACAAGGTATTGGCCGTACTTCTGCAGTAGGTCGTACTGTCGTTGTTCAAGATGCGAAAGAATTAGCTGGCAAAAACCTTGAAGGTGTTGTTATCGTTACACCATCAGTAGACGATGCAATGGTGCCATACCTTGATAAAGCTGTCGCATTAGTAACTGAAGAAGGCGGCTTAACATCTCCAAGTGCCATTATCGGTCTTGAAAAAGGTATTCCAACAGTTGTTGGTGTTCAAGATGTTACATCAGCAATTCCAGACGGTATTCTCGTGACTGTTGATGCAGCACAAGGTAAAGTCTTTGAAGGCTATGCGAACGTTTTATAATGCAATAGATAATGCAGGCGAACTGCATGAATGATGAGAGTAGTTGTCACATCTTATTTGAAGGTGAGACAACTGCTCTTTTTTGTAGTTACGTCATCTTTATGTTATCGTGAATGTAACGTCGCAATGTAGCGGTATCTAAGTATCATAGTTGTTATCACATATATTTATAATGTATGATAAATAAATGAAAGGGCATACAAAAAATGCTGGATGACATTATGAAAAGTAAAAGAAAACGTGTCATTATCACATTTAAAGCTCTATGAATGTGCATTTCAACTTACATTATTTGATAATTCTGATTTTATGACGTTCTTAAAATGTTCACAAATTCGAAAAAATTAGATATAATACATGTATGAAAGCCGTTACATGAGAGCGAATATACAGTAAAGGGGAAATTACTATGGCAGAATTAATGAGAGGTTTAGAAGGGGTTATTGCAGCCGAAACAAAGATTAGTTCTATCATTGATAGTCAGTTAACATATGCGGGGTATGACATTGATGATTTAACAGAAAACGCACAATTTGAAGAAGTCGTTTTCTTATTATGGAACTATCGTTTGCCAAACGAAGAAGAGCTTAAAACGCTCAAAGAAAAATTATACAAATATATGACGCTCAGCCCACGAATGTACAGTCACTTTGAAGAATATACAACGGACAAAGTACATCCGATGACTGCATTACGTACATCAGTGTCTTACTTAGCACACTTTGATGATAATGCTGATGAAAATGACGAAGCAGCAATGCAAGAACGTGCGATTCGTATTCAAGCTAAAATCGCATCATTAGTGACATCATTTGCACGTGTGCGTCAAGGTAAGAAACCAGTGAAGCCAGACCCATCATTGAGCTATGCGGCGAACTTCCTATACATGTTACGCGGTGAAAAACCTACAGATGTGGAAGTAGAAGGCTTTAACAAAGCATTAATTTTACACGCTGACCACGAGTTGAACGCATCAGCATTCACAGCACGTTGTACAGTATCTTCATTATCAGATATGTATTCTGGTATTACAGCTGCTGTTGGTTCATTAAAAGGGCCTTTACACGGTGGTGCAAACGAACAAGTAATGCGTATGTTATTCGAAATCGGTTCAATTGATAAAGTAGATGCATATTTAGAAAATGCATTCGCAAATAAACAAAAAATTATGGGCTTCGGTCACCGTGTATATAAAAATGGTGATCCACGTGCCAAATACTTGAAAGAAATGAGCCGTAAAATTACAGAAGAAACAGGTCAAAAAGAACTTTTCGAAATGTCAGTTAAAATTGCTGATATTATCAAAGAAGAAAAAGGCCTTTTACCAAACGTTGACTTCTATAGTGCGACTGTTTACCATAGCATGGGCATTGAACATGATTTATTTACACCAATCTTTGCGGTAAGTCGTACGGCTGGTTGGACTGCACACATTTTAGAACAATTGGCAAACAACCGTATCATTCGTCCACGTGCAAACTACATTGGTGAAACAAATCGTAAATACGAGCCAATTGAAAATCGCTAAAATATTTTCAGATTACTATTTAAACTACTTTTTGGAGGTTATTTAACAATGAGTGAAAAAATCGTTAAAACGGACAATGGATTACAAGTACCGGATCAACCAATCATCCCATTTATTATTGGTGATGGTATCGGACCAGATATTTGGCAAGCAGCAAGCCGTGTCATTAACGAAGCTGTTAAAAAAGCGTACGATGGCAAAAAAGAAATTGCATGGAAAGAAGTTTTAGCAGGTCAAAAAGCATTTGATGAAACAGGCGAATGGTTACCAGCTGAAACATTAGATACAATCAAAGAGTATCTCATCGCAATTAAAGGACCATTGACAACACCAATTGGTGGCGGTATTCGTTCATTAAACGTTGCGCTACGCCAAGAATTAGATTTATTCACATGTCTACGTCCAGTGCGTTGGTTCCAAGGTGTGCCATCTCCTGTTAAACGTCCAGAAGATACGGATATGGTTATCTTCCGTGAAAATACTGAAGATATTTATGCTGGTATTGAGTTCAAAGAAGGCTCTGAAGAAGTTAAGAAAATTATTGATTTCTTACAAAATGAAATGGGTGCGAAAAACATCCGCTTCCCAGAAAGTTCAGGTATTGGTATTAAACCAGTATCAAAAGAAGGTACAGAACGCTTAGTGCGAGCGGCTATTCAATATGCTTTAGATAATAACCGTAAATCTGTAACACTTGTTCATAAAGGTAACATTATGAAGTTTACAGAAGGTGCTTTCAAGCAATGGGGTTATGACTTAGCTGAAGCAGAATTTGGCGATAAAGTATTTACATGGCAACAATATGATCGCCTTGTAGAATCAGAAGGCAAAGATGCTGCAAATGCGGCACAAGAGCAAGCTGAAAAAGATGGTAAAATCATCATCAAAGATTCTATTGCAGATATCTTCTTACAACAAATTTTAACACGTCCAGCTGAACACGATGTTGTAGCAACAATGAACTTAAACGGTGACTACATTTCAGACGCATTAGCTGCACAAGTAGGTGGTATTGGTATCGCACCGGGTGCAAACATCAACTATGAAACAGGTCACGCTATTTTTGAAGCAACACATGGTACAGCACCAAAATATGCAGGTTTAAACAAAGTTAACCCATCATCAGTGTTATTATCTGGTGTCTTAATGTTAGAACATTTAGATTGGCAAGAAGCAGCAGACTTAATTACAGCGTCTGTTGAGAAAACAATTGCATCTAAAGTGGTAACATACGACTTTGCGCGTTTAATGGACGGGGCAACAGAAGTATCTACATCAGAATTTGCAGATGAATTAATTAAAAACTTATAAGCATTACAATCGTTTCGACGAAGAAATTCTAGATAAATCAAAACAAGAGGTTAGGCACATCACACGTGTTTAACCTCTTGTTTTCTTAGGGTTGTCTATTTTCTAGGCTGGGTAGCTATTAAAAGTATCTAGTTTTATATATGAAACAGCTGAGTGTGTCCAAGCGTACAATTTTGATGATGTGCGCTTTTTCAAGTACCATCGTTTCTTTATTGCTCGCTTTCCTGCAGGCCTCGCTCGAACTAATAAACGCTTTAATTTGAAGTATTAAGAAGCGTTTCTGGATTTCTCGCTTCGGCTTATGCTGCAAGGAGTCTCGCAATAGAAACGATTACTTCGTGACGCAAAATACATACGTCAACATAATAGGCGTCCTAGCTATTACCACGTAACGTTTAAGCAACATAACGCGTTAGGCTGTCATTGACAGGGCATTGATACAAGAAAATCAACAGTATTCATACTTTGAAATTATTATAATTTTGATTGACACGCCAGACAACACGAGATACCTTTTTCTTCCCAACACTTGTACAAACATATAGTAGAGTTGTTCGTAAGTTTTAAGAAAATACGCGAAGCTATTCCTATCTCCCGAATACTTTGTAAAAACTTCTAGTGCTTTTTTCAGATTTGTGTCATACATAGAATATTGATAACGGCAAACATTCATAACAGAAATACATTGCTTGTTTTAAAAATTGTTAAGTTCATATTAAATTGTTGTAAAATCGCTGATTGCTATGTAAGGTGTACGTTATAATAATGTTAAATTAACTGGGAGGTACACATAAATGGTTCAAAAAGTGCTGGTTGTTGATGATGAACATTCAATTGTAACATTATTAAAATATAATCTTGAACAAGCGGGCTATTCAATAGAAGTGGCACAAGATGGCGAAGAGGCATTGGAAAAAGTGGATGCGGTTAAGCCCGACATTGTGGTGCTTGACTTAATGCTTCCGAAAAAAGACGGGATTGAAGTGTGTAAAACGATCCGTGCCAATAAAAATGCAGTACCTATTTTGATGTTGACTGCTAAAGATGATGCCTTCGATCGTGTATTAGGCTTAGAACTCGGTGCAGATGACTATATGACAAAGCCTTTTTCACCGAGGGAAGTTGTTGCCCGAGTTAAAGCGATTTTACGTCGTGTGACATCTGCAGAATGGCAACAAGATGATGAAGATGAAGAAATCCATATCGGTTCATTGCGTATCCGACCGGACTTTTTTGAAGTATATCGTGATGATGAACTTGTTGAATTGACGCCGAAAGAGTTTGAACTGTTATTGTATTTGATTGAACGTCAAGGGCGTGTCATCACACGTGAGCATATGTTGAACTCCGTATGGAATTATGAGTTTGCAGGTGATTCAAGAATTGTCGATGTACATATTAGTCATTTGAGAGAGAAACTTGAAGACAATCCTAAGCAACCACAACTGATTAAAACTGTGCGTGGTTTGGGTTATAAATTGGAGCGACCTAAATAAATGATTAAATTTTACCATAAGCTTTTATTGATACTTACAACTATTATCGTTGTAAGTTTTCTTGTACTTGGCTTTTTTGTACATAACAGTATTTATACGACAGCAGTCACACATCAAAAAAAAGAAACGAATCAAGAAGCGAAACAATTAATCGCTGCCTATCAAACGGGTGATAATGCCCAATTGAAAACACTCGCACAACAATTTGAGACAGATGTTTTGATTATAGATCAAGATCGAGAACATGCGATTGATGTACGAGATCAACCATCATTAAAAGCACATAAAGCGCAATTGTTGAATGATTTAAAGAATCACACGAGTGTGTATCATCTAGACAATAAAAAAAGTGTGTATACGTATGGCTATCAGCAAGATAACATGACCATTTTAATGAGTGGTCATTTCGTGATGGTCTATGATTTACAACTGCAATTTTGGAAGTATCTGATTTTGATTAGCATGATTACGCTCGGTTTTGTTTATTTTACAGTGCGCTATATTAATCGAACATATATTCAACCAATTAATGAAGCGTCTTATGCGGCTGCATTGTTGTCTAAAGGCCATTACAATGTCCGTATTCCAGAAAGCAGCGTGAAAGAGACGAAAGACCTTTATATGTCTATCAACGTATTAGCACGTCGCTTGGAAAAGCTAAATCATGCACAAAAGATGCAACGGAATCGTTTATTAACAACATTAGAAAATATTCCAAGTGCGATTTTGATGATTGATAAACAAGGAGAGGTTGTTGTCGCGAATAAAACATATAGCGATATGTTTCATAATGGTGAAAATGTGGAGCTTCAAAACTATGAAGTGGTGTTACATCCAACATTAAAAGCACTTATTGTAGAAGGCTTCAAAGTCGAAAAAGGTATTTATCAGCAAATTGAAATACATCTTAATGATATTCACCAGAAGTTTTTCGACGCCGCTTGTGTACCGATATTGACACGCAAGAAAAAGCGCCTACAAGGGATGGTTATTGTGTTGCATGATATTACGGCGTTGAAAAAGCTTGAAAATTTACGCCGTGACTTTGTGGCGAATGTATCACACGAGTTGCGAACACCGATTACGTCTATTAAAGGTTTTGCGGAAACTTTAATAGACGGTGCAAAAGATGATGCCGCGTCATTAGATATGTTTTTAGACATTATTTTAAAAGAATCTAATCGCATTCAGTCGCTCGTTGAAGATTTGCTTGATTTATCCAAAATTGAACAAAATGCCGCGTTAGAAAAGCATCGGATTGATTTGTCGCACGTGGCACGCAACGCCTTATCAAGCATTCAACCTATTGCACAATTAAAAGATATTACATTAGTTGATGATATTGCTTCAGATGTTTATGCAATGGCGGACGAAGATAAAATAACACAAGTCATTGTGAACTTAATGACGAACGCTGTGAATTATTCTGCTGAATCAAAAACAGTTACTTTGCGCGTCTATACAGAAGCAAATTATCAAGTGATTGAAGTGATTGATGAAGGTATCGGAATTGCGCCTGATGAAAAATATCATATTTTTGAACGTTTTTATCGAGTGGACAAAGCGCGTAGCCGTGACTCAGGTGGCACAGGCCTTGGATTATCGATTACAAAACATATTGTTGAAGCGTATCAAGGCAAAATAGAAGTGCAATCTGAAGAAGGAAAAGGCTCGACGTTTAAAGTAACGTTACCCGGACAGATAAAATAAACATTGGAAAGTGGAATGGCTAATGCTGTTCCGCTTTTTTTGGCCATTGAAAAGGGGACGATGTTTAACTATCTAGCACGCGTTACTTTTTCAATTTGGCGTGACAGATGAGCTTTCAACACGTTCTGTGATAAAATATAACTACTAATACTGTTGGAGGGAATACTGTGGACAAACTGATACTAATAGATGGTAATAGTTTAAGCTTTCGTGCTTTTTACGCGTTGCCATTGTTACAAAATAAAGCGGGTATCCATACGAATGCGATTTATGGATTTGCACGCTTATTAGAAAAAGTTTTAAAAGAAGAACAACCGACGCATTTTCTTGTCGCATTTGATGCAGGGAAGACGACGTTTCGTCACGCGCAATATGCCGATTATAAAGGGGGACGTCAAAAAACACCATCTGAATTAAGTGAACAGTTTCCATATATTCGCCAATTGTTGGCAGCGTATGCGATTCAGACGTATGAATTAGATAATTATGAAGCAGACGATATCATCGGAACGTTAAGCCGTGAAGCCGATGAAGCGGGCATGCAGACGATCATTATTACAGGAGACCGTGACTTAACACAATTAGCATCTGACAACGTGACCATCTATTACACGAAAAAAGGTGTGACAGATGTTGATCACTACACACCTGCATTTATTGCTGAGAAATATCAAGGTTTAGTGCCAAAGCAAATCATTGATATGAAAGGTTTAATGGGAGATGCATCGGATAATATTCCGGGTGTTGCAGGCGTTGGCGAGAAAACGGCATTGAAGCTATTAAATCAATTCGGTTCGGTAGAAGGCGTCTACGAAGATATTGACGCAGTATCGGGTAAAAAACTGAAAGAAAAGTTACTTGCAAGTAAAGATGATGCATTGATGAGTAAGACACTAGCGACGATTAATCGAGAAAGTCCGATTAGTGTAACAGTTGCTGATACACGTTTACCTGACAACTATGATGAGACCGAGAAAATTGCACTGTTTAAAGAATTGGAATTCCGTCAATTGTTGGAAGAGGTTGATCAGACACCGAGTGAAGAAACGCCAACGAAAACGTTTGAAGTGTCGACGGATTTATCACGTATTGACTTTGATGCGCTAGAGGAAGCTGTCGTACATATTGAAGTTTCAGGTGCCAACTATTTAAAAGATCCATTATTAAAATTTGGTATTTATGATGGCTCACATTATATTGTAACGTCAGTGGAGGCACTATGTGATCATCAAGCTGCCGTTGATTGGTTACAAAATCCAAAAACTGCGAAAGTAACATATGATGCGAAAAAATTATTTATTGCGATGAAGCGACTCAATATTGAATTGAAAAATGTTACATTTGACGCGATGCTCGCAAGCTATTTAATTGATCCTTCACAAACAATTGATGATGTAAGCTCTGTGATGTCACGCTTTGCAAATACACATGTACAAGATGATGTTGCCATCTATGGTAAAGGTAAGTCCTATCATGTGCCGGAAGATGATGTGCTTAATACACATATTGCGTCTATTTTAGATGCGCTTCAAACATCACAATCGGAAATGACGGAGATACTTGAGTCACACCAGCAACTTGATTTGTTAACAGAATTGGAACTTCCATTAGCACAAATTTTAAGTGAAATGGAATATACAGGTATTTATACAGATAAAGCGACATTACAAGTGATGGAAAAAGATTTACAACAGCGTTTAGATGAATTGATTGAAACGATACACGAACAAGCGGGTGAGGATTTTAATTTGAATTCATCCAAACAGCTCGGTGTTATTCTTTTTGAAAAACTGGGTTTACCAGTGATTAAAAAGACGAAAACGGGTTATTCAACGGCCGTAGATGTTTTAGAAAAATTGGAAGGACAACACCCAATTATTGAAAATATTTTAACGTACCGTACGTTATCGAAATTGCAATCAACTTATGTAGAAGGGCTTCAAAAAGTGATTTGGGATGATAATCGTATTCATACACGTTTTAATCAAACGTTAGCACAAACTGGTCGCTTATCTTCTGTCGATCCGAACTTGCAAAACATTCCAATTCGTCTAGAAGAAGGGCGTCAAATTCGTAAAGCATTCAAGTCATCACATGAAGACTATGTTATTTTAGCGGCAGACTATTCACAAATTGAGTTGCGTGTATTGGCGCATATAACGGGTGATCCGACGTTACAAAAAGCATTTATTGACAATGAAGACGTGCATACGACAATAGCGATGAAAGTGTTTAACGTTGAGGCAAAAGACGTCACGTCGTTAATGCGTCGACAAGCGAAAGCTGTAAACTTTGGGATTGTATATGGTATTAGTGATTATGGTTTAAGCCAAAGTTTAGGTATCACACGTAAAGAGGCACAACAATTTATCGACGATTATTTAGCGCATTTCCCTGGTGTGAAAACGTATATGGAAACAATTGTTCAAGATGCGAAACAGCAAGGTTATGTTGAAACATTGTTACATCGTCGTCGTTACATTCCGGATATAACGAGTCGCAACTTTAACAAGCGTGGTTTTGCGGAACGAACAGCGATGAACTCGCCAATACAAGGAAGTGCTGCAGATATTATTAAAAAGGCGATGGTTGATTTTTATCATGCAGTTCAAGAAACAGATTTCAAAGCAGAGTTGTTACTACAAGTACACGATGAATTGATATTTGAAGTACCAAAAGAGGAAGTCGCTGCTTTTAGTAAATTTGTTGAAGAGATTATGGTGAATGCCTTACAATTAGACGTTCCATTAAGCGTTGAGTCAGAATACGGCCCAACATGGTACGATGCGAAATAGAAAGAGAGTTGGGTAAATAGTGCCGGAATTACCAGAAGTTGAACACGTTAAACGCGGAATTGTGCCACACATCGTGGGACAACAAATTATAGATGTGACATTTTCAAGTAAAGTAAAAGACGGAAAAGAATCAGGGAAAGAAACGATTATTAAAGGCATCACTTTAGATGACTTTAAAAAGTACAGCATAGGTTACACGATTGAAGACGTGACACGTCGCAGTAAATATTTATTGTTTACACTTAAGCATGGATCGAGCCGACGAAATCTCATTTCACATCTTGGTATGGCGGGTGGTTTTTTCGTTGCACGTGAAGTGGACGACATCGTTATACCGAATTACCGCAAACACTGGCATGTTGTGTTTCAGTTAAATAATGGATTGAAGTTGATTTATTCAGATATTCGACGTTTTGGTGAAATTCGAAATGTTGCTCAACTTGCAGATTACGCATCTATTTTAGAAATAGCACCTGAGCCTTTTTCTGAAGAAGCAGAAGCACATTATTTGAGTCAGTTCACACATAAAAAATATCAAAAAATGCCAATTAAACAAATGATATTAGAACATCGTGTGATTGCGGGATGTGGTAATATTTATGCGTGTGAAGCACTTTTTGATGCGGGTATCAATCCACATACGCCTTCGAATGAATTGACAATGGCACAACGCCAAAAAGTGTTTCAAAGTGTTGTGAAAGTGTTAGAAATGGGTATACAAAGTGGTGGAACAAGTATTTCAGATTACGTTCATGCTGATGGTCAGCGTGGTACGATGCAAAATAATTTAAAAGTATATAAACAAAAGACATGTTCAGTCTGTGGTAGCGATATTACAACAGCTATTATCGGTGGAAGAAATACACATTATTGTGAGCATTGTCAGCAATAAGAAAGAGGGAAATTATGCCAAAAGTAATAGGATTAACAGGTGGAATTGCGACAGGTAAATCAACTGTTGCGCAATTATTGTCAGCACATGGTTTTAAAATTGTTGATGCGGATATTGCCGCACGTAAAGCCGTTGAAAAGGATTCTGAAGGATTACAACAAGTAAGAGAAGTGTTTGGTGAAGCGGCAATTACTGAAACAGGCGAAATGGATCGTGCTTATGTCGGCGAACAAATATTTTATGACAGTGCATTGCGTGAAAAGTTAAATGCCATTGTACACCCAAAAGTACGCGAGATTATGGATGCTGAAAAAGAACAGTATTTAGCAGAAGGGCACAATGTCATTATGGATATTCCGTTGTTATATGAAAACAAGTTGGAAGATACGGTCGATGAAGTATGGCTTGTGTATGCCTCAGAATCGATTCAAGTGGATCGTTTGATGGCACGTAATGACTTATCAATTGAAGATGCGAAAGCACGTGTTTATAGCCAAATCTCAATCGACAAGAAGAGTAGAATGGCGGATGTCGTCATTGATAATTTAGGCACGACACTAGAACTTAAGCAAAATGTGGAGCAACTTTTGATTCACAAAGGCTTTTTAGCACCATACTCGGCAACAGAAGAAGCATAGAATAGACAAACGTACGTCAATTTATTAATCGAATTGGCGTGCGTTTTTTTATATCAGTATGGCACAATGAAACAATTTACAAATTTTAAGATTTAGCTTACTTTTAAACGCAAATAATTATACATTCAACAATCGAATTATATGCTATAAGTAAAAATTATAAGGAAAACGGTTTCATTTATTTAATAATATGTTATACTCATGAATATAAGTATAACACATTTTTAAGGAGTGCTTTTTAACATGACGACAAAGATTGCAATTAATGGATTAGGTCGTATCGGCCGTATGGTTTTACGTATTGCATTAAATAATGAGGACATTGAGGTAGTAGCAATTAACGCAAGTTACCCACCTGAAACAATTGCCCACCTTATTAAGTATGATACAACACACGGATTGTTCAACAAACCAGTTGAAGCAACTGAAAATGGTATTAAAGTGGATGGTAAAGAAATTCAACTTACGTCAGACCGAAATCCAGAAAATTTACCATGGAAAGACTTAGGCATTGATATTGTTGTAGAAGCAACAGGTAAGTTTAATCATGGAGATAAAGCAATTGCGCATATTAAAGCAGGCGCGAAAAAAGTCATCTTAACAGGACCATCAAAAGGTGGCGACGTTCAAACAATCGTTAAAGGTGTTAACGACAAAGACATCGACGTTGATAAATATGAAGTTTTCAGTAATGCATCTTGTACGACAAACTGTTTAGCACCAGTTGCGAAATTATTAAATGACAAGTTTGGTATTGTCAATGGTTTAATGACAACTGTTCATGCGGTCACAAACGACCAAAACAACTTAGACAACCCACATAAAGATTTACGTCGTGCACGTGCAGCTTTTGAAAGCATTATTCCAACTTCAACAGGCGCTGCAAAAGCACTCGCACTCGTATTGCCTGAATTAGAAGGTAAATTACATGGTATGGCATTACGCGTTCCAACTAAAAATGTGTCACTTGTTGACTTAGTTGTTGATTTAAAACAATCTGTCACAAAAGAACAAGTGAATGAACTATTCCGAAAAAATGATCTTGATGGTGTCGTTGAAACTGTTGACGTACCACTTGTATCAGACGACTTTATGACAAACCCACACTCTGCAATTATTGATGCACCATCAACAATTGTGATGGGAGATAATAAAGTAAAAGTATTAGCTTGGTACGACAATGAATGGGGTTACTCAAACCGCGTTGTTGACGTATTACAATTAATCGCTGAAAAAATTAAATAATTAATGATCTTATAAATAACGCAATTAAAGGCTGAAACTTGAACACTGATTCAGGTATTCAGCCTTTTTCTATTGTTATTTTGGATGTGTATGTATACAGTTTATGCGTGCTGTTTGTCATCATATATGTACGGTCATTTACATAACACCTCGTAGTTTTTGTATTCTCGACAGAAATTCATAATACTACATATCTGAAATGCTATTTTTTCGATGTTCAAACTCTAAACGATTGGCTCGTACCCTCTAACATTCCTCTAGCTTTTGCTATCTCAATGTTTATAGTATAATGAAACAAAATTCTTGTTAAGAAGGTGACAAAGTCGTGAAATGTCCAAAATGTAATCATACTCAGTCTCGTGTTGTCGATTCGAGACATGCGGAAGATACAAATGCCATCAGAAGAAGACGTGAGTGCGACCAATGTGGTACACGTTTCACTACTTTTGAGCATATAGAGATGAGCCCGTTAATTGTCGTTAAAAAGGACGGGACACGCGAACAATTTAATCGAGAAAAAATTATCAACGGTCTGGTGCGTTCATGTGAAAAACGTCCAGTTCGTTTTCAACAGTTAGAAGAAATTACAAACAAAGTAGAATGGCAATTGCGTGAAGCGGGTATTGCGGAAGTATCATCACGTGATGTAGGAGAATATGTCATGGATTTATTAATGCAAGTGGATCAAGTATCGTATGTGCGATTTGCATCGGTTTATAGAGAGTTTAAAGATGTTGATCAATTATTAGAGTCCATGCAAGGAATTTTGAAAGAAAATAAGCGGAGTGAATCTTGATGTCGTTATCTATGCATCATAACCAATTACGGCCACATGATGGCTTTTGTGTTGTTCGACAATTTCATCATCAAGCGATACATGATGATATATTAGGGCGTTTATTTATCCCATTAATTGGTGCAGAACCGATTGGGATTTATCAATTTTTAAATCAATTTAGTCATAGTACGTTTGAAGATGGTTTGACGCATTATACATTAATGTCTGAACTGAAAATCAATTTGATTAAGTTTCGAGAGCATATGGATTTATTAGAAGGTATTGGTCTTGTGAAGACACGTGTTCGCCATGCTGATGACACGACGCAGTTTGTGTACCAACTGTTACCACCACCAAGTGCACATGACTTTTTTAATGATCCGATGCTATCGATTTACTTTTATCAAGTGGTCGGTCAACAACGTTATCATCAGCTGAAATCTCATTTTGTGATACCACAACCTGATTTAACAGGCTTTATGGATGTAACGAAAAAGTTTACTGATGTTTTTAAAGTGCCAAAACAAACGCTTCATACACGTGAAGAAGGGCTTGCAGAAACCACATATAATGGTGTGGATCTGACAGACATCTCGTTTGATTTTGACTTGTTAGCAGATATGTTGCAAACACATTATATTAGTAAAGATATTTTAACTGGACCGACACGTACTTTAATTGTGCAACTAGCGACACTTTATCGTATTCCACCTGACGAAATGAAAACGTTAATTTTAAAATCGCTTAATAGTGATCAAAGCTTGTCATTGCTTGATTTACGGAAACAAGCGCAGTCACACTTTTTAGTTAAAAACCAGCAAACATTACCAACGCTTCAACAAACAAAATCAAGTACAGCGGAACATTCACTTGATGAAGCAGATAATGACGGAGTGGTCGTTGAAAATTGGGATGACTGGTACAACTTAATGGACAATACGAGTCCGGTTGTGATGTTAACGTCTTATGGCGGATCTGAACCTCCACTTTATCAAAAGCGTATGATTGAGGAACTGATGGAACGTGAAGGCTTTAGCTTTGGCGTAATTAATGTTTTGTTGCAGTATGTTATGCAAAAAATTGATAATAGTTTGCCTGAAAAATATGTCTATGCCGTTGCATCTACGTGGAAAAAGAGCGGTGTTGTCGATGCGAAAACAGCATATGAAAAAGCGATGGACACGCAACGTAATGAAACACGTGCGCAAGAAAAAAGACATCAGCCACAACGCCAACAACATTATTCTAATGGCCCGGTTTATGAAGAAAAACCACGTTGGATGACGCATCCAGAAGAATTTGAATCGAAAGAAGAAGATCCAGAGGCGTTAGAACGTGACGTCAATGCTTTCTTGAATGAATTGAAAAAAAGTCGAAAGGCGGGTGACGAGTCATGAAATCATTTAATCAAATAATGGGATCTAATGATGCGATCCAAAAGCGTATCGAGAAGATTAAGCAGGATGTGATTAAAGATCCGGATGTTAAAGCGTTTTTAGAAGCGCATCAAGCAGAAGTGACGAATGCGATGATTGAGAATGATTTGAATATTTTGCAGGAGTACAGGGATCAACAAAAGCACTATACAGATAATCACACCTATGAAAACTGCCCCAACTTTGTGAAAGGGCATATTCCAGAGCTATATATTGAACACAATCGCATTAAAATTCGTTACAATCCATGTCCGTGTAAGATTCGCCATGATGAAGCACGTATTGCGAATAGTATGATCACATCGTTTCATATGCATCCAGATACATTAAATGCGAAGTTAGAAGATGTGCATATGGATAGACGTAATCGACTGGAGCTTGCAATGCAGTTCAAAGCATTAATAGATGACATTGTTGCAGAAAAAAGTGTAAAAGGGTTCTACTTGTATGGTGCACTCGGTACGGGTAAGTCTTTTATTCTCGGTGCGATTGCAAATGAATTAAAGGATCATCATGTGCCGACGACGATTATTTACGTCCCAGAGTTTATTCGCTTGTTGAAAAATGGATTTAAAGATGGTTCGACAGCAAAACGTATTGAACAAATTCGTAATGCAAAAGTGCTGATACTTGATGACATTGGTGCAGAAGATATGACGCCGTGGGTGCGTGATGAAGTACTCGGCCCGATATTGCATTATCGTATGATTCAAGAAATGCCGACATTTTTTAGCTCCAACTTAGATTTTGATCAATTGGAAGAACATTTAGCACGTACGAAAAATGGTGTAGAGTGGACGAAAGCACAGCGAATTATGGCGCGTGTCAAAACGTTATCTAAGCCTTATAAATTAGAAGGCGAAAATTATAGAAACCATTGAAAAAATGAAAAATAGCGTTATAATAGAGATAAATTCATATTGTTAACCAATTCGAGGATATGACATGATGTTTAAATTATACAGAAAGCTGCCGGTGATGAGAGTGCAGTTAATGCGGCATGATGTTACTCCCTCTGATAGATAGTGTTTGTAATGAACACTCGGCTCAAGACCGTTATCTTACGTAGAGATGTTGCACATTTTGTTGTGTAACGAATTTAGGGTGGTATCGCGATGACCTCGTCCCTTTGTTGGGATGGGGTCTTTTTATTTTGTTTGAACGCACCATATGCCGCTTTTTCAACAAAGAGATGCAGTTCGATTTGCCGGGTTAACTGAGATAATGATTAGGAGGAGAACTATGACACAAATTAATGTACGCTTTCCAGATGGTAACAGCAAGGCGTTTGACAAAGGGATTACAACTGAAGAAATTGCACAATCAATCAGTCCGGGACTACGCAAAAAAGCAGTAGCTGGTAAATATAATGGTGAGATGGTTGATTTAACACGTCCACTTGAAGTAGATGGAGAAATTGAAATTATTACACCGGGTAGTGACGAAGCGCTAGAAGTATTGCGTCACTCAACAGCGCATTTAATGGCACAAGCGTTAAAACGTTTATATGGCGATGTGAAGTTTGGTGTTGGCCCAGTCATTGAAGGCGGCTTCTACTATGACTTTGACATGCCTGAAAAAGTTTCAAGCGATGACTTTGAAAAAATTGAAAAAACGATGAAACAAATCGAGGATGAAAATCATAAAATCGAGCGTAAAGTTGTTTCTCGCGATGAAGCAAAAGCATTCTTCAAAGACGATGAATACAAGCTTGAATTAATCGATGCAATTCCAGAAGATGAAAATGTGACGCTCTACACACAAGGCGAATTTACAGACTTATGTCGTGGTGTACACGTGCCATCAACTGCGAAAATTAAAGAATTTAAATTATTATCAACAGCAGGTGCGTATTGGCGTGGCGACAGTAACAACAAAATGTTACAACGTATTTACGGTACAGCATTTTTCGATAAAAAAGATTTAAAAGCACACTTAAAAATGTTAGAAGAGCGTAAAGAACGTGACCACCGTCGTATCGGTAAAGATATGGAACTTTTCACAAACAACCAATTAGTCGGTGCGGGTTTACCTTTATGGTTGCCAAATGGTGCCACAATCCGTCGTGAAATTGAGCGTTACATCGTGGATAAAGAAGTGGCGTTAGGCTATGACCACGTGTATACACCAGTATTAGCGAACGTGGAACTTTATAAAACGTCTGGCCACTGGGATCACTACCAAGATGATATGTTCCCAGCAATGCAACTGGATGCAGATGAAGCAATGGTATTACGTCCAATGAACTGTCCGCACCATATGATGGTTTATGCAAACAAACCACACTCATACCGTGAGTTACCAATTCGTATCGCTGAATTAGGTACAATGCACCGTTATGAAGCAAGTGGTGCGGTATCAGGGTTACAACGTGTCCGCGGTATGACGTTAAACGATGCACATATCTTTGTTCGTCCAGATCAAATCAAAGAAGAATTCAAACGCGTTGTTGAAATGATTCTCAATGTATACGAAGACTTTGGTTTCAAAGACTACAAATTCCGTTTGAGCTATCGTGATCCAGAAGATAAAGAAAAATACTTCGATGATGATGATATGTGGAATAAAGCTGAATCAATGTTAAAAGAAGCGGTTGATGAGTTTGGACTTGAATACGAAGAAGCCATCGGTGAAGCGGCATTCTACGGTCCAAAACTTGACGTCCAAGTGAAAACAGCAATGGGTAAAGAAGAAACATTGTCTACAGCACAACTTGACTTCTTATTACCGAAAAAATTCGAACTCACATATATCGGACAAGATGGCGAACACCATCAACCAGTTGTCATTCACCGTGGTGTTGTATCAACAATGGAACGTTTCGTCGCATTCTTAACTGAAGAAACAAAAGGTGCCTTCCCAACATGGTTAGCACCACAACAAGTTGAGATTATTCCGGTTAATGTGGACTTACACTATGATTATGCACGTGAAATTCACGACACATTAAAATCACAAGGTGTTCGAGTAAACATTGACGACCGTAATGAAAAAATGGGTTACAAAATCCGTGAAGCACAAATGAAAAAAATTCCTTATCAACTCGTTGTAGGGGATAAAGAAGTTGAAAATCATGAAGTTAACGTGCGTCAATACGGTTCAAAAGATCAAGAAACAATGGAAGCAGAAGATTTCGTATGGCGTCTTGTCGACGAAATTCGTCTAAAAAAACAAAGATAACATTGCAGAGTACAGTTTGATGCTGTATACTGTTATGTAATTCAAATATTAATATTCAATTTAGTTAGAGGTTGCATTTTTAATGAGTCGCTTGTCAGAAGCAGAGATGATGCGTATGTTGAACAAGTTAAAGGTAAAAATGCCGAAGCGAGTTATCGTCATCCAGATAACTTGTTGGGCTAGTGATCGAAAGGTGCTAGACTGTCACAAACGTGATGTGCTACTTATTTGTTGTAGATAAAGTAAAGGTTACATCCACGTTGATGTAGCCTTTATTTCGTTTATTTAGAAGTAAAGTCATTAATGTGTTATTTGAAGATTGACCTCTAGGTGAAGGAAAGGAAGGGACAATGAGTAACGAAAAAGTGCGAACAGATAATGGTGTGCAACGCCACCTGAAAGATCGTCATATTTCGATGATCGCCATTGGTGGTGCAATTGGAACAGGCTTGTTTATGACATCGGGAGGTGCAATCCACGATGCGGGGCCGTTAGGGGCGTTGCTTGGCTATGCTATTATCGGTATTATGGTGTTTTTCTTAATGACATCTTTAGGTGAAATGGCGACATATTTACCAGTTACTGGTTCATTTAGTACATATGCGACACGCTTCGTGGATCCATCACTCGGCTTTGCGCTAGGTTGGAACTATTGGTTTAACTGGGTTATTACAGTTGCTGCCGATGTAACCATTGCTGCACATGTCATTGAATATTGGGAGCCATTGCAATTTTTACCAGCATGGGTATGGAGCTGCGTGTTCATGGCAATTATTTTCAGTCTGAATGCACTCTCTGTTCAAGTATATGGTGAAAGTGAATATTGGTTCGCGTTTATTAAAGTGGCAACGGTTATCGTGTTTATTATTGTAGGTTTATTGACAATCGTTGGAATTATGGGCGGACCTGCAGTCGGATTTGATGTATTTACACAAGGGGACGCACCGATTTTAGGAGAAGGTACAGGTGGTAGTTTACTCGTTATTTTCGGTGTATTCTTAATCGCAGGTTTCTCATTCCAAGGAACAGAACTTGTCGGGATTACGGCGGGTGAGTCAGAGAACCCTGAACGTGCTGTGCCAAAAGCGATTAAACAAGTATTCTGGCGTATTTTACTATTTTACATTTTTGCTATCTTTATTATCGGTATGTTAATTCCTTATAACCATCCTGCATTGATGGGTGGGGGCGAAGATATTGCGACATCACCATTTACGTTAGTATTTAAAAATGCAGGTTTAGCATTCGCAGCGTCATTTATGAATGCCGTTATTTTGACATCTGTATTGTCAGCCGGTAACTCTGGTATGTATGCAAGTACGCGTATGCTTTACTCAATGAGTCGTGATGGCTTAGCGGCAAAACCATTTAGTAGAACAAATCGTAATGGTACACCGTGGATTGCGATGTTATCAACTGCCGCTGTTGTTGTATTTATCTTTATCGTGCAACAAGTGAGCGGTAATGCATATGAATATATCGTTGCAGCAAGTGGTTTGACAGGCTTTATTGCATGGCTCGGTATTGCGATTAGTCACTATCGCTTCCGTAAAGCATTTGCAGCACAAAATTACGATGTATCAAAATTGAAATATCAAGCAAAATGGTTCCCGTTCGGACCGATACTTGCTTTGATTTTATGTATTATCGTTATTATCGGACAAGATGTTGAGTTTATCCAAGGTGGCGGTTTTGATCCGAAACGATTCTTTATCACTTATATGGGTATTCCAGTATTCTTATTCTTCTTCCTATATCATAAATTAAGATATAAAACGAAAATGATTCCATTGGACAAAGTGAACTTGAGTCAAGATGTAACAATGGACGAAAAAAACTTTCATAAATATGTTGACTAATAGATAACAACTTGGTATGATTATATCTGTTGAATACGAAACGGACCAAGTAGAAGCAACCCGCTTCTCACCTGTAGCGACGCATCAAGCAGTTGGCAGGTTAACGATATAAACATGTGAGTTTGTTCATGTTAACGTTAGAAGCGGGGAGTACATCCCCGCTTTTTTTCGTGCTTGGACCATTCGTAAAATTTTTGGAGGTGTCAACCATAGCTAAGGATCAAACGCAAGTTAACGAAAAGATTCGCGCTAGAGAGCTACGTGTTATCGGTCAAAACGGTGACCAGCTTGGTATCAAATCGAAGCAAGAAGCATTAGAAATGGCAGAGCGACTCAACTTAGACGTTGTAATCGTTGCCCCTAATGCAAAACCACCTGTTGCTCGTATCATGGATTACGGTAAATACAAGTTCGAGCAACAGAAAAAAGAAAAAGAAATGAAGAAGAAACAAAAAGTCATCAATGTTAAAGAAATCCGTTTAAGTCCTACAATTGAAGAACATGACTTCAATACAAAACTTAAAAACGGTAGAAAATTCTTAACAAAAGGTGACAAAGTGAAAGTTTCTATTCGTTTCAGAGGGCGCGCAATCACGCATAAAGAAATTGGTCAACGCGTTTTAGAGAATTTTGCTGACGAATGCAAAGATATTGCAACAGTTGAGCAAAAACCTAAAATGGAAGGTCGCCAAATGTTTCTTATGTTGGCCCCAATTAACGAAAAATAAACAATGACAATAGGAGGAAATTAATCATGCCTAAAATGAAAACTCACCGCGGAGCAGCGAAACGTGTTAAAAGAACTGGAAGTGGGAAATTAAAACGTTCTAGAGCTTATACTTCACACTTATTCGCTAACAAGTCTACTAAACAAAAACGTAAACTTCGTAAAGCGGCACTTGTTTCTAAGAGTGATGCAAAACGCGTAAGACAATTATTAACATACGTTAAATAATCATAAAAATTAATCGAACGAATATATAAACGTCTAAGTATGCCAAAAGTGCATATGAAAGAGATTATGAGGAGGAATTTATTATGCCACGTGTAAAAGGTGGAACAGTAACAAGAGCGCGTCGTAAAAAGACAATCAAATTAGCTAAAGGTTACTTCGGTGCAAAAAGCACTTTATATAAAGTAGCAAAACAACAAGTTATGAAATCAGGTCAATATTCATTCCGTGACCGTCGTCAAAGAAAACGTGACTTCCGTAAATTATGGATCACACGTATCAATGCAGCTGCACGTCAACATGACATGAGCTACTCACGTTTAATGAACGGCTTAAAATTAGCTGGTATCGACATTAACCGTAAAATGCTTTCTGAAATCGCAATCGCTGACGAAAATGCATTTGCTGAATTAGTAAACAAAGCGAAAGACGCTTTAAAATAATAATCTATGCAGAGTTGGTTTGTTTATTCAATAGACAACCAGCTCTTTTCTTTTGGCAAGAATTCTTTCTAGGTTAGGATAGTTATAATGGTCTCAACTAAGATGCGTAGAAGTTTGTAGATTGTAGTAGCTGTTTGGAAAATGTGTTTCAATAAACTGGTAAATTTCTATTGTCAGTGTTCGCAAAGCAGGATTCTCGGCAAAACTTCGCACTTCGGGGGCTGAGAGATAGTGGTGACTTTCCTTAAATAAGAGAGTAAATCGTAGTAGGCGTCCAAAGGAAATGCGTTTTACAAAGGGCGTATTGGTTTTATCGTAGTGTTGTCGTACGTGATGATTAGACAGCTATGAAGTAGTAGGAATATATCAATCAGTATCGATGGTAGTCTTTGAAATATAGAATGTTCAGTAGGCTCTCCAATAGAACGATGAAGAGTTAGGGGCGTGACGGATTATATTCTAAGCGCTTTTATTCCAACATTTATTTTATATGGGAAGCGTTTTATATTTTACTTGGCTTGTACCCACATCGTTTGGTACGATATGGATAATCGAGTCATAAAGGAGTTTATTATGTCTAAATTTGATGAACAAATCACTGTAGTTGCTAGAAATATTTTATTTGATAACGAAAGTAATGCATTTAATGGGTTTTTATCGCATGATGATGTGAAAAGTGAAGCCATCTTAAAAACGCTCAGTCAATATGAAGTGAAACGTCGCGGGGATATGGAAGAAGATCCTTCATTTAAACAATTGATTTCATATTGTATCTTGGAAAATGAAGATGGCGACATTCTTGTATATCAGCGCTTATCAGGTGGTGGAGAGGCACGCCTACACGGTCTTGCATCAATCGGTGTTGGTGGTCATATGAATGATGTACCGGGTCAAGAAGATATTATGGTGGTTATACAAGAAAATGCAAGTCGTGAGTTGTTAGAAGAAGTCGGCTTAACTGTTGACGAAACAGACGGACTTACACATATCGGCTTTATTAATGACGATAACAATGAAGTAGGCCGCGTCCACATTGGTGTCGTATTTAAAATCAAAGTACGTAAAGCACAGGTTGAAGTTCGTGAAACGGATACGTTATCCATTCATTGGCAACCTGTCGACACAATTGATGATTTATCAAAATTTGAATCATGGAGTGCGCTCATACTTGAAAAATGGAACTAGGTGATATGAATGTCAGAAATAATCCCGTTTCCGAAACTACAAGAAAAGCTATGTGCGGATATTAAGCAAGCCATTGACAGCGACCGTTATGAAGTAGCATATGATGCGTTTATGGTGTATGAAAAGCACTTTGAATTAACAGATGCGCTCGCGCTGCTTAAATGTCAAGTATTATGGGAACTTGAAGCATATTTGGAGTTAAGAGAAGAAACGCATATTATGATCAAACAAGAATATAGCTTTCAAGATGAATTGATGATATACCACGTGAAAAGTCTCTATGCGTTGGAACAATATCAATCAGTCGTTTCTATCGTTGAAGCAGTGCTGGATCAAACGCAAAGCCATGAGACACGAATGATCTTGCTTCCAATAAAAGATCAAGCGAAGCGTCAATTACAGGAACGTCAAGAAGTGATGCAACAACAAATACAACAATTTGAACAGCTATCTGCACCGCAACAAACAGAACTGATCTTATCTCTGATTGACGACAGTGCTTATCATTTTGCTGATTCGATTGCTTATTTGATGACAAATGCGCATATCCGTACCAAGTTACAAAGTTTAATGCTTGAATATTTGCGATTTGCTCGTTACAATCAAAGCATTCAGTGTGAAATGTATGGCAAGCAGTTTGACATTGTACCTTCAGAGTTAGTAGGCTTTGAAGAGACACACTTTGTAACGGTCATTGTGCCACAAGTCATTGAACTGCTTGAAACTGAATATCCTTCGCTCGTACGAGAAGCACATGTTCATCTTAATAGTCATAACGTTGCAATGTATCCCATTGATACGACACAAATTGCAGATGATCAGACATGGATTGAAACGTACTTCGTGTACTTTGAAGAAATGATGGGGTTACCGCCAACATATTCAGCAGAGGCGACGGTTATGGATTTTATTAAATTATTAAATACATAGCAAGCCCACTTGAAACAGGACTTAGCTATGTTATAATAAAGAAGTTGAAAAATTTTAAAAATGGATTTCATGGAGGTTTTTATACATGACAGCAACATGGGAAAAAAAAGAAGGTAACGAAGGGTTACTTGAAGTAACTGTACCTGCTAAAAAAGTAGATGAAGCATTAAACCAAGCTTTCAAAAAAGTAGTAAAAAATATTAATGTACCTGGTTTCCGTAAAGGTAAAGTACCACGTCCAATTTTCGAACAACGTTTCGGTGTGGAAAGCTTATACCAAGATGCGCTTGATATTTTATTACAACCAGCATATAGCGATGCAATTGATGAAACGGGTATTAACCCAGTTGCACAACCTGAAATTGACATCAAACAATTAGAAAAAGGTAAAGACTTTATCTTTGAAGCAACTGTAACAGTAGAACCTGAAGTGAAACTTGGCGACTACAAAGGTCTTGAAATTGAAAAACAAGACACAACAGTAACTGACGAAATGGTTGAAGATGCAATCAACCAACGTCTTGAAGCAATGGCTGATATGGTCGTTAAAGAAGACGGTGAAGTTGTAGAAGGCGACACAGTTAACTTAGACTTCGATGGTTATGTTGACGGTGAACAATTCGAAGGTGGTCAAGCTGAAGGTTACGACTTAGAAGTTGGTTCAGGTTCATTCATTCCAGGATTTGAAGAACAATTAGTAGGATTAACAGTAGGCGGCGAAAAAGACGTTGAAGTGACTTTCCCTGAAGAATACCACGCAAATGAATTAGCAGGTAAACCTGCAACATTCAAAGTTAAAATTAACGAAATCAAATCTAAAGAAGTACCAACTTTAGATGACGAATTAGCAAGTGAATTAGATGCAGACGCTGAAAACGTAGATGCATACAAAGCGAATGTTCGCAAACAATTAGAAGAAGCGAAACAAAACGACGCTGAAAACTTACAAAAAGAAGAAGCTGTCATCAAAGCTGCAGACAATGCAACAATTGATATTCCAGAAGCAATGATTAAGTCTGAACAAGACCGCATGCTTCAAGAATTTGCACAAAACATGCAACAACAAGGTTTAGACTTGAAAACATACTTTGAAATTTCAGGTCAAGATGAAGACCAAGTGCGTGAGCAAATGAAAGATGACGCTGAGCAACGTGTGAAAACAAACTTAACATTAGATGCCATTGCAAAAGCTGAAAATATCGAAGCAACTGATGAAGATGTTGACAACGAATTACAAAAAATGAGCGAACAATTTAATATCTCAGTTGAAGATATTAAAAAGACATTAGGTAACTCTGACCTAATTAAAAACGACGTTCGTGTTCGTAAAGTAATCGACTTGTTAGTATCTGAAGCTAAATTAGTTGATGCACCAAAAGATAGCGAAGAAGCATAAGTCTAATTGGATAAAGTCAAACTTTCCAGATGATAAGACAATGCTGGCAGTAGCTGATTGCACCAATTGTGCTTTCTAGCAATAATCATACTGACCAGAGCGGGATTAAGAAATCTAATGACTTTCATAGATTTCTATCCCGCTTTCATTGTTTTATGCAAAAAACTTGAAAGTATGAACAATTGCATAATAAAATGCTTTCTAGTATAGTCGTAGAGGATAGGGGTGTAATACAGTATGTTTAAATTCAATGAAGACGAAGAAAACTTAAAATGTTCTTTCTGTGGCAAAGACCAAGACCAAGTCAAAAAATTAGTGGCAGGTAGTGGTGTTTATATTTGTAATGAATGTATTGAATTATGTTCAGAGATTGTAGAAGAAGAACTTAATCAAGCAGAAACAGAAGAATTAACTGAGTTACCAACACCGAAAGAAATTATGGACGAATTGAACAATTATGTCATCGGTCAAGAAAAGGCTAAAAAGTCTTTAGCCGTGGCGGTTTACAATCACTATAAACGTATTAACCAACTCGGACCTAAAGATGATGACGTTGAACTTCAAAAAAGTAATGTTGCCTTAATTGGTCCAACAGGTAGCGGTAAAACATTATTAGCGCAAACACTTGCACGTACATTAAATGTGCCATTTGCCATTGCAGATGCGACAAGCTTAACAGAAGCTGGTTATGTAGGTGAAGATGTTGAGAATATTTTATTACGTTTAATTCAAGCAGCTGATTTCGATATTGATAAAGCCGAAAAGGGTATTATTTATGTCGATGAGATTGATAAGATTGCACGTAAATCAGAAAATACATCTATTACACGTGATGTATCTGGTGAAGGTGTCCAACAAGCGTTATTAAAAATTCTTGAAGGGACAACAGCAAGCGTACCGCCACAAGGTGGACGTAAGCATCCAAACCAAGAATTCATTCAAATTGATACAACCAATATTTTATTCATCTTAGGTGGTGCGTTTGATGGTATTGAAGAAGTTATCAAGCGTCGTTTAGGTGAAAAAGTTATTGGTTTTGCGAGCAATGAATTATCAAAATATGATGAAACAAGCTTGTTAGAGCATATTCGTCCAGAAGATTTACAAACGTATGGTTTAATTCCAGAGTTTATCGGACGTGTACCAATCGTTGCAAACTTAGAAACATTAGATATTGCTGCGCTTAAAAACATTTTGACACAACCGAAAAATGCGTTAGTGAAGCAATATACAAAAATGTTAGAGTTAGATGATGTGGCGTTGGAATTTACAGATGACGCATTATCAGCGATTAGTGAAAAAGCGATTGAGCGTAAAACAGGTGCACGTGGTTTACGTTCAATTATAGAAGAAGCGTTGATTGATATTATGTTCGACATTCCTTCAACTGAGGATGTGACTAAGGTTGTTATCACGAGAGAAACAATCATTAATGAAACAGCGCCAGAACTTTATGATCAAGATGGTCAATTGTTGAACAATAGTAAAACATCTGCATAATAGACGAAAGCTTAAGATGCTGTAATTTGCACGTCTTAAGCTTTTTTTGCTGTTCATACAAAAAAACAAACGATAAAATATATATGTATCAGCGATATTTAAGAAAAAGGAGAACTGTCATGAAGATTAACCCGAATCATGTTGAGCTTATCATTAGTGCGGTCAAGAAGGAACAATATCCAGAGATGGGGTTGCCAGAAGTCGCACTGAGTGGTCGCTCAAATGTTGGTAAGTCAACGTTTATCAATAGTATGATTGGCCGTAAAAATATGGCGCGTACGTCTCAACAACCTGGTAAAACACAAACGCTTAATTTTTATAACATTGATGAACAACTTATTTTTGTTGATGTACCGGGCTATGGTTATGCAAAGGTAAGCAAAAAGCAACGTGAAGCGTTTGGTAAAATGATTGAGATGTATTTGACGACAAGAGAAGAATTAAAGTTAGTGATTCAACTTGTCGATTTAAGACATCCACCAACGGAAGACGATATTTTAATGTATGATTACTTAAAACACTTTGAGATTCCTACATTGATCGTTGCAACAAAAGAAGACAAAGTGCCAAAAGGAAAAGTCCAAAAACATATTAAACGTATTAAACAAGATTTAGATATGGATCCTACTGATAAAATCATCAGTTATTCGTCACTTTCTAAAAATAAGCAACCAGAAATTTGGTCAACAATTGACGCTTTTATTGGGGCAGAGGAAACAGAATAAACGAAATTTGACTAAAATGTAGACAATAATAACTATTATCAACGGAATCAAGTTTTAATTAAAATTGTGTATGTTCTTTATATGTTATAATGATTTTATTGTAGTTTATGGGGGGACATGATCATGTATTTTATTGCAGTGAGTGTAAATCATCGAACAGCTGATGTGACATTACGCGAAAAGCTCACATTTCAAGATACAGATATGATGCGTGTACATGAGACATTATTTGAAACAAAGTCGATTTTAGAAAATGTCATTTTATCAACATGTAATAGAACAGAAGTTTATGCAGTTGTTGATCAAATACACACGGGTCGTTATTATATTCAACGCTTTTTAGCTAGACAGTTTAATTTTGATGTAGAAGACATTAAAACAATGACTGAAGTAAAGGTGGGGGACGAAGCAATCGAACACTTATTTAAAGTGACAACGGGCTTAGATTCTATCGTCCTTGGTGAAACACAAATTTTAGGGCAAATGCGCGATGCATTCTTAACTGCACAAGCAGCGCAAACAACCGGTACAATTTTTAATGAGTTGTTTAAACAAGCGATTACGTTTAGTAAAAAAGCACATCATGAAACAGACATTGCAGATAACGCAATTAGTGTGTCATATGCGGCGGTTGAACTCGCTAAAAAAATGTTTGGCAAGTTGAACAAAAAACGTGCGCTTGTCATTGGTGCCGGCGAGATGGGAGAACTCTCTGTATTGAATTTGAAAGGTGCGAACGTCACAGATATTACAGTATTAAATCGCACGGAATCTCGTGCACAAGCATTGGCAGACAAACATCAAATTCAAGCAGCGCCAATGTCAGCGTTGCCTGAACTATTAACACAAGTCGATATTGTAATTAGTTCAACGAGTGCTGATCAGTTTGTTATTACGAAAGATATGCTTGAAATGCGCCAAGCAGTTACTAAAAAAACATCGCAAATTGTTTTAGTTGATATAGCAGTACCGCGTGATATTGAACCTTTTGAGTCACATGATATGGAGATATTCATTTACGATGTGGATGATTTGAAAGGGTTAGTAGATGCCAATATTAGAGAACGTCGTTTAGCTGCAGAAGCGATTGCTGAACGCATTCCTGCCGAGATTGATAAGCATAATGAATGGGTACGCATGCTCGGTGTTGTGCCAGTCATCCGTGCTTTAAGAGAACAAGCGATGGCGATTCAACAAGAAACGATGGCGAGCATTGATCGCAAGTTGCCACACTTGTCAGAGCGTGAGCGTAAAGTCGTTTCTAAGCATACGAAAAGCATTATTAATCAAATGCTCAAACAACCTATCAAACAAGCGAAAGAAATTAGTGACGATCACCAAGCAGCCGCTAAATTACAGTTATTTCAAGAGATTTTTGATCTTGATGTCAATATGAACTATCAACAAGAAGCTGTAGAAAACAAAAAGCGTATTTTAAAGCAACGTCTTCTAAGTTTTGATTCTTAAAGATAGGTGATGCCGATGGTAGAAGCTTTTTTTGTAAGATTTCATGAAGCGATCGTTTTGTTATATTTTATATGCGTCTTATGTTTGACCATTGACTTATTTCAAAAGAATTATCGCCTTCAAAATATCGGTTTTTATGTATTAGGGATTGTTTGGGTTATGCAAACAATCTCTTTAACTATGTATGTCATCTGGCGTGGGCAATTGCCGTTGACATCGATTATTGAAAGTTTTTATGTATTAACATGGCTTATTTTAACGTTGACCTTTGTATGTGCCGTTTTCCGCATGTCTGATATGATGATTGTCTTGTTAACGATGCTAGGCTTTATCTTTATGCTCATTCACACATTTCATCCGTATCAGTTTAGTTTAAAAGGCGCGCGGCTATCGGTAATGAACGAGTTACTCGTCGTGCATATTTCACTCGCCTTGTTAAGCTACGTCATCTTTGCGATTGCGTTCGTGAATGCCATTTTATATCTCGTACAATATCGCAATTTAAAATTAAAGCGCTTTAACCAAAATTATTTTAGAATCAGTAGTGTCGCAACGCTCGAAAAAACGGTTTTTTATTGTACGTTAGTCGGTGTAATTACCTTATTTGTAAGCCTTGTTTTAGGTGTGCAATGGGGTATTTTCTCAATAGGGACACAAATCTTTGTCGACGCAAAAGTTATTTCATCCTTTTTTATTATTTTGAGTTACATTGCGTATTTAACGATGCGAGTGACACAAAGGTTTAAGCAACAATTTTTAATCTATGTTAATATCATGTTGTTTTTATGTTGTATGATCAATTTAATCGTGGTCACACAACTCTCTTCATTCCACCAATGGACGGGAGTATAACACACTATCAATGGAGGTTCGTTATATGCGTAAACTAGTAGTAGGCTCGAGAAGAAGTCAACTTGCTTTGACACAGAGTCGCCAATTTATTGAACGTCTCAAAGCGGTTCAACCTGATTTGGACATTGAAATTAAAGAAATTGTCACGAAAGGCGATCAAATCGTCGATCGTCAACTGTCTAAAGTAGGCGGCAAAGGCTTATTTGTGAAAGAGATTCAAAACGAACTCTTCAGTAAAGAGATTGATATGGCGATTCATTCGTTAAAAGATGTTCCAAGCGTATTACCAGACGGTTTAACACTTGGTTGCATTCCAGATCGTGAAAATCCATACGATGCGTATATCGCTAAAAATCATGTCGCACTAAAAGATTTGCCAGACGGCAGCATTATCGGGACAAGTTCTTTGAGACGTGGTGCACAAATTCTCGCACATTACCCGAATTTAGAAATCAAATGGATTCGAGGTAATATTGATACACGTCTTAAAAAGTTACAAGAAGAAGATTACGATGCAATTATTTTAGCGGCTGCTGGTCTGAAACGTATGGGCTGGTCTGAAGATATTGTGACGCAATATTTGGATGATGATTTATTAATCCCTGCGATAGGTCAAGGTGCGTTAGGGATTGAATGTCGTGCCGATGATACAGAGTTACTAGATTTATTAGCGAAAGTACACAACAAGGAAGTGGCGAGTTGTGTGACAGCAGAACGTACATTTTTAAAAGAAATGGACGGTAGCTGCCAAGTACCAATTGGCGGTCATGCAGTCATTGGCGAAGACCAACGAATTCACTTTACTGGCTTGATTATGTCGCCAGATGGACAACAGCGTTTTCAACATACTGCAACAGGTACAAATCCTGTGGAAGTTGGACAACGTGTAAGTGATGAATTGAAACGACAAGGTGCATATGAGATTATTGAAGCATTGAGTGATACGCATTAGTTAGGAGTGGTCGTAATGAAACCGACTGTAATTATGACGCAAACACAACCGTATCAAAATAGCCAAGTCAATATTTATCATATACCATTGCTTGAAACGGTAAAATGTCCGTTTGATCAGCAATTATTAGAGCGTACATATGATTGGCTCGTTTTTTCATCTAAAAATGCGGTTAAATATTTTATACCGTATTTACAAGACGTACAGGTGGGTAAAATTGCAGCGATTGGTATAAAAACGCGTGAATTTTGTGAAGAACAGGGGATTGATGTTGATTTTGTTCCTGATGATTTTTCACAAGAAGGGTTTTTAGCACAATTTGTTATAGAACCGCATGCGTCCATTTTATTGCCATCTAGTGCACAAGCAAGACCGAAACTTGCGAAAGAACTCGGCAATCGAGGGTATCAGGTCGAAAAAATAGATTTGTATGATGTGGTAGTAAATGAAGCATCTGTCAAAGCTGTTTATGATATGACCTTATCGCATAAAATAGATGCAATAACATTTGCGAGTTCGTCGGCTGTACGTGCTTTGTTTGACCGCTACCAGAACATTCAATGTCAAACACTGCATGTCATTGGTGTACCCACACAAAAAATATTGGCTGAATACGGTTATGAAGGTATCGTAGCAGACACACAAACACTTGATGCGATGATTGACAAAATATTGGAAAAGGGGTTCTAATTTATGAATTTTGATAGACATAGACGTTTACGTTCATCTAATACGATGAGAAGTATGGTTCGAGAAACGCACGTTAGAAAAGAAGATTTAATCTATCCGATCTTTGTTGTAGAGCGTGACGGCGTGAAAGAAGAAATTAAATCACTCCCTGGTATTTACCAAATCAGTTTGAATTTATTACATGAAGAAATTCAAGCAGCATATGATTTAGGGATTCGTGCGATGATGTTTTTCGGTATCCCAAATGAAAAAGATGCGTGTGGCACAGGGGCGTTTGTTGACGACGGTGTGATTCAACGTGCAACTAAAATCGCTAAATCGATGTATGACGACTTGCTAATTTTAGCGGATACATGTCTATGTGAGTATACAGATCACGGACATTGTGGTTTGATTGATGAACATACACATGATGTTGATAATGATGAGACATTACCATTATTAGTGAAAACAGCTGTATCTCAAGCGAAAGCAGGTGCAGATATTATTGCACCAAGTAATATGATGGATGGCTTTGTAGCAGCAATTCGTCAAGGATTAGATGAAGCTGGATTCCAAAATATTCCAATTATGAGTTACGGTATTAAATACGCATCGAGCTTTTATGGCCCATTCCGTGATGCGGCAGAATCTGCACCATCATTCGGTGATCGCAAAACGTATCAAATGGATCCAGCCAATCGCTTAGAAGCGTTACGTGAGCTGGAAAGTGATTTAGCTGAAGGTGCTGATATGATGATCGTAAAACCGGCATTGAGCTATCTTGATATTATTCGCGATGTGCGTAACAACAGTAATATTCCAATCGTTGCATACAATGTCAGTGGCGAATACAGTATGACAAAAGCAGCTGCACAGAACGGCTGGATTGATGAAGAACGTATTGTTATGGAACAAATGATTTCAATGAAGCGTGCAGGCGCCGATATGATCATCACTTACTTTGCGAAAGATATTTGTCGTTATTTAGATCAATAAAACATAGGAGTTGATGGAGTTGCGTTATAACAAATCAATTAAAGCATTTGAAAAAGCAGAGCAGTTAATGCCTGGTGGGGTGAATAGCCCTGTTCGTGCGTTCAAAGCGGTAGATACACCGGCTATTTTTATGGAAAGTGGTAATGGTAGTCGCATTTATGATATTGACGGTAATGAATACATTGATTACGTCCTAAGTTGGGGACCACTTATTTTAGGGCATCGCAATGAAAAAGTTATCAGTGAGCTTCATGATGTTTTAGGCCGTGGTACAAGCTTTGGCGCATCCACACTTGAAGAAAATCGATTGGCAGAACTTGTTATTGAACGTGTGCCGTCTATTGAAAAAGTGAGAATGGTATCATCAGGTACAGAAGCAACACTTGATACTTTAAGATTAGCACGTGGTTATACGGGCAAAAATAAAATTATTAAGTTTGAAGGGAACTACCACGGTCACAGTGATTCGCTGTTAATTAAAGCGGGTTCAGGCGTCGCAACATTAGGCTTACCTGATTCACCGGGTGTACCAGAAGGCATTGCTAAAAATACGATTACAGTCCCTTACAACAATTTAGAAGCTGTACGCTATGCTTTTGAACAATTCGGCGATGATATTGCAGCGATTATTGTTGAACCAGTAGCTGGTAATATGGGTGTCGTACCACCGATTAATAACTTTTTACAGGGCTTAAGAGACATCACAAATGAGTACGGCGCATTATTAATATTCGATGAAGTCATGACAGGCTTCCGTGTTGGTTACAATTGTGCACAAGGCTACTTTGATGTTACACCAGACTTAACGTGTCTTGGTAAAGTCATCGGTGGCGGACTGCCTGTTGGGGCATTTGGCGGTAAGAAAGAAATTATGGACCGCATTGCACCTAGTGGCGATATTTATCAAGCGGGTACATTATCAGGAAATCCACTTGCGATGACGAGTGGCTATTGGACATTAAGCCAATTAACACCTGAAAGTTACACGTACTTTAATGAATTAGGCGATATGCTTGAAGCGGGATTAAAAGAAGTTTTTGCAAAACACAACGTCCCACTAACAGTTAACCGTGCTGGTTCAATGATTGGTTTCTTTATTAATGAAGGACCTGTAACAAACTTTGAAGAAGCAAACCGTTCAGACTTGAAGTTGTTCGGTGAAATGTATCGAGAACTAACAGAGCAAGGTATCTTTTTACCACCATCTCAATTTGAAGGGATGTTCTTATCAACGTCACATACAAAAGCGGATATTGAAAAAACGATTGACGCTTTCGATGTTGCATTAAGCAGAGTAGCAACTAAATAAAAATATTGATACACCACGTAAATCAAAGCTATATTGAGTCGTAAATAACGCTCAATCGTGCTGGTGATTTGCGTGGCTTTTTTGTGATACCATTGATAGTAATGAATCGTATTTCAATTTTTTATACTATTGTTGAATCTTTGATATGATAAATATAAATACAACAGCAACAGTCGTTAGGGAGGTGGAATGGTGTGCAAAAAAATAATACGCTTAATAATTTGTTAGTGTTAGGCGTGTCACTGCTTTGTGGATGGCTACTATGGCGCTGTCATATCATTTTACCGTGGATGTTCGGGCCAATATTGGGAAGTTTAATCGTTGTTAAAGGGTTAAAAAGAGAAGTTCAGTGGCCGTCATGGTTAAGTGAATTAGGACTCATCATGTTAGGTGTACAAATCGGTTCCAGTTTCACACGACAAGTGATTGCAGATATTCAAAGTCATTGGCTTTCTATTGTCATTGTAAATGTCCTGACACTCGCCTTAGCGTTGATTGTGTCGTATGGCTTTCGTAAAATTGCGGCAGTTAATGAAGAAACAGCGGTACTCAGTGTTATACCAGGGGCGTTAAGTCAAATGCTGGTGATGGCTGAAGAGAATAAGCGTGCAGATTTACTGGTCGTCAGTTTAACACAAACATCACGCATTATATTTGTCGTTATAAAGTGGACCCCATGTCAAGGACACTTAAAAAAAAGACCATTAACTAAATAATTAACTCCCACTATGATGGTGTCATAGGAGGAGTTAAGGCAATGTGAGCCTGTACTCA
>NZ_JXWY01000131.1 GCF_000934465.1 Staphylococcus microti | reverse complement strand
CATATGTGTAATCTTCCATAAAGGTTTGAACATCTTTTTTTATTTCGGCATTTTTTTGATGTTTCTCAATTTCGTATTGATTAAACTGCAACTTAACAGGGACTGTTTTCTCCCCTTTTTCTAATGCAGGCGCTTCTACTAAGTTTGTTTTAAATGTTTTACCATCAACGATTGCTTGTGCAAAGATATTTAATTTAGCATTTGGTTTATACGGCCCATATAGAT
>NZ_JXWY01000130.1 GCF_000934465.1 Staphylococcus microti | reverse complement strand
ATATATCTTGGCTGTGCAAGATTGCCCAGGTGTCTAGATCTGGTTTTTATGCGTGGAAAAAACGAGAAGAGAAACGTATTGAACGTGAGAAAAATGATGAAAAAGATTTTGATTTAGTTTTAGCAGCGTTTAATAAACGAGGGTATTCTAAAGGTTCAAGAAGCATTCATATGACCCTCTTACAACAAGGTATTATCATGAATCGTAAGAAGATTGTTAGACTTA
>NZ_JXWY01000129.1 GCF_000934465.1 Staphylococcus microti | reverse complement strand
GTATGGCGTTTCAGATGATTCTGTAATGAGTTTTATGCATGATGAATATGATAGAGTCGTAGAACCTAATTATAGTACAGATGTGTGTGATATTTGGGTGTTTAGAGTAAGGGGATATGCTTTGCGGCCATGAAAACGCAAGGGTGGAGCCCGTTAAGCGTTTGGGCAGCGCTCATGGCCGTAAAGTAATGCAATAGCGTTTGGTCTGGATGATTATATTTTTGT
>NZ_JXWY01000128.1 GCF_000934465.1 Staphylococcus microti | reverse complement strand
AATACAATCTATAATTTTAACTTAATTCAGGAAATATACTAAGAATAAAACCAGTAATTTTTTGTTGTTATCTAAAAATATTGATATATTATAACTATTAATAGTGGAGGGGGCTTTAATGACTAACAAAAAAACAATGCCTAAACATCCTTATGATTATTTCAAAGGAGATATGACAATTTTTCTTTTGAGAATATGTAGTGAGTAAAAGTAGAAAATAATTAT
>NZ_JXWY01000127.1 GCF_000934465.1 Staphylococcus microti | reverse complement strand
CTATGGCAAAGAGGTCACACCTGTTCCCATGCCGAACACAGAAGTTAAGCTCTTTAGCGCCGATGGTAGTCGGACTTACGTTCCGCAAGAGTAGGACGGTGCCAGGTAATTCTTTTATTATGACCATTTGGTCATTTTTCTTTTTGAAAAAATTAAATAAAAGAGTTGACTTTTGATTTAGAGATATGTATAATTATTTCTTGTCGAGTCAAAAGAAAAGACATGAACATTGAAAACTGAATGACAATATGTCAACGTTAATTCCGATAATTTGAGTACTCAGAGTAGTACTTTCAAGAGTGATTGACTTAAACAATCAAACGAGCTATATCAAGCTTACTTCTTTTATGGAGAGTTTGATCCTGGCTCAGGATGAACGCTGGCGGCGTGCCTAATACATGCAAGTCGAGCGAACAGACGAGGTGCTTGCA
>NZ_JXWY01000126.1 GCF_000934465.1 Staphylococcus microti | reverse complement strand
TCACTCTCACTTACTGACGTTGAGTTACTCATGCTCGTAGAGTCGCTCTCACTCACTGATGTTGAGTTACTCATGCTCGTAGAGTCGCTCTCGCTTACTGACGTTGAGTTACTCATTGAAGTAGAGTCACTTTCACTTACTGACGTTGAGTTACTCATGCTCGTAGAGTCACTCTCACTCACTGATGTTGAGTTACTCATTGAAGTAGAGTCACTCTCACTTACTGATGTTG
>NZ_JXWY01000017.1 GCF_000934465.1 Staphylococcus microti | reverse complement strand
TTTACTAATGATTGTAAAGGATGTATTCTTACTCGTTTGAAAACAACAGGTAGAACCAAACAAGTTGCTAAAAAACCATAAATAACTGTTGTTTGGCCAATCCAATACTGACCACTAGTTTTTACTGTTAATCCTGCTATAGCAATTCCTATATAAAGTACAGTCCATGATGGAAAAACATTTTCTATAGAAAAATCTTTTAGATATTTAATTGAAAAAATTACCATATGAATGATAATTGCTGTAAAACATATAAACCAAATAGCTACTATTAAATTATTCATAAAAAAGATTTTATTAAAAAATGTATTCAAATAAGTTGTTGCTAAAAAACCAGACATAAAAAAAGTAGTAAATACAGATGATACTAGAGGATTTTTCAATTGTTCTTTTACACTATTAAAATCAATAACCATACTATATAAAAGATGTAAAAAAACAATAATAGCTAACCCCCCACAAATAGCACATAAAAAAAGAGAGAAATCTTTTAAAAGATTGCCCAGTCCTAATAAACCTAAGATAAGGCCCGATATTACTAATGGTACTTTTTTTAAAGGCATAATATGCAACTCCAATTGTGATTTTATTCACTAATTATAACACGAGAATGGATACTAAAATTAATTTAAGCAAATTATTTTACAGCTCTTGTATTTTTTATTTTAATGAGACCGTACAATTCAAAAAGGAGAATTTATCATGAAAAAATTCGATTATATTATTTTAGGTTTTGGTCAAGGTGGTAAAGTATTTGCAAAAGAAGAAGCACAAAATGGTAAAAAGATAGCTGTAGTAGAGAAGAATGCTTTGTATGGTGGAACGTGTATTAATGTAGGGTGTATTCCATCTAAAGTGATAGCCCTCGATAGTCAACATAAGTTGGATTTTAAAGATTCAATTAAACGAAAAAATGAAGTTGTAGCAGCTTTAAAGAACAAGAATTACAAAAATTTAGATATTGAAGAAAACATTACTATTTTTGATAATAAGGCAGAATTCAAAAGTAACAATGAAATAAATTTGTTAGATGATAAGGGGAAACTAGTAGATACTATTGTTGGGGATAAAATTATTATTAATACTGGTGCATCTCCTATTATTCCCAATGCAGACGGGCTTAAACAATCAAAATATGTGTATGACTCAACAGGTATTATGAACCTAGATAGCTTACCTAAGCATTTGGTGATTATAGGTGGTGGATATATTTCTTTAGAATTTGCATCAACTTTTGCAAATTTTGGAGCAAAAGTTACAGTTATAGAAAAAGCAGATTCTTTAATGCTACGAGAAGATAAAGAAATAGTCTCTCACATTCTAGAAGATTTGAAGAAAAAGAACATTAATTTTTTAACAGCAAGAGAAGTAGAAAGTGTTGAGGACGATGAAAATAGCGCATATGTAAGAACTAATAAAGAAACATTAGAAACTGATGCAATATTAGTAGCTATTGGTAGAAAGCCAAATACTGATTTAGCTTTAGAAAATACAGATGTAGAACTAGGTGAGCGCGGAGAGATAAAAACTAATGAATTCTTAGAAACCACCGCAGAAAATGTTTATGCTTTAGGTGATGTTAAGGGGGGGCTTCAATTTACATACGTTTCTAAAAATGACCGCTTCATTTTGAGAGATGCTATCTATGGTAAGAAGCAATTCAGTTTAAAGGATAGAAAAAGCGTTCCTTATACAGTTTTTATAGATCCTCCTTTATCAAGAGTAGGTTTGACTGCTAAAGAAGCAAAAGAAAAAGGATTTGATATATTAGAAAAGAGTCTATTGGTTAGTGCAATACCACGTCATAAAATAGATGATGACCATAGAGGATTGTTTAAGATTGTTGTAAACAAAGAAAACAATACATTGATTGGTGCTAGTTTATATGGACGAAAATCTGAAGAGATAATTAATACTTTAAAACTTATTATTGATTATAAAATCCCAATAGAAGATATAAAAACAAATATGTTTACACACCCTACTATGACAGAATCTTTAAATGATTTGTTTAACATTAGTTAGCTTTTTAATATCTTTTTATAAATCTTTTTATAAACCTTTTTAGGCGTGTGTTGAGCCTTAGAGCCTAAAGGGATTAAGATGTGTGAAAGGCAACTTTTTGTAACACTAAAGGCAACTTTTTGTAACACTAAAGGCAACTTTTTGTAACACTAAAGGCAACTTTTTGTAACAAGAATGGACACTTATTATAAAAAGGGTGCCTTTAGTGTTGAAACCTTGTTGTTATAGGTTTAGTATTATAATTACAAACAACACCAAAGACACCTTTTTTTCTTTAGGTGCCTTTAGTTTGTTCTTATAATTTGGAGGTCAATAAAAATGTCGGG
>NZ_JXWY01000125.1 GCF_000934465.1 Staphylococcus microti | reverse complement strand
ATACACCGGAAGCGTATGTGTATTTAAGTAATGTTGGTATTTCTAATGGACACACAGTGGATGCAATTGCGAAAGTATCTATTATTCCGACGAAAGACAGTGATCCGTTAAACACTAGATACTTCCTTACATCAGGACGAGACTACTTGTCTGTTGCATCAAAAGCAGGTGGTGGTGCATCTGTTAGCTTGACGTTTTTAGAGCACAAAGATCAAGCAGCGTTTG
>NZ_JXWY01000124.1 GCF_000934465.1 Staphylococcus microti | reverse complement strand
CAAAAGATCCAAACGATCCGACAAAAGGTTATGAACCACCAACACCGAAGGATCCGAACGATCCAACACAAGATACACCAGTACCATACGTACCAGCAGGTACAGTAACAGTGCATTACGAAGATGAAAACGGTAATGTGATTAAAGATCCAACTGTAGATACAGCGAAATCACCAGTAGGTACTGAGTACAATACAAACGAAAACGGTACAGAAATTCCGAAAGAAATCACTGGTAAAGACGGAAAAGTATATG
>NZ_JXWY01000123.1 GCF_000934465.1 Staphylococcus microti | reverse complement strand
CTGCTCGTTTTGAACGCACAAAGATGACAAAATCATCGGCATAACGAACAAAACGATGTCCACGTTTTTCCAGTTCTTTATCTAATTCATGTAGATAGATGTTACATAGTAGCGGTGATATAACGCCACCTTGTGGCGCACCAATTTCTCTACTTTTGTAGCTACCGTTGAGGTCTATCGCCCCAACTTGTAAACTTCTACGAATGAACTTGGAAATTGCTTTATCTTGAACATGACGTTCAAATAAATACATCAACTTATCGTGGTTCAACATGTCAAAGCACTGTTTTA
>NZ_JXWY01000122.1 GCF_000934465.1 Staphylococcus microti | reverse complement strand
ATCATACTCTGCAATTGGTATTGACTTGGGTATTACGAATTTTGCGATCTTTTCTGATGGTCAAAAAATTGATAATCATAAATTCACGGCTAAAATGGAAAAGAAACTCAGACGTGAACAACGTAAGTTGTCAAAGCGTGCTTTGTTAGCTAAAAAGAGGGGTGTCAACCTCTTTGAAGCAAAGAACTATCAAAAACAAAAACGAAAAGTAGCGCGATTACATGA
>NZ_JXWY01000121.1 GCF_000934465.1 Staphylococcus microti | reverse complement strand
CATCAATTTGCACCTCTCAGTCATTAGAGTAGTTACTCAAATTATACATTAAAATAACCCTATAGACCGACACTCTTTTTTTAGTGTCTAATCTATAGGGTCCAGTTTAAATACCTGTTACCTCTTTAAAATACGGTTCTCTATGCTATAATACCTTTCTTTAAAATGTGCTTGAAGAACAGTGGAAATGTCAACGCATTAAACAGAAAGAAGGATGCGCAAATCATTAATGCATAATTCATATTCAAACTATAAACATAACCACCTAACGTACCGCCCAACGCATCACCCACAAAAAATGCAGATTGTGACATACCAAATAAAACGCCTAAATATTGTTTCGGATACATCTGTAATTCCATTAACTCTTGCGTAATAATTGAGCCGGTTAGAAAGATAGCACGTAAAGTTAATATTGCTAATACGATCCATGCAACGTAGGATTGTGAACTACTCACCACTTAGCTAAACATAGCGTTTTTAACGCTTGAAGTGGGAGCTTCTTGGGAATAGAGCGTACTTGATAGTTTATTTCTTTGCTAACAGCGGTGTCTCTTATTTACCAAGCTATCCCCGTAGTTCCTACGGTTCTTGATGCTACTTAAGCGAATGCCATTATTCTTAGACCTTCTGTCAATATATTTCTACTAGCGTTGATATCTCGATCGTGATGTGTATGACAAATAGGACAAGTCCATTCTCGGATTTCAAGAGACTTCTTGCCGTCTTTGTGACCACATTTCGAACAGATTTGACTAGATGGAAACCATTTGTCTACCTTAATGATTTTACGTCCGTACCAATCAGCCTTATATTGTAATTGCGTCACAAAACGAGACCAAGAGACATCAGAAATACTTTTTGCCAGTTTATGATTACGTAACATACCTTTTGTGTTTAAGT
>NZ_JXWY01000120.1 GCF_000934465.1 Staphylococcus microti | reverse complement strand
AAAAATTAATTATTCACTCAGACCAAGGGATTCACTATACATGTACATCATTTCAAGCATTAGTTAACACAAGTGGTTTAAAACAATCAATGTCTAGGAAAGGAAACTGTTGGGATAACGCGCCTCAAGAATCGTTTTTTGGTCATATGAAAGATGAAATCAAAGGGTTGAAAGATATTCATCATTTTGAAGAATTGGCAGAACTTGTAGATGATTACATTGATTACTACAATAATGACCGTTTTCAAATGGGGC
>NZ_JXWY01000016.1 GCF_000934465.1 Staphylococcus microti | reverse complement strand
AGGTGCAAGCACCTCGTCTGTTCGCTCGACTTGCATGTATTAGGCACGCCGCCAGCGTTCATCCTGAGCCAGGATCAAACTCTCCATAAAAGAAGTAAGCTTGATATAGCTCCTTTGATTGTTTAAGTCAATCACTCTTGAAAGTACTACTCTGAGTACTCAAATTATCGGAATTAACGTTGACATATTGTCATTCAGTTTTCAATGTTCATAAATCAAAATTTTCATGGAGCGGGTGATGGGAATCGAACCCACAACATCAGCTTGGAAGGCTGAGGTTTTCCCATTAAACTACACCCGCATGTATTATATTAATTATTATGTTTTAACTTGTTGATGCGGCCGAGAGGACTTGAACCTCCACGGGATTTCTCCCACTAGGCCCTCAACCTAGCGCGTCTGCCATTCCGCCACGACCGCTTGGTAATTAAAACATCATTTTTCAGAACGATATTCATTATATCAGGCGCGATATTTAATGTCAACACTTTTTTAACATTTATTTAATGTTTGTAATGTGTTGTTAACATTTCGTTTTCGCAACGTACTCAACTATACCATGTCTCCAAACGAAAGTCAACATTTATTTCTCAAAATGTTTAACTCGTTTTGTCGACTTTTGTTATTATATAGAATCTCAAATTTAAAGTCAACAATAAACTTCCACTTATTTTTATTATATGAATAAAGCTAGGCACAAGTCCCTTTCTCAGCACTTGTACCTAGCTAAACACGCTTTCTGCCACACTACCTACTTATCCTTATTCGTAATATCCACAAGTTTACCACCGCACTTGCCACAACGCATACGCAATGTATTGACTTTTCGTATACGCATATATCGTGCATGGCAACTTTGACATTGATACACATAGTTGGCACGAGATTCATAACTTTGTATCGGTGTACAAAATCGTGGTGCCCCCACCTGTTGACTCAAGCATTTGAAATCTTTGTCTCTATGCTGATAGCCTTTACCATCAAGATGTAAGTAATAATGGCATAGTTCATGTTTAATAATATCAACAAGTGCCGCTTCGCCAAATGCAACGTATTGCTTTGGATTCACTTCTATATCATGGCTTCCGAGTAAGTA
This sequence comes from Staphylococcus microti, assembly GCF_000934465.1. Classification (GTDB taxonomy): domain Bacteria; phylum Bacillota; class Bacilli; order Staphylococcales; family Staphylococcaceae; genus Staphylococcus; species Staphylococcus microti. The sequence goes on along the minus strand of NZ_JXWY01000016.1, from coordinate 56,726 downwards.
ACGTCCACCGGTAGTACGCAATCTCGAATTAAAATAGGCACGATGTTGAAATGGTCTTTGAAAATATTCGAGCGCAATGCGTTCTGTCAACGCTTGTAACGCATTGTTATTCATGTGGATTGATCATTGTCAACGCCACTTTTTGCTTTTGTTCGTCTATGCCATCAATCCATACATCGACAATATCTCCTACATTCACTTTATCCATCGGGTGTTTCACAAATTGCTTAGACATTTTTGAAATATGCACGAGTCCATCTTGTTTCACGCCAATGTCAACAAAGGCGCCAAAGTCTACAACGTTACGCACTGTTCCTGTTAACTTCATCCCTTCACGCAAGTCTTCAATTGATAATATATCTGACTTGAGTTGTGGGGTTTCATAGTCATCACGTGGGTCTCTGTTCGGTGCTATCAGTGACTTTACAATATCTTCAAGTGTGGGTACACCGATATTTAATGTTTCTGCGTATTGAGCAATATTTAAATTTTCCAATGCAGATTTTAATGATTCTGTTCCAATATCATCAACTGTCATTCCTACTGCATCAAGTAACGCATGTGTGGCTTTATAACTTTCAGGATGTATCGCCGTGTTGTCGAGTGGGTCTACGCCATCAACGATACGTAAAAATCCGATACATTGTTCAAATGTTTTATCCCCTAAGCGTTTTACTTTTTTAATTTGTTGATGTTTTGTAAATGGTCCATTTTCTTCTCGGTGTTGCACAACGTTATCTGCAATTTGTTTCGATAACCCGGCAACATGTTGTAAAAGTGTACGCGATGCTGTATTAATATCTACGCCTACTTGGTTTACCGCTGTTTCGACTACAAAGTCCAATGCGTCTGATAACGCCTTTTGATTCACATCATGTTGGTACTGACCTACGCCAATTGATTTCGGATCAATTTTTACAAGTTCACTCAGTGGGTCTTGAATGCGTCGTCCAATGGATACGGCACTTCGCTCTTCTACTTGAAAGTCCGGAAATTCATGACGTGCAATTTCTGATGCGGAATATACCGATGCGCCCGCTTCATTGACGATGACATATTGTAAATCGAGTTGATGTGTTTGTATCATATTGGCTACAAATTGCTCGGTTTCACGACTTGCCGTACCGTTACCAATCGCCACTAAATCTACATTATAGTCTTTAACCATAGCTAAAAATGTTTCTTCTGCCGCTTTAACTTTCGACACGGGTGGATGTGGATACATCACTGATTTTGCCACAAATGTACCGTAAGGGTTGATGACCGCCAGTTTACATCCTGTTCTGAATGCCGGGTCTACCCCTAAAATTTGTTTCCCTTTTAATGGCTGTTGTAATAGCAAATTTTTCAAGTTTTCACTAAATACATCAATCGCTTGTGTTTCAGCACGTTCGGTCAAGTCGCTACGTATTTCGCGTTCAATAGATGGGAAAATCAAACGTTTCATCGCATCTTCAATCGCAGCGATGACAATGTCAGATAATGCATGTGTTCCTTTTACTTCAACACGTTGCACAATTTGAGATAATTTTGTTTTATCTGCTTCCACTTTGACAGATAACACTTTTTCTTTTTCGCCACGGTTCATGGCAAGAATACGATGGTTTGCAGCTCGTTTAATCGGTTCGCTATAATCATAGTACATCGCAAATACCGCTTTTTCATCTTCTGCTTTTTTCTTTTTCTGTGTCACAAGCGAACCGTTATGCCAAACTTCTTTTAAAATTTGCTTACGATATTGTGGATGGTCGGCAATTTTTTCAGCAATAATATCTTGTGCGCCGGCAATTGCCGCTTCAATCGTCGATACTTCATCTGATAAATAACATCTGGCTTGTGTCTCTAGTTCGCCCGGTGATTTTTGTGCCATAATCCATTCCGCAAATGGTTCTAACCCTTTTCTTTTCGCTTCTGTGGCACGTGTTTTTTTCTTTTGCTTATATGGACGATATAAATCTTCCACACGTTGCAATTTTGTTTGTGCTAAGATATCTTTTTTCAACGCATCCGTTAACATGCCTTGTTGCTCAATTGCATGAATAATTTCTTCTTTTCTCTTTTGAAGATTTTCCATATATTGGTAACGATCGTCAATTTGTTTAATCGCAACTTCATCTAATCCGCCTGTCGCTTCTTTACGATAACGTGCGATAAATGGCACTGTGTTTTTCTCACTTAATAATGTTAAAACTGCTTCTATTTGTTTTACTGAATATTGATATTCTTTATGTATTGCTTGAACAAGTGTATCTGTAGTCATGTATGTCACTGCCTTCCTTGTGTGATGTTGATAACGAAATGTACATATACATTAAATAGCAAAAGTGCGTCATAGCGCTCTGCGACATTAATAAATGATGGTCTATATCTACCATTCGATGCCCCACCAATCTCTATCCACAGCTCGCCTTTCCAAAAACAAGCACAATCCTCTCTATTCCTTACATCTCGTAAAGAATAAAAAGTCATTGTGCTATGCTTTCATTTATTTAATTATTGTTTCGCTGCTTGCTGCAACTTTTTAATTGCGGAACGTTGCAGACGTGAAACATGCATTTGACTAAGTCCCACACGTTCGCCTGTTTCTTTTTGGCTCAAGCCTTCAATAAACGTGCATTGAATAATTTCACGTTCTCTATCCGATAAAATAGGCAAAATGCGTTCGAGTATAATGCGCTGTTCTGTTAAGTCATAGTTATCATCTTGACTGCCCATTACATCTAATAATGTTACCGTGGAACCGTCTTTATCTGCTTCAATCGAATGATCCACACTCAATGCGTTGTAGCTTTGCCCCATTTCCATCGCTTCTAAGACTTCTTCGTCAGACACTTCAAGTCGATCAGCGATTTCTCGAATGGAAGGTGAACGTTCCAGTTCCGCCGTCAATTCATCAATCGTCTTTTTTATACGTGGCCCAATCTCTTTAATACGTCTTGGTACATGGACGCTCCATGTTTTATCGCGTAAATAACGCTTTATTTCCCCAATCACTGTTGGTACTAAAAAGGCTTCAAACTTACGATCAAAAGATAAATCAAAACGATTAATCGCACCTATTAAGCCAACCATCCCCACTTGCACAAGGTCTTCATGATGTGACTGCCCTTTTGAATATTTATAAGCCAGTGACTCAATCAAATTTTCATAATGTGTCACTAATTTTTCTTGTGCTTCGACATCTTGATTTTGTTGGTGCGCTAATATCCACGCATTGATTTGTTCAGGCGAAACATTATTCTGAGAGTTCGATGCTTTCGTCATGGGTTTGCACCTGCTCTTTTTTGATATACTTCGTCATACTAATCGTAACGCCCGTTTCTTTACTTACCGTTACTTCATCCATTAATGCTTCAATCAAAAACAGTCCGAGCCCGCCTTCACGTAAAAAGTCGATATTTTCGTTATTTTGGTACGGCCCCAATTGTTGTTTTGTTTCTTGATAATTAAAGCTATCCCCTTGATCAGATACAACGATTTTAATATGCGTCTCACATACTTCAAAGACGATTGTAATATACCCCTTCTCGTCATGATTTTTATATGCGTGTTTGACCGCATTCGTCACCGCTTCACTTACAGCAATTTTTGCATCTTCAATATCGTTATAAGACGCGTTTGCACGATTGAAAACCCCTGATAACGTCAAACGTATTAAGCTGACATACTCAGGCGCAGCAGGTAACCTCATCTCGATAACATCATGTTCATTTGGCATGGTTATTCGACCTCCGTTCCTTGATTCACATGCATTAAGTCATCTAATCCTGTAATGTCAAACAAACGCTTGATGCGATCGTTAACACCTAAGATATAAAGTGCTTTGTCATGTTGATTCAGTGCTTTGAGTGTTCCAACAAACAAACCTAACCCTGTTGAATCCATGTAGGTCAACTCTGTTAAATTCACATGGATGTCATGTGTTCCTTCTTGACGCATTGGCAACAGTACCGCTTCTAATTCTGGCACTGTCGCAACATCTAATTCTCCAGCAACAGTTACTTCATAATAATCATCGTGCGTTTCCGTTTCTATGTTAAGGTTCATTGTTTCATACACTCCTAAAATAGTCTCTGTTAATTATTTGTACCCTATTTTTGTACATCGTAATCTTTTCTTTCCCCATTATTGTGCTCTTTTAATAATCAGTATCGTTAAATCATCACGCTTACTCGTTTCTTGTAAACGTAACAAATCTTCATATAACAGCTGCACAATATCTTGTGGATGCATTTCTTTATATTTAAGAATAAAGTTTAACAGGTAGTTTTTATCAATAAAATGGCCTGATTCATCTCTTATTTCTGTCACACCATCTGTAAAAATAATAATCATATCATTCAATTCAATTTTGATTTCTTGTTGATCATAACGAATATTCGGACTTACGCCAAGCACTCTACCACGTACGGTAATCTCTTCAAACGTATCCGAAGCTGCCCGGAAGACATAGCCTGGTTCGTGACCAGCTGAGCTGCAGTACAAAATATGATTCAAATCTTCATACAAACCATAGAACATCGTCACAAACATATTTTGATTGACGTTCTTCTCAACTACACGGTTCAGGCGTTTCAAGCCATCATTTGGTAGTTGCGAATGGCCATATGAATCCATGCCAAACTTAATCATACTCATCGCAAGTGCTGCTGGGATGCCTTTACCGATAACGTCTGCTACGGCGAAACTCATCGTCCCATCTTTATGATCGATTAAGTTGAAATAGTCGCCACTCACACGCTGTGCGGCAACTGAAATAACGCCGATTTGAATACTATCAAACTGTGGAATATCTGTTTTCAACATCGTTTGTTGTAGGCTGGCAGCGAGCCCCATTTCTTTATCGTGTACTTCCATGCGATCTACTAACCGTTTGTAGTCAGAATAGTTGTAACCGAAGCTCTGAATGACGACTTCAAGCACATCTAAACTTTCCATAACATCTTGCTGACTGAATGATCGTTGTTCGAAATAAGCTTTATGAATATTGACAATTGCTTCAGGTGTAATACTTTCTTCTGGCAAGTTACTGGCAAATGTACGAGCTTTTTCTAATACTGCTTCTTTATTACGATTTTCTAAAAAACTGTCTATTAATTCATAATAGTAGTCTGTCTTTGATTGCGCCAATGTCAGTACTCCTTTTTCCAATCTTATTCCTGTCAAACATACAAAAGAGGGTGCACGAAATCCTATATCACACTGAAATTTCGTCGTCCACCCTCTTACGGTTTATTGACGGGCATAGGACAAAAACACATTTTATGCCATCCAAAACCTGTCATTTAAAACGCCACTATCGTTATATTTGTTGTGCTCAGTAACCGAATAATGGTGTCTCAACCTTATAAAATTACATATGTAAGCCTTTTTTAACGACGGAAAATTAATCGTGTCTAATATGTATGCAACGCGCACAATATCATTCGTCTTATCTTGACTGTATGACTTGTAAGCCTAGGCTAATACCTAATGCATTATTCACTTCTTTCATCTTCTCATCTGATAAAAAAGTCAGTTTTTCTTTTAAACGTTTCTTATCCACTGTTCGTATTTGTTCCAACAATATGACGGAATCTTTATCTAGCTTATACTTCTGCTTCTCGATTTCAACATGTGTTGGTATTTTCGCTTTATTAATACGGCCCGTAATAGCTGCTACGATCACAGTTGGACTATATTTGTTACCAGTGTCATTTTGAATGATTACGACGGGTCTAACTCCCCCTTGTTCAGAGCCCTGCACTGGCGATAAATCTGCTAAGTAAACATCACCGCGTTTCATCTAGTCGTCCTGAAGCTTTGAGAGTAAATGCGATTCATTACAATCGCACGCCTCACATTCTACAGAATACGCCTCTGTGGCTAGGGAGAGATTCAGGTCTGCCATTTGTGCATACCCTTCTTTTAATGACTGTTCTAAATTTTTAAATCTTACTTGATTGAATGCTGACATATTAAGACCCTCCATATCAATTCAACTCATCTAAAAATCCAAGTTAATCACTCACAATGATAGCAAAAAACGATAAAAACCACCATATTATTTTAACAATTCGTTTGAAACCTCTACGTCTTCCCCTGACACATAGACACGAGGAATGCGTCGACCAAAGTTACATAGCACTTCATAATTGATGGTACCTTGTTGTTCGGCAAGTGCTTCTACAGACTGTGGTGAATGTGCACGTGCTTCCATTACCACTACTTTATCCCCTTGTTTTACATGTGCAGGTACACGAATCGCTGTCTGATCCATGCTCACGCGTCCAACAACTTCACATTGGTTACCATTTACATTCATTGTTGCACCTTGCATGCTGCGCAAATAACCATCTGCATAACCGATTGGTAATACCGCAATTGTCATGCGTTCAGACGCTGTATATGTTTCGCCATAACCGATAGATTCACCCGCTTCTAACCGCTTCACTTGTGTAACCGTCGTTTCAACAGAAGCTGCTGGTGTCAGTCGTGCTGTTTCTTTTGCTTCAATAAATGGACTTGGATAGTAGCCATACAATGCAATACCCGGGCGGCACGCATTACAAATTTCAGGATTAAAGCGTAATGTCCCCGCTGAATTTTGAATATGAACATAGCTTGGACGTTCAGTAGATGATACGATTTGCTCGAAACGTTGATATTGTTGTTGTGCTGAGTCATTTTCTTCATCTGCTGAAGCAAAATGAGAAAATACGCCTTCAAAGATGAGTTGATCATACTGTGCAATAAGCGCAATAATCTCAGCATATGTGTCGCTATCTTTAATACCTAAGCGATTCATACCTGTATCCAATTTAATGTGTAACCATAATGACTTTTCATTTGAGTCATCCATATGTTCGATTGCTTCAACAAGCCATTCTTTCGACGGAACAGCAACCGCAACACGATGTTGAATCGCTTTATTAATATTTTCCGGCGGCATACTTGAAAGTATTAATATTTTTTGTTTAAAGCCGTGCATACGCAATTCGATGGCTTCATCAAGCGTTGCCACACAGACAAATGTTACGCCTAATTTAGCAAGATGGTTCGCAACGGTTACACTGCCTAGACCGTATGCATTTGCTTTTACTACTGGCATCATCATTTTATCTGGATGACACTTTGCCAATGCTTGATAGTTAGATGTGATCGCATCTAAGTTTACTGTTAATGTGGTATTTCTATAATATTTCTCAGACAAATTACTGTCACCTTCCTCGTTCTATATCCCTGTTCGTACAATACACCAACTTCTTATTGCTCTAAAATCACTTGGCTCATCGCATAATGTTCTGTATGCGTGATTGAGACGTGCACTTTAAAGCCGTCAAAATGAATCCATGGTTTCCCATGCGCATCATTACCACAATGGATGTCTTTAAAAGCAATCTCTTTGCCAATCCCCGTTCCTAAAGCTTTACTGAACGCTTCTTTAACGGTGAAACGGCCTGCTAAAAATTCCAAACGGCGTTGCGGGTGTGCGAGCGCTTCATATTGTTCGTATTCACCTTGACTTAAAATACGTGTGACAAACTTAGGCTGTTTTTCAACTAACGCACGTATTCGAGCGATTTCAACTAAATCGACACCTAAGCCATAAATCATCACATATCCTCCTCGTTGTTTGAATCTACGTTCTTTATTTTATCATAATTTAGCTCATTTATTTCAGTTGCTTCTTCACTTTCTCCATTCGTGTCATCGTCCAATATACCATTTTGAATAAATTGCTTAATCTTCATCGCTTGTTGTTTGTCGATGAGTTTTATTTCTGTATTGCCACCTGCTGTTGAAAAAGTTAACGTCGCAAGTTGATATTTACGCATAATAAATCCTTCTTCAATATCAATATTTTGAATGCGAAACAATGGGACTTTCGTTTCTTGAACAAAAATAAAGCCTTCTCTTACAACGATGCCTTCTTGTGCATATTGGTAACCGAACACATGGTAGGCGTATAGTGGTTTGAGCCAGACAAAAATAATGGCATATACAATCGCAAGTACAAGTGTCCCGCCACTTATCCACCATAATGCCTCTTTAAATGTAACGAAAAAACTGGCGATAAATGTGATTAGTGCGATGATAACGAGAATTGCTACAACGATCGCGTTTGCCAGACGCATCACTTTCACGCCTTCTGGTGCCATTTTATGAAACCTATGATTCATTGTCATTGTGATTCGCACCTCCTACATACCATGCTTGTAACGTGTTGACGTCTTTTCTATCCGCATATTCCAAACCAACATTCATATAATGTGAACCTTTTGCGAGTGTATAGTAAAAATGATCTAACTGTACACGTGACATCAATGGATGTGTTTTACGTTGCCATCCAAGTACTCTATCTTTTTTGAAATGTGTCGTCTTAAAACCAAATAGTCTCACACGTCGAATCGCTATTTCATCGTCCATGATTGTCCAACCTGATTTTTTAATTGCGATATAACTGATAAGTATGAGATACGTGATGACGACACCGACTGGAATCCATAACCACGGCCAGTAATAATAGTGTACGACTGCCGCACCGATGATTAATACGAGCGACTGAATCCAAAATCTTCTATGGAAACCACGCCACGGTAGCGTAGGTTGCACGTCATGCAAGTCCATATGTGGAATCATTGCTTGTAATACACGATGGGCTTCTCGCTGACGAATAAACGGTAAGACCATGACACGACCGTCTGCAAAATCATTATCTAAATCAATTTCCATATCGCTTGTAATCACGAAATCATAAGATGTAAAACCGAATAATGTACGCAAAAAGCTTTTATGTTCTATAACTGCTTGAATACGTCTCAATGGGACCGTTACATTTTTAACATTTAATAAACCGTAACGAATAGTTAAATAATCCCCTTGGCGTTTTAATGTGTAATTGAAATAACGCATAACCGTAATAATGATACCAATTAAATATGCCGTCAATACAATCACTGCAAGAATAACAACTGTGACAGATATCGCCGTTTTAACCACTTTTTCCAATTCTTCATAAATCCAACCCCAGTCCAAATAGTCTTGAACGGCTGTCAAAATTGGGCTGAGTGTTGCCAATGCGACAAAAATGGCACCGCTCGTCATTGCCATTAATAACAAGTTCTTTGTTGACAAGTGATACAGCAATTCTTCTCGTTCTTCTACGATTGGCTCAGCTGATGCGTCAGTGTCCCCTTGCTCATTCGTTGTCGCCACTTGATTGGTTTCTTTCAAATCTTGTCGCACTTTCTCAAGTTCAGCTTGTACCCATTCACTTTGCTGCTTCGTGATGGTTTCTAGTGCAATCCCATCACTCGGTGTTTGTATTTGTAAACGCACGCCACCGACAATCTGTTGAATGACATTTTGTGAAGTATCCATCGACTGTATGCGTGAAATATTTAATTCTTTACGTTCAAGATTAAATAAGCCAGATGTCACGATAAAATGCTGACCTTCTATCCAATAACGTGTGCGATACGTATTAACCGCATTCGTTATTAAGCTGATAACAAAGAATAACGTGACGAGACCGGGAAAAATATATTTAGTAGGATCTGTATAATCAAAGTCTTTCACCGCAAATAAAATAAAAAGCAAAATGGGGATAAAATTAGATTTTATCGCTGTAAAAATACCCATGACATAAGAAATCGGGTGGAGTCTTTGCGGACTATACATCACTATCGACCTCCTGTAAGTAACTTAAGCAGTGCTGCTCAATACGTGCCACATCTGCTTCATACAGCACAGGCAATGTCATATCATGACCGGCTGTTGTTAATGTTAACGTTTGTAATTGATAACGGCGTAACAATGGGCCATTTTTCCATCGAACAAACTGCAAACGTTCTACTTTAAGAATATCGTGACGACGAAACCAGAAATGACGTTTTACTTCGATTACGTTTTCGTACATTCGATAATATGTATAGTGATATTTAAAGTGTGGTCGTGTGACGCAATAAAGCAATAACATTACAAGCAGTGCAATGACGATATAAAAAAGCGGTTGCCACAACTCAAAATAATGAATGAGTACCAACCCAGCAATTAACGGTATTGCACCGATGATAAATAGAATGGTGTAATAGCGCCTTAAATAACGCTTGGCAATCTCAGGACTTCTATGAAATGTTTCTGACATCGTTGCCTACCCCTTTCAATATTTTGTTTACATTATAACACAAACATTTTTGGCGTTATACAGTCTTCCAAACATATAAAAAAAGGCAAGACAATACCCCGATTGTCTCACCTGTATAGCCATCATTATTTTTGATGATCTGCAAACGTACGACCTTTTTTCACTTTGCCATCACGTTTATTTTTGAAGTTTCCTTTTTTATTGAAACTTTGTTTATGGTTACGGCTGTTTTTGCCGTGGCGTTTATTACCGCCGCCTTTACGGTTACCACCTTTAGGTCCACGTGTTTTACGTGCAAGTGGTTTTTCAAATGTTAATTGTACTTCAACTTCATCATTTGATTCAACAAGCTCTTGTAAAAGTGCTGTCACAAGATCTGATGCTTCATATGTCTCAAGTAACTGCTTAGCAATGCTTTCAACACGTGGTTCTTTGTCGGCAGCCATCCATTTTTCTACCTTGTTTTTAATTTCATCTTCACGTGCTTGCAATACTTCTTTACGATGTGGTGGTCGTAATGCGCGCATTTGACGACGGTTCGCTTGTTCAATTTGACGGATATAGTCCATCTCAATTGGGTTTACGAAAGTTACCGCAATACCATGTTTACCCGCACGACCTGTACGTCCAATACGGTGCGTATAGCTTTCAGTATCTTGAGGAATATCAAAGTTATAAACGTGGCTTACACCCGAAATATCAAGACCACGTGCTGCAACGTCTGTCGCAACTAAAATATCAATTTGATCGTTCTTGAACTTTTTCAAGACTTCTAAACGCTTCGCTTGTGTGATGTCCCCATGAAGACCTTCAGCTTTGTAGCCTTTTGATAACAATGCACTTGTTAACTCATCAACACGACGTTTTGTACGTCCGAATACGATCGCAAGTTCTGGTTGATGCACGTCTAAGAAGTTTGTGAACGTTTCAAATTTCTCAAGTTCTTTCACAATTGTATAATATTCATCAATTTGTGGATCAGAAATTTCGTTATTCATTGTTTTAATAATTTTAGGTGATTTCATGAACTTTTGTACAAGTTCTTGAATCGCTTTAGGCATTGTTGCCGAGAATAGCATTGTTTGACGATTTTCTGATGGCAATTTATCCATAATATAACGCATATCGTCGATGAAGCCCATGTTCATCATTTCGTCTGCTTCGTCTAAAATTAATGTTTCGATTTGTTGTGGTTTCAACGTACGACGGTTCAAGTGATCAATTACACGTCCCGGTGTCCCAACAACGATTTGTGGACCACGTTTGAGTGATTTGATTTGACGGTCAATCGGCATACCACCGAATACTGTTACAACTTGAACTTTTTGTCCGCGACTGAATTCGCGTAATTGTTCTGCTACCTGCATCGCAAGCTCACGTGTTGGCGCTAAAATTAATGCGCGAACGCCTTCTTGACCGATAACTTTTTCAATAAGTGGGATACCAAATGCGCCTGTTTTTCCTGTCCCTGTTTGCGCTTGTCCCAATATGTCAATATTTTCGAGTGCGTATGGGATACTGTCTTTTTGGATGGGGGTTGGCTCAGTAAATCCCATTGCCTCGAGGGTTTCAGCTGTACGTTCTGAAACGCCTAATTCTGTAAATTTTTGCAAAGTAATTCTCCTTTTTATTTCGAAATTCTCATATAAGTTTGTCAAATAATTTTAATCTAACTTCTACATATTACCACCTAAGGACTAATATCGCAATAAATGGAAGTAAGTCTCTCACATTGATCAAGCCAAAAACAATAGGTTTTACCATTTTGTATTTCTTTGTCTATAACATGCGAAAGCTTACAGCAACGCAGAAAAAATGACCTTAACAGCTACCAACGCAGTCATTAAGATCATTTTTTATAAATATTTATTTTTAAACAGTAATCAATGCCTCTACAACTTCTTCTAATTTCATGCCACGAGAGCCTTTCACTAATACAACGTCTTCGCTTTCAAGCATGGCTGATAACGTCTCAATCAATTGGTCTTTAGAATCGAAATGTTTCGCTTGGCGCACGTATGGTGCACCCGCCTTATTTAACGCTTCTGATGCTTCTCCATATGTGAAGAGCACATCAATTGCCTTATCAGCTAAGTAGCGACCGACCTCTGCATGTAGCGTCGTTGATTGTGGTCCTAACTCTAAAACATCGCCAAACACGAGTATTTTACGTCCAGCCATTTGCGTTAAAGTATCAATCGCTGCTTTCATACTTGTCGGACTGGCATTGTACGCATCATTAATAACCACGGCACCATTTTGTGCTGTGAATCTTTGCATGCGCATACCTGTCAATTCAAGCTGTTGTAACTGTTGTCGAATCGTTTTATCATCGACACCCAACGCTTTTGCAACTGCAATGGCATAGGCAGCATTTTTCATATTATGCGCACCTAATACAGGAAGCTGATACGTTTCTTTACCATTTAATATGAAAGTGATACCTGATGCATCGTGTGCAGTCACTTCACATTGAATGGCATTCGTTTCGGCTGTGCCAATCGCTGTCGCATCCAATGACGCTACGCCTTCCACCAACTCAGCAAGTAGTGGTTCATCGCCATCATAGAACAAGCGACCATTCGTCTTCAAACCAGAAATAATTTCAAACTTTGCTTGCGCGATACCTGCACGAGATCCTAAATCTTGCATATGTGATTCGCCAATATTTGTAATAATTGCAAAGTCAGGTCGTGCAATGTCTGACAAAAGTTCAATCTCGCCAAAACCAGACATGCCCATTTCTAAAATGGAAACTTGCGTATCTGATGATAACGCTAAAATCGTTAACGGCATGCCGATTTCATTGTTGTAGTTACCTTGTGTTTTTTGCACTTTGTAGTTGGCTGACAAGACGTTTTCTAACATATCTTTTGTCGTCGTTTTGCCGTTTGATCCTGTCACAGCGATAACAGTCGGGTCTACTTCACGCAAATAAGCTGCTGCAAGTTGTTGTAATGCTTGCAACGTATCTTCTACATAAATTACAGGTCCTTCTGACGGCGCAGTCACTTCACTATGCTTATCAAAAAATGTTGCTGCCGCGCCATCTTGTAACGCTTGTGCACTAAAACGATGCCCGTCGACACGTTCCCCATTAAAAGGAATGAATAATTGTCCCGCTTCGATATGACGTGAATCGATTGTCACACCTTGAATCATGACGTCTAAGTAGCGGTCGTCTATTTCACATGTGATCCATTGTGCAAGTTGTCTCAAGCTGATGTTTATCATTGTTATAACCTCTACTCGTCAATACGATATTTGTTCAAATGCTTATCTGCATGGCGCTCTTTTGCAAGTTCAATTAATTTCGTAATCAATTCTGAATAAGGAATGCCCATGTTTTCCCAAAGTTTTGGATACATGCTGTATGCGGTAAAGCCTGGCATCGCATTTGTTTCATTGATATAGATTTGTTGATCTTCCGTTACAAAGAAGTCTGCACGTAATAATCCTGAACAATCTGTCGCTTTAAACGCTTCAATTGCCATATCACGTAACGTCATTTGTACCTCTTGATCCAACTCAGCAGGAATACTTAACTGTACTTTGCCGTCTTTATACTTCGCTTTATAGTCGTAGAAAGAAACGTCTTTAATAACTTCACCTGGCCATGTTGTTTCAGGGTAGTCATTACCTAATACTGCTACTTCTACTTCACGTGCATTGACACCTTGTTCAATCACTAACTTACGGTCGAATTGGAATGCTTCTTCAATCCCACGAATAAGTGCTTCTTCATCTTCACATTTGCTAATCCCTACACTTGAACCTAAGTTCGCTGGCTTAACAAATACTGGGAATTCTAATTTATCTTGTACTAATTTTAAAATATTATGTTGATATTTTTCATATTCGCTACGTAAAAAGCTCACATATGGTAATTGTGGTAAACCTCTATGCGCAAATAATTGTTTCATCACAAGTTTATCCATTGAACTTGCCGCTGCGAGTACACCGTTACCAACGTAAGGAATATCGAGTACTTCAAATAAACCTTGAATCGTCCCATCTTCACCATTTGGTCCGTGTAACAATGGGAATACTGCGTCATAGCGTCCACCTTGGCTTGACGTTGTTAACATTTCTGAAATTTGACCTTCTTCAACTTCTTCTAAACGTAACGCATCAATATCTGTTACTTCATCTGTAATGTTTTCTTGCTTTTTCCATTGTCCATCGTTTGTAATATAAATAATGTCTATTTGATATTGCGATTTATCAATTGCGTTCAATACATTCTGAGCTGTTAAGATCGAAACATCATGCTCGGCGCTCTTCCCACCGTATATAATACATAAAGCTTCTTTTGACATAGTTCCGCCTCCAAAATAATTTATACAAAACCATATTACCACGCCGTCTCTTTATTATGCATTTATTTTTGTACAATATTAGCAATTTTATTACATGTTATGTAAAATCGTTATATAATAAACCTTAAAGAAATTTTTTAGCATAAAGGAGATTGCAATGGCTTCTTCACGTCAACAAACGCAAAAATCATTTTTTCGCCGTTTGGATTGGAAACTCATTAGTTTAATTTTAATACTCTGCATCATCAGTGTCACAACGATTCATTCTGCAATGGGTGGTGGCCAATACAGCGTGGACTTCGGTGTCCGCCAAATATTTTATTACGTTTTAGGTGGCATCATTGCTTTTATGATTATGCTCGTATCGCCTAAAAAAATTCGTAAACACGTGAATATCGTCTACGGTATTTTCGTTGTTTTGTTAATTGGCTTGATCATCTTACCTGAATCAAGTTTTACACCGATTATTAACGGGGCGAAAAGTTGGTACCGCCTAGGACCTATCAGCATTCAGCCTTCAGAATTTATGAAAATCGTCTTAATATTAGCGGTATCCAAAGTCGTTGCACAGCACAATCGCTTCACATTTAACAAGTCACTGGAAACAGACTTCATGTTGCTCGTTAAAATATTTGGTGTGACAGTCATTCCAATGGGACTCATCTTATTACAAAACGACTTAGGTACCACACTCGTGTTACTCGCTATTATTGCAGGTATTGTCGTTGTCAGTGGTGTCACTTGGAAAATTCTAGCCCCATTGTTCGGCTCAGCCATTGTACTCGGTGGCGGATTAATATTATCGATCATTTACAATCCAAGCATTATTGAAAATATTTCCGGTATTAAAACATACCAGCTTGGCCGTATTAATTCTTGGTTAGACCCATATGCTTATAGCACAGGAGATGGCTTCCACTTAACCGAATCAATGAAAGCCATCGGTTCAGGTCAATTAATTGGGAAAGGGTTAAACAATGGTGAAGTGTACATTCCAGAAAACCATACAGACTTTATCTTCTCAGTTATCGGTGAAGAATTTGGTTTTGTCGGCGCGGTAATTGTACTCGGTATTTTCTTATTACTCTTACTGCACTTAATTCGACTTGCAAGTTCATCAGAAGACCTATTCAACAAATCATTTATTATCGGTTATACAAGTCTTCTATTATTCCATATCGTCCAAAATATCGGCATGACGATTCAATTACTACCGATTACAGGGATCCCGCTTCCGTTTATTAGTTACGGCGGAAGTTCGTTATGGAGCTTAATGGCAGGTATCGGTGTTATTCTGAGCATTCATTATCATGCACCTAAAAAATATGACGCAACAGCCATCCAGTCACGTACGACAAGATAACAAAAACCACTTCTTGCAGCTTGGTAAGAAGTGGTTTTTTATCGTTCTATGAAATTGTGTTACTTCAGTTTTTCCGGTGCGACAGTTGTGTTCGGCAGTGATCTCATGATATCCAATCGTGATTTCGTCTTTTTCACTGTAACCCCAATTGATGATAACATTTTCACCACATTGTATAACTTATCGTTAGGTTTTGCCATATTATCACCCCAAATAGTCAACCTATTACTGCCATCATACCGTAAAATCGACATCATTACTATGTTAAATTAAAATTAATTCTTTTTATTTTGAAATGTGTTTTAATCTTAATGCGTTTAATACAACAGATACTGAGCTAAATGCCATTGCTGTTCCTGCTAACCACGGTGCTAAAAAGCCCATTGCCGCAAACGGAATACCGATCATGTTGTAACAAAATGCGAAAAAGAGATTTTGTTTAATGTTACGGATTGTGAGATGACTCAATTTAAGCCCTTCTGCCACATGTTGTAAGTCGCCTTTCACAAGCGCAATATCGGCAGATTCTAATGCGATATCAGAGCCTGAACCCATCGCAACACCAATATTACTTTTCATTAAAGCTGGCGCGTCATTCAAGCCATCGCCAACCATCATGACTTGATGTCCTTTTTGTTGTAAATCATCGATCACTTGTGCTTTTTCTTCCGGTTTAACACCAGCAATCACATTTGTAAGACCGAGTTCACGACCAATCGCACGTGCTGTCGTTTCACTATCGCCACTCAACATAATCAACTCGTAGTTAGGCTGAAGTGTTGCCAGCACTTGTTGGGCCTCCACTTTCGGTTCATCACGTATACCTAACACTAATTCCAAATGGCCGTCCACTGTCATGGCAATCACCGTTGCACCTGATTGTTGTAAGTCCGTCACTGTTTGACGTGCCACTTCATCAACTGTTGCATGCTGTTCTACAAAGCTGATTGCACCGATAACGACTTGATGTCCTTCAATAACACCAGAAATACCATTACCTGTATGGGTCGCATAATCCTCAACCGGACGAATTTGTTCATGTTCAAAATAGCGAACGACCGCTTTGGATAATGGATGTTCGGATTGTTGTTCCAAACTTTTAATGTAGCTACCTACAACGTTATTGGCCGTTAAGCGATGTTCGGCAATCACTTTAGGGTCGCCCACTGTTAATGTGCCTGTTTTATCAAATACAATCGTATCAATATGATGCGTTTGTTCTAAAGCTTCTGCTGTTTTAAATAAAATGCCTGCTTCTGCCGCACGTCCAGATCCTACCATAATAGACGTAGGTGTTGCCAAGCCAAGCGCACATGGACATGCGATAACAATGACCGCAATAAAGATTTCCAATGCTTGTGATAACTCAAACGGTGTAATCCAAAAGTACCATACAAGAAATGCAAGGAATGCGAGTGCTACGACAACAGGTACAAAGACGTTTGACACTTTGTCTGCTAAACGTTGAATTTGTGGTTTATCGCCTTGTGCTGATTCAACGACTTGTATAATTTGATTTAACACCAAATCTTCGCCCGTATGCGTCACTTGTACTTTAATAAAGTTCTGTTGGTTTAATGTACTGCCGATAACGGTATCGCCTTTCACTTTATCAACCGGAATACTTTCACCTGTTAACATCGACTCGTCAACCGTTGACCAACCTTCAATAATCGTACCGTCTAGCGGAATTTGCTCTCCACTACGTACGCGGACAATATCGCCCACTTTTACCTCTTCAATTGCGACACGTTGAATCTCGCCATCTCGCTCCACTTCAGCATCACGAACTTGAAGCGCCGCCAATTTTTCAATAGCGTCACTCGCATGCCCTTTCGCACGTTTTTCAAAATATTTACCTAATAAGATAAGCGTAATAAGCACTGCACTCGTTTCAAAGTAAAGCGGCACGTGTCCCATGTCGTGAGCATGTGCAAACATTAAATAAATGCTATAAAAATATGCTGCAGAAGTCCCCATCGCAACAAGGACATCCATATTTGCACTTTTATTCGATAACGATTGGTACGCCCCTACATAAAATTGCCAACCTAAACCAAATTGGACAGGTGTTGCCAAAATTAATTGAAACCATGGATTCATAAATAAATCGGGCACTGGGACAAAACTTAAAAATGAAAAATGTCCAAACATCGTATACAGCAACGGTAACGATAAAATAAGTGCCGCAATAAATTTATACTTTTGTTGTTTTAGCTCACGTGCTTTTCGTGCTCGTGTTTGTTCTTGCGTTTCAATTGGATGTGCTTGAAAACCGATTTTAGCAATGCGCTCAAAAATCTCATCTTGGCTAATTTGAGCAGGGTCATAGCTGACAGTCCCTTTCTCCATCACAAGATTAACATTAGCAGATTCTATTCCCGCCTCTCGATTCAACGTACGCTCAATACGTGTCGCACAGGCTGCACAGTTCATACCAGATATTTTAAAAGTCTCTTTATTCATGATTATCCACTCCAATACCTACTAGGGGTATATTGTTGTTTTAAAGAAAGAGCGGGCTAAGAGGCTATTCATTTTTCAGGACATGCATGATTGATATCCTAGCCTCTTCAGTCACCCACTCATTGAATTGTTACTTCACATCATAACCTGCATCGTAAATGCGTTGTTTTACATCATCTAATGCTGCATCGTTTGTTACTTCAACATCCACTTTATTCTCAGCTGGAAAAGCTTCCACTGTCACAACATCTTTATTTTCTTTCACCGCTGTTTCTACCGCATGTTTGCAATGATCACAACTCATACCTTCTACTGCAATTGTATGTTTCGCCATATTAATTCTCTCCTTTATATGAATTGATAACAGCATAACCCGCATCATAAATTTCTTTTTCCAATGTATTAAGGTTCGCTGGGGTTTGATACCTCAATTTAACCTTCTGTGCATCCATATCAATCTCGACCGACTCAACACCGATCATATTCTGCAATCGTGTTGCCAGTTGGACTTTTTGTTCCTGCGTTTGCAAACCCGATATGAGTACCGTACTCTCCACTTCTTGTCCACCTCCTAATCTTTCATTAGCTTTTGGAATGTCACTAATAATTCATCCATCGCTTGTTGCTCATTGCCCGCCTCAACTTTGTGCATAATACACCCTTTCATATGGTGTTCTAATAACTTCGTCGCAACGCCATTAAGCGCTGAACGCGTCGCACGAATTTGCGTAAGCACATCATCACAATAAACATCTTCTTCTATCATACGATTAATCGCACGAACTTGACCTTCAATACGATTCAATCGAGATTGCAAGTTACGCTTAGTTACTTCTGAATGATTCGCATGCTCTATCATCTTATCACCCGCAATTTTTTAATTTCTGTTCGTTATACCTTTATAATATACCCCATATAGGTATATGTCAAATATAAAAATTTACTCATCATTTCTTACAAAAAGTGATACAATGTGAAAAAGATATAAAGAAACGGAGCTGAGCATATGAGCGAATTAATCATATCCTTTTTAACAGATGGCAATGCAATCGCCAATTATATTTTTATCGGTCTGTTTCTTCTGAATTTATCATTCGTCTTCACGATTATTTTCATGGAGAGACGGAGCGCTGAGTCCATCTGGGCATGGATACTCGTACTAGGTTTAATCCCAATCATCGGTTTCATCGTCTACCTATTATTCGGACGTCAAATACAACGTAAATCTCTGTTTAAACTAGATGAGTCTGATCGTATCGGTTTAGAACGCATTGTAAATGAACAGCTGCAAGAACTTAAAGATGGTACATTCCATCCGAACAATCCACATTTACAGTCATACAATCATATGATTCAAATGTTGCTATACAATAATGCAGCGTTCTATACAAACCACAATGAAATTGAATTAATTACAGACGGACATGAAAAATTTGATCGTTTGAAAGAAGACATTCGACAAGCTAAAAAATATGTTCATATTCAATATTACATTTTCCGTAATGATATGTTGGGCAGTGAAATTCTAGCACTCTTAGAACAAAAACTTGATGAAGGTCTTGAAGTGAAAATGTTATACGATGACATGGGCTCTCGTACATTGAAACTTCGTGATTTTAAAGCCTTTCGTGAAAAAGGTGGACAAGTCGAGTCGTTCTTCCCATCAAAATTACCACTGATTAACTTGCGTATGAACAATCGTAACCATCGTAAAATCGTCGTTATTGATGGCACAATCGGTTACGTAGGTGGCTTTAATGTCGGTAAAGAATACTTAGGTTTGTCTAAAAAATTCGGTTACTGGCGTGATACACACTTGCGCATTCAAGGAGAAGCCGTCAATGCTTTGCAATTGCGTTTTATTCTCGACTGGAATTCACAAGCACACCGTAACAACATTGAATATGACGACAAATACTTCCCAGAAAATCATGTGAATACCGAGCATAATACCGGCGTACAAATCGCATCAAGCGGTCCCGATGAGTCATGGGAACAAATCAAATACGGTTACCTTAAAATGATTTCAATGGCAAAAGAATCTATTTATATTCAAACACCGTATTTCATTCCAGACGGTGCCTATATGGATGCGTTAAAAATCGCAGCACTCGGTGGCGTAGATGTCAATGTGATGATTCCGAACAAACCGGATCACCCTTTCGTTTATTGGGCAACATACAAAAACGTCGCAAGCTTGTTAGAAGCGGGTGCACGCGTTTACATGTATGATAACGGCTTTTTACACGCTAAAACGATGACAATCGACGATGAAATTACCAGCGTCGGTACAACCAATATGGACCACCGTAGTTTTACATTGAACTTTGAAGTGAATGCCTTTATTTATAATGAAGATTTCGCTAAAAAAGTACGTCAAAGTTTTGAAAAAGATTTAGAAGTTTGTTCCGAACTTACACAAGAACGCTATGAACAACGTGGGCTATGGATTAAGTTCAAAGAAGCAATCAGTCAATTGTTGTCACCGATACTATAATCGTTATGAGGGTTAAAGAAGATGCAAACACATATTCAAGCAGCATATGACTATATGTCGAACGTGCATGCACAAGATACAACAGGACACGATATTGCACACGTCAAACGTGTCCATAAACTCGCCCAATCATTGGCAAAAGCTTATCCAGAAGCAAATCATTACGTCATTGAAATGGCAGCATTACTACATGACACGGTCGATGATAAACTAGTAAATCCAGATGACGCCTATCGGACACTCAACGCGTTTCTTGACGATTTAGGTGTCACAACCGAATATCAAGACGCCATTCGGTACATCATCCAACATATGAGCTTTCGCCAAACACACCATGTTGGAAAGCTACAAACGATTGAAGCACAAATTGTGCAAGATGCTGATCGTCTCGATGCACTCGGTGCAATCGGCATCGCACGTACTTTCCAATTCGCAGGCCATTTCAAAGAGCCGATGTGGACGAGCGAAGCAACATACGAGGTATTGCGTACACATTCGATTGCACTCGATACACTGTCGCCATCCGCGATTAAACATTTTTATGAAAAATTGCTCTTGCTAAAAGACTTAATGAACACACCTGAAGCACAAGAACTGGCTTTACAACGCCATCAATTTTTAGAGCAATTTTTAGACCAGTTCTTCGCAGAGTGGGATATTGCAGAACAATAAAAAATACTTCATCTTTTATGGTGGGATGGCATATGCTGTCTCACTTTTTTTGATAACTTCAAAGCAAACTTTCAAGTTGTAGGATAGCTTAACGGGAGGTTGCTTAAACGCAGGCGTACCTATTGTGTTGTGAGATATATTCAGAGTCATGATGTAATCGTTTCTATTACGAGACGCCTTGCAATGTTAGCCGAAGCGGGCAATAAAGAAACGATGGTACTGAAAAAGCGCACACCCCATCAAGATTGTACGCTTGGACATGCCCATCTATGACGCATATGAAATTATAAAAAAACGCCCGATTAAGTAATCATATCGACGATCACTTAATCGGGCGTTTCGCGTTATTTAATTATTTCTTTTTCTTCTTTTTGCTTACAACTTGTGTGTTTTTGCCTGTTTTGTTAGCTTCTTTCTTTTCTGCTTCCATCTTGTTGATTAAAACAGCCACTTCTTCTTTCGCTTTTTTGCTATAAACAACATTTGCGAAATAAGTTTGAATCACAAGGAATGCAGCTGATACAGACCAGTAAAGACCTAATGCCGCTGCAGATGTATATGAAATCCAGATGATCATAATTGGTGAGATAATCATCATCATATAACCCATTTGCTTTTGTTCTGCTGGCATGTTTGATAACGATACGTATGCTTGTAAGAAGTATAAAATACCGGCAATTAATGTAATCCAAATATCAGGTTTGTCTAGTTGGAACCACATAAAATCAGAGTATTTCGTAATGCCGCCGCCTGTTGGGTATCTTAAGACGAAGTAAAGACCCATGATGATAGGCATTTGAATAATCAATGGTAAACATCCAATCATGCTAGACATTGGATTCATACCATATTTTTTATACACTTGCATCATTTCTTGGTTGGCAGCCATTTTGTCTTCTTGTGTACGTGCACGTTTCACTTTTTCTTGTGCTGCTGTAATATCAGGTTTTGCAATTTGCATTTTTTCACGCATCATGTGCATGTTTTTGTAGTTAGATAACATCAATGGTAATAACACAATACGTACAACTAATACGATAATAATAATCGCAAGACCATAGTTATTATTAAGTTCATGACCTAGCCAATGAATCAAGCTGTCCATCGGTTGAACGAACGTATTGTAAAAGAAACCATCCCTATTTTCAGGCTTGCTATAATCACAGCCCGCTAAAAATACGGTAATACCTAAAAGCATTGTTAACAGTGCTTTGTTCTTCATTTTTCCACCTCTAAAGTATTATTCACATAAATGTCATTTTATCATATAACTTATTTAGGTGGAAACATTTCAAGGTAATAAAGTAAATTTATTTGAAATACTGTAAATAACGTGACACAGAGTTTTCAATATTTTCACTTTGTGTAATAGATGAAATTGTTGCGATACCGTCAGCGCCATTATTGACGATTGATGCGACATTTTCTTCTGTAATGCCCCCTATTGCTACAATGGGGATGACTTCATCATAACGACGCATACGACGAATCATTTCAATACCACCCGCTGCTTTAGCGTCGCTTTTCGACTGTGTTTTATAGACAGGTCCGACGCCGATATAGTCAACGTGCGTTAAATCAGATTGATCATATTCTTCAAAGTTGCTGACACTTAAGCCGATAATTTTATCTTTTGCTTGTGCATAAAAGCTTTGAACCGCTGCATCATCTTGTCCAACATGTATGCCGTCTGCATCTATTTCTAACGCTAAGGCAACATCGTCATTCACTATAAACGGCACATTGTACGCGCGACATAAACGTTGTAATGCCAATGCTTTTTGCTTTTTTGCTTCTCCAGTCAGCGCAGAAGGCCCTTTTTCACGAAATTGAAACATTGTAATACCAGCTTTTAATGCCGTTTCAAGAACGCTATCTAACGTGCCGTTTTTCACATCTTGTGTACCGGCAATAAAATATACACGTAGTTGTTTACGATCAAATGTCATCATTGTTCACTTCTCTCTTTTTATCTCTTGTTGATAACAAGCTGTTGTTGTTTGATTCAATTCATCTAAAAATACAGTCGCAAATGTTCCTGGCAAGTCACCACCTGCTGTTGATGCGGCACGTTCTGCAGAAATCGTATAGTACGAAATTGCTGACGCCAGTTTCTCTATAGATGGGTGCGTCTCTTTCAATAAGAAACTTGCCACCACCGCACCTAACAAACAACCCGTACCAGTCACCTTAGCGAGTAATGGTGTGCCATTTGCTAAAGCAACACTTTTATCATCTTGAACAATAACGTCTGTTTTACCTGTCATCACAATAGCGGCATTATATTTGCGGTGTGCCTGCTCTGCAATATCAATAGACACGTCTTCAACTGTACTATCTGTACCTTTCATCGTTGCGCGATCATCAACGAGCGCTAATATTTCTGACGCATTTCCTTTGATAACAGTGACATCAATTTCTTCTAAAAAACGACGACAAAAATCTTTTCTATATTGTGACGCGCCAACAGCTACTGGGTCAAAAACAATCGGTACGCCTTGCTTATTTGCCTCTGCTGCAATTTTTAACATATCTTCGCCACACTGCTCTGTCAGTGTACCAATATTAATAAGTAACGCTTGTGCCACTTTAAAGAAATCAGCCGCTTCTTCAGGTGCTTCACTCATTGCTGGGCTTGCACCTAAGCTAAGTAAGCCATTCGCAGTGAAATTTTTTACAACGTCATTCGTATAACATATAACGAGTGGTTGTGTATCACGTACTGTTGCTAAATAATCCATGTTTAATTCCATCCCTTAATTGCTTGATAAGCAAAGTGATTGACTGGACCTCTGCCACGTCCAATCTCTGGCGTATGTTGAATAGCTAAAGAAATAAAATCTTTTGCTTTAGCGACTGCATCATACACTGAGCGTCCTTTCGCGAGTTCAGCTGTAATGACCGCTGAAAACGTACATCCTGTCCCGTGCGTATGTGCGGTAGGGTAACGTTCATGTGTAAACGTATAATGACCTTCACGCGTAAACAAGTAATCTGTCGCATCTCCTTTAAGATGACCGCCTTTGATTACGACACCTTTCGCACCGACTTCATGAATAAAAAAGCGACCTGCTTGATGAATTTGGTCAACACTTTCTAGCTTAATGCCTGATATTTCTTCCGCTTCAGGCACATTCGGTGTTGCCACATCTGCATATGGCAGAAGTGTTTCTTTCAATTGCTTGCGTACGCTGTCTGCCATAAGAGAATCGCCACTTTTAGCGACCATAACAGGATCTATGACGTAAGGAATATCTATTTGTTTTAAATACTTTTCGATGATTGCCATCATTTCAGGTGTTGGAATCATACCCGTTTTCAATGCATGTGGCGGTTCATCATTAAATACACTTTCCAACTGTTCTTCTAACCAAGCAGGTTCCAGGTTATGAATATGTTGCACGCCGAGTGAATTTTGTGCCACGATGCTCGTGATGGCACTCATACCGTAAACACCACACGCATGAAAAGACTTTAAGTCCGCCATCGCACCTGCACCACCCGATGGATCTGTGCCTGCTATCGTTAACGCAATTTTTGGTTTCTGTATCATTTGATTACCTCCAAGTCATATTATTAATACACATAGACTACTCAGAGGCATCAAAATCAATTGTATTTTGATACATTTTTTCGAGCTACTTCCCTACGTTGGTATCATCCAAATCAGGTTCAAAGGGTTTGAAGTTGTCTTCATCTCAGCTAATAGCGCCCCTAGTAGTCATATATTATTAATTTACTTTAATGTAGCAAATTGCCCCTCCTTTTTCAAATGAATGCGTTAGCACCCATAAATATAATGCCCTATGTATGTGAGACGGGTCCACGCCTGACGCATTGTGCAACCCGCCTCTAAAATAATACAAAAATCGTTCTAATGAGTAATTAAGCGTGTTCTTGGAAATAATTAAGAGAGTGGTTTTTAACGTTCATTATTTGGTGGTGGAAGGTTTTGGATTAGGATTTAAAAATTAAAATTAGGCAAGGGTCTTTTCGCTCTGTTCGCTTGTGGGTGGGACTTCAAGCTTTTCAACAGATTCAACAACTATTTCTGTAACAAAGCGTTTTTCATCGTTCATTTGATAACGACGTGTTGTCAGATAGCCTTCAATAGAAAGTATATCGCCTTGTTCTGCTTCTTGTTCAATTTGTACTGCAATGGGACCAAATGCTTTACAATTGAAATAGTCAAAAATAGGACGATCATCTTTCCCTTTGAAACTACGTTCTACAGCTAGTGAAAATGAAATAAACTGGCTGCCTGGCTTTTCATAGTACTTAGGTGCTTTAGTGACAGTGCCGATTGCTTTAATTTGATTGATGGGCTTCACCTCCTGCCATCATCATAATCCTTTTGCGCTTTAAAATGCAATTCGAGTTTCGTCACTTTTTAACATCATAAAAGGCATGTTATTTAAACTTTTTACAACTTGACTGATAATGTTGTTCTTATTTAAGCTATAATGAAAGGTGTATATTAAAAAATCGTATAATTTAAAAAACTTAGGGGACGGTGGTTTCATGAAGACTTTTAAAGCTGTACGTTTTCAAATTGTATCCGAAAATAGCAGCGTGACAGAGTATGAGTTAATAGACGGTGTCATTATTAATAAAGAAGACCGTGGTACAGGTTGGCTACTAGAAGTGGTCATCTCTGATATTCATAAAGAAGAAATGACTGCTTATATGGAAGAGAATACGTTGTTAAATATACGTGTCGTCATCACACGTCCTTCCAATGATCCCGCACTATTCGATGCAACAATCAAACATATTACGCAGCTCCAAGATAAAATCTCAGTCATTTTTGAATGCCACATTTACACATTACGCCAAGTCTATGCAGAAAGCTTGTTAGAAGAACTTGTCAATGAAGGCCTAGAAGGTGAAGCATTGACGAAAACATTCAATCGCATGATGCAATCAAAACCTCGCTTAAAAGACGAACGCCAGTAAGTGCAAGTTACACTTCTGGCGTTTTTTTCATCTATTCAGGCGATTGTAATGCAAATGTCAATTCACAACTACAAGCGAGTTGTCCGTCTACTGTTGCTTTCGCTGTCCCTTTACCAATCGGCCCTTTAATTTTTGTAATTTCTACTTCTAATCTCAGTGTATCCCCAGGCACGACCTGTCTTTTGAAACGACATTTATCAATACCTGCAAATAATGCGAGCTTCCCTTTATTTTCTTCACTATTCAACATTGCGACTGCACCTGTTTGTGCAAGTGCTTCAGTGATAAGTACGCCCGGCATCACTGCGTAATCGGGGAAATGTCCTTGGAAAAATGGTTCGTTTCCTGAGACTTGTTTAATCCCAACACAGCGTTGCCCCGGTTCGTATTCAACCACTTTGTCGATCAACAAAAATGGTTGACGATGTGGGATGATTTTCTTAATGTCATTATAATCAAAAATAGTTTCCATTAAACTTTAACCTCCTCGCGCTGGCTAATACTGCCATACACGTCATTCTCAAACGAGCAATGTTTACGCATTTACACGCTCAATATCTGCACCGAGTGCTTTTAACTTACCGTGGAAGTCTACGTAGCCACGGTCAAGGTGTTTTAATTCTGTGACTGTCGTTTCACCTTCCGCAACAAGACCTGCTAAAATAAGCGCTGCTGCTGCACGTAAATCTGTCGCTTTTACTTGTGCACCTTGTAATTGGCTCTTCCCTTGAATTTTTGCGTTGCGACCTTCTACCGAAATATTTGCGTTCATACGTTTAAATTCTGCAACATGCATAAAACGATTTTCAAAAACTGTTTCTGTTACAATTTTATGCCCTTCTGCCGTTAACAACAATGCCATCATTTGTGACTGCATATCTGTAGGGAAACCCGGATGTGGAAGCGTCTTGACGTCCACAGGTTGTAACTCTTCAGGTGCCGTTACACGAATACCATCTTCATGATATTCAAGTTCTACACCCATCTCTTCTAGCTTATAGACTAAGCTCGTCATATGCTCTTTAATGGCACCTTTCACGAAGACATCACCACGTGTAATCGCAGCTGCAATCATTAATGTGCCGGCAACGATTCTATCAGGAATAATCGCATGTGCCACACCTTTCAATGTGTCTACACCATGGATTGTAATTGTGTCTGTCCCAGCGCCTTTCACATCGCCACCCATTTCGTTGATGTAGTTCGCTAAGTCTACAATTTCAGGTTCACGTGCAACATTTTCAAGTACAGTACGTCCTTTCGCTAAAGACGCTGCCATAATAATGTTTTGTGTCGCACCAACACTAGGGAAGTCCAAATGAATGTCACACCCTATTAAACCATTGGGTGCTGTTGCATGTATAAAGCCTGCTTCTTGATGAATTTCAGCACCTAACGCTTCAAATCCTTTTAAATGTTGCTCAATCGGACGTGAACCAATCGCACAGCCACCCGGTAATGCGACTTTCGCAACGCCTAATCGTGCAAGTAAAGGTCCCATTACAAGAATACTCGCACGCATTTTGCTGACATACTCATAAGGGGCTTCTTCGCTAAGTTGTTGCGTCGCATCTACTGTAACGACTTGCGTTGCTGGATCATATGCCACATCTGCATTCAAAACACTTAATACGTTATTAATTGTATCTACATCGCTTAACGGTGGCACGTTGTGCAATTCACTTTTTCCTTCACTCGCTAACAATGATGCCGTAATAATTGGTAAAACGGCATTTTTTGCACCTTCTACCGCTACTGTCCCTTTTAAAGTTTGACCGCCTCGTACAATAATTTTATCCATCTTCAAAAATCCTCCACTATCTCTCTAAACACTTTTCTTAGTTGCTCGATTCCATATTGCTGACTCGTGACGAAAGGATGCTTGTATCGTATCTCATCCCATCACTAAAATGCCCCTTCTCCTAATCGTTAAAACAAATATTTAATTTGCGTTGAAAACTGTAATAAATCAATTACAAAATTGCTGACACCGGTCCCAATCGCAATGGCTAAAAAGATGATAGCAACTTGCACTTGGACAGGGTATCCTTTTTTAAAAAATTGCTCTAGCCTCAGCGCATTTAATGCCCAGTAGGCAACACATATGCAAAGCACATGCATTATAATATGTGCAATCGCAAACTGACCTAAATATTCCATGACGTTGCTCCTTTACACACAAATCTACATTAATTTTACATGATTTTTTCATCAAATCATACTATTAGTACTTATATCTTGTAGAATACTTTTGAATATTTGAGAGAAGGCAAAAGAAGGTTTAGCGCATCTCACGCTAAACCTTCTTTGCTTGAAAATATTATTTGAATTTGGCTACTTCAATACGGTTTTCTGCACGTTTCAAAGCACGTTCAGCACGTTTCATATCCGTATCTTCTTTGTCGCCTTCAAGATAAAATGTTGCACGCTGTTTCGCCGACTTCGCACGTTCTAAATCAATGTCTTCTGCCGATTCCGCAGATTGAACTAAAATATTGATTTTTTCACGGCGAATTTCAGCAAATCCTTCAGTTACAGCTATATAATCAGATTTACCGTCTTTTGTCACTTTGATATGACCAATTTTTAATGGCGCAACCGTCGGAATGTGACCATGCATCACACCCATTTCGCCTGCTGTTGTTTGTAAGACAACGATTTCTGCATTGTCTTCGTTATAAACAGAACCATTAGGAGTGACGATATCTAAGGTTAATGTATTCATTATCCAAGCCTCCTAATTTGAATTATACTTCAACACCCATATCTTTTGCTTTGGCAATTACATCATCAATGCCGCCGACTAAACGGAAAGCATCTTCAGGGATATGGTCATATTTACCTTCCAAGATTGCTTTGAAGTCTTGAACTGTATTTTTAACCGGTACATATGAACCTGGTTGACCTGTAAATTGTTCTGCTACGTGGAAGTTTTGAGATAAGAAGAATTGAATACGACGTGCACGTTCAACTGTTTTCTTATCTTCATCAGACAATTCATCCATACCAAGAATTGCGATGATATCTTGTAATTCACGGTATTTTTGAAGTGTTGATTGTACTTGACGCGCGACTTCATAGTGCTCTTGACCTACGATTGTTGGTTCTAAAGCACGTGATGTAGAAGCCAATGGGTCTACCGCTGGGTAAATACCCATCTCACTTAATTTACGCTCTAAGTTTGTTGTTGCATCTAAGTGCGCGAACGCTGTTGCTGGCGCTGGGTCAGTATAGTCATCGGCAGGTACGAATACCGCTTGGATAGACGTTACAGAACCTTTCGTTGTAGATGTGATACGCTCTTGTAATTGACCCATCTCAGTTGCAAGTGTTGGTTGGTAACCTACGGCAGAAGGCATACGGCCTAATAACGCTGATACCTCTGAACCGGCTTGTGTGAAACGGAAGATGTTGTCGATGAACAATAATACGTCTTGACCTTGTTCATCACGGAAGTATTCTGCCATTGTAAGACCTGATAATGCAACACGCATACGTGCACCAGGCGGCTCGTTCATTTGACCGAATACCATCGCTGTTTTCGCGATAACGCCACTGTCTTTCATTTCATAGTAAAGGTCGTTACCTTCACGTGTACGCTCACCTACACCAGCGAATACCGAAATACCACCGTGTTCTTGAGCGATGTTGTTGATTAATTCTTGGATTAATACAGTTTTACCTACACCGGCACCACCGAATAGTCCGATTTTACCACCTTTAATATAAGGGGCTAATAAGTCAACAACTTTAATACCTGTTTCTAAAATTTCTACTTCTGTAGAGAGTTCATCAAATGTTGGTGCTTGACGATGAATTGGATCACGACGTACAGATGCATCAATTTCACCATCTAAGTCAATGTGTTCACCTAATACGTTAAATACACGACCTAATGTCGCATCACCTACTGGTACGCTGATTGGTGCTCCTGTGTCTTTGACTTCTGCACCACGTTGTACACCGTCAGTAGAGTCCATTGCAATTGTACGCACAACGTCATCACCTAAGTGTAGCGCAACTTCTAAAGTTAAACTCTCAGATTCGCCATCTCTAGGTACTTCAATCACAAGTGCATTATTAATATTTGGCATTTCGTCATGCTCAAAGCGCACATCGATGACTGGACCCATGACCTGAGTTACACGGCCTAATCCCATGTTTGTTCCTCCTTGTAATCAAATTATTCCAATGCTGCTGAACCACCAACAATTTCAGTAATTTGTTGCGTGATGGCTGCTTGACGCGCACGGTTGAATTCTAAAGATAAATCATCAATCATTTCAGTTGCATTATCAGAGGCATTCTTCATTGCATTCATACGTGATGCATGTTCACTTGCCTTCGCATCTAAAATTGTGCCGTAGATTAAGCTTTCAATATATTGTGGTAGTAATACCTGTAATATTGAATCTTTGTCCGGTTCGAATTCGTAAGATGCCATGTTGCCATGACCCACACTTGAATCCTCAGAAGATAATGGTAACAACTGTTTGCTTGTTGGTTTGTTTTCAATGACACTAATGTAATGGCTATAGTATACATGCAATTCGTCTATTTGTTCGCTGACATATAAATCAACGGCACGTTTCGCAATTGCTTGTACAGCCTTAAACGATGGTTGATCTGGAATGTCCGTTAAGGCATTCGCAACTTGATAACCGCGGTTTTGAAGGAATGACACACCGATTTGTCCGAGAACGATGATGCTGTATTCCTCTGGGCTTTGATGACGCGCTTCGATGTCGCGTATCATTTGCTTCAATACGTTTGCATTATAAGCACCTGCTAAGCCACGATCACTCGTTAAGACCATGTAACCGACGCGCTTTGTAGGACGTTTTACAAGCATCGGGTGTGTCGATGACGTATTGGTACCCGCAATTGCTGTAATCGCATCTTGCATTTTGTCCATGTACGGTCTAAATGTTTTAGCATTACGCTCTGCTTTACGCAATTTTGAGTTGGATACCATGTTCATAGCGCTCGTGATTTGTTTCATCTTTTTGGTTGATTTTATACGAGAATCTATTTCTTTTAAAGAAGCCACTATCTCACCACCTTCATCAATTAAATATCAATTATTGCTCTGTTCTTTTGAATCCTTTTTTGAATTCATTAATCGCCGCTTCAAATTTATCGTCAGCAGGTAAGTTACCTGTTTCGCGGATTTCAGTGAAGATGTCGTTTGCATTCACTTTTGTCCATTCGATAATTTCATCTTCAAAGCGTGTAATGTCTTCAACTGGAATATCATCAAGATAACCACGAGTTAACGCATAAATAATTAATACTTGATGTTCAACTGGTAGTGGTTTGTTTTGATCTTGTTTCAATACTTCAACTGTTCTCTTACCACGTTCAAGTTTACGTGATGTTGCTTCGTCTAAGTCAGAACCGAATTGCGCAAATGACTCAAGCTCACGGTATGACGCTAAGTCAAGACGTAGCGTACCTGCAACCTTCTTCATCGCTTTAATCTGTGCAGAACCACCTACACGAGATACTGATAAACCGGCGTTGATCGCTGGACGAATACCAGAGAAGAATAAGTCAGATTGTAAGAAGATCTGTCCATCTGTAATAGAGATTACGTTTGTTGGTACGTATGCAGAAATGTCCCCTGCTTGTGTCTCTACGAATGGCAATGCAGTGATAGATCCGCCACCTAATTCATCGTTAAGCTTTGCAGCACGCTCTAATAAACGACTATGTAGGTAGAATACATCACCTGGGTATGCTTCACGGCCTGGTGGACGACGTAATAATAATGATAACTCACGGTATGCAGCCGCTTGTTTTGTTAAATCATCATATACGATCAACACGTGTTTGCCGTTGAACATAAATTCTTCAGCGATAGATACACCTGCATATGGTGCGATGTATAACATTGGCGCTGGTTGTGCAGCAGACGCTGAAACAACGATTGTGTAATCAAGTGCACCTGCTTGACGTAATTTTTCAACTGATGCACGTACTGTTGATTCTTTTTGACCGATTGCAACGTAAACACAGATCATATCTTGATCTTTTTGGTTTAAAATTGTATCAATCGCAACAGTTGTTTTACCTGTTTGACGGTCACCGATGATTAACTCACGTTGACCACGACCGATTGGTACAAGCGCGTCAATGGCTTTAATACCTGTTTGTAAAGGCTCATCTACAGATTTACGTGCCATAACGCCTGTTGCTTTTTTCTCGATAGGGCGTGTTTTCGTCGTGTTTAATGGACCTTGGCCATCAATTGGTTGACCTAATGGGTTTACAACACGACCGATAAGTTCTTCACCAACAGGTACTTCCATGATACGACCTGTTCGTTTCACTTCGTCGCCTTCTTTGATTTCGTCGAATGGTCCTAAAATAACGACACCGACGTTTGTTTCTTCTAAGTTTTGAGCCAATCCAAGAACGCCGTTATGGAATTCTAATAATTCCCCCGCCATAACGTCGTTTAATCCGTGAACTAATGCAATACCGTCACCAATTTGAATAACTGTACCTACATCTGTTACTGACATCTCAGACTCATAGTTTTCAATTTGTGAGCGAAGTAATGCACTAATTTCTTCAGCTTTTATGGCCATCTATGTCACTCCTCTTTTATATCATAATTAATAAACTCTGCTAAATTGTTTAACAAGTTGATTCAAATCATTTTGGATACTGCCATCATAGACTTTCGTACCGATTTTCACACGCACGCCACCAATCAATTCTGGATTTACTGTGCTGTGCAGATTTAAATCTTTAAGACCCGTACGATCTAGTAACGCACGTTTCACTTGTTCTAATTCTTCGTCAGAAAGTGATGCTGCAGATTCAACGTAGGCATCCGCCAGTCCATGAAAAGCATAATAACTTTCTTCAAATGCACGATAAATCTCAGGCAACAAACGGAAATTACGTTGTGTTGCAATCACTTTTAACGTGTTCATCAAGTATGGATGTACACCTTGAAAGACTTGCGCAACCATGTCACGGCGTTCATTCGCTGTAATTTTTGGTTCGTAATCCATCGTTCCTAAAAGATTCTTTTCGTTGCGAACTGCTGTATGAATTTCTGTTAATTCATCGTAGACTTGCGTTAACACTTCCGCTTTCAAAGCAACATCGAAAAGTGCTTGGGCATATTTTTGAGCTACATTAGCCATTACTTATCCCCTACCTCTTTAATGTACTTTTCTACGAGTGCTTTCTGATCTTGTTCAGAAATTTCTTTGCGTAAAACTTTTGATGCAATTAATACTGAAAGCTCAGAAACTTGGTTATTGATTTCAGCTAATGCACGTTCTTTCTCACTATTGATTTCACTTTGCGCCGTTTCAATCATGCCATTCGCACGTTTGTTTGCTTCGTGGATGATTTCTTCTTGTTGGCGACGTGCTTGTAACTTCGCATCTTCAATAATTTTATGAACTTCATCTTGTGTTTCTTTTAAGATTTTTTGATTTTCTTCTTCAAGACGTTGCGCATTTAATTTTGCACGTTCAGCGTCATCAATATCTTGATTGATAGAACGCTCACGATCGTCCATCACTTGTTTTAATGGTCCCCATGCATATTTTCTCAATAGCACTAACAAAATTGTAAATGTGACTAATGTTGCGATAATGTCACCGATGTTAACGCCACTTGCTGATGCAAAGGTAAATAAGTTGGCAGTCACTATGCTGTACACTCCTTTCAATCATTTCATTCATTACATAAAACGAATGGCGAAGGTCTATGCTTGTTAGACTTCGCCGCAGACAATAGCACTTGATAGATCCAAGGCATTATCTCGATATCGTCATGACTCGAGCTACACTTACACGTTATTATTGGAATAATACGATGAATGTGATAACTACGCCGATGATTGGAAGTGCTTCAACTAAACCGATACCGATAAACATGATAGACATTAATTGCGTACGTGCTTCTGGTTGACGTGCAACACCTTCTACTGTTCTAGATACGATAAGACCGTTACCAATACCTGCACCTAATGCTGATAAACCGATTGCGATTGCTGCTGCGATTAAATTCATTATATATTTCCTCCTAAATGTTAAAAGTTAGATTAATTTTATTTAATGGTCGTCTGCCACTTTGTGTGACATGTATACCATTGATAACATGATAAAGATATACGCTTGGATTGAACCGATAAAAATTGAGAAACCTTGCCAAATAACAAGTCCAGGAATACCGATAATCCAGCCAATTGCTGTAGTGGTTACACCTGCCAATAGACCTAATAAAATCTCACCGGCATAGATGTTACCGTAAAGACGCAAACCAAGTGTTAATGTTGATGCGAATTCTTCAAAGATATTAATAGGTAGCAACGCTTTATATGGTGTTGCATAGTTTCTAGCGTATGCTTTTGGCCCACGCAACTTCACACCATAGTAGTGTGTAAGTAACACCATCATTGTCGCAAGTGTTAAAGTGACATGTGCGTCAGCGGTTGGTGATTTCCACCATAGCTCATGATCGACAACGACTGACATCGGTAATCCGAGCATATTTGCAACAAAGATAAATAGTATCAATGTCACCGCTAAGAAGTGGAATTGTCCCCCTGTCTTCCATGCCATGTTACTTTCGATAACCCCTCGTACAAAGTCGAATACCCATTCAATGAAGTTCTGTGCACCTTTTGGTCGTTTTTGAAGATTACGTGTACATGCAATCGCAATCACAAAGACAATGACTGCTGTAATCAAAAGCATCATGATTGTAGATAAGTTGAAGTTAATATCTACGCCAAGAAAGTGCCATGTTACAATAGGATCTTGGTGTTTCATTTTTTGGATTTCACCTCTTTTCAGTTTTAAAATAGCCCCTATCCCCTTTTAATTAAGGGACGAAAAACAATCAATGCGTATGAAATCATTAGCCCAATGAGTACACCGATAATATGTATTTGTGACTGGTGTAGCACCCACACAATACACGTGACTAATGCGACTAAATATCGCCAACCATTCCCAGTCGAAACTGGCCCTGCTGTTTGACGTTGTGCACGCCAAAGGTAATACTCAAAAATTGCTGTATTCACTATAGAAGCGAGTGTCCCAATGAGTAATCCGACAACAACAGTATGATGATATAGCATGTTCAGCACGACAAGCACTGCGATAATCATCAAGTAAATATTTAAGAATGGCTGTGATTTGTTATAGAAACGTTTCATTTTTGAGCCCCTTTTCTGCCTCAAGACACAAATGAGAAAGCCGTTCCACACATACAACTTTCATGATAATATAGGGGCAAAAGCGTGTCAATTGTGCAATGAAAAGGGCTTTCATACAATCACAATTTTGTCACAAATTCGCCACATATTACAGTTATTTACAATTCCACTTTAAATGGTGAAGGTTTTTCTTCTATTAAATCAAAGTAATATTTAATGTGTTCACAAATGCGTTGTGATGCTTGCCCATCACCGTATGGATTTTTTGCACGATGCATTTGTTCATACAACGTGCAATCTGTTAACAGTTGCATCATATGGTGATAAACGGCTGTTTCTTCTGTGCCTACTACTTTCAAGGTGCCCGCTGCCACGCCCTCTGGCCTCTCCGTCGTATCTCGCAACACGAGTACCGGCTTACCTAACGAAGGCGCTTCTTCTTGAACACCACCCGAATCTGTCATGATGAAATAAGCATGGTGCGCAAAGTTATGAAAATCAACGACCCCTAACGGCTCAATTAACTCAACGCGTGGTTGATTGTCTAAATGCTTATACGCAATCTCGCGCACTTTTGGGTTTTTATGCATTGGATAAACGACAACGACATCTTCCACTTCATCCACGACACGTCTTGCTGCTTTAAAAATGTGTGCCATCGGTTGACCGATATTTTCTCGGCGATGTGCCGTTAACAAAATAATACGTTTGCCTTGATGTTTCGCTAATATTTCCGACTGATATTGTGCATCAATCGTTGTGCGCATCGCATCAATTGCCGTATTGCCCGTCACAACGACTGCATGTTCCGGCTTGTTCTCGTTCAACAGATTTTGCCGTGCTTGAGCTGTCGGCGCAAAATGTAAGTCCGCCATATTACTCGTCATTTGTCGATTGATTTCTTCAGGAAACGGCGCGTACTTATTATACGTACGCAATCCTGCCTCCACATGACCGATACTCACTTCATTGTAAAAAGCAGCCAAACTACCCGCAAATGTCGTTGTTGTATCGCCATGTACTAAAATCATATCAGGCGCTTCATTTTGTATGACTTGTTCTAAACCTGTCAAAACACGTGACGTCACTTCAGACAACGTTTGTCCGGGCATCATAATATTTAAATCATAATCCGGTTCAATTCCAAACGTTTCTAAAACAGCATCTAACATTTCACGATGCTGCGCAGTTACAACGACAATTGGTTGCAACTGCGGATCTTTTTTTAGCTGTAAAACGAGTGGTGCCATTTTAATGGCTTCTGGCCGAGTTCCAAAAATGGTCATGATTTTTTTCATTTGCGCGATGCTCCTTGCAGAAACTATTTCGTACCGAATAAGCGGTCTCCAGCGTCACCAAGCCCTGGAATAATATAGGCATTGTCATCCAGCTTTTCATCTAATGCCGCGATAAAAATGTCCACATCTTCATGTGCTGCTTGTAACTTCTCAACACCTTCTGGCGCTGCAATTAAGCACATGAAACGGATGTGTTTCGCACCGCGTTTTTTCAATGCTGTAATTGCTTCAATCGCTGATGCCCCTGTTGCTAACATAGGATCTACAACGATGATTTCACGCTCTTCAATATCTTGTGGTAGCTTCACAAAATATTCAATTGCTTCTAAAGTTTCATGGTCACGGTATAAACCAACATGCCCGATACGTGCAGCAGGAACAAGGTTTAAAATACCTGTTGTCATACCTAAACCTGCACGTAAAATTGGAATAAACGCTAATTTTTTACCAGATAAGCGTTTAACCGTTGCTTTTGTTACTGGTGTTTCAATTTCTACATCTTCTAATTCCAAGTTACGAGTCACTTCGTAAGCCATTAACATACCGACTTCATCAACAAGTTCACGAAATGCCTTCGTCCCTGTGTTGACGTCACGAATGTAACTTAATTTGTGTTGAATTAAAGGATGATCAAGTACATGTACATTTCCCATTTTGAAAAGCCTCCAGTTTGTTATTTGTTATATAGAGGGAATTGCTCTGTCAATTTTTTCACACGTTCTTTGGCATCAGCAAGCACTTTTTCGTCTTCATGATTTTTCAGAACGTCGCTCATAATACGTGCCACTTCTTCAAATGCTTTTTCGTCAAAGCCACGTGTTGTTGCAGCCGGTGTACCAAGACGAATACCACTTGTGACGAAAGGTTTTTCTTCATCGAATGGAATCGTATTTTTATTGCATGTAATACCTACTTCGTCGAGGACTTTTTCAGCGACTTTACCAGTAATACCGACAGAACCTTTCACATCTACAGCGACTAAATGGTTGTCTGTGCCACCAGAGACGATGCGGAAGCCGTTCTCTTGAAGTGTTTTCGCAAGTGTTTGTGCATTTTTAATCACTTGTGTTTGGTATGCTTTGAACTCAGGTTGTAATGCTTCACCAAAGGCAACTGCTTTTGCAGCAATTACATGCTCTAATGGACCGCCTTGAATACCCGGGAAGATTGTTTTATCAATGTCTTTTTGGTATTCGGCTTTGCATAAAATCATACCACCACGTGGTCCACGCAATGTTTTGTGTGTTGTCGTTGTCACAAAGTCTGCATGTTCAACAGGATTTTGGTGTAAACCTGTCGCAACTAAACCAGCGATATGCGCCATATCTACCATCAGTTTCGCACCGACTTCATCAGCAATTTCTTTGAACTTTTTAAAGTCAATTTCACGCGAATATGCTGATGCACCTGCAACGATTAACTTCGGCTTATGTTCTTTCGCTAATTTACGCACTTCTTCATAATCAATGCGCTCGTCATCTTTCGTCACACCATATTCAACAAAGTTATACGTTTTACCACTGAAGTTAACTGGTGAACCATGTGTTAAATGACCACCATGGCTTAAGTTCATACCTAATACCGTATCCCCATGTTCTAATGCGACAAGGTATACCGCCATATTGGCTTGAGAGCCTGAATGTGGTTGTACGTTGACGTGTTCAGCGTTGAATAGCTTTTTCGCGCGTTCAATCGCAAGTGTTTCCGTTTCATCAACGAAGACACAACCACCGTAGTAACGACGACCCGGATACCCTTCTGCATATTTGTTCGTCATGACTGAGCCTTGTGCTTCCATAACCGCTTCAGACACAAAGTTTTCAGATGCAATTAACTCAATATTATTATTTTGTCGATTGAATTCCTTTTGAATCGCATCAAAAACAGCCTTATCTTGCTTTGCAATAAATGACATAGACCAATCCCTCTTTTCTAATCAAGTTGATATTTGGCACGTTCGCCACCAATCTTTTTCGGACGGCTCGTTGCAACTGTGACAACAGCATCACCTATCTGTTTAATCGAGCAGCGTACAGGTACGGCAACATGCTTCATGTGCATACCAATCAATGTTTGCCCAATGTCAATCCCTTTGTCGGCACGAATAAATTCAACAACAACAGGATCTTTCATATGACGGTACGCATATGTCGCAAGTGAACCACCTGCATGTGTATCAGGTACGACGGAAACGATTTCCATCGTGTATGGATTAAACGCTTCACGCTCAATGGTTAGCGCACGATTAATATGTTCGCATCCTTGAAACGCAAAAAATACGCCTGTTTCTGCTTGAACTTCTGCCAATGCCTCATAAAGTGCTTGCGCAACATTCAATGAGCCTGCTGTTCCAATTCGATCCCCTTGTACTTCAGAAGTGGAACAACCGATGACACACAGTTCCCCGTCTACAAAAAATGATTGTGACTTGAGTTCTTGTAATAACTGTTTGAAGTCTTCCATCATCATTACCTCCTTAAGATATGTATGACGTGCAACATACAGCCTATTTATAGAACTCTATACATGCTGTATGTTTACTATTATAACTCATTTTTTCTATGGCTCATACTAATTCTGTGCCAAGTTTTCGTTGTAATTGTTGTACGAAACGTGTCAGTTGTTGAAAAGTTGCTTCGTAGACCTCATAAGAGCCACCAAATGGATCCGATACTTCCATTTTTTCTCCAACATAGTCACTCAATGTAGCTACTGGCGTTGTTTCGCCATACATCATACGAATATGTTGTGCATGCGCAGATGTCATCGTCAAAATTAAATCTGCCTGTGCATCTTCATCCGTAAATGGCGTGGCACTTTCAGGTACTGGGTGTTCGTGCGTTTCTAATAAATGACGTGTATGGGTAGCAATCGGTGCCCCTGCCTGTGCCATAATGCCACGTGACACAATCTCATGTTGCGGCAAATAGCTTTTCGCAATACCTTCAGCCATCGGACTGCGACATGTATTACCCGTACATACGAAAATAATTTTCATGACCATTCCCCCTGAATATATTGATAGTTCGCGGCTTTCATCATACGGTTGTGCAACGCCTCCGCTTCATCATTATTCGGATAACCATAAATGTATGCACAATCAATCTCTGCCAATTGATCCAGCTGGTGCAACGCTGCATATAAGTTATGGTTCGCTTCTTGAATATCTGTATCTGTTTTGCTCAGAACCATCACATGTACCGCTTTTGGTACAAAATGCACGAAACTTTCAGGTAAAAGAAATGCAGTGCGTGACCAATCATGTTCTGCCGTATCAATGGATTGATTCAGTGTGTTAAAAATTTTCAATGGCGTTTCTGGTGCGTAATGTTTATATTTCATGCCCGGTGCAATCGGCTTGTCACTGTGATCAAACTGCGCCTCATCAATGCCATTCGGTAAAATATCATTTAACATACTGCGCGTAATCGTGCCGGGTCTCGCAATTCTAAACGGAAACGATGTACAGTCTAACACCGTACTTTCTAAACCAGCTTCACTTTGTGTCGATTGAATTATCCCATCAATACGACCGTTCAAATCGTGATACACATGTTCAAAAGTCGTTGGTGACGGTCGCCCACTCAAGTTGGCACTCGGTGCGGCAATTGGCAATGCAACTTCTTTCAACAATGCTCTTGCAACTGGGTGACTTGGCATACGAACGGCAACGGAGTTTAACCCCCCCGTCACACTGTCACATAGATACCCTTCTTTAAGCGGCAAAATAAATGTAATCGGCCCAGGCCAAAATGCTTCCATTAATTTTTCAGTCGTTTCCGATACATGTGTCACAAAATCATCTAACTGATCTGTATCATAAATATGGACGATTAGCGGGTTATCTGATGGGCGCCCTTTTGCTTCATAAATGCGTTGAACCGCTTGTTCATTCGTCGCATCTGCCCCTAATCCGTACACTGTTTCTGTTGGCAATGCAACCAAACCACCTTGTTGATAGGTCTCTATAATCTCTGATAAATTTGGATAATCTATTAGGTTGGACGTGTAATCACGTACATCCCATACAGTTGTTTTCACCAAGTTTAACACCTCTCCTCATTCTATATTTTACTGCAAAACAAAAGGTTATGCACAGACGAATCCATAAATCGCCTGCGACATAACCTTATTTTTCTGATGGTATTGCCTTCCACGTCATATAAAAAATACGTGGATGTCCGTTAATATCTGTCAGTACTTGTGGAGATAAGTGCGGATACATATGCTTCGCCATTTGTGCCAACGTCTCGCCTTGCTGATAACCGATTTCAAATACAACAGGTGCACCATTGTTCATCACTTTTGGCAAGTCTTGCAACAAACGTTCATAAATCGCATAACCGGCTTGTTCTACAAATAACGCAAGGTGCGGTTCATGGGCGACAACATCTTTCCCCATTTGATCTAACTCTTCCGTACCGATATATGGCGGATTACTAATCAATCCGTCTAAGCGTATATCACGTTCAATAAAAGGTGCCAATACGTCCCCTTGTAACCAATTTACAGCTACGTCAAGACGCTTAGCATTATGACGTGCGACCGCAAGTGCTTCTGATGAAATATCAGTTGCCCAGACGTCTAAAGTAGGACGTTCTTGCTTCACCGTTAATGCGATGATACCGGATCCTGTGCCAATATCTGCAACAACACCCGATTGCGGACATACTTGTAAAAATTGTGCAACGACTTCTTCTGTCTCAGGGCGTGGAATCAACACACGTGCGTCGACATCGTAATCACGACCATAAAATGTTGCCTTACCTGTAATATACTGTACGGGCTCGCCTGCTAAAA
This sequence comes from Staphylococcus microti, assembly GCF_000934465.1. Classification (GTDB taxonomy): domain Bacteria; phylum Bacillota; class Bacilli; order Staphylococcales; family Staphylococcaceae; genus Staphylococcus; species Staphylococcus microti. Next base: position 15,036 of record NZ_JXWY01000016.1, on the reverse strand, counting down.
AGCGTGATAATCCTTGATCTAGGCGTTGTGCATCCATATCCAGCATCGCCAAGTCACCATCACATAACAACGTAACACGTGTCCAGTCTAACAAATCAAGCAGCAACCATTCGACGGCTGCTGCTTCAAGTCCTGCTTCAGTGGCACGATTTTTAGCCTCTGTCAGCCACTGTCTATAACTCACCGCTATTAAGCTCTTTCAATTTTTCAGTTTGTTCGTGCATAGTTAACGCATCGATAACTTCATCCAACTTACCTTCCATAATTTGGTCTAACTTTTGTAATGTTAAACCGATACGGTGGTCTGTTACACGACTTTGTGGATAGTTATACGTACGGATACGTTCTGAACGATCCCCCGTACCAACAGCTGACTTACGTTGTGCCGCATATTTTTGTTGTTCTTCTTGTAACTTCATATCATATAAACGCGCTTTTAAAACTTTCATCGCTTTTTCACGGTTTTGAATTTGTGATTTTTCAGATGATGTCGCAATGACACCCGTTGGTAAGTGGGTAATACGTACGGCAGAGTCTGTTGTATTGACGTGCTGACCCCCTGCACCACTTGAACGGTACGTATCAATTTGTAAATCTTCTTTGCGAATCTCGATTTCAACATCTTCTACTTCTGGTAAGACCGCAACCGTTGCTGTTGACGTATGAATACGACCGCCAGATTCAGTTTCTGGCACACGTTGTACACGGTGCGCACCATTTTCAAACTTCAATTTACTGTACGCATCTTGTCCAGATACTGAGAAACTGATTTCTTTATAACCGCCATGATCACTTTCTGTCGCTTCTACGATTTCAGTTTTTAAGCTGTGAGACTCTGCAAATTTTGAATACATGCGGAATAAGTCTCCTGCGAAAATTGCTGCTTCATCGCCACCTGCTGCTGCACGGATTTCAACGATAACGTCCTTCTCATCATTCGGGTCTTTTGGAATCAGTAAGATTTTAAGTTGTTCTTCCAACTCTGGAATACGTGCTTTTAATTCATCAGCATCTTGTTTTAACATGTCAATCTCGTCTTGATCATCTGTTTCCGCCATCATCAATTCAATTTCTTCGCTGTCTTCTTTCACTTGTTTATATTGACGATACACATCGACCGTTTTTTGAAGATCTGATTGTTCTTTAGAATACTGACGTAATTTATTCGAATCGCTAACGATATCAGGATCACTTAACAATTCGTTTAACTGTTCGTACCTTTCCTCTACAATATCTAGTTGATCAAACATTATTGATTTTCCTCCTCTAGCTTGTCACTTGGCATCACAACATGGTGTGCACGACATCTCGGTTCATAACTTTCATTCGCACCGACTAAAATAATCGGATCGTCCACTTTTGCTGGCTTGCCATTAATCAAACGTTGTGTACGGCTAGATGATGCCCCACATACCGCACAAACTGCTTGTAACTTCGTGATATGTTCACTGACCGCTAACATTTCTGGCACAGGGTCAAACGGCTCGCCTTTAAAATCCATATCTAACCCCGCCGTAATGACACGATAGCCTTGCTCCGCGAGTGACGTTGCCACATCTACAATGTCTCGGTCAAAAAATTGAATTTCGTCAATACCGACGATATCCACGCCTTTTAAGTCATACTGTGCTATCTCTTCGGCACGTGCAATATTAATTGCCTCTATTGCATTACCATTATGTGATACAATCTTCTCTTTATGGTATCGATCGTCGATGACTGGTTTAAAGACGACCACTTTTTGTTTCGCATATACGCCTCGGCGCAAACGGCGAATCAGTTCTTCTGATTTCCCGCTAAACATACTGCCAGTAATACATTCTATCCATCCGGAATGATACGCTTCATACATGACTTCTATCCACCTTTTTAAAACAAATCACTTTATTATATCATAACTTTTTACGCATTATAATTTATCTTTTATCAAAACATGGTGTTCTATTGTTTGATTTGAACGACTTTTTATTTTAAATATTCACGCTGTACATTGAATCATTAAAAAAAGCATCCTCAAGTGATATGAGAATGCTTGAACGTTCATTAGTTGTTTGATTTGAGACCAAATTTTTTGTTGAAACGTTCCACACGACCGTCTGCCGCAGCAAACTTTTGACGTCCTGTGTAGAATGGATGTGAATCAGAAGAAATATCTAAACGAATTACTGGATATTCGTTACCGTCTTCCCATTCCATTGTTTCACTTGTAGTCTTTGTTGATCCACTTAAAAACTTAAAGTTAGTAGTTGTATCTAAAAAGATAACTTTACGATATTCTGGATGAATTCCTTGTTTCATTCTTTTCAGCTCCTTTGCCCTGAACCATCTGGAACAGAGTTATTTGTGAGTTTTTACCCAATACTTAGTTATTATAAAGGGTGTGTATTCAAAAAGCAACCCTATACACGATTATTTATTTTGTGAACTACTCACCACTTTGCTAAACATAGCGTTTTTAACGCTTGAAGTGGGAGCTTCTTGGGAATAGAGTGTACTTAATAGTTTATTTTTTCACTATCAGTGGTATCTCTTATTTACCAAGCTATCCCCGTAGTTCCTACGGTTTCTTATTCTAACTAAATTAAATAATTGGGCGCCCCGTTTTCGTACTTTCTATCGCGCTCTTCTGTAATTCTTCAAAAAATTCTTCGTTAGACTTCGTACGCTTCAATTTGCGCATGAAACGTTCAGTAAAGTCTGGTGCATTAGAGAACATATTTCGCAATTGCCATAAACTGTCCAATTCATTTTTCGGAATCAGCAACTCTTCTTTACGTGTAGAACTGCGCACAATATCAATCGCTGGGAAGATTCTACGCTCTGACAGACGACGATCTAAGTGTAACTCCATGTTACCTGTTCCTTTAAACTCTTCATAAATCATATCATCCATACGTGAACCTGTATCAACAAGTGCTGTCGCTAAAATTGTCAAACTGCCCCCTGCTTCAATATTACGTGCCGCACCAAAAAACGCTTTAGGACCGTGTAATGATGCCGGATCTAAACCACCTGACAACGTTCTACCACTTGGCGGCACAACAAGGTTATACGCACGAGCAAGTCGTGTAATCGAGTCCATCAAAATAATGACATCTTCGCCGATTTCAACGAGACGCTTCGCACGTTCTAATAGTAACTCCGCTACCTTCACATGGTGTTTCGGATGTTCGTCAAATGTTGAATGCACAACCTCTGCTTCGTCAACAGAACGCTCTAAGTCTGTTACCTCTTCAGGTCGCTCGCCGACAAGTAAAATAAAGAGTTTGGCTTTCGGCTTGTTCGTAACAATCGCATTCGCAATTTCTTTTAATAATGACGTCTTACCCGCTTTAGGTGGTGCAACAATTAACCCACGTTGCCCGAGACCAATCGGTGTTACTAAATCCATAACACGCGTTGAATAGTTTTGAGGGGTTGTTTCCAATTTGATACGTTCATCTGGATAAAGGGGTGTTAAAGCTTGAAAGTGTGGTCGTTTCTTTACTTCTTCGGCATTATGGTCATTAACAAAATCCACTTGTAATAAACCATAATATTTTTCATTTTCTTTAGGTTTACGTACTTTCCCTGTTACCTTATCGCCAAGCTTAATTTCGAAACGTCGAATTTGGCTAGCAGAAATATAAATATCTTTTTCACCTTTGGAATAGTTAACCGTTCTTAAAAAACCGTATCCGTCTGGTTGGATATCATCTAAGATACCTTCCATATAATAGTTGCCGTCTTTTTCCATTTGTGCTTCCATAATCGCTAAAACAAGTTCTTTTTTGTTTAACTTGCTGTAGTTGACCAGCTTCAATGCCTTGGCTTTTTCTGTCAGGGCTTTCGTCGTATTGTTCTTGTATAACTCATGGAATGATTCATACTGTGGTGAAGTTCTCTCCCTAGTATCCCTTGTAGACATGTAACACACTCATTTCATTTTTAATTTTTATTCAACTATGTAAAATAACATACAATAGCCTACGAAATATGGCAAACAAAATTTTGGAAATCTTTGACATAAATCACTCAAATAAGACATTTTGTAATTATTTTCTCACTTCTATTATACGGGATTTTGTGTCTTATTTGTGTACATTTTTTATAAAAAATAATAAAGGCAAGACAAAATTTCTATCTATACCAGATAAAATTGTCCTACCTTTACCATAGCGCAGTGTTATATCGTTACGCCTAACGATAAAAACCTGCAATTGCTTTTACTTCTAAAAATTCATCAATACCGTAGTCGCCCCATTCACGACCAATACCAGATTGTTTATAACCACCAAATGGCAAATCTGGTAAACGCGGTGCTTCATTGACGACGATTAAGCCTGCTTCAATTTCACGTGCAAGTCTTCTCAATGTTTCTTGATCTTGACCAAAGAGATAACCGGCTAAACCATATTTAGTATCATTCGCAATTTCAATCGCTTCATCAAGGTCTTTATATGTGATAACTGACATTACTGGACCGAAGATTTCTTCTTGTGCAATCGTCATTTTGTTATCCACATCTGCAAAAATCGTCGGTTTTACAAAATAACCAGTTGTTAAGCCATCTGGTTTCCCTAAGCCACCATGTACAAGTGTCGCACCTTCATCAATCCCTTTTTGAATATAACTTTGAACTTGTTTGTATTGTTTCTCACTTACAATTGGTCCAACTTCTGTTTCAGCTAATTGCGGATCTCCTACTTTCACGTTTGACATTGCTGTAACAGCTTTTTCTAAAAAGGCATCTTTTAAGCTTTCTGGCACAAGTGTACGCGTTCCGGCTGAACATGCTTGTCCGGTATTATTAACAACAGCACCTACAGCAGCTTGAACGGCTTCATCTAAATCCGCATCATCTAAAATAATAAACGGCGATTTACCACCTAATTCCAATGATACTTTTTTGAAATCTTTGCTCGCTTGTTCCATAATTTTTGAACCTGTCGGACCAGATCCTGTGAACGAAACCATGCGGATGTCTGGATGTTGACTTAACGGTGTGCCTACACCTTCGCCATCACCATTGACAAGATTGAATACACCTTTTGGTACACCCGCTTCTTCAAAAATTTCTGCTAGAATAATGGCAGCAAATGGTGTTATCTCTGACGGTTTCAACACGACGGGTGACCCTGCCGCAAATGCCGCAGCTATTTTCAATGATGTTTGGTTCGTCGGGAAGTTCCATGGTGTCACTAAACCTGCCACACCAATTGCTTCTTTCACGATGAGGTTATCGCCACGGCGTTCCTCAAACTCAAATGTTTCTAATGCATCGTAAGCAGCTTGAAAGTGCATAAGCCCTCGCTCATACTGTACTTGATCAGACTTTGTTACAGGTGAGCCTAACTCTAATGTCATAACATCAATAAGGTCTTGTTTGCGTGCTTTATAGCCTTCTACAATACGACCTAACATTGCACGACGTTCTTCAACAGGCGTATGTCGGAACGTAACATAAACATCTTTCGCTGCTTGAACCGCTTTGTCTACATCAGCCTTGTTACCTTTTGCGATTTGTCCGAATACTTCTTCGGTTGCTGGGTTAATGACGTCAATCGTCTCGCCACTTTCACTTTCCACCCATGCACCGTTAATGTATTGCTTCGTCTTGTTTAACATAAATAGACACCCCTTTTTATAAATCATAGTTTTATTATAACCTTTTTTAATTACGATGAAACTTCAACTGCTCGTGCCTATGTCCAAAATCAAAAATGAGACATTGCAACCTTTTTACAAGATTTCAATGTCTCAAATGATAAATTATTTTCTATGCAACTTCTTAGTTCGCTTCACGTTTCAGCTCCATATGTGTATGAGCCCAATCTTCTAAAGGTTTGAGCGCTACTGCTAACGCACTCCCTTTTTCCGTTAAGTGATAGCAAACGGAAGGTGGATTTTCTGAGATAACTTCCTTCGTGAGCAACTGTGCGTCTGCTAACTCAGAAAGCTTTAAAGATAACGCACGATTTGTAATAGGCTGTAAATCACGTTTCATATCTGAAAAATGGGCATTTTTATCCGGACATTTTTCTAAATAATGTAAAATAAGCCCATTCCAACTGCGTCCTAAAATTTTAAATGTTTCTTCAATATATGGACATACTTCCATGATGATCGCCTCACTTAATAAACTGTCGTGGCACCCATCTAAACGATTAGACTTGCTGTTCCGTCCAAATATCAGCACCTAAACCTTTTAATGTTTCCACAATGTTAGAATAGCCACGGTAAATATGGCGTACGTTGTAAATCGTTGTGACACCTTCTGCAATTAAACCTGCAATAATTAAACATGCACCTGCACGCAAATCACTCGCATATACTTCTGCACCTACTAATTGTGACGGCTTAATCGTTGCTGTCCCTTGATCAGCAGTAATAGCTGCATTCATATTTTGTAATTCTGCAACATGTTTAAAACGCTCAGGATAAATTGTCTCAGTGACAAAGCTTGGTCCGTCTGCAAGGAATAGTAATGGTGTAATCGGTTGTTGTAAATCCGTCGCAAATCCCGGATACACTAGTGTTTTAATATCTACATTTTTGTATGGTGCCGCAGCTTTGACCACCATATAATCATCGCCTGTTTCAATTTTAACACCAAGTTCTTTCAACTTAACAGTTAACGGCTCAACATGTTCCGGAATAATGTTATCAATCATCATTTCTTCGCCACTTGCCGCCGCAATACACATGTATGTACCAGCTTCAATACGATCTGGAATAATGCTATGTCTGCTGCCTGATAAAGTTGAAACGCCTGTAATTTTAATCGTACTCGTACCAGCACCTGAAATTTTAGCGCCCATGCTATTTAAGAAGTTCGCAACATCAACCACTTCTGGTTCTTTCGCTGCATTTTCAATAATTGTTTGCCCTTCTGCACGTGTCGCAGCTAACATAATATTGATCGTCGCACCAACACTGACAATATCTAAATAAATATTCGCCCCAACTAAGCGCTCAGCTTCTAATTTCATAGATGTTGGATTCGACTCATCAATCTTCGCACCTAACGCTTTGAATCCTTTAATATGTTGATCAATCGGTCGTGGCCCTAATGGACAGCCCCCTGGTAAACCGATGACACATTTGTTAAAGCGCCCGAGCATTGCCCCCATCATATAGTATGACGCACGTAACGATTCTACTTTGTTGTTCGGAAGCGGTGCATTTTCAATATGTGTCGGATCAATATTCAACGTCCCATCTGCTAAATCTGTTTTTATGTTCAAGTCCTCAAGTAAACTAACTAATGTCTTTACATCAGATATTTCTGGCAAGCCATCTAATGTGACAGGAGATTCAGCCATTAATGCAGCAGGTATAATAGCAACCGAACTATTTTTGGCACCACTGATTTCAACCTTCCCCTTTAACTTTTGGCCACCTCTAATTTTAATTACTTCTTGTGCCATGCTTCAGAACTCCTTTTCCATCTCTTATATAACCCTAGAATACCATATTTATTCACATTGTAATGTAAAAACTTTCAAATTGTAAAATGTATTATTTACAACAAAATTATCTAATTCATTAAATTATTAATTTGCTTGTGTTGTAAGGAAAGCATTCTCATTTCAAACAGCCCGATAAAGCATAAAAACACTGTTTAATTTGTTCACTACGCAATCCTAAACGATGGATATTATTTAGCTACTTCTGAACATCAAAGTTACGCGCTTATACAAAAAGCCACAAATCGACAAAAGCTGGGAAACAATATCCAAAGATAAGGTTTCCCAGCCTTTATATGTTTTAAACTTTATTTTACACTTTTTAACATCAACAATTAAGCTTTGAAGTTGTCTGCTTTGTTTGAAGTACCAAACTCGCGGATTTTACCAACAACTGTTTCTTTAATTGCTTCGCGTGCAGGTCCTAAGTATTTACGTGGATCGTATACTTCTGTGTCTGCAGCTAATACTTCGCGAACGCGTTTCGCTGAAGCGATTTGGTTTTCAGTGTTTACGTTAATTTTAGCTGTACCTAATGAGATTGATTTTTTAATATCATGTGTTGGGATACCAGTACCACCGTGTAATACTAATGGTAAACCAGTTGATAAACCAATTTCTTCCATTTCTTTGAAACCTAAGTTTGGTTCACCTTTGTAAGGTCCGTGTACAGAACCTAACGCTGGTGCTAATGTATCAATACCAGTTTCTTTAACTAAGTTTTGACATTCGATTGGATCTGCATAGATTACACCGTCAGCAACTACGTCGTCTTCTTGACCGCCAACAGTACCTAATTCTGCTTCTACTGAAACACCGCGCTCATGTGCGTATTCAACTACTTTTTTAGTAATTTTAACGTTATCTTCGTATGGTTCATGTGAAGCGTCGATCATAACAGATGTGAAACCTGCATCGATTGCTTCTTTACATTTTTCGAAGCTTGAACCGTGGTCTAAGTGAATTGCCACTGGTACTGTAATATTGTAATCGTGCATTAAACCTTCTACCATTTTAACAACTGTGTAGAAACCACCCATGTAACGACCAGCACCTTCAGAAACACCTAAAATAACTGGTGCATTTTCTTCTTGTGATGCTTGTAAAATAGCTTGCGTGAATTCTAAGTTGTTTAAGTTGTATTGACCTACTGCATAGCCATTTTCTTTCGCGTCGATTAACATTTCTTTCATTGAAACTAAAGGCATGTAAGTTCCTCCTTGAGTGCTTTTGCACTAATTTTTATAAATACAGTATAGCAAAATCTAGGCGTGAATGCATACGAAATCAACTTGAAAATAGGCGTTTTTGTGAAAAAAATCTCATTTTAAAAATGTAAGCGTAGCCATTTTTTTGTCATTGCTAATTATTCATAATTTCTATAGAATAAACGCATATCTTTAACCATAAATGATTTATTTTGAGGAGATGAATCTTCGTGTCAAAAATGCTAACTACTCAATTAACGGGTGTCTTTAATCGCTTAGATGCACAATCTCTTGATATACAAATGGCTGCACAAAGTTTGATTCAAGCGATTGGTGGTGAAGGCCATATTTACGTAAAAGGTTATGGCGATGTTAAGGCTTTTGAAGATTATATACTACATAGTGAAGAAAAGTTTAAATCGAGTCGTGCACTTGCGTCATTATCGTCATTTGATGCATTAGATTCTACTGACCGCATCTTATTATTCGGTGCACATTATACGAAAGAGATGGCGGAAGATGTCTCACAACTGATTGCAGACGGTTTAGACGTCGTTGTCATTACAAATAAGCCAACGGATATTGACATCCCCGATCATCTCGTACACTTTATTGATCTATGTACACCGCGTCCACTCGTCTTTACCGAAGATTACGATAAAGTCGTCGTTCCCCATATGATTTCATTGAACTACATTTATTATGAAATCTACACGCAAATGATTGAAATGATTCGAGACTTAGACCTCTAAAACAAAAAAGTAACGTATCCATGTATTTTTTACACACGATACGTTACTTTTTTTAATGCGTTAATTTTTACGCGCTACGCTTACACGATATTGAATTAATGTACAACTTCTTGTCCACGTTTATTCCATGTAAAGATAAAGCTGATTGTTGCAAGGATACTTACAACTAATAATAAGATAAAGCCTGCATCCCATCCCATGTTATCTACAACGATACCCATGATGATGTTTGCCATCACAGCACCACCTAAATAACCGAATAATCCAGTTAATCCAGCGGCTGTACCGGCTGCTTTTTTCGGTACATAGTCTAACGCTTGTAAACCGATTAACATAACCGGACCATAAATTAAGAAACCGATTGTTACTAATGCCAGGTTATCTACAAGTGGATGTCCTGCTGGGTTTAACCAATAAACCGCAACGGCAATCGTTACACCGATCATAAAGATAAAGCCTGCTGGTCCACGACGCCCTTTGAATACTTTGTCTGATAACCAACCACATAGCAATGTACCTGGAATACCAGCCCATTCGTATAGGAAGTACGCCCAGCTTGAGCCTTTTACATCAAAATGTTTGACGTCACTTAAGTAAAGTGGTGCCCAGTCAAGTACACCGTAACGAACGAAGTATACAAAGATATTTGCAATGGCAATAATCCAAACCCATTTATTGTTTAATACGTATTTGAATAAAATTTCTTTTGTTGTTAATTCTGTTTCAAATGTTGTTTTGTCTTTCGTTGGGTAGTCATTGCGATAAACTTCAATCGGTGGTAAACCAACTGATTGCGGCGTATCACGAATGAGGAAGTATGAAATAATAGCTACGACAATCGCTACAACTGCTGGGAAAATAAAAATCCCTTCGTAACCTTTCATATAGTCAAACCCTAAGACAGACATTAAATAGACACCGAAAATAGCAAATGGTGCCATCAAACCGCCACCAACGTTATGTGCAACGTTCCAAATTGCGGTCTTACTACCACGCTCACTCACGCTAAACCAGTGTACGAGAACACGACCTGAAGGCGGCCAACCCATACCTTGGAACCAGCCGTTCAAAAATAGCATGATAAACATAATTGTGATGCCTGATGTAAATGCTGGAACAAATCCCATTAATAAATTGACAATCGCTGTCAAAATTAAACCTAATACTAAGAAAATACGTGCGTTACTTCGGTCACTTACCGTTCCCATAACAAACTTACTAATACCGTAAGCAATGGAAATTGCTGATAACGCAAAACCTAAACCAGTTGTCGAAAAACCTTGCTCCGTTAAGTACGGCATAGCGATTGAGAAGTTTTTACGCAATAAATAATAACCTGCATAACCAATAAAAATCCCCATAAACACTTGAAAACGTAATTTTTTATACGTTTCATCAACATGTTGGTCTGCTACTGGTTGTGCAGGTTTTGGTGGTTTCAAAAAGTTGAACATGTACAAAAAGCCTCCAATCATGATGTTATATTATAAAAAATAAGTCATATAGATTTTAAAGACTGATAAATTGTTTGTCAATATCAATCACGCTATTTTTGCAAACGATTACACTTTTATCGTTTAAAAATTACTTTTTTATACAAAAATACTGGAAACACTGCTATATAAACATTGTTTCCAGTATGATAACGACTATTTATTTTGTAATGTCACACATGCTTCAATAAAGTTTTTGAAGATGGGTTGTGGACGATTTGGACGTGATAAAAATTCTGGGTGGAACTGACACGCAATAAAGAATGGGTGGTCTGCTAACTCAACCATTTCTACTAAGCGACCGTCTGGGCTTGTACCTGAGAAGATCATACCCGCTTCTTCTAAACGCTCACGATACTCATTATTGAATTCATAACGGTGACGGTGACGTTCTTCAATTGACGTTTGACCGTAGATTTTTTCAGCTAATGTACCCGTTTTAATGTCACAAGGATATAAACCTAAACGCAATGTACCACCAAGATCTTCAATATCTTTTTGTTCCGGTAATAAGTCAATGACTGGGTACGGTGTATTTGGATCTAACTCTGCTGAATGTGCGTCTTGTAAACCAACAACGTGACGTGCATATTCAACTGTCGCAAGTTGCATACCTAAGCAAATACCGAAGAATGGCACTTTGTTTTCACGCGCATATTTAATTGCTGAAATTTTACCTTCACTCGCACGGAAACCGAAACCACCTGGCACTAAAATACCATCAACATCGTGGAAGTATGATGCTGCATTTTCGTCAGTCACTTCACTTGAGTCAATCCAACGAATTTCGATATCTTTCATAAACTGATAACCAGCATGTTTCAATGCTTCAGCAACTGATAAATACGCATCTTGTAACGCTACGTATTTACCGACTAATGCGATTGTTACTTTACCTTCTAAGTTGTTCACGACATCTAATAAATGTTTCCACTCATCTAATTGTGTGTCACGCTCAACTTCTAAACCTAAGCGTTCAATAACGATATCGTCCATATCTTGACGACTTAATTGTAATGGAATTTCATATAATGACTCTGCGTCACGACATTCGATAACACTCTTCTTATCAATATCACAGAATAACGCAATTTTGTCTTTCAAATCTTGTGTCATTTCATATTCTGTACGCACAACGATAAGGTCTGGTTGAATGCCTAAACCACGTAATTCTTTAACACTATGTTGTGTCGGCTTTGTTTTCATTTCGCCTGCTGCTTTAATGTATGGCAATAACGTACAGTGAACGTACATAACATTCTCTCTACCTAAATCGCTACGAATTTGACGAATCGCTTCGATGAACGGTAAAGATTCGATGTCCCCTGTTGTTCCACCAATTTCAGTGATGACAACATCTGCATTCGTACTTTCTCCAGCTAGCAATAAGCGTGACTTAATCTCGTTTGTAATATGTGGAATGACTTGAACAGTTCCACCTAAATAATCGCCACGACGCTCTTTTTGTAGTACGTGTGAATACACTTTACCTGCTGTTACGTTTGAGTATTTGTTTAAGTTAATATCAATAAAACGCTCGTAGTGACCTAAGTCTAAGTCTGTTTCTGCACCGTCATCTGTCACGAATACTTCCCCGTGTTGATACGGACTCATTGTACCCGGATCGACGTTCAAATAAGGGTCAAACTTTTGAATCGTCACTTTAAGTCCTCTATCTTTTAATAAACGTCCAAGTGATGCAGCAGTAATCCCTTTACCGAGTGATGATACGACGCCACCCGTTACAAATATAAATTTAGTCATGTAAAAATCCTCCTCAACAGTTATCAGTACTTGCATTACGCCCTACCAAAGTAATGGGTTGACTCAACCACGCTTAAAATAAAAAAAGTTCCCTCTCACAATGGTTATTTGCAAGGGGGAACGTTACGTCTACTGTGCTATCACACAGCTCTATCAATAGTAGAAGTGAATTACGTTCAACTTCTGACGTATCGGTTTATTCAATCGTCCTAATTAAAGGAGCCCGAATAAAATTTTATCACTTTGACATGAAAAGTCAATAAACTTCCGAAACGAATTATTAATTTTTTTGTCGTGGCATAGAACCGCTGTCCTACGCTTCTTCTAATTCATCGTCTTCTAGTTCATCGTCATCTTCGTATGTTTCGTCGATGTCTGCTTCATCTTCTTCTACAACGAGATCCGACTCTTCAATCTCATCTTCAACACGTTCATCTTCAGGATCATCTAACTCTTCTTGGTCATCCGTGCGATTTGGAATATTCACATCGCCTTCTGAATCATCTTCGCCAAGTAACGTTAAGTTTTGATCTTCTTCGTCATCTTCATCTAAAATATCAAATTTTTGAATTGTTGGTGCAATCTTTTCTTCAATATCGTCTACTGAATACCAGTCACGGAGACCCCATACGTTGTCACCGACACTTAAAAAGCGACCATCTGTATTTAAATCTGTGTAAAATTGAACGACACGATTTTCAATTTCTGCATCTTCGTAATGACCGATGCGTTTAAATGAATCGATAATGTCGTACAAGTTCATTGTTTCGTTTTGTTCGCTAAGCAATGTATAAGCCATGTCGATAAATGATTTTTCATCCATCATTTCTTGTGTGTAATCTTGTAATTTCATCAGCATATCTTCCTTTCAAAGATTCGCATTTATTCTATCCAGATATTGTGTAAGTAACACAGCATTCTCATAATGTGTCACGTTTATAACTATAACAAAAATAGATTATAAATGACTGTCACGCTTTTCGCAATGTTTTACAAAGTACTTTTTATTTTTCTTTTGTTTAGTAGTTGACATACTTTTCAAATGTACGATAATCTTCCGTCACTAACGTCTCAACAAAATTGCTTTTTTCAAACAGCGGTTTCAACTGATGATTCGGTCCGAAAAGCGTCACTTCGATTGCCGTCACACCTTCAAATTGTTTGCGTACATACGTCGCAAGTTGTCTCAAAGCATTTTGTGCGACGCCTGTTGCTTGATACGCTTCATACACATACACCGAACGAATAATGAGACGTTGCGCAAATTGCTCAAGTGCGATAAAACCGACTTTCGTGCCATTCAACATTAAATCAACGACATCAATTGTGCCAGCTTTTGAATTGTCATTGTATTGCAGTTTAAGTGACGAAACGTACTTCGCATCTAAATCTAAATAGTACAAACGCTCTTTGCCAATCGGACCTTCTTCTTTTGTTGCCGCATGCATAAAGCCCGCACGTTCATACACATTCCACGCCGCTTCATTTTCTGCATCCACGACTAAATACAAATGGTTAAAGTCTGGAAAAATATCTTGAACATATTGCGGTAAAATCATCATCATTTTCGTTCCATAACCATGTCCTTGAAAACGCTCATTGACAGATAACGAACGCACATAAACAACCTCTTTCGGCGTATCATAGCCTTCATGCTGATAATGTTTGTGCAACACGAAAAAGCCAATCACTTCTTGTTCGTCATTCAATACAACATTCGCCACACGATTCTCATCCGTTAATGCGTCATCCAACACTTCTAACGGTAGCGATGAATAAATACGTTGGCGCTCACTTAACTCAAAATGTGCTAATGCGTCTCGGTATTGCGTGTCATATAATTGTATAGTAATATCATCAAAGCGCTTACTTTTTGTCATTGAAAACATCCATCCCTTTTATGTTTTTCATGCTTTTATAGTTATCATACACTATTTTAGCTGATTCTAAACAACTAAACGGGGATAATTTTTAACTTAGTTTAGGCAGAAGTCGCTCTCCTCTATAGGTGGGTGATGAATGCCGTCCAGTATAGTGGTTACTTTTGGTAACTTGAAAATCGATATACATGGCGAATTGCCTTTTTGTTTTACTTGTGTTATTTTCATTCTACATAAGCGTTAATATTACAATGGCATTAGATACAAATAGTCATTTATAATACCTTCTTCACTATCCTCTTATTTTGGCAACGAAATAGCGTAGACAAGTAATTGATAATGAAATATCTAATCACTTTAGTTGCGTGGCATTATGATAAAGACCCTATACACATTATGTTCAAAGTTTTCCCCAATCAAGCGAATAATCATAAATAGATAGGTGGTGTATCTAATGGAACGATTGAAAGCGTACAAATTTAGACTATATC
>NZ_JXWY01000119.1 GCF_000934465.1 Staphylococcus microti | reverse complement strand
CATATGAAAGATGAAATCAAAGGGTTGAAAGATATTCATCATTTTGAAGAATTGGCAGAACTTGTAGATGATTACATTGATTACTACAATAATGACCGTTTTCAAATGGGGCTCGCAAAGTTATCACCAAATCAATTTGAAGCATACGTTAAAACGGGAGATTATCCATTAATCCAATATCAAAATCCCCCAGCTGTTCCAATCTCTCATTATCAAAGTTAAACT
>NZ_JXWY01000118.1 GCF_000934465.1 Staphylococcus microti | reverse complement strand
TGTTATATATAAAACTTCTTTTATAATTGTTAATAGACACAAAAATAAAAAAAGGGCAATTTTAATATATAAAAAATATAATATATTAATTCACACTACCAATAGAAACTGATGGTATTATAGGCGGAGTTAAGATAATGTGATCTTTTAAATTTATATCTAATTTAAATCGAGTAGGAGAATAGCCATTAGTTGACTATTCGTCCTCTCACACCACCAAGCGTCAGACTGTCTAACAAATAAAATGTAAGAGGAAATCAGAAAGGTTTCTTCTTACA
>NZ_JXWY01000117.1 GCF_000934465.1 Staphylococcus microti | reverse complement strand
TATCTAAGTGTTTTAGTAGAAAAAGACACAAAGACATGGGTGGAGTTTTTGTGGGACGTATGAAAGAATTAAGATAAACAAAGATTTTTGAGAAGGTTTCTTACATAAAGGGTATTTTCAGGCTAATACTAAGAAATGAAATTCTTACTATTTAAATTTTTTACGTTTTCATTTTATTACAAAAACTTGTTGTTTTCTTCTTTATGTTGATTATTATGGTTAATT
>NZ_JXWY01000116.1 GCF_000934465.1 Staphylococcus microti | reverse complement strand
ATCTATATGGGCCGTATAAACCAAATGCTAAATTAAATATCTTTGCACAAGCAATCGTTGATGGTAAAACATTTAAAACAAACTTAGTAGAAGCGCCTGCATTAGAAAAAGGTGAGAAAACAGTCCCTGTTAAGTTGCAGTTTAATCAATACGAAATTGAGAAACATCAAAAAAATGCCGAAATAAAAAAAGATGTTCAAACCTTTATGGAAGATTACACATATG
>NZ_JXWY01000115.1 GCF_000934465.1 Staphylococcus microti | reverse complement strand
TCATGTAATCGCGCTACTTTTCGTTTTTGTTTTTGATAGTTCTTTGCTTCAAAGAGGTTGACACCCCTCTTTTTAGCTAACAAAGCACGCTTTGACAACTTACGTTGTTCACATCTGAGTTTCTTTTCCATTTTAGCCGTGAATTTATGATTATCAATTTTTTGACCATCAGAAAAGATCGCAAAATTCGTAATACCCAAGTCAATACCAATTGCAGAGTATGAT
>NZ_JXWY01000114.1 GCF_000934465.1 Staphylococcus microti | reverse complement strand
AATTGTTTTAGGACCACCCATTTTGAAATGACGTTTCACTAAGTTATCTTTCACACGTTGTTCAGTGGAATACTTCATGGCTTGTTTATATGGATTTGCTTTTCTTATCGGACATACTAAGTTAAACTTCTTCATAAGTCTAACAATCTTCTTACGATTCATGATAATACCTTGTTGTAAGAGGGTCATATGAATGCTTCTTGAACCTTTAGAATACCCTCGTTTATTAAACGCTGCTAAAACTAA
>NZ_JXWY01000113.1 GCF_000934465.1 Staphylococcus microti | reverse complement strand
TACTTTGGTCATTAGACAACTCAAGAACTTTAAACGTGTGACTGCACCTACTTTACTCTTTTCCTTATTTACAATAAGTTTAAGGTCTTTTTCGATGAATTTTGTCACACTTTCCATGACACGTTGACCTGCTCGTTTTGAACGCACAAAGATGACAAAATCATCGGCATAACGAACAAAACGATGTCCACGTTTTTCCAGTTCTTTATCTAATTCATGTAGATAGATGTTACATAGTAG
>NZ_JXWY01000112.1 GCF_000934465.1 Staphylococcus microti | reverse complement strand
CTGCTCGTTTTGAACGCACAAAGATGACAAAATCATCGGCATAACGAACAAAACGATGTCCACGTTTTTCCAGTTCTTTATCTAATTCATGTAGATAGATGTTACATAGTAGTGGTGATATAACGCCACCTTGTGGCGCACCAATTTCTCTACTTTTATAGCTACCGTTGAGGTCAATTGCCCCAACTTGTAAACTTCTACGAATGAACTTGGAAATTGCTTTATCTTGAACATGACGTTCAAATAAATACATCA
>NZ_JXWY01000111.1 GCF_000934465.1 Staphylococcus microti | reverse complement strand
GGGGCGCGCAAAGTTATCACCAAATCAATTTGAAGCATACGTTAAAACGGGAGATTATCCATTAATCCAATATCAAAATCCCCCAGCTGTTCCAATCTCTCATTATCAAAGTCAAACTCAGCTTCAAATTTAGTGTCATATTTATCATTTAGGCGATTTATTGCGTCAGACGATATCACAGAACCAAGGTTACCAATACTTTCATCAAACATTAGAAAGACATAGAAGTCATAAATAAGATCATTAGAACAATTCTTCAGAACAAACTTAAGCGCATCATGTAAGTAAG
>NZ_JXWY01000015.1 GCF_000934465.1 Staphylococcus microti | reverse complement strand
CCTTACTCTAAACACCCAAATATCACACACATCTGTACTATAATTAGGTTCTACGACTCTATCATATTCATCATGCATAAAACTCATTACAGAATCATCTGAAACGCCATACACAGTTGGCAAAGTTAAATTATTGCTACTCCAGTACTTACGCTTATTCTTACGTGCTGGCGTATTTAATAAGTCTTTTGTAATATACTTTGTTACATAACTACTTATTTTTGATTTAGAACGCATCATTTGCACATTCGAAAAACCATGCTCCCAATCAATACAATTATAAATCTTTTGCTTTTTATACGTTTTACCTGAATCAATTAAATTAGGTTCCAAATTGCCAGTTACCATATGCCAATGTATTAAACCACTCTTATGCCTTTCTGGGATAGCTATGTACATAAATGGCTTATCACTTTTCCTAGAATGTCTTTTACGCATTTTATCTAACCACTTCCGCATTTCAAAAAAGCGATATTCATCTTCAACTGATTCAATACATTTTTTTGGATCAAAAGTAAGAGTCCAAAACATATCAAAGTGATTATTTAAAACTAAGTCTTTAATCTTTGTTTTCACTTTAAACATATATCTTCTTTGATTATCTAAGCGTTCATCCTCACTCAAATAAGAAGAAGAGCCCAACGCTTTTTTTTGGTGGATAGAAACAGTAGGTTTTTGACGCTTATTTTTGTATTTTATGACAGTTAAACGCCCGTCGTTATAGGCTTTTACCTTGTATTTATAATCGTTAGTATAGTTATCAATGTGTCTGTTAAGTTGCCCGTATGTCAAGTAAGGAACGGGCAACCCACTCATCAAAAATTTTTGCAACTCTTCCATATTTTTTTCATCATCTTCAACAAACTTAATTTTGTTATTCAAGATAAAAACTCCTTTTCAATTTTTAATTGAAAAAGAGTTACACCACTTCCAAATTTATCAACTTGATTTTAAAAACTAGATACAGTAACATACAAGTTGATAAAGCGTTTCGTTACATCACAAACTTTGGTCGGGGAGTGCTGTAACTCTTTTTATTTAGTTTAGCTATAATATAGCACTAAGAGCGTGTACAGTCTAATCAGACTAGTGCACGCTCTTTTATTATTTATTCCAATTTCCTTTTGACTTGGAACCTTTGAGCTATATGTTTTTTAGTTGGTGTTAACTTGGTTTAATCCCAATTCAACCCCACCAACTTTTACAGACAAGCTGTAATAACATATAGCTCTGTTCCAAGCACAAAAGTTTTCTCGGCATAAAAGTAACTCTATTGTTTATTCTCATCTTGCTTTTGATGATTATATTCTTTCAAGTAAACTAATGAAAATATCAAAAGAAACAACGGAATAACAAAAACCCATAAATTTAAGTTCCATGTATATAGACAATATATAATACCAAAATCAGCTAAAACAAAAGCGGTAACAAAAACAAATAAAAAATTAAAAAACTTCATAAAAAACCTCCTCATTTAAGTTATAATTACAAAAAACACTAAAAATAAAAGAATACAGGAGAACAAAAAATGAAAAACAAATTGATACTATGTATTTTATTCGCTTGTTTACTTAGTTTTAATCTACTAAAAACACAGTCAGTTGCCAATGCAGAAACACAAGATAATTCTCAGTTAGCCACTTACGACCAAGATATAACAACAAATGATATTTCAATTACCGAAGAAAATGGAGACAAAATCTTCTTTGAAAGCGAAGAAGACAAACAAATGTACTTAAATGACCAAAACAACAATATACAACCAAGAGCTGTTGGACTATCACAAAAAG
>NZ_JXWY01000110.1 GCF_000934465.1 Staphylococcus microti | reverse complement strand
TTGGATTGGCCAAACAACAGTTATTTATGGTTTT
Source organism: Staphylococcus microti (assembly GCF_000934465.1). Classification (GTDB taxonomy): domain Bacteria; phylum Bacillota; class Bacilli; order Staphylococcales; family Staphylococcaceae; genus Staphylococcus; species Staphylococcus microti. Next base: position 191 of record NZ_JXWY01000110.1, on the reverse strand, counting down.
TTAGCAACTTGTTTGGTTCTACCTGTTGTTTTCAAACGAGTAAGAATACATCCTTTACAATCATTAGTAAAACCCAATCCAGCCACTATTTGTGCACCTTTTTCTTTAGTTTCAGCAGCTTATATAGTAGCTTTTCCTAAAACAAATTTATTAGTTCTTATTATCTTACTGATATTATCGCAGTTTTTTTA
>NZ_JXWY01000109.1 GCF_000934465.1 Staphylococcus microti | reverse complement strand
CAACCTTCTAGTAACGCTCTTCTCATGAATGCTAGTTCTTTTGAAAATGAGACGTTTAACTCGTATGATCGAGAATTTTTATTTTCAAAGTGGTTACGGGTCAGGTCTTAACCCCCTTTCTTCTATAATGTTTGGACATGCTTCTACTCTCGCTTATAACCACCATCGTCGTTGGGGTTTGAGGTTCGGTCTGAACTTAGTTCATCCGACCGACAAAACCAAAGA
>NZ_JXWY01000108.1 GCF_000934465.1 Staphylococcus microti | reverse complement strand
TCCAAAAAGAAATAGATGAAGTTATCGCTGATTTAGAAGATGGTGGTTATAAGCGAGAGTTCGAGTTACTTTTAGAAGCACGTCCAAACATAATAGGAGAAAGGGTGTTAAGCCCTGACCCGCAACCGCTTCTAGAGATTCTAACGCCTATCAAAAGTGCAGGATTAGAATATTTTCAAAGTGGGAATAAAAATTCTCAATCATACGAGTTAAACGTCGTATTTT
>NZ_JXWY01000014.1 GCF_000934465.1 Staphylococcus microti | reverse complement strand
CCGCCATTATTATGGTTCAGTAGCTCAGTCGGTAGAGCAAAGGACTGAAAATCCTTGTGTCGGCGGTTCGATTCCGTCCTGAACCACCATTTTTATTTGTGCCGGCCTAGCTCAATTGGTAGAGCAACTGACTTGTAATCAGTAGGTTGGGGGTTCAAGTCCTCTGGCCGGCACCATTTCTTTTTTAATTACATACGTGGAGGGGTAGCGAAGTGGCTAAACGCGGCGGACTGTAAATCCGCTCCTTCGGGTTCGGCAGTTCGAATCTGCCCCCCTCCACCATCCTTAATAGGGGCATAGTTCAACGGTAGAATAGAGGTCTCCAAAACCTTTGATGTGGGTTCGATTCCTACTGCCCCTGCCATGGCGGCTGTGGCGAAGTGGTTAACGCATCGGATTGTGGTTCCGACACTCGTGGGTTCGATTCCCATCAGCCGCCCTTAAAGTTATTATTAATGGGCTATAGCCAAGCGGTAAGGCAACGGACTTTGACTCCGTCACTCGCTGGTTCGAATCCAGCTAGCCCAGTTCCTTTTGGCGGCATAGCCAAGTGGTAAGGCCGGGGTCTGCAAAACCCCTATTCACCGGTTCAAATCCGGTTGCCGCCTCCATCAATTATACATGCGGGAATAGTTTAATTTTAGAACACTTTCCTTCCCGGAAAGAGGTACAGGTGTAAGTCCTGTTTTCCGCTCCATATTTTAAATATGCGGGAGTATTTCAATTTCAGAATACTTTCCTTCCCGGAAAGAGGTATAGGTGTAAGTCCTATCTTCCGCTCCATTATTTATTTTAAATGTTTGCCGAACCGATACAGAGGATTGTTATTCTGATGTTGCAGGACGGTTTTTTTGTTGTCTTTTTAGGCTGCTTAATTTCGGCTGTCCATCTTCTGTGGTGGATAGATAATTTAAAGTACCTAGTTTTATTTTTATTATAATTTCATATGTGTAGAAATAGCTAGGCATGTCGAAGCGTACAATCTTGATGGGTTGTACGTTTTTGTATATTATCGTATCTTTATTGGGCAAAGTGCTATGGTATATGTCGAGTTAGGACAGTTAAGTTAATAAAGAGGTACCTCGTATTTAATGAGTCGATGCCACGACATAGTAGCTAGTTATGGTTATCTTAAAAGTACCTATTTAAATGAATCCTTTTACTTAACTGTGTTTGTAAGGAGAGAAGAGGTGTTGACACTCGGAATACTTAATGAGTGCTTTTTAGGGAATGAGAGTTGAAGCGTGTTTTAATAATGGTGTGATCTTATAAATGGACGTAGTAGGTGTCTGAAGTGGAAAAGTGAAAATGTGTTTTCCTAATCTATAATGGCATTGTCAGTGTTCGAGAAGCAGCGTTTTCGACAGAACGTCACGATTCGACAAAATCTGAAAAGCGATTTTGCTCATCGTTATTGTTCTGCTCAAACCCTAAACGCTTCTCTCACAACCTCGCTGTGGTACAGAAATCAATTATATTATTGATTTCTGTACCAACGACAATGACAGAATGATAAACACATTTGCCATATTATGTAGCGCCCATACACAATTTCAAAATGTCGAAGTAATGTAATAGGAATACTGTAATACAGGAAAAATCTTCATAAATCAGTGAGTAAAAATCATAAACGGCAGTAGGCATTTGAAGTGAAAATGCGATTTAACAAACTTTGAAAGTACTATCAAAATTTTAGATATTACCTTTGCCGTAGTATCTCTGCAATGCGGATGAGATACATGACTCACTTGAAAAGTGGCGAACATATCAATCAGTTACTGTGAAATTTCTATTGTTGCTAGAATTTTTACATCTCTATCAACTTTTGGAAGCAATTCTGCTCAAATCCTAAACGCCTCATTCACAAACTCGATACGTGGGGACAGCTCAAACCTTTTACGAAAATGCACTTTCTGTTCCACGCTCTAGGCCTACGTTTTTTCAGCATATACTATCTCCACAATAAAAAAACTGTACACTTCAACAATATGAAATGTACAGTCTTATGTAGTACCGATGGTCGGGGTCGAACCGACACGTCCTAATGGACACGGGATTTTGAGTCCCGCGCGTCTGCCAATTCCGCCACATCGGCATAATTATCAAATTGTGATTATCTCTTTCAAAATCACATATATGTATTATATTACGATGATAAGATTTCGTCAACAATTTTTTAAATAAATGATATCCGCTGTTTTAGTAACTTTTTATAGCCTAAATGTCATAGAAATTGATACATTGTTTATTGTGGCACACGTTGTTTTGTATTATGATAAACGTATTATTTATTAAGGAGGATGACAAGTGGGAAAGGCAGAAAGTAGTAGTGGGAAGCAGTTTTTCAATAATATACTCAATGCTGTCGGGGCGGGTGTCGTGATTGCTTTGCTACCGAATGCATTATTGGGAGAACTTTTAAAGTTTTTTAAAGATGGTAATGAAGCATTGACGTTAATTTATCAATTAGTGATTGTTATTCAATCGTTTATGGCTTTTATCATTGGTGTTGTAGCTGCACATATGTTTAAATTCTCTGGTCCAGGATCTGTTTTTGTAGGGACTTCTGCAATGTTAGGTTCCGGAGCAGTTGTTTTTGAAAATGGTGTGATTATGTTACAAGGTATTGGGGACATTATTAACGTCATGATTATTGTTACATTTGCATGTGCATTATTCATGTTGTTACGTGGCAAGTTTGGTTCTTTAGAATTAATTATTTTACCAGTTGTTATACCTGTCACTTCAGGTTACCTTGGGTTACTCATCTTACCGTACGTCCGCAAAGTAACGAGTACGTTAGGTGCGATGGTTCATTCATTTACTGAGCTAAACCCAATGTTGATGAGTGTGTTAATTACGATTACTTTTGCCTTATTGATGGTGACGCCGATTTCAGTTGTAGCAATCGCCACAGCTATTTCATTAACTGGTTTAGGCAGTGGTGCTGGAAATATGGGAATTGTTGCAGCATGTGTAACGTTTTTATTTGGCTCATTAACTGTGAACAAAGCAGGTGTCAATATCGTGTTACTCATCGGTGCTGCTAAAATGATGATCCCTGTATATTTAAAACATCCAATCATTATGGTACCGCTTATTATTAATGGCACGATTGGCGGATTATTGGCATACTTTGTTGGTATTAAAGGAACGCCGATGTCAGCAGGCTTTGGATATACAGGATTAGTCGGACCGATTAATGCGTTTAACCGCATGGATGGTGATCCGATGATGAATGCATTATTATTGTTATTTGCATATTTTATCATTCCATTTACGATGGCATTTTTCGTCCATCAAATTTGTAAACGACTTTTACCTGGTTATTCAGATGATATTTATCGCTTTGAATTACCAAAACAATAAAATTGAATGACAGTACAAAGAATCACTATTGTTTTCGAATTTTCAAGACAATAGTGATTTTTTTGAAAATAACGTTGCATAAAGTTGCATATATATGTATAATGATGAATATCGTAAGAGGGGGTTATCCAATGAAGTATATACAAAAATTAAGTTGCATCATTTTCGTGTTAGCCATTTTACTGTCTGCTTTGCCACATGGTTATGAGGCGCATGCTGCGGATGATAAGTGGGCAGAGATTAAAAAGCGTGGTGAGTTGCGTGTCGGGCTATCTGCTGACTATGCACCGATGGAGTTTGAGCGTACAATAAATGGTAAGCGAGATTATGCAGGGATTGATATAGAGTTAGCTAAGAAAATCGCAAAAGATAACGGCGTTAAATTGACGATTGTAAATATGCAGTTTGACAGTTTGTTAGGTGCTTTAAAAACTGGAAAAATTGATATGATTATTTCTGGTATGACACCGACAGCTGAACGTGCAAAAGAAGTGGATTTTTCAGATTCATATATGACTGTGCAACAGACTGTCGTAGTTAGAAAACAAGACAAAGATAAATATCAAAAATTGGATGACTTAACAGGTAAACGAATTGGTGCGCAAAAACAAACGACACAAGAAGAGTTAGCTCAAACAGAAATTAAAGATGCAGATGTGCAATCATTAACACGTCTGCCTGAAGTAATTTTATCGCTGAAGAGTAATAAAATTGATGGTGTTGTTATGGACAGTGCGGTTGCTGATGCATATTTAAAACAGAACAGTGACCTTGCATTATCAAAAGTTACTTTTGCAAATTCTGAAAAACAAACAGCAGTGGCTGTACCGAAAGAATCACCTGAACTTTTAGCAAAGGTCAATGATACGATTGCTGAAGTGAAAGATAAAAAATTAATTGATCAGTATGCTGATAAAGCGGCACAAGCGATGAAAGATGATGGTAGCTTTTTCAGCAAATACGGGACATTCTTTATTACAGGGTTAAAAAATACCATTTTAATCTCTATCATCGGTGTATTATTAGGTGCGGTATTTGGTGCACTGTTTGCATTGATGAAAATTAGCAGTATTAAACCATTGAAATGGCTCGCATCCATTTATATTGAGTTTCTAAGAGGGACACCGTTACTCGTTCAAGTATTTTTAGTGTACTTCGGAACGACGGCTGTATTAGGACTGGATATTTCAGCGTTTATATGTGGTACGATTGCGCTTGTTATTAACTGTTCAGCGTATATTGCGGAGATTATCCGTGCAGGTATCAATGCGGTGGATAAAGGTCAAATGGAAGCAGCGAGAAGCTTAGGTTTAAGTTATGGGCAAACGATGAAAACAGTTATTATGCCACAAGCGATTAAAAATATTTTACCAGCGTTAGGAAATGAATTCGTTACAGTTATTAAAGAATCGTCTATCGTTTCGGTAATTGGTGTGAGTGAAATTATGTTTAATTCACAAGTTGTACAAGGTGCGTCATTTGACCCGTTCACACCTTTATTAATCGCAGCTGTATTGTATTTCATCTTAACATTCATGCTTTCACGTTTGATGAATTTCTTTGAAGGGAGATTGAGCGTCAGTGATTAAAATTGATAATTTACACAAAACTTTTGGCAAAAATGAAGTATTGACGGGTATTAATTTAGAAGTAGCAAAAGGTGAGGTTGTCGCAATCATCGGTCCTTCAGGAAGTGGGAAAAGTACATTGTTAAGATGTATGAACCTTTTAGAAACACCGACGAAAGGGCATGTAATATTTGAGGGCAAAGACTTAACGGCGAAAGAAACGAATGTGGATCAGTTAAGACAAAATATGGGAATGGTATTTCAAAATTTCAATTTATTCCCGCATAAAAAAGTGATTGATAACATTATTCTTGCACCTTCATTGTTGAAAAAAGGGGATCAAGCTGCACTTAAGCAGAAAGCACTTGAATTGCTAGACAAGGTTGGATTGAAAGATCGTGCTGATGCGTATCCAAGTCAGTTGTCGGGTGGACAAAAACAAAGGGTAGCCATTGCACGTGCGCTTGCGATGAATCCGAGTGTGCTATTATTCGATGAACCTACTTCAGCGCTAGACCCGGAAGTGGTAGGAGAAGTGTTGAATGTAATGAGTGATTTAGCAAAAGAAGGTATGACGATGATTGTTGTGACGCACGAAATGGGCTTTGCTAAAAATGTCAGTGATCGTGTTGTATTTATGGCAGATGGTGTCGTTGTAGAAGATGATACCCCACAAAATATTTTTGAAAATCCACAGCATCAACGTACGCAAAACTTCTTAAGTCGTGTGTTATAATCTTTAATTAAAAATCTCAAGTGTGACTTCATTAGGTTGAGTCAGCTTGAGATTTTTTGATTTCATGCAATGCAGTATAAGTTGTTAGGTGTTGATACCTTAAAATATGTTAAAATAGGAAGGTAACTTTTGAGAGGTGACAAATATGGATGTTGCACAGTTGAAAGCTGACATCATTGCCTATGCCCATACAATTGGTATTGATAGTATTGGCTTTACGACGGCTGATCCGTTTGATGAGCTGAAGCAAAAACTAATGGATTATCATGCCAAGGGCTACGCATCTGGTTTTGAGCCAACGGATATTGCGATGCGAACGGAACCGAAGTTGTCGATGTCGTCAGCACGGTCGATTATCGCGATTGCAGTCGGTTATCCGAACCGTTTGCCGGATGCTCCGAAAAGTAAGCGTGGCGAGCGTAGAGGTATTTTTGCGCGTGCATCATGGGGGCAAGACTATCATAGTATTATGCGTAAACGTCTCGATGCACTTGGTGACTATATTCAGTCACGCGTGCCAGATGTTGAGATGATGTCGATGGTCGATACAGGTGTGCTTTCGGATCGTGCAGTTGCTGAACGTGCTGGACTAGGCTATACAGGACGCAATGGTTTTGTTATCAATCCAGAACTTGGAACATGGACGTATTTGGGGGAAATGCTAGTTAGTATTCCGTTTCCACCAGATGATCCAATTATAGACAGTTGTGGGTCGTGTACTATATGTGTAGACCGTTGCCCAACAGGTGCGTTAGTTGGTAATGGCCAATTGAATAGTCAAAAATGTGTGAGTTTCTTAACGCAAACGAAAGGCTATATGCCGGATCAATATCGTTATAAAATTGGGAATCGACTGTACGGCTGTGATACGTGTCAGCAGGTTTGTCCAAGAAATCGTGGGATTAATACGCAACATGACGATATTGTGTTAGAACCTGAAATTTTGAAGCCACGTTTAGTGCCATTACTTAAAATGAGTAACAAAGAATTCAAGGAAACATACGGTCATTTGGCAGGGGCTTGGCGTGGGAAAAAGCCAATTCAACGGAATGCAATTTTAGCACTTGCACATTTTAAAGAAAAAGAAGCCATTCCTGAATTAAAAGATGTGGCTGAAAATGATCCAAGACCTATGATTCGTGCGACGGCTTATTGGGCAATCGGACAAATTTTGGAAGATGATGCAGAATCTTATATTATGTCACGCTATGACTCAGAAATAGAAGAAGTACAAGTTGAAATGAAAAAGGGATTAGAAACGAGGAGACCATAATTATGACAATTCATGTTGTGTTATATCAACCTGAGATTCCAGCGAACACTGGAAATATCGCACGTACATGTGCAGCAACAGATACTAAATTACATTTAATTCGACCTTTAGGGTTCAGCACTGATGACAAAATGTTGCGCCGTGCTGGTTTGGATTATTGGAAATTTGTAGATATTACGTATTATGACAGTATTGAAGAATTTTTTGAAAAAACTGATGGCACTTATTATTTATTGACGAAGTTCGGTTCTCAGCCACATACAGCTTTAGATTTTTCTAACAAGGAAACAGACCATTATTTCATTTTCGGTAAAGAGACAACGGGACTACCGAGTTGGGTTAAAGAACGCTATGAAAATACAGCAATGCGTGTGCCTATGAATGACAACGTGCGTTCACTTAACTTATCTAACACCGCAGCCATTTTAATTTATGAAGCATTACGTCAACAAGACTATCCAGGCTTACAATAATTCAAAAAAGAAGGGATTCTCATGACAAAAATGTATGTAATACAAGGTGGACGAATTTATACGGAAGATGGTGTCATTCAAAACGGACATATCATTGTGAAAGACGGATGTATTCATCAAATTAAACATTTCCCTTATCAAGGACCGTTAGAAGTTGTTGATGCGTCTGATCAGCATATTTTACCAGGCTTTATTGATATTCATATTCATGGGGGCTATGGTCATGATGTGATGGACGCTTCGGTTGAGGGGCTAGCCGCGTTGTCTAAAGGCTTACTAAGCGAAGGAACGACAAGCTATCTTGCTACAACGATGACGCAATCACCAGCAGCGATTCATGGTGCGTTAAAAACAGTGACACAATATGTCGAAGCATCTAAACAAGCGTCATCAGAGCCAGCTGCTGAAATATTAGGTGTTCATTTGGAAGGACCGTTTATTTCGGAACATAAAGTAGGCGCGCAAAATCCTGACTTTGTACAACGTCCATCCGTACAACAAGTTCAAGAATTTCAACAATCTGCAAATCATATGATCAAAGTTATGACGTATGCACCGGAAGTTGAAGGTGCTCAAGAAACGTTAAAAGCATTGAGTAATGAGATTATTTTTTCAATTGGGCATACGGTTGCGACATATGAACAAGCGAATGAAGCGGCTGACAACGGTGCCAAACATGTGACACATCTTTATAATGCGGCGACACCGTTTGCACATCGTGAGCCGGGTGTATTCGGTGCGGCATGGACGAATCCATTTTTACATACTGAACTGATTGTCGATGGTATTCATGCGCATCCAGCGGCTGTCGATGTCGCGTATCGAATGAAAGGAAATCGTGCGTTCTATTTGATTACCGATGCGATGCGTGCCAAAGGGCTACAAGATGGCGAGTATGATTTGGGTGGCCAAAATGTTATTGTTAAAGGTAAAGAAGCACGTTTAGCAAGTGGTGCATTGGCAGGCAGTATTTTAAAAATGAATGATGGATTACGCAATTTATTGAAATATACAAATGCATCATTAGAAGATTTATGGCGTGTAACAAGTTATAATCAAGCTAAGGCATTGAATGTTTTGTCACATAAAGGTAGTTTGACAGAAGGTAAAGATGCAGATATTGTTATTTTGAATGACAATATGGATGTTTTAACAACGATTAAATCAGGGTATGTAGTGAATAATATCGAAAACAAGCAAGCATAATTGAGGAGTGAATGACGATGGCAATGAACTTTAAAATTTTCAAAGATCAAGAAACGGCTGCGACTTTTGTTGCGGATATTTTAAGAAAACAATTTAGCAATAATTCAACAACGATTGCAGGAATTCATTTGGAACATGATCAAGCACCTGTTAACACAGCATTACAACAAAATGTTGAAAAAAATCCGGTAGACTTTAGTCAAATTCATATTTTGGACTATGACAAAAATGCCGCTTTTTATAAAGCATTAGGAGTACCAGAAAAGCAAATTCATGAAATTCCTGAAGATGAAAAAGTAGAATCATTTATTAAACATCACGCTAAAACGAAAGAAAACAAAGGTAAATTGACAATGCAAGTCGTGACAATTGATCGTGATGGTAATATTGGTATCCCAATGAATGATGGTGTGTTAGGTGCACGTGAAATTATTGTAGTATTAACAGGTAGTGAAAAAGCTGAAGTTGTACGTAAATTATACGAAGAGAATGGCAGTACGACATTTGTACCTTCAAGCTTAAAATCACATCGTATGGTGAACGTGGTGTTAGACGACGCAGCAGCACAAGGTTTACCTGAAGATGTAAGAGCATACTTCACAGCACTTTATGCATAATAATAAGGAGGGTGTGTCATGAACAAACAAGAAAATGAACATGGCATGGTGGACAGCTTTGAAGAAGTCGTTGAGTTAGGAAAAGAGATGGAACAAATCTCTAATGAAAATGACGAAGAAAAGTATGATCAAACGCACGATGAAGCGGTTCGTAGCGATCGAGATACGGACAAATAGGAAATGTATAACGCGCTAGTAACTGAATGGAAAAACGGTTGCTAGCGTGTTTTATAATAACAGCACAGTGTCTGTTGAAGTGGATAGAAAGGGTTGTAATTTTGTCACTATGCATATGTAATGGATATGATAAAATAGTGGAGAATTGACTAACTAACTTAAGGTGACAATTATGAAAATATATCGATACTGGGTTCCATTACTAGTTGTATCAACGCTTGTGAATTTGCTTTCTATTAAAGGATTTCCATTAGCACTAGGGACGTTATACTTGCCAGTTCTTTTTAAAGTTGTACAATTGCAAATGAATTTGTCGAAAGGGCTTGTTGATGATACAGTAACGCCTGAGACGTTTATTCGTAGCAATCAAAAAGGAATTGTTATTAGTGTAATTTGTTGTATTGCGATTACGATTGGCTTGTACATTTATCTAGATCATTTTTATATGAGCCTCAATGGCGTATGGGCGATACTGATTCAAATGAGTCCACTGTCAGTTGTTGTTGGTATGATCTTATACATTTTGACAGCAATTGCCGTTGTACAAGCAGTGAAACAGCGTTATCAAACACAATCATAAAGTGAAAGCGTATTTTAGCATGACGAGATCATGTTAAGATACGCTTTTTATTCGTGTGACAAGATAGCGTTTACATCCTTGGTGTACAGACTACAAATTTTTGTCACAGAAGTTCGAGATGTAATTGAATGAATATTTCGTTTAATGCTATAATTTAAGTGAAGAGATGAAACAAAAATAATAAAGGGGTCGAGTTATATGTCAGTAAGAATTGAACATGATACATTTGGAGAAATCGAAGTACCAGCGGATAAATACTGGGGTGCGCAAACGCAACGCAGTAAGCAAAACTTCCCAGTTGGTAAAGAGAAGATGCCGATTGAAGTAGTGTACGGTTTTGCACAATTAAAACGTGCCGCAGCGCTTGCGAACAACGAATTAGGAAAGTTAAGCGATGCGAAAAAAAACGCAATCGTTCACGCGTGTGATCGTATTTTAGCTGGGGAATTAGATGAACATTTCCCATTAGTTGTATGGCAAACAGGTAGTGGGACGCAAAGTAACATGAACGTCAATGAAGTAGTCAGCTTTGTAGCCAATGAATATTTGGTAGAACAAGGTAGTGACGAAAAAATCCATCCGAACGATGACGTGAACAAGTCTCAAAGTTCGAACGATACATTCCCAACTGCGATGCACGTGGCATTGTATCACGAAATTGAACAAAAATTAGTACCAGCATTAAAAGGATTACGCGACACATTTTATAAAAAAGAGCAAGCATACCAAGATATTATTAAAATTGGACGTACGCACTTACAAGATGCGACGCCAATTACACTTGGGCAAGAAATTAGTGGTTGGCGCTATATGTTAGATGTTTGCGAACAATTGTTAACAGATTCTAAAAAACATATTTTAAACTTAGCAATTGGTGGAACTGCTGTAGGTACAGGTATTAATGCACATCCTGAGTTTGGCGATAAAGTCGCAGCACATATTGCAGAAAATACAGGATATCCGTTTGTATCTTCACCGAATAAGTTCCATGCGTTAACTGCACACGATGAAGTTGTGCAATTGCACGGAAGTTTAAAAGCACTTGCTGGTGACTTGATGAAGATTGCCAACGATGTAAGATGGTTAGCGTCTGGACCACGTGCAGGTTTAGCTGAAATTTCAATTCCTGAGAATGAGCCAGGTTCATCAATCATGCCAGGTAAAGTAAACCCGACACAATGTGAAATGTTAACAATGGTGGCTGTACAAGTAATGGGTAACGATACAGTTGTTGGTATTTCTAGCTCACAAGGTAACTTTGAATTGAATGTATTTAAACCTGTTATTCTTCATAATACGCTACAATCTATCTACTTATTAGCGGATGGTATGAATACATTTAATGAAAACTGTGCGGTTGGTATTGAACCAATTGAGTCACATATTGATAATTACTTGAACCAATCGTTAATGTTAGTAACAGCATTAAACCCACACATCGGTTATGAAAATGCTGCAGCAATTGCTAAAAAAGCACATAGAGAAGGATTGACACTTAAAGAAGCAGCCATTCAATCTGGTCATTTAACAGAAGAACAGTTTGAACAATGGATTCGTCCAGCTGACATGGTGCATCCGAAATAATTGAGGAGGCAACTCTTACGTATGGAACGCAACGGTTTAATAGATATTGGATCAAATACGATTCGACTTGTTATTTTTGAATTTGATCATGAGACAGGTTTGAACGAAATCCAAAATATAAAAACACCTGCACGTCTAAGTCAATACTTAGACGATGCAGGGAATATGCAAGAGGACGGTATTGACGTATTAGTAACAGCGTTACAAAGTTTTAAAAAAGTGGCAGAAGCATTTGAAGTGACTGCACTGCATCCGATTGCGACTGCAGCGATTCGTCAGTCGAAGAACAGAGATGCCATTATTGCGCGTGTGAAGCAAGAAGTAGACATTGACATTATTCTTATTCCTGAAGAAGATGAAGCATTTTACGGTTCATACGCCGTGACCCACACAACCGATATACAAGATGGTGTGACAGTAGACATCGGTGGCGGTTCGACAGAGTTAACATACTTTAAAAACAAAAAAATTAAGCAAGCCATCAGTTTTCCATTTGGCGTTGTGACATTGACACGTATGTTTTTTGAAGACAAACCGCACAATGATAAAGAAGCGCTCAAAAAAATGGAGAAGTTTCTTAAAAAATCATTTAGTAAAGCGGAATGGATTGTCGATAAAGCTGTACCACTCGTCGGTATCGGCGGTTCAGCACGAAACTGCGCACGCATTCATCAAGCTTTGCGTCACTATCCGATAGCAGGGGTTCATGGCTATACGATGTCGCACGAAGATTTGACAGAAGTATACGACACATTAAAAGCATATTCACGAGATGAGCTCGTTAATCTAGACGGACTCAGTCGAGATCGTATGGATATTATCGTACCAGCTGTCGTTGTATTCAACGTGTTGTATAACATGATTCAAGCAGAGGCGTTTACGTTTTCTCGTAAAGGGATTCGTGAAGGATTTATTATGCATCAAGTCGCGAAGACACATCGTGGTGAGTTTAAAAAAGAAAACGTTCAAAGCGACGCATTACGTCATTTGGCGAATGAATATAAAATTGAGCCATCAGGTGCGATGCAACGTCAAAAACTTGCAGAAGCTTTGTTAAAACAACTCACAGCACGCGGTAAGTTGAAAATTGATGAAACCGTGAAGAAACGCTTTTTACAAGCAGCATATCTCTACTATTTAGGTAAGTTCATTGATTTTGACTCAAGTTCGCAACATACGTACTACATTATTGCCAATTCAAGTATTAACGGCTTGTCACATAAGGAACGTGTGAGATTAGCATTACTGACGAGTTTCAAAAACAAGTCGTTATTAAAACAATATAGTGATGAGACGCATTGGTTTTCAGATGATGAATTGAGTGATATTCAAGCGTTAGGCGGTATTATTAAATTTGTAAATGCACTGAACATTTCTAATACAAATACAGTGAATCAAGTTGAATTAACAACAGATGCATCGCAATATCAACTCAATGTTTATTATCAAGGGGAACCGATTGCTGAAATTTATCAGTCAAATCGTCAAAAAAAGCACATTGAAAAGATATTGAAAAACAAACTCAACATTCAATTTATAAAAATTTAGTATTGTATATGAAGGTGTAATGAAAGTGATGATGTCAGGACTGCCGAGAGAATAAAGATTGATCATGGAAATGGGACTTTTGCTCTGGGAAACCGACAAATGCTTTTGTCCCAATTTCTTGTCAACGGATGTCTTAATTAGTATCACAACCTAAGTATCATGCATATAGAATGAGGTGGATGAAAACAGTGACAAATAATAATTTGAAAATTGATATTAATGACCCTAGTTTTTATAACAATCGAGAAGTAAGTTGGCTTGATTTTAACTATCGCGTGTTACAAGAAGCGTGTGATAAGACCAATCCGTTGTTAGAAAGACTGAATTTTATTGCAATCGGTAGCTCTAATCTTGACGAATTTTTTATGGTACGTGTCGCAGGTTTAAAAGACCAAGTGAAAATGGGATATGATAAGCCTGAAAACAAATCACAATTAACACCGTCAGAACAACTCCAAGCGATTGAAAGAAAAAATCGTAAAAACGTTTCGTTCCAATATCATCGTTTTAATGAACTGATGGAAGAATTAAAAGCCTATGATGTGTATCTAACAAGACCAGACGAATTGAGTGAAGCATTACAAGAACGTTTGGAAACCATTTTCTTAAATGAAATCTTACCAACGTTGACGCCACTTGGTATTGATGCCTATCGTCCATTTCCTAAATTGAACAACAAAACATTAAATATTTTTGTAGATATTGATACAGGAAATGAAGTGAATTCTGCGATTGTTCAAATTCCGACGTTGCTAGATCGTTTCACAACGATTAATGATGGTAACAAGCATTACATCATCTTAATTGAAGACATTATTTCACATTTTATGGGGTACTTATTCCGAGGATATGAAATTTTGAATACGTACACATTCAGAATTACGCGTAATGCGGACTTAATGATTCATGAAGATGGTGCGGAAGATTTACTGATCGAAATTGAACGTTTTTTGAAAGAACGAAAAAGCGGGGCGGCAGTGCGTCTAGAAATCGATCATCGTGGTCAACAAGACTTGGAAATGGATTGGCTGATAGATACGCTAGAGCTAACGCCAGAAGATGTTTATTATACAAATGGGCCACTTGATTTAACGATGGTATTTGAGTTGGTAGGTCATTTGTCGAACAAACTCAAAGACTTAAAATATCCACGTTATACACCACAAGTGCCACAATCATTAGGGGATCATAACGTTTATGATTTAGCGCTTAAACGTGACATCTTTTTCCATCATCCATATGAATCATTTGATCCAATTGTGGACTTTATTAAAGAAGCATCGGAAGATCCGAATACGATGGCTATCAAGCAAACATTGTATCGTGTAAGTAGCGATTCACCAATTATTGAAGCGCTGAAAAATGCGGCGGAAAACGGCAAACAAGTCACTGTGCTTGTTGAGTTGAAAGCACGCTTTGATGAGGAAAACAATGTGCATTGGGCACGTATGTTGGAAGAAGCGGGTTGCCATGTGATGTATGGGATGACGCATTTGAAAACGCACAGTAAAATTACATTGGTTGTGAAACGTATTAATGGCGAATTAGTGCCGTTTGTACATTTAGGTACTGGTAACTACAATGATAAAACGGCGAAACTTTATACAGATATGGGGATTATCACAACAAATAAGAAAATTGCACAAGATGCGATGAGTTTCTTTAACTATTTGAGTGGTTATTCCATTAAGCCGGATTATCAAGAATTAATCGTCGCACCATATGAAATTCGCGATTTATTTATCGAACGTATTGATGAAGAAATCGAAAGTCATAAGAAACATGGCAACGGTAAAATGATGATGAAAATGAACTCATTAACGGATAAAGCACTGATCAAGAAGCTGTTTGAAGCATCACAAGCAGGTGTGAAAGTGCAGCTCATTATTCGAGGAATTTGTTGCTTGAAACCAGGTATTCCGGGTGTAAGTGAGAACATTGAAGTCGTAAGTATTGTCGGACGCTTGCTGGAACATTCACGTATTTATTACTTCCACAACAATGGCGATGCACGCATTTACTTATCATCAGCAGATATGATGACACGTAACATGATTAAACGTGTTGAAATCTTGTTCCCAGTGTTGGATAAACATATTGCCAAACGTTTAGTGGATTACATGAACCTTCAGTTGTCTGATAACCAAAAAGGACGTTATCAAGATCGTTATGGTGTGTATCACTATGTGGAAAATAATTTAGATCCATTAAATGCACAAGAATATTTAATGAATGAAGCAATGGAATACGGTATCCAATTAAAGAAAGACAATATCGTTGAAACAGGCCAACCTGTCCGTGCAGCATCTGGCTGGGTGCGTCGGTTTCGAAACAAATTAAAACGTTAAAAACACAACGTATACTTGGTGTTAAAACGACCACAATGCGTCATAGAGAAAGCTATGAAGTGTTGTGGTCGTTTATTAGTTTTTACAGCCCAAAAAACGGGGGTGAGATACAGGAAATTTCTTTTAAATAAGTAAGCAAATATTTGTAAATGGCAGTAGGTGTCTGAAGTGAAAATACGTTTTAAAAAACTTTTTTCACTTCTAGCCACCCTTGCCGGGGCGGGACGACGAAAGCTTTTTTCAAAAATAAACTTTCTGTCCCGCTCCCGTTTATCATAAAAGTTTATTCGGCGTCATCCAATGTGACAGAAACAGTTTCTTGTGTAAAAGGATGAACAAATTCAATTTGATAACTTTCTAGCTTCAATTGACGTAATGTAGCATCGCTATACAACGGATCACCTAGTACAGGATGACCGATTTCAGCGAGATGTACACGGATTTGATGTGTACGGCCAGTGTCTAATTTCACGTAAAGCTGGCATACACCTTCTTTTAACATTTCTGATTTGATAATATGTGTGACTGCACGTTGTCCTGTTGGTGACACACGACGTTTATTCGGATGAAATTTATCTTTACCGATAGGCATGTCGATTGTTTGCGGTTTAATTGGCAGTAAACTTTTAACTTGTGCACGATAAATACGATGAATTTCATTGTCTTCTAACATATGATCCAAGATTTTTTTGACCAACGGATTTTTGGCAACAATCAGCAACCCGACTGTTTCTTGATCAAGACGATGGATTGGCTCCACATACGGACAATCCAATGTGTAAATAACATGATTCATTAACGTATTACTTTCTTTCAAGTCGTTTGGATGTGTCTTCACACCTTTTGGTTTTAATACAATTGCCAAGTAATCATCTTCATATACGATATTGGCGTAGCGATAACTCGGTAAATATTGACTTTTAGCGTCAGAATCAGGTAATACAACGTGATCGCCTTTGTGAACTGTTGTATTCAACGTAGCTGGCGCATCATTAACAGTGATTTCTTTTGACATATTGAGTTGATGTAATTCTTTTTTTGGTAATTTTAAAGTTTGAAACATGGTTCTTAAAGTCATGTTATCAAACGGTTGAGGGATCAAAATCTTCATAATAGCCTCCTTAAGTCTTTCTATCATACCACAAAACAGCATGTGCTGTGAGCAGTCCGGATATTTTTCACAATAATTGATAACATGTATAATACAAGTGATAGCGATATGGGAGATGAGTGCATGGAGAAGCCAACACGATTAGCTTTATTAAAAGAGATTGCGGAATTCCTAAATGAAGAAACTGAATTACAGTCGATGATGGATGGCGCGTTAGATTACTTGATAGAAGGCAGCGACTTTACGACAGGTTGGATTTTCTTTATTGATGAGACAGGGACACATACACTAGCATCGCATCGTAGCTTACCAAAAGCTTTAATGAATGATCATTGTAAATATATGACTGAGGGTACTTGTTGGTGTGTGCAATCCTATCATAATAAAAAGTTAACGAAAGCTTCCAATATTATTAGTTGTTCACGTATTAATCTTGCCAGTCGTGAGTATGCGACCGAAACGGAAGATATTACACATCATGCGACGGTACCGTTGAAGTCAGGAACGGAGCAGTTTGGTTTGTTAAATGTGGCGACACCGCATACACAACATTATAGCGATGAGGACCTAGAATTGTTGGAGTCCGTTGCGTTCCAAATTGGTTCGGCGATAAAACGTATTGATTTAACGGATCAAGAAAAAGAAGCGGCGCGTATCAATGAACGTAACCGTCTAGCACGTGATTTACATGACTCCGTAAACCAGATGTTATTTTCATTAAAGCTAACGGCACATGCGGCCGGTCAAATGGCACAAGATGATATGTCGAAACGTGCTTTTTCACAAATTGAAGTGACAAGTCAAAATGCGGTAAATGAAATGCGCGCGTTAATTTGGCAACTCAAACCAGTTGGCTTAGAAAAAGGGTTAGTCCATGCGATAAAACAGTATGCTGACTTGATAGATATTCAAGTCCATGTTTCGGTTTCAGGTTTGATTGATTTAGAAAATAAAATTGAAACGAATGTCTATCGAATCATTCAAGAAGCGATGAATAATACGAAAAAACATGCCGGGACGAATGAAATCTTTGTGACATTAGCGCAAGATGATACACAGTTTGAAGTGACGATTGAGGATAACGGTGTGGGATTTGATCCTAAGGCAGTAGATGAACGTGCGAGTCATGGTTTATTGAATATGAAGCAACGTGTTAAGTTATTGAATGGCACGCTGACATTGGCGTCAAATAATGGGACACGCTTACACATTCAAGTTCCTTATCAGCACAATAATAGGGGGGATAGATAATGGCGAAAGTCGCAATTGTAGATGACCATTATATCGTCAGACAAGGGCTTGAATTTTTATTATCAACACGTGAATCTATAGAAGTTGTAGGGAGTTTTAGTACAGGACAGGCATTGTTAGAGGCATTATCTCAAAAAACGAGCCAGCCAGAGTTAGTATTAGTCGATTTAGTTATGCCTGAAATGAATGGCATTACACTGATTCAGCATTTAAAGCGTGATTTTGCATCCGTAAAAATTTTAGTTTTAACGAGTTATGTAGATGAGGAACATGTGATTTCAGCGATGCATGAAGGCGCAGATGGCTATGAAATGAAAGATGTAGAACCTGAACGTCTGATTGAATCAATACAAAAGGTACTCGACGGTCAAACAGTTATTCATCAAGAGGCACAACAAGTGATGGAAGTGGTGAATAATAAGCCACATGTTCAAAATAAATTATCAAAACGTGAAACAGAAGTATTGGTAGAAATGGCAAAAGGCAAGACAAATAAAGAAATTGCCGATACATTATTTGTATCAGAAAAAACGATTAAAACACATGTTAGTCATATTTTAGCAAAACTTGAAGTAACGGATAGAACGCAAGCAGCATTGTATGCGATGCGTAATCATCTTGTTTAAAGAGAAAACCCTGATCATTGTGTGACATACACAAAATCAGGGTTTTCAAATTTTTAATTATTCCGCGTGCATATGGCCTTTCAACTTACGACCTTCTCGTTCTGATAAAATTAATGCACAAGCAGCGTCGCCTGTAATATTGACCGCAGTACGGGACATGTCTAATAATCGGTCAATACCTAAGATAATACCGATTGCCGCCGGGTTTAAGTCAACAGCCGTTAAAACCATTGCCAACATGATTAAGCCGACACCTGGGACACCTGCTGTTCCGACAGACGCGATAACCGCAACTAATACGACTGTAATTAACTGACCAATTGTTAAGTCAGCACCCATTAATTGCGCGATGAAAATAGTCGCCACACCTTGCATGATTGCTGTACCGTCCATATTCACGGTTGCACCTAATGGTTGAACGAACGATGCAATTTCTGGTTTAACACCCATGCGTTTCGTACATTCCATAGATACTGGTAATGCCGCATTTGAACTTGATCCACCAAATCCTACAGTGATTGCAGGGAAAAAGCCTTTGAAAAATTCGATTGGGCTACGTTTTGCTAAGAACTTCACAGCACCACCATAAACGACAAAGAAATGAATAAGTAGTGCAGCAAGTACAACAATGAAATAGAGTCCTAATTGTCGAATCGCACCAAATCCTGCGCCAGTAAATGCATGCGCTACTAGACCAAAAGTACCAATCGGCGCAAAAATATTCATAACCATTGAAATAATGTACATTAAAACTTCATTGAGCTGGTCAAAAAACTTATGTACTACTTTTGCTTTTTCGCCAACCATCATAATACCAATACCGATAAAAATAGCGAATGTAATGATTTGAAGCATGTTGCCTTCCGTCATAGCTTGTACGGCATTTTTAGGGAAGAAATTAATGACCGTTTGATCAAATGTTTGATTAAATGGTGAATCTTCCGCTTTCTTTTGCGCTGTTAATTCTTTTTGATATGCAGTTACTTCATCACTTTTTAATAAATCTGAATGACCTGCACCTGGTTTAACTAATAAGGCTAAAGTCATCGCCAAAATAATGGCTAATGCTGTTGTTGATAAGAAGAAAACCATCGTTTTAAGTCCAATGCCACCTAATAACTTTGGATCTCCTACACCAATTACCCCAAGTACAATAGAAACAAAAACAACTGGTACAACGAGCATAAAGATAAGATTTAAAAAAATCTGACCTATTAAATTAAACCCATATTGATCGATAAATGAAACAAACTTTGCACCTTCATAAAAGTTAAAAATGGAGCCAATCGAAATCCCCAACACAAGTGCAATAATGATCTTGACGGTTAATCCCTTAAATTTCATGATATTTGTCCTCCCTTTATATTACCTAAATACATTCCAACCGTAGTTATATCATCTTACAATTCGATATATCATATTCTACGCAACTATCTGTGTATAAAAAATCTTATTTGACCTACACAGCAGCTTATAAATAATTATAGTCAGAACATTATCAATTTTGCAACGTATTTTTCATTCGCATTCTTTACGTTTTTATAGGATAATAGTGAGATGCTATAATTTATTTACAAGTATTTCATCATTTTATATTTGGGGTGTCCAAACATGCAGTTGGATTATAAAATTACGCAAGCAAAAAAAGGGGCATGGCTAAGTATTATTACTTATACCTTTTTAACAATACTAAAAGTCTTTTATGGATGGATTGCCAATAGTCGTGGTCTAACGGCAGATGGTATTAATAACGCTACAGATGTCATTAGCTCGATTGCTATTTTAGTAGCTTTACATATTTCAATGAAACCTGTCGATAAAAACCACCCGTATGGGCATTATCGCTCAGAATTTATCGCTGCACTCATTGCTTCATTTATTATGTTTGCTGTGAGTATCCAAGTCATTGTGACAGGTGTCCAACATTTTTATCAAGGACATTTTCAACAACCAAGCGACTCAGCCGTCGTTGTCGGTGTCATATCCAGTTTTGTGATGTTTATTGTTTTTCTTTATAACCGTAACTTAGCACGAAAAGTAAAAAGTAGTGCTTTAAAAGCAGCAAGTTACGATAACCTTTCCGATGCGCTTGTATCACTTGGTACGGTTATTGGTATCGTTGGTGTGTATCTAGGCGTTCCGATGCTTGATACATTGGCTGCAATTGTAATTGGTCTCCTCATTATGAAAACGAGTATTGATATATTTAAAGAAACAGCCGTTACATTAACAGATGGCTACGATGAAGAAGAACTTGCTTATATTCATGAATGTATCAGCGCAATTGTTGGTATACAGGAAATTAGAGATATTAAAGCACGCAGTCATGGTGTTATATCATTCATTGACGTAACCATTGCGGTGGATCCTAATTTATCAGTTGTCGAAAGTCATGAAATTTCAGATCAAGTCGAAACAAGACTTAAAGAAAATTTAGGAGAAGTAGAAACAATCGTACATATTGAACCGTATTGGACGAATGACGGTGCATAATTATTATGTATTAAATTATAAATAAATATTGAAATTGAGTTACCTACTTATATTCAAGAGAGTGAGTTTTTGAATATAAGTAGGCTTTTTTTATTGTGTGAACAGTTATTATCTGCATAATTAAATTGAGTGTCATTAATTGAATTATATTAAATTAATTTTTAATAATGTTGATTGCTATTGTTAATAAATAGATGAGATTAAAAAATAATAATTTCATATAATGTACTAATAAAATCTATTTACCTATCAATAGTGAGGATATATAATATAAAAAGTATTTAATATTTAAGTTATAAATGAATTTCTTTTGTAATAACCATACATTCAATAGGTTAATTGTTATAAGTCATCATTGTATTTAACCCAATCCTCATATATTTGAGCATATACCATATCGTGAGTTAAATATTAAAAATAATGGAGGTGACGAGATGTTTTCAGTAATAATCTCCACTTATAATGGTAGCGACCATATTTTAAGTACGATTGAAAATGTAAAGAACGCTCTAAAAAATTTTAATTATGAAATGATTATTGTAAATGATGGAAGTGTAGATAATACAAGTAAACTTCTTGAAACCTTCAAAAATGATGATCATTTTAAAATACTCACTCAAAAAAATAAAGGTATTAGCGCATCTCGAAATAGAGGTATGAGACATATCAGTCCATTATCAAAATATGTCGTTTTTATAGATGATTCAGATCAAGTAAGAGAGAACTTCTTTGAGAAAATTGATGCGTTTTTTCGCGAACACGATGATATTGATGTTGCTGCAACACCTTTAATACGTATAAAAAAAGGCGTGCAGAGTCAGCATAGTTTGAATTATCGATTTCACGCTAATAAACAAATCGTTGATATACATACGGATTATCAGTTTATACAGTTTCATATTGGTGGAATGGTGTTCAGAAAAGAACTGTTGGTTGATTTGAATTATCAATTTGATGAGGACTTGAACTTTTGGGAAGATGCAAAATTTATCAATACTATTATATTAGACACCGAAAAATATGGATTAATCCCAGATACTGCATATTTTTATAATAGTGAAAACCCTAACTCACTGAGTAGAGTAGCTTGGAAACTAGAAGAACGTTATATCCCATTAATTGAAAACAGTTATATGTTTTTAATTGAACAATCTAATAAGAGATTTAATAAGACGATTAAATATATCCAGTTTCTCGTTGCAACACATTATAGTGAGTATTTAAAATTCTACAATCAGAACAAAATCATTAACAACTCATTTTTTGATATAGATAAATTTGAAGCTACTTCAAAGAAACTATTCCAAAACATTGATATTGACACTATCTATCAATTAAAAATTTCATACGCGTATATGAATTATATGCTTAATTTAAAAGGAGAACAATTAGATATACATCAGTTATCCGAAGAAATAAGTGTTTATATTCACTCGTTCAATATTTTGACTAGAAACAGTATATTTTCATTTTCAGGTGAGTCTTATAGCATACCTTTAAATGCGAATGTCTACCTGAAGTATGCTTCCAATAAATTAAAACAGGCAAAATTGATAGAACACAGGTCAACTAGTATTTTAGGGAGACCTATTAATGATTTTAGCAAAAATTTATATAAAATTAAAATACCATTGATTTCTTTATTTTTCAGAAGTAGAATGTTAATTAATGTGAATGATATTATTTTTGCAATTAATAATCCTTCTATAATCAGCAGGATATTAAAAAATATACGAAAACAAATTAATTACCGGAGGAAGTAAATTGGATAATATAAAAGTTTCAGTTATTATACCTGTGTTTAATGCCGAAGAATATATCGTAGAGACTTTAAAATCTGTTGAGAACCAGACGTTTAAAAAAGATATCGAAGTAATATTAATTAATGACGGTTCAGAAGATAATTCGGTTCAGGTGATTAATGAATTTATTGCAAATAGTACAAAAGAACACATCCATTACAGAGTCTATGATGATGGGGAAAATAAAGGTCAAGGTGCTCGCAGAAATTTAGGGATTGATATCGCTACTGGAGAATCAATTTTATTTTTAGATTCTGATGATTTCATTGAAGATCAAACACTTGAAATAGCCTATAATCGACTGAGTGGGACAAAAGAAAATGATTTTGTAGTATTTGAATGGGCTTACTATTATCCAGAAACCGGCGTAACGAAATATGTTAATAAAGAGCGATACAACCTTAAATTAGCGTTGTACCGTAATACAGTAGAAATGTTACTGGCTTGTTCAACATACTTCACAGTCAATAAACTTTATAAAAGATCTTTTCTACAGAGGCATCATATCCGATATGGGGAAGGTTATATTTACGAGGATTTTGAATTTTATGTCGCTTGTGCTTTAAAAGCATATCGTGTGCCTGTCATTTCAAACATTCTTTTTTGAAAGCAGTTGAAAATACAAGCGCAAAATTATTAGATGGATATCGCGATCCATATACACCGTATCAAGTCAATAAGTATTTTATATACAGAGCAGTGATGTATGCGGATAAAAGATTACCAAAAGATAAAAAAATGCGTAATGACTTTATTAAGTCAACAATGCAAATTATTAATGCGTATAGTCCTAATATCAAAGTACCAAACGGGGTATTACCGTTATATCATTACGCATTTTCTAAAGGTGTTATTAAAAATTTAGAAGTAGCAAGAATGAAAAAATTATTTAGGCTACACAGGCAAAATAAAATAAACTTTTACCACGCACGTGATATTGAAAAGGCGAAAAGAAAAGCTAAATTTAAAACTAAACTCAACAATAACTACTATTTAAAGCCAGTTATTTATAATGCCCGACGAAAAGTTCATGCGAGAAGAAATGCCAAACAGGCAAGAAAAATTAAACAATACTTAGATTTGAAAATGACGTCAGGTAATATTTTAATGTTTGGTTTCGACTATCAATACCGAGGTAATTCTAAGTATTTATTTGATTATTTGAAAACGCTTTATAGCCCCGAGAATCTTAAATTTGTAACGTTTGATAAAAGAGTGCCAGAAGCATATCGTATTAATCCTAGAAGTAATGAGTTTTTCAATTATTTCTATACGGCTAAAGTTGTCATAGGTGAATCATGGATACCTGCAGCATTTAGAAAGAAAGAAGGGCAAACGTGGATTCAATTATGGCATGGTACACCATTTAAGAAAATGCTGTTTGATTCTAATGAAGCAACCATGCTTGGTTTAAATATCGGGCATAAAGTTAAAATGAAAAATGACATTGCAAGATGGGATTATTTAATTGCTGATTCTGAAATTGCAAAACAAAAATTTAACACGTCATTTGATATGCCAAAAGAAAAAATTATCACTTCAGGCTATCCGAGAAACGAATGGTTAAAAGCAAATCATGATAATGCAGCTGCCATTAAAGCAATAAAAATAAAGAATAACCTTCCTTTAGATAAGAAAATTATTCTTTATGCACCTACGTGGAGAGATTATAACTACAAGAAGCCAGAAGCTAAAAAAGATAAAAACTATATTATGGCGTTTAAAAAGCTGTTAAATCATTTAGGTAATGACTATTGCATTATTAATAAAGCGCACTCAATGGATACACAACCGTCGTGGAATACTGGTATTTCTCAAGTATTTACTGTAAGTGATAAAGTAGATACACAAGAATTATTGGCAATATCTGATATCATTGTAACGGATTATTCCTCAATATATGCTGACCTGATTCATATTAATAAGCCTTTCTATTTCTTGTTTAAAGACTTGCCAAAATTCAACATATCTAGAGGATTATATTCAGATATGTATAAAGATATTTTGAAATTAGTGGCTAATGATGAGGCTGACTTGGCTGCTAAAATCAAAACCAATGCTTTTAAAAACTTTAAAGCACCAGCAAGCTATACAAATAAGAATGTCGAAAATGCATGTGAAAATATTGCTCAGTTAATTGAAGAGAATAGAGATTAAGCAAAATCGTCCAATATAAAATTTTGTAGTGGAGTATATCTTAATGGTAGATTTACTTCACTACTTTTTGCTGTGCAGTGATGAGTATATAGGCACTTAAAAAACAAAGTTAACCGTTAATATCATTACAATCAAAAACCTAAAAAATAGACGTCAATTTATTAAAATATGGCAAAAAATTATGAGCAATATCACTTTTTTTCTAGTTATTTACACATCATTATGCTAAAATAACGAAAGTGTATTACAACGCTAAATAAGTAAATGAAATTTATAAGAGTACATAGAAATAATAAGTGGTATGTTTGAGTTTTGTGACTATTTCGCCTTTTATTGTTTTGAAAAAATAACGGTAATGGCTCTTTTCTTTTACAAGTTTATGTATTAATATGTAATTTGTGTTTCAAGAAATGTGTAGATTTGCAATTTCTTGTGTGCGGATAAAATTTTACTTAAGAAAGGTCGTAATAATAAATGGATAGACAAAGTTTTACAGATTTAATTCAAGCAAAATTTAAAATGGTGCGTATTGAAGCAGGATACACGCAAGATACAATGGCACAAACAATTGGTCTTTCAAAAAAGACGTTAGTACAAATCGAGAAAGAACGTGTGTTACCGAACTGGACAACATGTGTTTCAATCTGTGCGTTATTTAGAGATTCTGAAGTTTTAAATAGCACGTTCGGTTGTGATCCATTAGAAATCGTACAAACTGTTTCACGCAACCAAGCAGCGTATCCAAAATATTCAACAGTAAGCGATATTTATTGGGAAACATTGGCTTCAAAAGGGAACTTTATTTTACAAGCGAATAAAGTAAGCGAACTTTACCGTGTATTAGATGGCGATAAACAACCATTATTTGGTACACCAAAATTAAGAGAAGCTGAAGCTTTCTTCCAACGCTATGCGAAAGAAGACCTTGTTCGCGCATAAGTATTATAGAACATGCATAAATGAGCTGTGACATCACGAGATGTTGCAGTTTTTTTTATTATCGCAACGTATCAAATAGCTATTTTTTAATTATAAGTAAAAGATTTGGTTAAATGTTGTGAGATGTGGAATAATATCGAGGTAGATTAAAAGACTGAGAGGCGAAAGACAATGCAAGCACTACTAGTGGTTCTTTTTATGATGGTGATTGGTGCTGTAATTGGTGGCGTGACCAATATGATTGCAGTGAAAATGCTTTTCCACCCATTTAAAGCGTACTATATTTTCGGGCGACGTGTGCCATTCACGCCGGGACTTATCCCTAAAAGACGAGGGGAAATTGCGGTTAAGATTGGGCAAGTAGTTGAAGATCATTTATTAACAGAGTCATTAATACGTGAAAAACTGAATGCACCTGAAATGCGACAAACGATTAGACAAACGGTTGCCAACCAAGTGGCACGTTTACAGCAAGACGATATGACGATTCAAAGGCTCGCTGAACATTTTGATATAGATGTTGTGAATACGAGTAATCAATGGATCGATCAATTCGTATCTGATAAGTTGCAAGTGAAGTATGAGCAGCATCGCAATCATACACTTGAACAGATAGCGCCCAAGGAGATAATCAGCGTCTTAGATCAGAAAGTTTCAGAACTAGATGGTGTGTTGTTAGAAAAAGCACGCACGTATTTAGAATCTGATAAAGGTTATGCAGATATTTGTGAAATGTTGGATACCTTTTTTATTGAAAAAGGGGGTATCGTTTCAATGTTACAAATGTTTATGACAACTGACGCCATGGCTGAGCGTATTCAAAAAGAATTGATTCGTTTAACCAATCACCATAGAGCACAAAATATTTTAGCGGCACAAATACAACAAGAGTATACAAAATTTAAACAAATGCAGATAGAAACGTTAGTAACACATGAGAACTTTGAACAGATACGTGGACGTGTTGCGGATTATGTATTGATGCAATTGAAGTTATCGCAACGTGCACATCAGCCGTTGAATCGACTTGTACCACAATTGTTCGAACGTTTAGATGTGAATGGCATTGATAAAATTACAGACTTGATTTTAAGCGTATTAGCGAATCGATTATCATCTATTATGCGTCAGGTGAATATTCGCGGCTTAATTGAGGAACAGATCAATCGCTTTGAGTTAGATTATATCGAGCAGTTAATTTTTGAAATTGCGAACAAAGAACTTAAATTAATCATGTTACTTGGCTTTATTTTAGGTGGACTGATTGGAATTTTCCAAGGGGTAATTGCAATCTTTGTATAATCACTCAAAGTATGGTATCGTAAGCAAGGAAAGAAGTCAGTGAGACAATGCTGGCTTTAACATTGACTACTAAGGAGCGATTATAATGGCAGTAAATTTATATGATTACGCAAACAAATTAGAACAAGCTTTACGCGAAAGCGACGAGTACAATGCAATTAAAGATGCATATGCAAAAGTAAATGCTGATGCAGAATCTAAAAAATTATTTGATGAATTCCGTGAAACACAATTAAACTTCCAACAAAAACAAATGCAAGGTGAACAATTAACGGAAGAAGAAATCAAAAAAGCACAAGAACAAGCACAAGAAATTGAAAAAGATGGTAACATTTCAGAATTAATGAATGCTGAGCAAAAAATGAGCCAAGTATTCCAAGAAATTAACCAAATCATTGTGAAACCTTTAGACGAAATTTACCAAGACTAATTCGTTATACAATGCAATAGCTTTATAAATTAATACGCCCTTTAAAGTATGGACAGCGTCTTCACTTTAAAGGGCGTATTGTATTATGATTTTGTAACATCATTTACATATAAATTATGCTAAAATAAAGGAATACATAACAAGGTTTTTAACGTGTTATCATAGATCAAATTTCTGGAAAAGGAGCTAACAGTGATGGTTAAATTTTTGCATTGTGCAGACTTACATCTTGATAGTCCAATGGTATCCAAGCAGCATTTGAGTCCGAATATCTTAAGAGATGTTGAAAATAGTGCGTATGAGAGTTTTAAACAAATCGTGGATCTCGCATTGCGTGAAAGTGTTGATTTTGTCATTATTAGCGGGGATTTATTCGATCAACGCAATCGTACACTTAAAGCAGAAGTTTTTCTTAAGGAAGAGTTTGAACGATTACAAAAAGAACAAATTTTTGTTTATATCGTCCATGGCAATCATGACCCGTTGTCTGAGCGTATTACGTCCGATTGGCCTGAGAATGTGACAGTTTTCTCGAATGACGTAGAAACGTATCAAGCGATTACGAAAACAGGGGATAACGTTCATATTCATGGATTTAGTTATGAAACTTCAGCAAGTTATGAAAATAAAATTGATGATTATCCAACAAATGAAGATCGTAATGTCGTTCATATCGGTGTGCTTCACGGTACATATAGTAAGTCAGGTGCGTCAGACCGATATACAGAGTTTCGTTTAGAAGACTTAAATAAAAAGCTTTACCACTATTGGGCGCTGGGGCATATTCACAAACGTCAACAGTTGAGTGACTTACCAGAAATTCATTATCCGGGTAACATTCAAGGGCGTCATTTTAAAGAACAGGGCGAGAAGGGCTGTTTAATCGTAGAAGGTGATCATGTCAAACTGGCGACAAGATTTGTGCCAACGCAATTTATTCGTTTCGAGACAGCAGCGATTGATGTTGATCAAATTACACAACAAGCTCTATATGATGCGATTCAAGCATTTAAACAAAGTGTGCGCAGTTTAGGTCGAGCGTTTTATCGTTTACAGTTAAATGTATCCGGTGATGAACGCATTGATCCACAAGTCATTGAACAAGTTAAAGCGATGATTTTGGATTATGAAGAAAATGAACAGTATTTTGTCATTATTGATACGCTCGATATTCACTATACTGAGTTAGAAACACATTCTATTTTTAAAGAATTTGCGCCAGATTTGTTAACACAAGATGAGATTTATGAAGCAGCACTAAGTGATTTATACATGAATCCAAAGGCATCAAAATACTTAGATCATTATATGGCACATGATCGACAAGCGTTAGTGGAACGTGCGGAAGCAATGATTAATGCTGAATTGAAGGGAGCAGATAGACGATGAAGATTAAGTCAGTAGAAATTTATGGCTACGGTCAATTTGTTCAGCGAAAAGTTGAATTTAATCAGCATATCACACAGATTTTTGGAGAAAATGAAGCGGGTAAATCAACGTTACAAGCATTTATCCATTCGATACTATTCGGATTTCCAACTAAGAAAGAGAATGAGCCACGATTAGAGCCACGCATGGGTAATCAGTATGGTGGGCGTGTGACACTTATATTAGACGATCATACTGAAGTTGATGTTGAGCGTGTGAAAGGCAGTGCGCAAGGCGATGTGAAAGTTTATTTACCGAATGGCGCAATTAAAGATGAAAATTGGTTGAAAGAACATCTTAATTTTATTAATAAACGCACCTACCAAGATATTTTTTCTTTTAATGTGTTAGGACTTCAAGATATTCATAAGCATATGTCTGAAACACAACTGCAAAACTTTTTAATGCAGGCTGGTGCGCTTGGATCGACTGAATTTATCGGTATGCGTGATTTGATTAATAAGAAAAAGCAAAACTTATATAAAAAGTCAGGTCAGCAACCTGAAATTAATCGAAAAGTGGCAGAGCTGAAAGATTTAGAACTACAAATTCGTGAAGCTTCTACCCAAGTGGAATCGTATCAACGCCTAGTGGAAACACGCGACAAGTCAGCAGGGCGTTTAGAAGCGGTTAAAGAAAACTTAGATCATCTCACGACATTTTTTGAAGAAAAGCAAAAAGAAATGGCGTTACATGAACAAGTTCAAGAGTGGAAGGCGCTGGAGTCTGATTTAAATGTTGAACCGATTACGTTCCCTGAGCAAGGGATTGATCGTTACGAAGCGGCGAAACTTCAAACGCAACAGTTAGCACGTGATATTGGCTTGCGTGAAGAGAAGTACAAACAGTTGCAAGCAGAAAATGAGAAATTAACGGTACCAAGTGCTGAGGTTATAGACAAAGTTGAAGCAATTGCAAAACAAGAAGATGACGTCAAACAACAGGCACGTGAGTTACATCAAGTTGAGCGTGATATCGAACATGTGTCGAGAGAGATTGAAGGCTTAAAATCAAATATCGGCTGGGAAACAGTTTACGAAGATGTCGATGCGTCAGAAGTGCAGAAGAGCTATGTAAGCGACGTTCTAAAAAGTAAACGAGAAAACGCGCACGGTCTTCAGCAATATCGCAATATGTTAGATGAACACGTGATTGAGCATCAAGCACATGAAACAGAGCTTGAGCAACTTAATGCACGCTTAGTATCAGATGAGACTTTCGAACAGAAAAAAGTGTATGAGAAACGTTCTTTAGAGTTAAATGAAAAACGCAATCTTTTTGTGAAGATGAAAGAAGCTTTTGAAATAGAACAACAACAAAAGCAAAAACGTCAAAACATGTTACGCATTTTATTTGTGGTGATGGCGCTTATCTCTGCAGGTGTTGCGGCGTATGCGTTTGTCTCATCAGCTGTTTTGTATGGCAGTATTTTTGCAGTATTAGCTTGTTTGTTCATTATTGCAGTCTTTGTCGTTAAAACGAAGGAAGTAGGGCATAATGAGCGCTTTGCTGAAGAGATTACGCAGCTAGAATCTGAAGTAAAAGCATTAGAAGACGCCTATGACTTGAACTTTGAGTTGTCAGATCAATATCAATTGAGAGATCAAATCGAACAGCGCCAGCAAAATCTGGCAATCTCTGCGAAAAAACAACAGCGTTTACAGCAGCAATTAGAAGCAGCTGAGGCACAACACGAGGAAGATAACAACAAAGTGAATGCGATTCGTCAAGATTTGCATTTGTCAGCTAAAATGTCCGACGAGTTATTAGTAGATGCGGTACAGACGATTCAGTCGATTAAGGAACAACATGCTAGACTTTCGCAGCTTGAAGCGAATCGTTCAGCATTAAACGATAAGTTGACAGCATTTTATGATGAAGCAATACAACAATTAGCCTCACAGATTTCAAATGTTGATTGTGTATCACTGTTCCATGATGTGCGTGAATGGCTCAAACAAACGCAATCTGATGCGATGCGTTATCAACATAATGATGAACAGTTACAATTACTTGATAACGAAGTAAAACATTTGAATACACGCTTAAGTGACAATCGTAACGTTATTCAACAGCTATTTGACTTTATCGGTGCGTTGGATGAGGAAAGTTACTATAAACATCATGATCGTTACCAAACATATGAGCAGTCTTTGGCGCGTTTTAATGATTTAACGCATTTCTTAAAAAATCAAGACTATGGTTATGAAAAAAGTTCAAAACTGAGTGAAAAGACAACAGCGCAGTTAGAAGCAGAACATCAAAAGTTAGAAGCGCAAATTGATGATTATAATGAGCGTTATTTAACATTACAAAGTGAAGTGAGTGATTTAACTGCACAAATCAATCATATGGAAACGGACAATACACTAAGACATTTGAAACATCAATATCAAATTGTGCGTAGTCAGTTAAATGAATTAGCGGAAGATTGGGCAGCGCTAAGTTACCTTGAGGCGCTTGTAGACGCGCATATTAAACAGATTAAAGATAAACGTTTACCTCAAGTTGTTCAAGAAGCGACAACGATTTATGAGACGTTAACGAACGGCGAATATGTTCAAGTGACTTATGAAAATGAACAAGTGATGGTACGTCATAAAGATGGTCAAATGTATCATCCGGTAGAATTAAGTCAATCAACGAAAGAATTATTGTATTTCGCATTGCGTATCAGTTTGATTAAAGTATTAAAACCGTATTATTCGTTACCAATTATTATTGATGATGCATTCGTTCACTTTGATGCATTGCGTAAAAAACGAATGATGGCATTTTTGAAATCAATGCCAGATAATTATCAAATTTTATATTTCACATGTAACCAAGATTCGACACTACCAGCTAAGCAAAGTGTCACATTGCAAAAATTAGAGAAATAGAATGAAGAAAGGTGCTGTACCATGAGACATGTAGAAACGTTAAAGCCTGGAGATAAGGTAGACCATTTCTTTTTAGTACACCAGGTAACGCAAGGTGTCACAAATCAAGGGAAAGACTATATGACGTTGAAGCTTCAAGATCAAAGTGGTGAAATTGAAGCAAAGTTTTGGACTGTGACGAAGGATGACCTTCAAATTTTAAAGCCAGAATTGGTCATTCACGTTAAAGGTGATGTCATCAACTATCGAAATAATCGACAATTAAAAATGACACAATATAGAGTGGCTACTGAAGCGGATGGTGTACAAATTGGTGACTTTATTGAACGTGCACCCATTTCATCTGAAGATATTAAAACGATGTTACGTGACTATATTTTTGATATTGAAAATGCGAACTTACAAAGAATTACACGTCATCTTTTAAATAAATACGAACAAGCATTTTTCGTTTATCCAGCTGCAAGCTCGATGCACCATAACTTTGTAGGTGGGCTTAGCTACCACGTTGTGACGATGTTGGAAGTCGCACAAAGCTTATGTCAAATTTATCCGAGCATTAACAAAAGTTTATTATATAGTGGCATTATTTTGCATGACATCGGTAAAGTGGTGGAATTATCAGGACCTGTCGCAACGACATATACGTTGGAAGGGAACTTACTCGGCCATATTTCCATAGCGAGTGATGAGATTGCTGAAGCAGCGCGTCAGTTGAATATTGATGGTGAAGAAGTGTTATTGTTACGCCACCTTATCCTAGCACACCACGGTAAATTAGAGTTTGGTTCTCCAAAGTTACCGCAAGTGAAAGAAGCAGAAATTCTACATTTCATAGATAATATTGATGCTCGTATGAATATGTTTGATAAAGCTTTGAAAAATACAGATAAAGGTGCCATGACTGGTAAAATTCGAGGCCTTGAAAATAGACGCTTCTATAAGCCAGAAAAACTAGATTAAAAAATAGGAGTCTGTAAAACGTATATCGCGTTTTACAGGCTCCTATTCGTATGTTAGAGGGGATTTTAGGGAGCGGGACAGAAAGCTCATTTTCACAAAAAGCTTTCGTCGTCCCGCCCCGGTAAGGGTGACTAGAAGTGAAAAAGTTTTTTAAAACGTATTTTCACTTCAGACACCTACTGCCAATTAGTGCTTTTCCCCTAATTATTTAGGATGATTTTCCTTATGTCCCAGCCCCTTAGATTATCCATCAGAAAGGCTAAAGAGCCATTACACACCAAGACCTTGACCGCCATGTGAGCTTTGAGCGGCTTTTTGAAGTGATTCTGGATTTAAAATAGAATCTTCAATGGCATTTTTAATATCACGATCTTTGTAATCGACTTTATATTCGTCTAATAAATCTTTATAAGCGTCTGTTAAAAGTTCTGGTTCTTCTTGTAATTTATTTTGAATCAGTTTTGTTTTTAACTGTGCTTTTTCTTTATTGAAATCTGTTTGCTTGTCGGCACGAATGATATGATAACCATAATCTGTTTTGACAACGTCAGAGATTTCGCCTTCTTTTAATTTGAACAGCGCTTTTTCAAACGGTTCTACCATTTGACCTTTAACAACGTAGCCTAAACTACCGTTTTGTTCGCTGCTTGAATCCATAGACTCTTTTTTTGCAATTTTATCGAAGTTTTTAGGGTTTTTATCAAGTTGCTTTTTGATTTCTTCAATTTTTTTCTTCGCTTCTTTATCAGTTAAGCCTTCTTTATCGTCATCATTTTCTTTTACTTTAATTAAAATATGCGATGCTTTTTTGGTTTGTTCTTTAATATCTTTATCTGAGATATCAACTTTTTCATTCAATAAACGTTTTTGATATTCAATGAGTTTACGTTGTTCTTTATATTCGTCCATCGACAACTTCTGCTGCTTTAATAAGCTTTCAAATTGCTCTTTGCCACCATATTTTTCAATTTGGCTATCAATATCTTTTTCGATTTGTTTATCGTCAACTTTGTCGCCATATTTATCTTCTAAAATTTTGCCAAGTAATAATTTAAATGAGCTACTAGCGATTTGGTTGTTACCGATGTCTTTCATTACATCTTCAACTTTGACATCGCCGGCTTTTGATGAGATTAATGTTTCGCCTTTAGATGATGGTGCATCGTTACCACATGCGCCTAAAAGTAGGGCAGTTGCTGATAACGGTATGATTAATTTTTGTAAGCCTTGTTTCATTTTGTAAGCTCCTTTGCATAAAAGTAACACACATAATATACCACAATCGTACAACTGAACCAATGAAATACATAGAGACTACGACTAATGTATGAGAGAGACATAAAACGAAAGCACTAAAAAATTGGCTAAGCGCCATAAGCCTAGCCAATAGAAATATGATCCGATGTGCAATTTTTTTCGAGAAGGACGAATCCATTGATATGTTCCTCTACAAACTGTCCGCGTTTGCAAAAGAAAATCACTTTTAAATAAAGTAGATCCATCACAGAAAATCCAGCATTAAGTGCTAATAAAAACATAAAATAATGACCATAGTGCGGAAAGGCACTGGCAATTAAAATACAAATTAATGAAATAACAATCAAAGGTGCGATTAAGCAAATACAAAAGTAATATTTGCGCACAGGCTTATCTAAAAAGATGTTGTATAATGGCACCCAGCTCTTAGGCATTAACTTATACATTTTAATATAACGAAAGTATGGTAATACCGTTATAACATGAATGAGCTTGTGCAATGGATATAGGCACATCATTAAGATAAGAAATATAGAAAAATTTTTATCTGTAAACGGCACATCTGAATAATAATGAAAAACTTCAAAACTAATCAAAAATGTGATGATTACAGTTACAAAGCTAATAAATGCGATACGTGGAATACCAAACCGAGAATGAATATCGATTGATCTTGAACAATTAAGCATCAAAAAAACTCCTTTAATGCAAGTTTGATATTACGTATTATCTACCGCATTTTAATCAGCGTCAAGTAAATTTTTTCGTAAGTGATCGTGACATTGGTTGATGCCATCTAAGAACACCTTACCTTGCAATTGTGATACAAGATAGTGTTCATCACTGAAACTTGGGAAGTGAAACATTTCTTCATTATAATCTTGAGCAGCACGATAAATGCTATTGTTTGCCATATCGTATTGATCAAAGATATTTTCCACAAGCGAATGTCCTTCTTCGGTTAAAATGATAAAAGTATTACGTTTATCGTTCGTATCTTTTTCCAATTTTAATAATCCTTGTGACTCAAGACGCTTTGCAAAGTTGTAAGCAGTTGATACATGCATCACACCGTAACGTGAAATATCAGAAATAGTTACCTTTTTAAATGCATAAATAGTCATTAGAATTAAATGTTCATTCATTGTAATGCCGTATTTTTTAAGCCAAGCTTGCCAGTCATTTTCTGCATTTTTCCAGATGACTTTTGATAGCATAGCAGCTTTATGCGTGTATAAAATACTCTCAATTTGGTGCTGTTTATCGGTCATGCGACTATCTCCTTTCAACTGTATAAAAGCATGGTACACATGTACCATGCTTAATAATAGTATATCTGATTATCGCATATTACTCACTAAAAATATCAAATATTTTTAATTTATATATCAAAAAATTACTTTTTTGTTGGAAAATTTGTGATTTCTTCGCCACGATTTTGGATATTTTCTATATATCGCTGCAATCTTTGGATATTTGGTGTAATATCTGCTTTAAATTCTCCAATTGTTGTTTTAAGATCTCCACCGATTGAACGTGCAAATTCAGTACCATCTTGTTTAATTGTGACCGCATGATTTTTAATGTCATCTAATTGAGATTTCATCGTATCTAGTTCGCCTGAAATTTCAGCAGGTGCGTTTTCAGTCAAATTGTTTGAACGTACTGTATCTTTTTGACGTTCCATTAATACAAGACTGACACCCGTCGCAATACCAGCTGCAAGACCTAGCGTAATTTTTGCTGCTTTCATAAAAATCCTCCTCAAGTCATTTCATATTATTTTATACCCGCAAATCAGTATGATTATGCAATCGACTATTGAATGTGTGACGCGATTTGTTGTGCAATTTCTGACTTTTTGTTGTCGTCAATCACATCTTCATGTGTTTCCCATTTGTAGTCAAAGCCATCAATGTCATTTTCATAACGAGGAATTAAATGGAAATGAATATGGAACACGGATTGTGACGCATACGTACCATTATTTTGAATGATATTTAGGCCGTCTGGATTAAACGCTGCTTTGATAGCATTCGCCACGATTGGTAATGCTTCCCCGATGTGTTTCATTGTTTCTGCATCCGTTTCAAAAATGTTTGCAGAAGGTTTTTTAGGGATGAGTAGCGTATGACCTTTCGATACTTGTGAAATATCTAAAAAGGCATAGACATATTCATTCTCATAAATTTTGTAACTCGGTATGTCTCCAGCGATGATTTTTGAAAAAATTGTTTCTGACATATTATTCGCTCCCTCCGATCATTTGATAATATTATAGCATGTGGTGTAATCGGTGTAACTAGATAACAGTTATCTCGGGAATAGCATTTCTACGTGTCAATTTGGTACAATACTGTCTATGGAGGTGCAGAGTGAATGACTGTACAAGTAGAAAATCTTACAGGTGGTTACGGTAAAAAGCCTGTTATAAAAAATGTATCATTTGCGCTCAACCCAGGTGAGATTGTAGGGCTTATCGGTTTGAACGGTGCAGGAAAAAGTACAACAATTAAACATATATTAGGATTATTGACGCCGAGTGAAGGTAAAATGTCCATTTCTGGAATAGATATTAATGAGGATATTCACGCATATCGCAAACATCTATCGTATATTCCAGAATCTCCTGTTATTTATGAGACGTTAACATTAAAAGAACATATATATATGACTGCTATGGCATATGGCATTGATGAAGAGACGGCAATGAAACGTGCACGTCCATTGCTAAAGACTTTTCGCTTAGAAGACCAATTAGAAGTATTTCCGAGTCACTTTTCTAAAGGGATGAAGCAAAAAGTAATGATTATTTGCGCATTTATTGTAGATCCCGATTTATATATTATTGATGAGCCGTTTTTAGGATTAGATCCACTCGGCATTCAAGCAATGTTAGATTTAATGGATGATAAAAAGCAAGAAGGACGTACTGTATTGATGAGTACGCACATATTAGCAACAGCTGAGCGCTACTGTGATCGCTTTATTATATTAGACCAAGGTGAAGTGGTGGCGCTTGGGGATCTCGAAGCGTTACGTCAACAGTTAAAAATGCCGAATGCGACGTTAGATGATATTTATATTCGTGCGACACAAGGAGCCGACCGATGATGACGGCGCAGCAACTTTTCGCAAATCGATATCGTGCAAAGCGCAAAGAAAAGCAATACTACAATAAATTTATTTTCAACGGACATTTCACTGTCTTTCTAGTCATTTTAATAGGGGCATTTATTCTTGGATATGGTGAATGGTTGCGAAATATTCCTAAAGGTATTGATTACTTCTTGCTTATATCAATCGTCTTAGCCGTAAGTTCCAACTTTCCATTGAAAACGTATTTGGAAGAAGCGGATAGTCTGTTTCTGTTACCTTATGAATTACAAATGACGACATATATTCAACAAAGTATATGGATGAGCTTTTTCACACGCTTACCGTTACAAATTGTTTTACTAGTTATCGCGTACCCACTTGTACATACATTGGTACCGCATCAGACGTTAGCCTTTGTTATGGTGGTCGTATTCTCAATTATCTTTCCACTTTTAGGTCTGTTAATCAAATGGCATTGGTTTGTGTACGGTATCAAGCCATGGGCAATCCATATTGTGTTATTTGTTATTTATTTATTAGGTTATTATATTATGCTAGCAACACAAAGTTGGTATAGCTTTGGCAGCATGATTGTGTTACTAATACTCTATGTCGTTTTAAAAAAATTAACACTACAAAAACGCTTGCCATGGGCATTTTTAATCAAACAAGCACGACAACATCAAGTCAATTATTATAAATTTGTCAGCATGTTTACGGATGTCAAAGGATTACAAGAAGGCGCCGTCCGTCGACGATACTTAGACTTTTTATTAGCGACACCGAAGACATTTAATGAACAAGTCATGTATCCGTATTTATTTAAACGTAACTTTTTGCGTGGCAAAGATGCGTTCAATTTAACGTTGCGTTTGATGATCATCGCTGTGTTGTTAATGATTTGGTTAAGTCAGCCATTTGTAAGTCTCATTATTGGTTGTATGGCGATGTATATTTTAATATTACAAATGTCGCAGTTCTACACACAAGAAGCATACGGTTTATGGCCACAAGTATGGCCAGCTTCTGAGGAACTTGTTATTCGTGGCTACGAGCAGTTTCTTAATATAACAGCTATCATTATTAGTGTTTTATTGAGTATTGTTTATTTAATCATGAACTTATCACATGGTTATTTAGTGATTTGCTTATTCGTCGTTGGATTCTTTACAATTCGTCGTACGATTAAGAAGTTAAAATATAAAGAAGCGTTATTACGTGATTAAGACACATAATACTACCCCCTCTCTAAAATGGAAGAGTAGGGGGTAATTTTGTACATTTATTCGTCTTCGTTAACGATTGATTCATCAACCGGATAGAAATATTTTTCTAAGTAAGATGCATGCACACTAGATGCACCCGCGAGTGGTTTTGTTGCTTCTAATGATAAATTTTCACGGAATGCTGATGACTTTTTGTAATCATCATACGCATTGCGAGAATCAAAACCGAGTAATACTTTATAAATGTTTTGGCGATTTGATTTAAGTAGACGGTAACTGTGAAAGCCATCATTATCGCTAAGTGTTGGTACGTAATTTTCTAATTGCTTTTCAAGTTGATACTTATGGTCTTCAGTTGTAGGAATCGTAATAAGCACTTGGAAGTCGCTGTCTTGAATTGTTCCTACACGTGTTAATGCACGATATTCATTCGGTTGTTGGAAAACAGTATCCGTTTGAGATTCTTCAAAAATAACAGATTGTCCTTCACCAGAAAAGATATGTAACTCACGGTCTTCATGTTTCTCTTGAATTTGTTTTAAAAATCCTAATGTCCCATAGGTAATATAAAAATTCATTTATTTTCCTCCTATATCACAGGCAATATACCTTACTTTTCTAATAATATCATACCCCTTTTATGAAAAAACTTAAATAAATAATGTTAGGGTTGTTGGTGGTTTTAATAGAAATCGTCGATATGCAATATTTTGACGTGAAAAATCTAATTTAAAAAATAATAAATGTGAGTTACAACTGTTATTTGCCACATGCTATACTAAAAGACGTATTGAAATTTTGATATATTTGAGTAGACATGCAAAGTTATATGTTAAACATGTCTCATCTTTTATGCGTAAAATGACATTTTAATTTTTTGTGACAATGGTGCGTTTCACAGAGTTCTTTAATGTGAGTGTGCTATATTTGGAAAGAATGATTGTAAATAAGGAGGACCTCATGAATAATACGTTTAATGATACGATGTTACGAGCAATTAAAGGGGAAAAATCTGCGCATACACCCGTTTGGTTTATGCGTCAAGCAGGTCGCTCTCAACCAGAATATAGAAAACTAAAAGAAAAATATTCATTATTTGAAATTACGCATCAACCGGAACTTTGTGCATACGTAACAAAGCTACCTGTTGATCAATATCATACAGATGCCGCTGTTTTATATAAAGACATTATGACGCCATTAAAAGGGATTGGGGTAGATGTTGAAATTAAGTCCGGCATTGGACCAGTGATTGCTAATCCAATTCGTCAATATTCAGATGTGACAGCGCTAGGTCAAATAGACCCGCAACGTGATGTCCCATACGTACTTGATACAATTAAATTGTTAACACAAGAACAATTAAACGTGCCATTAATCGGTTTTACAGGTGCACCCTTTACTTTGGCAAGCTATATGATCGAAGGGGGGCCATCTAAAAACTATAATAAAACAAAAGCAATGATGTATCGTGATGAAGCGACATGGTTCAAATTGATGGATACACTTGCGGAGATGTCCATTACATATGTAAAAGCTCAAGTAGAAGCAGGGGCACAACTCATTCAAATTTTCGATTCATGGGTCGGTGCGCTGAATCATGCAGATTATCAGTATTTTATTCAACCATGCATGCATAAACTCGTTTCTGGTATTAAAGAATTAGATGTACCAGTCATTCTGTTCGGTGTGGGTGCCAGTCATTTAATTGATGCTTGGCATGAATTACCAATTGATGTATTAGGACTCGATTGGCGTACATCGATTCAAGAAGCAGGGAAACAAGGTGTAACGAAAACAGTTCAAGGTAACCTAGATCCAAGTATTTTACTAGCACCTTGGGATGTTATCGAGGCACGCTTAAAACCAATTTTAGATCAAGGTATGGCACATGCAGGGGGACATATCTTTAATCTAGGACATGGTGTATTTCCTGAAGTAGATCCTGCTACTTTACGTCGTGTTGCACAATTTGTTCACGACTACACAGCTAAAAATTAACGAATATTGAATATGTGTATATAAAGGACGGATAAAAAATGACAAAAAAATTGGGCTTGTTAGTAATGGCATATGGGACGCCATATAAAAAGAGTGATATTGAGCCATACTATACAGATATCAGACGA
The DNA here is from genome assembly GCF_000934465.1 of Staphylococcus microti. Taxonomy (GTDB): domain Bacteria; phylum Bacillota; class Bacilli; order Staphylococcales; family Staphylococcaceae; genus Staphylococcus; species Staphylococcus microti. Next base: position 3,631 of record NZ_JXWY01000014.1, on the reverse strand, counting down.
GGACGTAAGCCAAGTCAAGAAGAGTTAGAAGACTTAACACAACGTTATGAAGCGATTGGTGGCTTATCACCGCTTGCTGGAACGACTGAACGTCAAGCTGAAGCGCTTGTAACGGCACTTAATAATAGTGAACGATACAAGGATACAGAATTTAAATTATATATTGGTTTAAAACATATTCATCCATTTATTGAAGATGCTGTAACAGCAATGCATCAAGATGGTATTACTGAAGCTGTAACCGTGGTGTTAGCACCTCACTATTCTAGATTCTCTATCGGTTCTTATAACAAGCGTGCGAAAGAACAGGCAGATAAGTATGGCATCACATTACATCATGTGAATAGCTATTTTGAACAGCCTAAATTTATTGAATACTGGGCAATGCGCATTAATGAAGCATTAAAAAATATACCTGAGCAAGATTACGATAAAACAATGTTAATCGTATCGGCACACAGCTTACCTGAAAAAATGATTTTAGAAAGTAACGATCCATATCCTGAACAGATTTCAAAAACAGCACGTTTGATTGCAGAACATATACCTTTAAAACAAATAGCAGTCGGTTGGCAATCAGCAGGCAATACAGGGACACCGTGGATTGGTCCAGATGTTCAAGATTTGACACGTGATTTATATACAGCATTAGGTAGTAAACATTTTATTTATACACCGGTAGGATTTGTTGCAGAACATCTTGAAGTCCTTTACGACAATGATTATGAATGTAAAGTCGTTTGTGACGAAGTAGGGGCGACATATCATCGTCCACCGATGCCTGATACACATCCATTATTTATCGGTGCAATTGTAGATGAAATTGCTAATATATATTAAGAAAGCGTGAGGAAAATGACAAAAATAGCAATTGTAGGTGCTGGGATTACGGGTTTAACAAGTGCATATTTTATAAAGAAACAGTATCCAAATGTCGATGTAACGATTTATGAAGCAACCGATGTACCCGGGGGCAAAATAAAAACAGCTTATCGTGATGGGTATGTGATAGAGCTTGGCCCAGAATCATATTTAGGACGCAAGACGATTATGACAGATGTTGCGAAAGATGTTGGCATAGCAGATGAGGATATTGTGACGAATCAAACGGGTCAGTCGTATATTTTTGCGGATGATCAACTGTATCCAATACCGGGTGGTGCAATTTTAGGCGTTCCAACTGATATTAAGCCATTTATGACAACACAATTGATCTCAATGAAAGGTAAATTGCGTGCATTAAAGGATTTGACAATTAAGCCGTTAGAAATGCCAGAGGGCGACATGTCAGTCGGGCACTTCTTTAGAGAACGATTAGGCGACGAGTTGTTAGAGAACTTAATTGAGCCATTACTGAGTGGTATTTATGGGACGGATATTGACGAATTAAGTTTGATGAGTACATTCCCGAACTTTAAATCGCTTGAAGAACAACATGGCAGCATTATTAAAGGCATGCAACAAGTTCGTAAAGCCCGCTTAGAAAAAGAAGATTATAAACAGACGGGTGCACAAGGGCAGTTTAAACAATTTAAGCGTGGACTCTATGACTTCATCGTTCATTTAGAAAAATGGCTCATTCAACATGATGTCACGATACAATACAACACCAAAGTGGAAGATTTAAAATCAACACAAAAAGGTTATTATGTCGTGTTAGGAGAAGATACAGAGCATTTCTATGATGGTGTCATCGTTGCAACGCCGCATCAAGTGTTCCGCAAATGGTTTGATACAGATCCAATGTTTGATTATTTCAATGAACTTGAAGCGTCATCAGTAGCAACCATCGTTTTTGCATTTGATGAAAAGGATATTGAGAACATTCATAACGGAACTGGATTTGTAATTGCGCGTACTAGTAATACAGATATTACAGCATGTACGTGGACATCAATGAAGTGGCCACATACAACACCAGAGGGTAAAGTGCTTATTCGTGCTTATATTGGAAAACAAGGCGACAATATTGTGAATGAAGAAACAGATGAGAACTTAGTAAAAATTGCCCGTCGTGATTTAGAACAAATGATGACATTTAAAGGTGACCCAGAATTTACAATTGTGAATAAAATGCCATACGCAAGTCCGCAATATCATGTGGGACATATTGATCAAATCAATCGTATTCAGCAACATATTTTAGATAATTATCAGCACCTACAAATTACAGGCGCACCGTTTGAAGCGGTTGGCTTACCAGATTGCATTAGTCAGGCCCACAAAGCAGTGGAAAATCTCCTACCACGTGTTTTATAAAGCTATAAAAGTAGCCCGTGTATCATTTATAATAGATGAAGCAAGGGTTACTTTTTGTTGAATTATAGATTTAGGAATATTAAGAAAATTCAACGAATTTGGTACAATTATTTCAATAACATAGTTGTTACTTTAAAGTATGATAATATTGATAGTAGTAATTGAATTTATAGGGAGGCAGTACAATGACAAATGTCTATATTATCCACGGTTATCAAGCGAATAGCAGTGATCATTGGTTTCCTTGGTTAAAAAATACACTAGAAATTGAAGGACATGACGTAACAGTCTTAGATTTACCTAATACAGAGCGCCCAAATGGCGATGAATGGGTTCAATATATGAAAGAACATATCACAGACGTCAATAAAGATACAATTTTCATTGCACATAGCTTAGGTGTGATTACAACATTGAAATTTATTCAAGATCTTGATGTCTCGAAAGTAGGTAGTTTAGCGATGGTGTCAGGCTTTAAAGGTGATTTGCCAGACGATAGACATCTACCTGATCAAGAAGTGCTCGACTCATTTTTTAAATGGGACTTAGACTTTGAAAAATTACATAACAAAGTGATTCACATGTTTGGAGTGGGGGCTAAAGATGACTATGTCGTACCAATTGATGCAACACGCAAACTATGTGAAGCATTAGACTGTAAGTTATATGAACAAGAGACAGGTGGACATTTTTGTAGCCAAGATGGGTTTAATGCATTTCTATTCCTAAAAAATAAAGTACTTCAAAAATTTGATTAATTGTATGAGAGAGGGTTATCGCTTGAATTTTTAGGTTAACCTAAATATAATGTTGTTAGATGGGTTAACCATCAAATTAAAATTGATATTCTCCTAATCATGTTTAAGATTCCCGAAGCACTCAAGGTAGATTCATCCTCCATCGAATACCTTGAGTGTTTTTCTGTCGGTTATTATGGTACATAATTAATAGTATCTACTATAAAGGTGTTTTATTCCAAGTTTTTTATGTTGTGAGAGGTTGACCTTTATACTTACAAACTATATAATAACGAAGTCGTTAATTTTAGTGCTACTTGTCACAAGTAACGTTTTGGCGTTTTTGATTAAGTATTGATATTTAAATCTAAAAAAATCAAAAACAATATTGACAAGATTTCAATAAAATGATAACCTAATAAGGTAGTTGTTTTTAAATAATATTAGCGCGGGATGGAGCAGTTCGGTAGCTCGTCGGGCTCATAACCCGAAGGTCGGTGGTTCAAATCCGCCTCCCGCAATATTTTAAGTGGTCCCGTAGTGGAGCGGTTTAACACGCCTGCCTGTCACGCAGGAGATCGCGGGTTCGATTCCCGTCGGGACCGCCATTATTATGGTTCAGTAGCTCAGTCGGT
>NZ_JXWY01000107.1 GCF_000934465.1 Staphylococcus microti | reverse complement strand
AGTGCTAGTTTTTTGTTTATACATAAGATAAAAAAGTCGTTAAAATCCCAAAACTGAATTTTAACGACTTTTTATCAAAGAAACTGGATGCCTATGTCCCAGCCCCTTTTTTTAGTTTTATTGTTTTTTAGGAGATGGGTACTGTCCTGAGTTAAACGCTTGCCATATTTCTTCAGGCAAGTGATGTTGATCTTCTCGCTCTGGATCAAAATAATCAATAATGTCCGCTTCACGACCTGATTCGATTTTTTCGACAAAAGCTGGGTCTAATAACATACTACGACCTAATGCAATCATTGGCACACCTGTTTCTTGGGCAGCTAATAAATCTTGCGCATTAAATATTGAACCGACACCAATCAATGGCATGCGATTGTCTATCCAATCCAATAGTAACGAAATGCGCTTCTCGCCTTCATATTCCCCTTCACGTGTGACAGATTGAATACTAGACAATGACACATGTAAATAATCTAGCGGTTTCTCAATTAGTGCGTCTACTAAGCATTTCGTACGTGACATCGTAATGCCTGGAGACTCAGCTTCTTCCGGAGAAAAGCGATAACCGATAATAAAGTCTTCTTGACCTTCTTCATTGGCAACACGTACCACTTCGTCCACAACAGCCATTGGAAAACGCATCGGTTCTCCCCACATATCTTCACGGCGATTGTAATATGGCGAGAAAAATTGATGAATTAAATAATGATTGGCACCATGAATTTCAACACCGTCAAAGCCCGCTTGAATCGCTAACGACGTCGCATGTCCAAAGTCTTCAATCGCTTGACGTATCTCATCAGTCGTCATCGCACGAGCACGATGTGGTTCACTTTGGCCAAAGCCATACGTTTCTACCTCACTTGGTCCTTTAACATCGCCATCTGGTACAAGATGTGGCAACGCTTTGACACCACCGTGATGAATTTGTACCACAGCTTTCGCCCCGTTCGCTTTAATCGTTTCGGCAACACGACGTAGTCCTTCAAGATCTTGTGCTTTTGAAATAGACGGTTCGCCAGGGAAAGCCTTCCCTTCAACATTCGTATAGCTTGCAGCTGTAATTCCGAGTCCAATCCCTTTCGTACGCGAATCAACAAAGGCAATCTCACGTTCTGACGCTGTACCATCCTCATTTGAAATCGTATGCGTCATCGGTGCCAACACAAAACGATTTGGGATCGTCTGACCATTTGCCAATGTAAGTGGTTGAAACAACGGTTGAAATTCTTCTTTCATGTCGAACATCCTCCTGTCTAAACGTTAAAAAGACTGGGCATCATAAATGAGTACTTTGGAAAACGATAAAACACGTCCCAATCTTCTCTTAACAAATCATTGTTTTACAATCTAATTCCCAATGTTAAATGAGACAACTTATTTAATCAAGATTTCTACTCATCATACAAAGAAAAATATAACAAAAACCTGTGCTTAAGCTTCAAAATAATGTCAAATTTATGATAGTACCAAATCCTTTAAACATACAAAAACTCGGTCACACGTCGTAAATTGCTTTACGGTGTGACCGAGTGAACATAACATATTAAATTATGCGTTATCTTCCATCATTTGTTTAATTCGTTTCGCTTCTTTTTCACGTTGTCCTTTGTTCAAGATTTTCTTTCTTAAACGAACGTTTTCAGGTGTCACTTCTACAAGCTCATCGTCATTGATAAACTCAAGCGCTTCTTCCAATGACATAATACGTGGTTTTTTCATTGTTTCTGTTTGATCTTTCGTTGCTGAACGCACGTTTGTTTGATGTTTGACTTTCGTGATATTCACTGTTAAGTCATTTTCACGATTGTTTTGTCCAACAATCATACCTTCATACACTTCTGTACCCGGCTCCATAAAGTTGATACCACGATCTTCTAAACCTAAAATCGCGTACTCACTTGCGCTACCTTGGTCCATAGAAACAAGTACACCGTTACGGCGTCCACCCAGACGTCCTTTAATACGTGGGCGGAATTCATCAAACGTATGGTTGATAATACCGTAACCACGTGTCATAGACATAAATTCTGTCGTATAACCGATTAAGCCACGTGCTGGTACGTTGAAGATTAAACGAGTTAAGCCGTTATCTGTCGTTACCATATCGACCATTTCACCTTTACGTTGTCCAAGTGATTCGATAATTGCACCCGCATATTCTTCAGGTACTTCTGCTTGTACACGTTCGAAAGGCTCGTGTAACTCGCCATCGATGTCTTTTAAAATAACTTGTGGTTTTGATACTTGTAATTCAAAACCTTCACGACGCATATTTTCAATTAAAATAGATAAATGTAATTCCCCACGTCCTGCGACTGTCCACGCATCTGGTGAATCTGTTGGCGTTACTTTTAATGAAACGTCTGTTTCCAGTTGTGTATCCAAACGTTCTTGAATTTGACGTGCAGTTACAAACTGACCTTCACGCCCTGCGAATGGTGAGTTGTTAACACGGAATGTCATTTCTAATGTTGGTTCGTCAATACGCAATACAGGTAATGCTTCTTGATTATCTTGTGGTGTAATTGTTTCACCAACGTTGATGTCTTCCATACCTGAGACCGCAATTAAGTCCCCTGCATACGCTTCTTGAATTTCTTCACGTTTTAAACCGAAGAAACCAAAGATTTTTGTAACACGGAAGTTTTTCACTGAGCCGTCTAATTTTAATAGTGATACGCTATCGCCAACTTTAATTGTCCCACGGAACACACGACCAATACCGATACGTCCAACATAGTCGTTGTAGTCTAATAACGCTGGTTGGAATTGTAATGGTTCATCACGGTTATCAATTGGTGCCGGTACGTAATCTAAAATCGTTTCATATAAGCATTGCATGTTTTCATCTTGTTTGTCTGAATCCAAGCTTGCTGTACCGTTTACTGCTGATGCATAAACGACTGGGAATTCTAATTGTTCGTCGTTGGCATCTAACTCAATAAATAAGTCTAATACTTCATCAACGACACCTTCTGGACGTGCAGATGGTTTATCAATTTTGTTTACAACAACGACTGGTTTCAAGTCTTGTTCTAATGCTTTTTTCAATACGAAACGTGTTTGAGGCATTGTTCCTTCATATGCATCGACAACGAGTACAACACCGTCTACCATTTTCATAATACGCTCTACTTCGCCACCAAAGTCTGCGTGTCCCGGTGTATCTAAAATGTTAATACGAGTTCCTTTATAATTGATCGCTGTATTTTTCGCTAAAATTGTAATACCGCGTTCTCTCTCAATGTCATTCGAGTCCATTGCACGTTCTTCAACATGCTCGTTCTCACGGAAAATTCCTGATTGTTTTAATAATTCATCGACCAATGTTGTTTTACCATGGTCTACGTGAGCAATAATCGCAATGTTGCGCACATCTTCTCTTCTACTTGTCATACTGTAATTCCTTTCATGAGTAAATTGCCACTTTCTTTTGTAACTTGTTTATTATATCATATAACTGCACAGATGAAACAACGAGGTGGGGTTAAGAATGCAAAAATCTAAAACTATTTTTCTTGTTTTGGCAATTGTTGCCGTTTTCTTTTTAACAATGTTTAGTTTTGCCATTGCTGCAGGCAGTCTTTTATGGATGGTCATTACATTTGCATTGATGATGGCAACGTTTGGTTACGGCTTTACTTTGAAGAAGAAATATCGTGAGAACGACTGGTTATAATATTTTTTAAACGCACGACATAACAAGGCACATCCCATGGCCGCAACTGAGCGATCATAAGATGTGCCGTTTTTCTATTGTTTGTAATTTTTATGCCATGGTGCTAAAAAGTCATAATTCGGCATCATATAATCATTTAAAATCGTTTCATGTACTGCTTTGTTTGCCACAATCACTGAGTCTGGATGCGTAATCTCTAAAGGTTTCCCAATAAAGTTCGTCGCAATACCGCCAACTTCATTCAAAATAATCATGCCCCCAGCAAAATCCCACGGTTGCAGTCGCGGTGTGATATAAGCCGCTAACTGCCCTGTTGCCACATGAACAATTTCTAACGCTGCCGAACCGTAAGCACGTGCACTTCGTGAATCTTGAATAATCGGTGTTAACACCGGACTAATCTTCTTACCTGCTAACCAGTTCGCATTCATACCAACGATACTTTGCGCAAGATTCGTATCTTCAATCGGTTCTAACAACTGTTCATTTTTATACGCACCAAAGCCTGCTTTTGCATGATACAACGTGTCCGCCATAACATCATACACAAAGCCAGCATATGGTTTGCCATCTTTGAACACGCCGACAGAAATCGCAAAGTTTGCGCTTTGATGTACAAAGTTCAATGTACCATCAATTGGATCGATTACCCATGTCACGCCCTCTAATGCTGTCACATCATGACCATGTCCTTCTTCACCGATAATTTGATGTTGTGGATAGGTTGATGTAATTTGATCTACTAAAAATTGTTCAACCGCTTTATCGACATTTGTCACGAGATCATTCGGGTTCGATTTTGTTTCAATATCTAAAGTTTCAGTCATCCACTGACGTAAATGATTCCCTGCTTCTAATACCAAACTTTTGGCATAATCATATAAATGCATAGCACTCACTCCTATTGCCTATATTATACATGAAAATAGTGTAAGATAAATGTGGCAGGCACTGGTATATGCTACAATAGAATCATTCTAATATAACATAGGAGGTATCTTATGGTACGTTATACATTCAATGAACAAGCTTTTAAAGTTTTTGAAGTCGATGGCTTAGCTGAACGCATGGCAGCACTTGATACATATGTCCGTCCACAACTTCGCGCACTGGGCGATCACTTTGCCGATTATTTAGAAACTGTCACAGGTGAAACGTTTTATCCGCACGTCGCAAAACATGCACGTCGTACAGTAAACCCACCAAAAGATACATGGGTGGCGATCGCGACAAATCAACGCGGCTATAAAATGATGCCACACTTCCAAATCGGTCTGTTTGAAGATCACTTATTTGTGATGTATGGCATGATGCACGAAGATAAAAATAAAGCACAAGACGTTGAAGTCTTTGAAAAAAATATGGATACGTTGATGAATTTACCGGCAGATTTTCAAATTTCACTCGACCATACAAAACCAGATAAGTCTAAAATTAGTCACTTGTCAGCAGAAGAGATTGAAAAAGGTATCGCACGTGCAAAAAATGTGAAAAAAGGCGAATTTTTCGTTGCACGTTCACTCACACCGGATGCACCGGAATTAAAAGATGATGAAACATTTTTAGCTTATTTAGAAGAAACATTTGATTATTTATTAAAATTTTATCGTTAATTAAAAAGGCGGCACACACGCAAAATGTGTACCGTCTTTATTTACTTAGTATGTGTGATTGTTTTGTTGAACGCCCACATATTGTGGATTTTTCGGTTTGCGTACGAATAACATAATCGCTGCGATAAACCATAGTAAGGCTGCAATAAAGCTACCACTTAAAATGACACCTGTGACTGCAGCTAAGATTAACAAAATACCTGCTAATACTTTTTTACCGAATAAAAATACCGCTACTAAAGCTAAAACAAACGGAATAATCGCCAAAAGAATGCCTGTCGTCGATAGTGCACCCATTGCTTCTACTGTTTGTTCCGGGTCATAACCTTGTTCTAATAATTGTGCACGAAATTCTCTACTATCTACAATCGCACCAAAACTGAAAATGATCAGCCCCCAAATCGCGTGTAACACTATACCAATCCATGTTAATACTTTTTCAACCGTTCTTTTAAACGGCTTTTCAGGTTGTAAGTTGTGTAACGGCGCATCTTGTTGTGTTTGATACGTATAATTATCAGCCATATCAAAGTCCTCCTTTAGTAATTTAAGCTGTTCATTTTCATTAAAACATACTTTTCAGTAAATATCTATTTCCTTTTGAAAAAAGTAAGTGCTAGAAACTGTATATTATCTCATAAGTCTCTAGCACTTTCTTCTACCCTATTAATGAGTATCCGTATCCTCTTTTGCCGCTGCTTGTTCCGTACGTTCTTTATTCAGTTTCATACGGTCTTCATAGTTTTGACGACGTTGAGATGACGCACTCGGTCTATTTTTACGCTGTTCTTTCTCATACGCTTTTTTCGCTTTACGTGCTTCTTTACGTTCTGCCTTTAATTGTGCTTTTTCTTCTTTCTTCTGCTGCTTCAATTCGTCTTTCGTCAACGGCACATTTGCTTCTTGCGTATGGTACGTATACGCATAGTCATCTTGTGGTTCAGTCGTTTGTTGTGCTTGTGCGACATCTTCACGCAATAATGTATCATCTAACGTAACCGCTTCTTGTTCGCTTGCTGGCACATCTGTTTCTTCTGTGTCAGCTTGTTTGTGATGATACTTCGCTGAACGTGACATAACAGCAGGTTCCTCTTCTTGTTGCGGTGTTGCATTCACAGTTTCTTGACGGACTGTCTGCTTTAGTTGTTGCGGTTGCACAGGCTCTGAATCCGGCACATATGTCGGTTCATAAACAGGTCCTCGACCATATTCAAAACCGTCATACATTGGTACTGTTTCTAGGCGTGGTTTACGCCCAAACATCATCAATGCGATAATGAAGAAAAAGATCGGTACTAACATGAAAATCAGTGGTAATGTCATAATCGCAACAGCTAAAAATAACAGCCCTGAAATCACGCGATGGTTCATTGAAATTAACCCTAAAAATGAAATTAATAGGCATACAATTAAATAGACAATAAATGCCCAAACACCATTTTGTAAATGTATGATTAACTCTGTTGACGTCATATTATAATTTGCTAAAAAGTTTTGCACGCCTGCATTGTTTGCAAGTTCTGCTTCAAAGTTCTGAATGGAGCTTTCATTGCTGAATAACACCAATCCGAAGAACATTGCAACGACAGTTGTACCTAGTAATAGCAGCCAGCTCAGCCAGCCTAAAATTTTCTCGGCGACTCGATTTACAGGACGTCGGACCTGTGTATATATATCACCTGTCATAATGTCACTCCTTAATGCTTTTCCTTATATTATATCGTATTTTACAACGATTTCTAAATTATAACCCCATTTTAAAATTCAAAAAGCGTTCATTGTATTCACTCAATACGTCAGTACCTAAATCTTTATAAACTTCTAATCGTTTCTGCGTTTCTTCAGTCGGATAAACACGGGTATCGTGCTTCACATCATCTGGTAGCAATGCTCTAGCCGTTTTATTCGGTGTACCGTATGCCACCCATTCCGTATTTTGACTATTGACTTCAGGATCTAATAAGAAGTTGATAAATTGATGCGCCCCTTCCACATTTTGTGCTGTCTTTGGAATGACCATATTATCAAACCATAAGTTCGAGCCATCTTTCGGTACAACATATTGAAAACGATCATCTTCTTGAAAAAGTGGTGCAGCTGAACCGCTCCACATAACAGCAACACTTGCTTCATGTTGCTCAAGCATCATAGTCACTTCATCCCCTACAACACCTCGAATGTTCGGTGCGTATGTTTTCAAGTGTGTTTCCGCTTCTTGCAAATGTTGTGTGTTTGTATCATTCAAACTATACCCGAGACTATTTAACCCTAATCCTATGATTTCTCTCGCACCATCGACAAACACGACATCTTCTTTAAGACGCGGGTCTTTTAAGTCTGACCAATGTTCGAACGTCATATCCGGGTACTTCTCTTGATCATACAAAATGCCCACTGTACCAAAAAAGTACGGCATTGAATACGTATTGTCAGGATCAAACGGTTGGTTCATATATCGCTTGTCTAAATGTTTCATATTCGGTATTTGTTGATGATCAAGCGGAATTAATAAATTCGACTTTTTCATTTTTTCTATCGTATAATCACTTGGAAACGCGACATCATAATGCGTACCGCCGTTTCTAATTTTCGCTTCCATCGCTTCGTTTGAGTCGAATGTTTCATAGACGACTTTAATCCCTGTTTCACGCTCAAACTTTTGAATCAATTCAGGGTCAATATATTCCCCCCAGTTATAGACATAAATCTGTTCACGTTGTTGCTTCACATCATCATGACTCACCCAATAGCCTAAACCGAGACACAAGATGCCGACCACTAAAGCACCACCAATTAATTGGACAAATTGTTTCATTGTGACACCCCTTGTCTCTTAAATTGTTGTTTACGTTGGTAACGTTGTAGCAATTGGTAACCGAGCAAACCAATCATAATAACCGCAAATAGCAGCGTTGAGATGGCGTTGATTTCCATGCTGACACCACGACGTGCCATTGAATACACTTCAACAGACAAAACGCTGAAGCCATTTCCAGTCACAAAGAAACTGACAGTAAAGTCATCTAACGAGTACGTTAATGCCATAAAAAAGCCACCGATAATACCCGGCATCAACTGTGGAATTAAAATCTTTGTCAGTAACTGCCATTCCGTTGCCCCTAAGTCTTTGCCCGCTTGTATAATCGACTGATTCATCTCATATAACTTCGGCAAAATCACAATCACCACAATCGGAATACAAAAAGCAATGTGTGATACAAGTACTGATGTAAAACCTAAGCTAAAGCCTGTGTAGTGTCCAATAGCTGTAAACATAATTAAAAATGACGCACCGATAACAACATCGGATGAAACCATCAACACATTGTTCAATGTCAACAATGAGACTTTCAGCATTTGTTGGCGAATTTGATACAGTACTAATGCACCGAACAATCCAATCACTGTTGAAATCGCTGCTGCAATCAATGCCACGGCAATCGTGTTAAACACGACTTGTAACAACCGCTTATTCGCAAACAAGGTCTCGTAATGTTCCAGTGTAAATCCTTCAAAACGGATCATATTCCCAGCACTGTTAAACGAATAAAGCATCAAGAAAAAGATAGGCACATACAATATGATAAGCAAGACGTATAAATAAGCTTTTCCATACCATTTCATCGTGATGTCCCTCCTTGGTCTTTAGTGCGTGTGAATATCAAGGTGAGCATCATAAATAACACTAAAAATAGCGCAATCGTTGCACCCATCCCAAAATTTTGAATCACTAAAAATTGTTCTTCAATCGCTGTCCCGATGTTGATCACTTTGTTCCCTGCAATTAAGCGTGTGATCATGAATAATGATAACGCAGGGATAAACGTAACTTGAATGCCCGTTTTAACACCTTCAATCGTTAATGGAAACAACACTTTACGCACCATTGTCATCGTGTCCGCCCCCAGATCCTGTGCCGCAAAGAACATTTGATCTGGAATGTCTTTCATGCTGTTGTAAATCGGTAAAAGCATAAAAGGCAAGTAAATATAGGCTGCGACCGCTACAAATGCAGGTGCTGTAAATAAAATAGTCTGTGATGGAATATGCAAAACATTTAAAAACTGGTTGATAATACCATCATGACTGAAAATCCCAATAAATGCATATGTCTTAAGTAGTAGATTCATCCACGTTGGAATAATCATCACTAATAGCCACGTAGCCGCATGACGCGACTGACGAATAAAAAATGCAGCTGGATAGCTAAACAACAAACAAATCAATGTGATAATCGCCGCATATACAATCGACTCAATCAGCATACGCATGTATCGCCACGTTAAAAATTGCGTATAGTTCGTTAATGAAAAATGCCCCTGCATATCAGTAAATGAAAAATAGACTAATAAAATGACAGGTACAATAATAAAACCGAGCATCCAAAGCCAGTACGGAATGGCTAACCAACGATTAAGATGTTTCATCGTTACCATCTCCATATCCTTCAATACGTGCATCAAATTCTTCTTCCGTCTCACCCGGCACCATAATATGGATCGCTTCCGGTTCGAAATCTAAGCCGACACGTGAACCGATGACAGCATTTTTAGTTGATTGAATCGTCCATTCATAGCCTTTATGATCTTCACAAATAATCTCGTAATGCACACCACGGAATAGTGTTGATGTGACGGTCGCTTGGAAGAGTCCTTTCTCTGCATCTACGAGCGCAATATCTTCCGGTCGAATCACGACATCTACAGGTGTATTCGGCGCAATCGCTTGGTCGACACAATCAAAATCTTGGCCGTAAATATTGACGACAAAGTCTTCGATCATCGTTCCTTCAATAATATTAGATTCACCGATAAAGTCAGCCACATAGCGGTTTACCGGCTCATCATAAATGTCGAGCGGTGTCCCAAACTGTTCCACTTTCCCTTTACGCATAACGAAGATGTAGTCACTTAACGCTAATGCCTCTTCTTGGTCATGTGTTACAAAAATGAAAGTAATACCTAGACGTGATTGAAGCTCACGCAATTCATATTGCATCTCCGTTCGTAACTTTAGATCAAGTGCAGATAACGACTCATCTAATAACAAAATCTCTGGTTCATTTACAATCGCACGTGCAATCGCAATACGTTGCTTTTGTCCGCCACTCAACGCTTGAATCGGACTGTTAATATAATCTTCCAACTTCACTAATTTAAGTGCTTCTTTGACTTTATCATCAATTTTTTGCTTGTTGAGTTTTTTAAGCTTCAAACCAAACGCAACATTATCATACACATTGAGATGTGGAAATAACGCATAGTCTTGAAACACCGTATTCACTTGGCGTTTGTTCGCAGGTAAATCATTGATGGTATTGCCAAGGTATACAATTTTCCCTGCATCAGGCGTTTCAAAGCCTGCAATCAGCTTCAATATTGTCGTTTTACCACAGCCAGAAGGCCCTAAGATCGTATAAAAATGACCTGATTCTATCTCTATATCAATACCATCTAAAATGACTGTACCATCATAAGCTTTGGTCACTTGTTCAAATGTTAATAAAGGTGCCAATTGCGTTCCTCCTATAAATAAGATGATGTTGCTACAAGCATAATGTGTGCTTCAACATCTCCATGATTGGATAATCTATGTTCTTTCGTTGCTTTAAAGTAAAGTGCATCCCCTTTGCGTGCATCAAACACATCATCTCCTAACGTCAGTGTCACCGCCCCTTCTAAGCAGTAAATAAACGTATCAGACATCGACGGTTCAAATGTTTTATACGCTGCATTCGGTTGCAATGTGAGCAATAGCGGCTCCATATCGAATTCATTTGATGTCTTAACCGGCCATTGTAAAAAATAGCCTTTATCATATTCATCATACGTCAGTTGTTCTTCACGCGGATAATGTACTTTCGTCACTTGTTGCTGCTCAAAAAAATCACGCGGCGTCGTACCGAGCACTTCTAATATATTAAGAAACGTCTCCATACTTGGCGATGTCTTATTGCTCTCTATTTGTGATATATAGCCTTTAGACAAATCCGTCCGTTCCCCGAGTTCTTCTTGCGTCAGATTTTTAAGATGTCGTAAATCTTTAATCTTTTGACCAATTTCCATCTCTTCACCTACATCTTTATAACATTCCATACAAAAAAGCTGTACTAAGTTTACTTTTACTAAACATTTTGTTTAACGCTTAATAAAAATAACAAAATACAGCTCTAATTACAACCATTTTTTCATCTTTTTTATCGATTGCTCAAAGTTTTAGCATCCGGTGTATTTTTCGCTTTTTTCATCACTTGATAACTGTCATATCCACTTGCTTTTTTAAAGTCATCAAATATATTTTTTTCATCTGCTTTACCCGGTACTACATCTTTAAAAGCTCGATAACTGTCCATTAACTGTTCACGTTCTACAGATGATTCATAATACGCTTCAATCTTATTAAAAAATTGAATGACATCTAACATTTCTTCATGTGACCAATCGACATCAATCGGATATTGATATTCCATGTACATTTCACCTCTTTCACGTAAATCACGCTTATTCATGAAGCTTATATTCTGTGGTGGATAGATCATTAAAAGTACCTAGTTTTATTATAATTTCATATATATAGAAATAGCTAGGCATGTCGAAGCGTACAATCTTAATGGGTTATACGCTTGTTCAGTACCATCGTTTCTTTATTACTCGCTTTCCTGCAGTCCTCGCTCGAACTAATAAACGCTTTATTTTAAAGTATTTAGAAGCGTTTCTGGATTTCTCACTTCGGCTTATGCTGCTATGAGTCTCGCAATAGAAACGATCCTTCATGGTTCTCAATACACACTACAATACAATAGCTCGTTTTATCAAGCAAAAAAGAGACCAAGCACGATGGCTCAGCCTCTTTATATATTAACACGAATGATTACATTGTGTGGATTGGTAAACCGATTGCTTTTTCAGCAGCTTCCATGCTCATTTCACCTAATGTTGGGTGCGCGTGAACAGTTAACGCGATATCTTCTGCATTCATGCCTGCTTCGATAGCAAGACCTAATTCAGAGATAACGTCAGAAGCACTTGTACCAACAACTTGTGCACCGATTAACGTGTCGTCTTCTTTAAGTGTGATTAACTTAACGAAACCGTCAGTGTCGTTTAATGATAATGCACGACCGTTTGCTTGGTAAGGGAATTTAGATGCTTTGTAAGCAATACCTTCTTCTTTAGCTTGCGCTTCAGTGTAACCCACTTGTGCAAGTTCAGGTTCTGTGAAACATACAGCAGGCATACCGATGTAATCTACTTCAGCATTTTGTCCTGCAATTGCTTCAGCAGCAACTTTTGCTTCATAGCTTGCTTTATGTGCTAATGGAAGACCCGGAACAATGTCACCAATTGCAAAGATACTGTTTACTGAAGAACGACCTTGTTTGTCAACTTCAACTAAACCACGATCAGTAAGTTTTACGCCAGCTTCTTCTAAACCTAATTCTTCAGTGTTTGGACGACGACCTACAGTAACTAATACGTAGTCAGCTTCGATTGTTTTTTCTTCGCCTTTCACTTCGTAAGTTACTTTAACACCGTTTTCAGTTTCTTCAGCTGATTTTGCTAAAGCTTCTGTTTCGATTGTCATACCTTTAGCTTTCATTTTCTTCTTAACAGGTGCAACCATTTGTTTTTCGAATCCACCAAGGATTTCTTTCGCACCTTCAAGAATTGTTACTTCTGTACCGAAGTTAGCGTATGCTGTACCTAGCTCAGAACCGATGTATCCGCCACCGACAACAACTAATTTTTTCGGTACTTCTTGTAAGTTTAATGCACCTGTAGAATCTAATACACGCTCACCAAACTTGAAGTTAGGGATTTCGATTGGACGTGAACCTGTCGCAACGATTGCATTTTTGAAGTTGTAAGTTTGTGCACTTGTTTCGTCCATAACGCGTAAGCTGTTACCATCAACGAAATAAGCTTCACCTTTAACGATTTCAACTTTGTTACCTTTAAGTAACGCTTCAACACCGCCTGTTAATTTGTTTACAACAGAACCTTTGAAGTCTTGTACTTTACCAAAGTCTAATGATACGTTTTCAGCTGTAATACCTAGCTCTTCACCATGTTTCGCATGGTCGTAACGATGTGATGCGTTTAAAAGTGCTTTTGATGGAATACAACCAACGTTAAGACATACACCACCAAGGCTACCTTTCTCAACGATTGTTACTTTTTGTCCTAATTGTGCTGCACGAATTGCTGCAACGTATCCACCAGGACCTGCACCTACGACAATAGTATCTGTTTCAATTGGAAAATCTCCGACTACCATATTTTACCCCTCCATTAATAATAGTTCTGGATTGTTTAATAAACGCTTGATGTGGTTCATTGCGTTTTGACCAGTCGCACCATCAATTTGTCTGTGGTCAAAGCTTAATGATAATGATAATACTGGTGCTGCTACAATTTCACCATCTTTAACGATAGGTTTTTGAGCGATACGACCAATACCTAAGATTGCAACTTCTGGGTGGTTGATAACTGGTGTGAACCATTGTCCACCTGCAGAACCGATGTTACTAATTGTACATGTTGCACCTTTCATTTCATCAGATGTTAATTTACCATCACGTGCTTTAACAGCAAGTTCATTGATTTCATCTGAAATTTGGAACATAGACTTACGATCAGCATGTTTTACTACAGGTACTAAAAGACCTCTTTCTGTGTCTGCAGCAATACCGATGTTCCAGTAATGTTTGTGTACCACTTCGCCTGCTTCTTCATTGAATGAAGTGTTAAGCGCTGGGTATTTTTTCAATGCAGAAACTAATGCTTTTACAACGTATGGTAAGAATGTAAGCTTCGTACCTTGCTCAGCAGCAATTTCTTTGAATTTTTTACGGTGATCCCATAATGCTTGAACATCAATTTCATCCATTAATGTTACATGAGGCGCAGTGTGTTTAGAGTTAACCATTGCCTTAGCAATCGCCTTACGCATTGCAGGGATTTTTTCAGTTGTTTCAGGGAATTCACCTTCAACAGAAGCTGCTGGCGCCGCTGACGCTGCTGGTGCTGCTGATTCAGTAGATTCTGCTGATACTGTTTCTGTTGCAGCAGCTGCTTGACCGCCACCGTTTAAGAATGCATCAACGTCCTCTTTTGTAATTCTACCATTTTTACCTGTACCATTAACAGCTTTAATGTTCACATTGTTGTCACGTGCATATTTACGCACTGATGGCATTGCTTTGATGATACGGTTTTCGTCTACTTCTACATCTGCTTGAGGGGCTGCAGCAGGTGCTTCTTCTTTAACTTCTTCTTTTGGCGCTTCTTCAGCTTTAGGCTCATCGTTGTCATGTCCTTTGAATTGGATGTCGCCTGCATCTGGTGCGTCGATTTTTACAATTGTGTCACCAACAACAGCAACTGTACCTTCTTCAACTACAACTTCTTCAATTGTTCCTGTTACAGGAGATGGAATTTCAACAACTGATTTGTCGTTTTGTACTTCACATAGAATGTCATCTTCTTCAATAGCGTCTCCAGCTTTAATGAACCATTTTACAATTTCACCTTCGTGGATACCTTCACCAATATCTGGTAATTTAAATTCAAATGCCACGTTGTTTCCTCCTAATTTTAAATCAAATTTTTTCTGCCGAATTCGTAGGTGTCGAGTTAAATTTAGCACTTCTCTTCGTTATACAACAAATATTCATGCTTATATATTATCTTAAAAGCAGCTCGCTAAGAGTAAATCCCTCAACAATATTGAATGGCTTTACGAAGCGAGCTAACTTTTTATGCATCATTGCTCAAAAGAGACAACTCACATAACAGTCAGTCTGTTATTAGAATTCTAATGTTTCTTTTACTTTTTCAATGATATCATTTTTATTTGGTAACCAAACATTCTCAGCTTGAGTGAATGGATAAATTGTGTCAGGTGCTGCAACACGTCCGATAGGTGCTTCCAATGAAAGGATCGCACGTTCAGATAATTCAGCTACAACGTTTGCGCCGACACCTGCTTGTTTTTGAGCTTCTTGAACTACGACAACGCGTCCAGTTTTTTCTGTAGAAGCGACTAAAGTGTCGATGTCTAATGGTTGAACTGTACGTAAGTCGATCACTTCGATTGAATGACCTTCTTTTTCTAGTTCTTCAGCAGCTTTCATTGCTTCTTGTACCATTGCACCGTAAGTAATGATTGTTAAATCAGTACCTTCACGTTTAACGTTGGCTTTACCAAGTTCAATTGTGTACTCTTCTTCAGGTACTTCTTCACGGAATGAACGGTATAATTTCATGTGCTCAAGGTATGCAACTGGATCGTTGCTACGGATACTTTCAATTAATAAGCCTTTTGCATCGTATGGACCAGATGGAATAACTACTTTAAGACCTGGTGATTGAGCAAGAATACCTTCTAAGTTGTCAGCGTGAAGTTCTGGTGTGTGCACCCCACCACCGAATGGTGTACGGATTGTAACAGGTGCAGCTTTTGAGTTACCAGTACGGAAACGGTGACGTGCGATTTGACCTGCTACAGAGTCAAATACCTCAAATACGAAACCTAAGAATTGGATTTCCATAATTGGACGGTAACCTTGTGTCGTAAGACCTAATGCTAAACCACCGATACCAGACTCAGCTAAAGGTGTGTCGAATACTCGGTCTTCACCGAATTCTTTTTGTAAACCTTCTGTTACACGGAATACACCACCGTTAACACCAACGTCTTCACCAAAAATCAAAGTGTTTTCGTCGTTTTTAAGTTCAGTTGCTAGCGCGTTATTAATCGCTTGAACCATTGTCATTTGTGCCATGGCTTACTTCGACTCCTTCTCTTTGTAAATTTCATATTGTTCTGCAAGGTTTTGTGGCATGTCTTCATACATGATTTCCATTAATGAAGTCACTGTTTGTTTAGGTGTGTTGTCAGCTTCTTTGATTGCAACTTTAATTTCTTCTTTAGCTTGTTCAATCACTTCATTTTCTTTTTCTTCAGACCATAAACCTTTGTTTTCTAAGAACTTTCTGAAACGTACGAGTGGGTCTTTTTCCTCCCATTCTGCATCTTCATCAGAAGTTCTGTAACGTGTTGGGTCGTCACCAGCCATAGTATGTGGACCATAACGGTAAGTCATTGTTTCGATTAATGTTGGACCTTCACCAGCAATCGCACGGTCACGCGCTTCTTTAGTTGCTTGGTATACAGCTAATGCATCCATACCGTCAACTTGAATACCAGGGATACCTACTGCAACTGCTTTTTGTGCCAATGTTTCAGCAGCAGTTTGTTTAGAACGTGGTGTAGAAATCGCGTAGTTGTTGTTTTGGATTACAAAGATAGCTGGTACTTTGTAAGCTGACGCGAAGTTGATACCTTCATAGAAGTCACCTTGTGAAGAACCACCGTCACCAGTGTAAGTAATTGCAACAGCTTTTTTACCACGTTTTTTAAGACCGAATGCTACACCCGCAGTTTGGATGTATTGTGCACCAATGATGATTTGTGGACTTAATGCGTTCACATCCTCCATTTGGTTACCTACAAAGTGTCCACGTGAGAATAAGAAAGCTTTTGTTAATGGTAAACCGTGCCAGATTAATTGTGGTACGTCACGGTAACCTGGAAGAATGAAGTCTTCTTTCTCTAATGCAAATTGTGAAGCAAGTTGTGATGCTTCTTGACCTGCTGTTGGCGCGTAGAAACCTAAACGTCCTTGTCTATTTAAAGAAATTGAACGTTGGTCTAAAATACGTGTCCAAACCATTCTTCTCATTAATTCTACTAATTCTTCATCTGATAAATCTGGAAGCAAATCTTCGTTAACCACATTACCATCTGTGTCTAAGATTTGAACCATTTCAAACTTCGATTCAGTATCTTTCAATACTTGTTCTGCATCGAATTGGGCTTTTAACTTAGCAGCCATGCAATTCACCATACCTTTCCCTTTTTATATATAATTCATCTTAAATAATTGTAACACAAAACTGTGTGACTTTTAAGTGGTTTGATGCAAGTTCTGTAGTAGTTGGTATCACTACAGTTGTCGAAACTGTTATAGTTATTCTTCAGAACTGTTATATATTAATTATTTAAAATCGGTTCAATATCTGCACGTTCTGTTTGTGCTTTTCGGATTGTTTTTGAGTACGCTTTCACTTTGTCATTCATCTCTTTTTGTGCTGACTGTAATGCTTTTGAACGCTCGTCAACACCCTCTTGCGTACCTGATGTGTCTTGGAAATAACTAAATAAGTCTTTTTCTTTCGCGATGACATTTTTGTATCCGTTCAAAAAGTCTCCGTGTTTCGCATATTTCTCTTCTAAAGCTTTGTTGAATTCATCAAGTTCTTTCTTATCTTCCTCATCTTCTACTTTTCCAGCTGATTTTTTCAACGTTTCAAATGCTTGTTTTGATTTGTTCATCGCTTCTTCTTCTTTTTTCAGCTGTTCTTCACGTTTATTCGAGTTGTCAAGAAATGCTTTTACTTTATCTTGAACAGAAGAAATGTCTTTACCACTTACTTCTTTAGAAATTTTTTCTTTTTCTTCTTCAAGTTTCTTCATTTCTTTATTCACTTGTTGGATGGGTGCTTCTGCTTTTTGAAGTTTTGTTAAACCTTCATTATACTTTTCAAACTGCTCATCATCTTTGTTACACCCAGCAAGTAATATCGTTGCTGCTAATGCGACACCTAATGTTTTTTTCATTTTCATAAGCTTTTTAGCCTCCTTCTTAGTCACTCGTCATTGTAGTGAAAACGACTCGATAAATCAAACAATAATCTGTTGTGTCCTATTGATAGCTAGCAATATTGGGAAGTAATAATTCTATTCCATTCTAACTTTTTTTGATATATTGATAGATAAGGAAGGTGTCAATATGTTAACTATGAAAGATATTATTCGTGACGGACATCCAACACTTCGCCAAAAAGCGGAGCCGTTGACATTCCCGCTCACAGATGAAGAAAGACAAACATTATTAGATATGCAACAATTTTTACGTGATAGTCAAGATCCTGAAATAGCAGAAAAATATCAACTTCGCAGTGGTGTCGGTCTTGCCGCACCGCAAATCAACGTTGCAAAACGCATGTTTGCTGTTTATCTTCCAGATGATGGTAACGGCAAATCATATGACTTAGGAATTGTAAACCCTAAAATTGTCAGCCATAGTGTACAAGACGCATACTTGCCGACGGGTGAAGGTTGCTTAAGTGTTGACGAAGATATTCCCGGATTAGTTCACCGTCATCACCGTATTACGATTAAAGGGTTTGATATTGACGGCAACGAAGTCAGCTATCGTTTAAACGGATACGCTGCCATTGTTTTCCAACACGAATTGGATCATTTAAATGGCGTGATGTTTTACGATCACATCGATAAACAAAATCCGCTTACACCTAAAGCTGGTGCCATCGAAGTGTAAAGTCATTCGATTCATAAAAGATGTCGTTAGAAATATTTCTGACGGCATTTTTTCTTTTTATTTTCTCGAAGATATTTAACCATTTTGTCAGACGTTTGAACCCCCTCGTTTATAATAAACAATACTTCCCTATCTACTTTTCACAATAAAAACCAATAATTCATTCTTCCTTATTTTCTATTTATAACATTCCGCTTTATTTATTGCCTAAGTTCATGTAAAATAAATCTAACTGGGTCGTATGTTTTGCTTTATTCATACGCACATCAAGTACGGAATTGAAATATCGACAACATGCTACAACTGTATGATATCAGTAGATGAATTGAATTCTGTTGAACAAACGTTTGACATTCATTCGATTCATATTTTTATTTATACTTCTATTATGATGGAAATAATCTGTTGCGCAGTGTAGTGTCCTTGTCACAAATATAAATTAGGTAATTATTTAGGAGGCATTTATTAATGGCAATTTTTAAAGTATTTTATCAACATAATCGTGATGAAGTGATTGTTCGTGAAAACACACAATCAACGTATGTTGAAGCTCAAACAGAAGAACAAGTTCGTCGTTTCTTAAAAGAACGTAACTATAACATTGAATTCATAACTAAATTAGAGGGCGCACATTTAGAATATGAACAACAATCAGATCACTTTAACGTGGAGCGCGCAGAGTAATGAAACAACTTCAAAAAAATGAGGTTGGCGTATACGCGCTTGGTGGCTTAGGTGAAGTTGGTAAAAACACTTACGCCGTCGAATATAAGGACGAAATCCTAATCATTGATGCAGGTATTAAGTTCCCGGACGATAATCTACTCGGTATTGACTATGTCATTCCGGATTATACGTATCTTGAACAAAATCAAGATAAAATTGTGGGACTCGTTATCACGCATGGTCACGAAGACCATATCGGTGGTGTGCCCTACCTGTTAAAAAAGATTAATGTACCAATCTATAGTGGTCCGCTTGCGTTAGGACTCATTCGTAATAAATTAGAAGAACATAAATTATTACGCACTGCATCTTTAAATGAAATTACAGAAGACAGTGTCATAGAATCAAAACATTTCAAAGTGAGTTTCTACTTAACAACACATAGTATTCCAGAAGCATACGGTGTTGTCGTCGATACGCCTGAAGGTAAAATTGTACACACAGGTGACTTTAAATTCGACTTCACACCAGTCGGTGCCCCTGCCAATATGGCGAGAATGGCACAGCTTGGTGATGAAGGTGTCCTTTGCTTGTTATCAGATTCAACTAACGCACTGGTTCCTGACTTTACACTCAGTGAGCGTGAAGTTGGACAGAACGTGGATAAAATTTTCCGCAACTGTACAGGACGTATTATTTTTGCGACTTTCGCATCTAATATTTATCGTGTACAACAAGCGGTTGAAGCTGCAGTGAAATATAACCGAAAAATTGTGACGTTCGGTCGTTCAATGGAGAATAACATCAAAATCGGTACTGAACTTGGTTATATTAAAGCACCACCTGAAACATTTGTAGAGCCTAGCAAAATTAACAGTATTCCAAAACACGAATTGTTGATTTTATGTACCGGCTCGCAAGGTGAACCGATGGCGGCACTTTCACGTATCGCAAACGGTACACACAAACAAATTAAAATTATTCCTGAAGATACGGTTGTATTCAGTTCTTCCCCTATTCCGGGTAACACGAAAAGTATTAACCGTACCATTAACGCATTGTATCAAGCAGGTGCTGAAGTTATTCATAGCAAGATTTCAAACATCCATACATCAGGTCACGGTTCACAAGGCGACCAACAATTGATGTTACGCTTGATTCGACCAAAATTCTTCTTACCGATTCACGGTGAGTACCGTATGCTCGTAGCACATGGTCAAACAGGTGTCGACTGTGGTGTTAAAGAAGAAAATGTCTTTATCCATGACATTGGCGATGTTTTAGCATTAACACGTGATTCTGCACGTACTGCTGGTCGCATCCCTTCTGGTAACGTATTAGTAGACGGTAGCGGTATTGGCGATATTGGTAATGTTGTGATTCGTGATCGTAAATTACTTTCTGAAGAAGGACTTGTTATCGTTGTCGTTAGCATCGACTTCAATACGAACAAGTTATTATCAGGACCAGACATTATTTCACGCGGTTTTGTGTACATGCGTGAATCCGGTCAACTGATTTACGATGCACAGAAGAAGATTAAACAAGAAGTCATTCAGAAGTTGAACAGTCAACCACAAATTCAATGGCATCAAGTGAAGTCTTCAATCATTGAAACATTACAACCTTACTTGTATGAACAAACAGCACGTAAACCAATGATTTTACCAGTCATTATGAAAGTCAATGACGATAAATAATAAAGCGAAAGCGGTCATGTCCTCTCAACTTGGGGCGTGACCGCTTTTTTGGATATTCTCTAGAAGCTCAATTCATAGGGTTGGACAATTTCTCCACCAACACTTCAGCTGATTCAATCATGTCAAAATCACCCTCGAGTCCAAAAAAAGAGACAGCGTATCGCCATCTCATTTTTTTTACTAATGTGCAATTTTCTTTTCGTAACGTGTTAAGTCATTATCATGACCAATCATAATTAAAATATCATCAAATTCCAGCGCCATGTCTGGATCTGGTGACACGATAATTTCTTTACGGCGTTTAATCGCAATAATATTAATACCATATTGAGCACGAATATCTAAATCAATTAATGTTTTACCTGCCATTGCTTCAGTTGCTTTCATTTCAACGATTGAATGCTCATCAGACAACTCCAAGTAGTCTAACACTGTCGCACTCGCTACGTTATGCGCAATACGACGTCCCATGTCACGCTCTGGATGTACAACGGTATCCGCACCAATTTTATTCAATATTTTCGCATGGTAGTCGTTTTGAGCTTTCGCCGTTACTTTTTTTACACCGAGTTCTTTTAAAATCAGCGTTGTTAACGTACTCGCCTGTATGTTTTCACCTATTGAAACGATGACGTGATCAAAGTTACGAATCCCTAAACTTTTCATAACCGCTTCATCTGTCGTATCTGCCACAACCGCATGGGTCGCAATATCGCTATACTCATCTACACGATGTTCATCTTTGTCAATCGCCATGACGTCCATGTCCAATGCGTTCAGTTCGCGTACAATACTGCCACCAAAACGCCCTAAACCGATGACTACATATTCTTTATCCATGATTGAACCTCCACAATAAATTGCGCTTAACAATAAGCGTGTCATTTCTATTGTTCTAGCCTACATCGCGCGCTTTTAGAACATATTTATTTTCCACCCATATATGCTTCTTGTCAAATATAATCACTATTATATATAAAACGCACATTGCGTCATTCTATACAATAAAATAGTTTGGTTGTCTGAATTTATGAACATCAGTTAAGCAGGGATTGAGGAATCAATAGGTTTCTCTAGCAAATCCATATACACCATCTCCAAAACAATATGCTAACACTTACTCTATATGTTAGCATATTGTTTTATTCTGTAAGCAAAACTAATGGTAATATCTAATCCATAACGGAAGATATAATATGAGGTGCTAAAATAAAAAAGCCAATATGACTAATCTTTAGTGTCACTCATCTGAACGATTCCCCTTCCAATACAAAAAAGAGCCTAACTAGACTTCCTGTTAATAACACAT
The DNA here is from genome assembly GCF_000934465.1 of Staphylococcus microti. Classification (GTDB taxonomy): domain Bacteria; phylum Bacillota; class Bacilli; order Staphylococcales; family Staphylococcaceae; genus Staphylococcus; species Staphylococcus microti. The sequence goes on along the minus strand of NZ_JXWY01000107.1, from coordinate 54,844 downwards.
ACTGAAGTAACATATATTGACGCATTTTTGCATACTATGGTAAGTTAACATCACTGCAAAACATTTTCTATATCAAAATGAGGTGCCTTATGACAAAAGTGATGATTTACACACAAAATGATTGTCCACCTTGTACGTTTGTTAAAAACTACTTAACTGAACAGAACGTGGACTTTGAAGAACGTAATATCGCAAACCCAACATACCGTAATGAAATGATTGACCGTGATGCGTTCTCAACACCGTTTATTTTACTAGATGATGAACCGATGTATCAGGTAGATATGGACAAGTTGAATCAAACGTTAGGAATATAAAAAACCCGAGTCAGTGCGACTCAGGTTTTTTGCTTTATTTATACAGTTTTTGATGTTGCGTCTTTAACAAGTGTTACGACTTCATCTACTGTCGCACAGTTCATCGCACGATCAGCTAACTGTGTCATTTCAGTTGTGCTTAATCCTTTGATTTGACGACGTGCTTTTAAAATAGATGTTGCACTCATTGAGAACTCATCTAAACCTAAACCAAGTAATAATGGGATCGCTGTTTCGTCGCCTGCCATTTCACCACACATACCTGTCCATTTACCTTCTTTGTGAGACGCGTCGATGACTTGTTTCACTAAACGTAAAATAGATGGGTTATATGGTTGGTATAAATATGACACGCGCTCAGACATACGGTCAGCGGCCATTGTGTATTGGATTAAATCATTTGTACCGATACTGAAGAAATCAACTTCTTTTGCGAATACGTCAGCTAATGCAGCTGTTGATGGGATTTCCACCATGATACCTAATTCGATATCATCGCTTACTTCCACGCCTTCGTTTTTCAAGTTTTCTTTTTCTTCAAGTAATAATGCTTTGGCATCACGGAATTCTTGAACTGTCGCAACCATTGGGAACATAATGTTCAACTTACCGTAAACAGATGCACGCAGTAATGCACGCAATTGTGGACGGAAGATTTCAGGTTGATCTAAACATAAACGAATCGCACGGTATCCTAAGAATGGGTTCATTTCTTCCGGCAGATTTAAATATGGTAATTCTTTATCTCCACCAATATCAAGCGTACGAACAACGACACGCTTGCCGTCCATTTCTTCTAATACTTTTTTGTATGCTTCGAATTGTTCATCTTCTGATGGCATGTTATCGCGTCCCATGTACAAGAATTCTGTACGATAGAGACCGATTCCTTCTGCACCATTATTTTTAACACCTTCTAAGTCGTTTGGTGTTCCAATGTTTGCAGCTAATTCAGCATGTTTACCATCAAGCGTTGTTGTAGCTTCGTCGCGCAATTGTTTTAACGCTTCACGATCTTCAAAGAACATATCGCGTTTTTGTTGGTAAGCGCGTACTTCATCTTGTGACGGGTTGATGATTACATCACCTGTCAAACCATCAACGATAATCATGTCACCGTTTTGAACAGAGCCAGTAACAGCTTTCGTACCAACAACTGCAGGGATTTCTAATGAACGACTCATAATCGCAGAATGTGACGTACGTCCTCCGATGTTCGTTACAAATCCTTGTACATATTGTTTGTTCAATTGTGCTGTGTCTGACGGTGTTAAATCGTGTGCCACAATAATAACACTTTCATCAACGATACTTGGGTTTGGTAACTCAACACCTAAAATATGTGCAAGCACACGTTTAGAAACGTCACGAATGTCTGCGGCACGTTCTTTCATGTATTCGTTATCCATTGATTCAAAAATCGTAATGAAGTTTTGTGTCACTTCTGTTAGTGCATGTGGTGCACTTGCGCTATCGTCTTTAATCATGCTTTCAATTGGATTAATCAACTCAGGATCATCCAGCACAAGTAAATGCGCGTCAAAAATTGCTGCTTTGTCAGGACCTAATTGTTCCTCAGCGTTATTTCTGATTTTTGTTAATTCGACCTTCGCATTCGTCAAAGCGTCGTTAAATTTTTTAACTTCGCCTGCTGGGTCTTCTGTTGTTTGTTCACTATAGCTTAAGTCGGGTTCTACGAGCATATACGCTTTGGCAATCGCAACACCATCTGACGCTGCAATACCCTTAATCATCGTTGACATTATTTTGTCAAACCTTCTTTTGATAAGACTTCAGTAATTGCTTGAATTGCTTCTTTCTCATCGCTACCATCAGCATAAATTGTAATTTCAGCGTCTTTACCAACACCTAAGCTCATAACACCCATGATTGATTTTAAGTTAACTTTTTTAGCATTGTATTCTAATTGTACATCTGATTCGAATTTTGAAGCTGTTTGTACTAACATTGTTGCTGGTCTTGCATGAATCCCTGTTTCGTCAATAATTACATATGATTGTTGTTCCATCTTGCATCTTACTCCTTCTACTCTCTAATTTTTAGCATAAGCTAGTTCACTTCGCTACATGCCTTAACATTACCAAAATTATAAGTCAAATTCAATTGTGAAACCATTATCAAAACATGACTTTGCCCTTTTTTTACAAATTATCGAAAAAATTATAGTAGTGACTTGACAACATTCTCACATTTTTGAATATGTTCCTTGCCGACTTTCGTCATAAAATAGTAACTTAGCGATGCTGACACGGCTTGCCCAACGATTGGGAACCAACGTGTTTGTTTCGCTGCTGTTCGTTTTGCAACGTCACGCACGAACACTTTCAATAGACCGCTTGATACTTTTTTACCGATCAATTGTGTCCCTTGGATGCCCGCTGCCATTACAATACGATTTCGCATATCGTCACTCATTTTATTAACTTGCTTATGGTCTAAACCGTATACTTTATTAATATCTTCAATGACGTCTTTCATCAGTTTCATATCGACACCAAAGTCGAAACCTGGTATCGGAACAACTGTTGCCCCCGATGATAATAAAGCTTTCTTCTTCACGATTGTTTCAGCTTGTTTACGACGTGCTGCCACTTCTTCAGTCGTTAATGGTAACGCACTTTTATTTGTCACTTTTTCAATATTCAACACTTTATTGCCTACAAGTTCTGTAATTTTATTTGAAATTTTCATTGTATAGCCACCTTTCACATATAAGACTCTACCTTATACCCTTTTAGCAGATAGTTAATCCATTAATGTTACAAAAACGACTTTTAAATATTTAGATGGCTTGTAATGCGGATGTGTTTTGAAGTCTTTCGGTAAACCCATCACTTCATCAATACGATAAGGTACGCCTAATCCAGACAGCGTTTGCTTAATCATATTTTTAAATGCCTTTAATGGGTACATACTATGATTCGTACTTAATACAAGTGTGCCTTTTTCATTCAATAATGGCAATGCGCCTTTAATCAACTTGTCATAATCCTTCGTTACAGAAAACGTCTTTTTCTTGTTGCGCGCAAAACTAGGTGGGTCAATGACAATCGTGTCATACGTTAAACCGTGACGCTCCGCATATTTGTAGTAATCAAACGTATCCATCACGTATAGTGCTTGCGTTTTCGGGTCAATACCATTCAATCCGAAGTTCTCTTCCGTCATTGGACGTGAACGATTCGCCAAATCAACACTTGTCGTTTGTGTTGCTTGACTCGCAGCAATCACAGAAAAGGCACCTGTGTAACTAAATAAATTTAATACATGACGTTCTGCGCTATAGTAGTCACGAATTTTTTTGCGTACTTCTTTTTGATCTAGAAAAATTCCTGTCATCGGTCCATCGTCTAAATGCACATTATAAAAAGTAAAATTTTCTTCAATTACGATTGGAAACTCAGGTGCTTCTCCAGTTACAAAGCCACCTTGAATATCTGAATCTTTGAAACGTGTTTTTTCATAAATAGATGTGTATGCAAATGTTTGTGTAATCGCTGCAACGATATCATCACGAAACGCATAAATGCCTTGTGAATACCATTGAATTAATAAATGACCGTTATAATGATCAATCGTTAAACCACCGATCCCATCGCCTTCTCCATTAAATAAACGGAATGCATTTGTCCCATCAATGTTGTAATAATATTGACGTTCTTCACGTGCAGCTTCAAACACATCTTCAAAAAATGCTTGATTAATATCTGCTGTTTCATCATATGTCAGCACCCAGCCAATCCCTTTATGTTGATAGCCAACATAACCGGTTGCGATATATTGATCTTGGGCTGTTTTCAAATGGAATACATCGCCACTTTGCAATGCACCTTGTTGATAAATATCCTCTTCTTCAATCAGCGGATAGCCATTCATATATTTCGTTTCTTTACCTTTATTTAAAATTGCTGTTTTCATTGTATCAGCCTTTCCTCTTTTCATTCTTTTCTATCTTAACATGAAAAGCCATGTCCTTTTGCCATTTCTAACAAAACCTAAAAAAGAGCGAGAGATTGTTCTCCCACTCTTCATACCTATTATTCCTTGATTGCTGGCTGACGCAATTGCAAAATAAACGCGATAATCGCTGGTATCAGCATCAATACTAAAATTGGTGTAATAAATATTGATAACAGTAAACCATGGAAAAGAATAACGATATACTCTGTTAGCAATTTAAAGAATAAAATGCTGATCATAAACAATTGCAAGTAATAATGCTTTCCTTTCAGCATAAACGTAATAGACGTAAAAATATATGCAATCGCAATAAAGAGTAATAGTAACAAGCTAATCCATTCGTATACATATTGCGTTTGTGACAACTGCCAATCACCCGATGCAAACAATGCATTTCGGTTATTGAATTCTAACAAAATAAAGAATAACAAGATGACACCACAAGCGATATTGACATAAGAACGCTTAAACCATGTTGGACGGCGACGTAAAAACGACGGAATATCGTCTTCTTCAAGCTTTGCCCAACCGAACCAATGTTCTTTAATATAGTCACGTTTCGCACGTATTTTTTCAATATTAATGCTACGACGCGTACGATGTGTAATATCATGTGTGAATTCTGTTGTACGACTTTGAATATCTTTGAAGTGTACTTTCGATTGATCATCGAACTGATATTTTTTACTGCGCAAGTACTGGTTCGCTTCTTCGTCAACTGTTTCATGAAAGACGGGTAATGAACGACGTAAAAATAAGAAATTCCATATCGCCATCTGACCGATTAACCATAGTACGACAAAGAAAGAGTTAATACTCAATACATCAATCGGCGCAACTTCGCGTCCTTCCAAACGCGCATAAAGTGCCAATTGTGTAAATAAATAACTGATACCATAACCAAAAATCAACCATAGATAATGCTGTTTTCGATGTAATGGATTCAGTTCATCTTTAAACGTAATATAACCGATATGAATCAAAAACGGCACGATGAAAATAAACGCTAAAATGCCGTACACTTGAGACATAAAGATTAATGTTAACACGAAGAAAATAATCCCGATAACTAGGAAGAAAATCGAAATATCATAATCAAATCGTGTTGTATTCGTTAGCACTCTTGCAATGCCGATCATTAGTATCCCAAATGCTAATATAATCAAGCCACTCACTAATGGGAAATCACCGATATACTTACTCATCACACGAATGATTTCATTGAAAAACGCCATAATAAAATCCCAAACGCTATCAATACGTGGCACGTGGTGTTTCCCGTCTTTAAGTTGTTGAATGAGTGGAATGTTAACAAAGATGACGATACTCAGCAGTATAGAAAGCGCACCTATAATATAGGAATAAATCACTTCGGTGTACTTATTAAAAAAGGACATCCTCTCACCTCACAATTATTATATATGAACAATTGTCTGCTGTCTTTATAATTGACTAAATTCAGTCTTTAGTACGATACATTTTATATGTCGCCGATTGTTTAGCAGTATGGATTAGTTGGACATACGATGCTCAGACACAAAAACTTGATGTTCATGTCATACCCTATTCGGTCGACACCTTAACACAAAATTGGACGCAAAATAAATTTTTTTACAAAATGATGTTTAACGACAAATCATATCGGATATAGATGACTAACAAACAACATAAAGGAGTGTTTAAGCATGTCAGAAAAAGATTTAAAACAAGCAGCAGAACAAGCAAAAGAAAAAGAAGAAGCGTTAAAAGATAAAGCGCAAGATGCGAAAGACGGTATCGAAAAAACAAAAGACGATATCCAAAGCACTTTAGATTAAGTGTTAAAGATATGAAGTCAAGGGACATCGGTTCCTTGACTTTTTATTATTTGACGTGTACATTTGAATATGTCAATTAAATACGCACGCACTAGGGGTGTGAGAACTGAGATGAGGAATTTCCTCAAACCCTTTGAACCTGAACTAGATGATGCTAGCGGAGGAAAGTGTACGATGTTATCAATATTTTATGCGGCATGACGTAGCGCGCTTTATTTGCGTTGTCTGTGTTGCAATATTAATAAACCATTATACATATTCACGCACATCTCTATGATTGGGATGTGCGTTTTTTTATACTACTTAGGAGGTCCTTTCTTATGAAAAAAGGGTTAACATTATCAGATATACTCGTAACGGTTCTAGTATCTGTTATTTTTGCAGTAATTTACAATTTATGGTGGGTCGTGACGAAGACGATTGAACCACTCGGTCTACAACTTGATCAATTGATGTATGGTATGTGGTTTGCAGCTGCCGTTGTCGCTTATCTCATTATTCCAAAAATGGGTATTGCATTGCTTGCTGAATTTGCTGCAGGTGCTGGTGAAACAATTATGATGGGCCGCTTTGACATTCCAACAATCATCTATGCATTACTTCAAGGTTTAGCTTGCGAAATTGTCTTTGCACTTTTCCGTTACCGTTCACGTGCTTTTATGGTCGCTGTTTTAGCAGGAACAGCCTCTGCACTTATCAGTTTACCAATTGACTGGCACTACGGTTATTTGAGTGAAGTCGCACAATGGAACTTAATTTTACTCATCGTATTCCGTCTTGTGAGTGGTGCTGTCTTAGCCGGCGTATTTCCATATTATCTCGTTAAAGCACTTGATCAAACAGGTGTAACAAAGTTATTCCGCCCTGCTTCTAAAGATGACTACGATGCACTGTAAGGAGAGAAACTATCGTGCTTAAAGCTAAAAATTTACGCTTAAAATATCCAAGCGCGGCACATAAAATTTTCGATGGCCTTGATATTGAAATTCAAGATAAAGAAAAAGTGCTTCTACTCGGTCCCTCTGGATCTGGTAAAAGTACCTTATTAAACGTATTGAGTGGCATTGTGCCAGATTTAATTGATTTACCAATGAAGTATGATGCACTTGAAGTTGCACACAATGCCGGTGTTATCTTCCAAGATCCAGATTCACAATTCTGTATGCCACAAGTGAATGAAGAGCTGGCATTTATTTTAGAAAATCAGCAAGTGCCACGTGAAGAAATGGACAGTCGGATTGCTGAGGCTTTACAAAAGGTAAATTTAGATGTCCACCCGACGCATGCAATCAACCAATTGAGCGGTGGGATGAAACAAAAACTCGCCATTGCCGGCACATTGTTAATGGAGGCGGATACGCTTTTTCTAGACGAACCGACTGCCATGTTGGATGTAGAAGCAACACAAAATTTATGGGATTTGTTAAAAGACTTATGGGCAGATCAAACGGTGCTTATCGTTGAACATAAAGTCGCACATGTTTGGGACTACGTTGACCGTGTCATTTTAATGGATCATCATGGCCAAATCATTCAGCAAGGAACACCTGAGATGATTTTGGCGAATTATGAAGATGTGTTAACAGAATATGGCGTATGGCATCCAAATGCTTGGACTTCTGCACCGACACCGATGCCCCCTTCCACTACACAACAACAAACTTTCGACTTTGCTTTTCACAATGGTGTTATTCAAAGAGGTCGCAAACAACTGTATCGTGTGTCTGAGTTGAAAATTATGCCGGGTGAATGGCTGACAATCACGGGCAAAAATGGAACGGGTAAAACGACGTTACTTGAATCTATGATGCAATTAATTCCATATCAAGGCGAGATGTACTGGCAAAGTCAAAAGCTTAAAAAAGTACGGGACGCTGCAAATCATATGTATTTAGTGTATCAAAATCCAGAACTACAATTTATTCAAAATAGTGTGCATGATGAAATTTACGTCAATTATGAATATATGGATCCAGAACATGCGACTGAACAAACAAAAGCGATGCTTGAACTGTTAGACTTAGCACATGTTTCTGAACAGCACCCGTTTGAACTATCCATGGGACAAAAAAGACGTTTAAGTGTCGCCACCGCATTAAGCACAAATGCGGACATCATTTTATTGGACGAACCGACATTCGGCTTGGATAGCCACAATACGTTCAAACTAATTCGTCTATTCCAAGAACGTATTGCAAAAGGACAAAGCATTGTGATGATTACACATGATCCACATATTATTGAACGCTATCCGTCTAGACGTTTCGAAGTCGTTGATGGCGTATTACACGAAGTAGAGGTGTTACAACATGATTGAGTCTTGGAAAACACGTCGCACATTTATGGATGACGTCAATATTATTACAAAGCTATTTCTTGGTGTCGCCCTCTTCTTCTTTATTATTTTTATTCATAACTTTGATATGATGTTGTACTTGGCCATCTTGATGCTCGCATTTTTGCTTTGTGTCGCAGGTACGAAATGGCAAGTCGTTGCCACTTTTGTAGCGATGGCAACATTCTTTGCACTCACATCATCGCTCTTTATGATTTTCTATGGCGATGGGCAACATGTCTTACTTGCGTTTGGTTTTGTCAGTATTAGTGTAGAAAGCTTAGTACGCGGTTTGCATTTATCTTTAAGAACCATGGTCGTGAGCTACTTTGGCATTGCGATTGCATTCACGTCTCAAGTGATTATGATTTTTTATAGCTTAATGCAGCATCTTAAAGTGAAACCAAAAATTGCGTATGCGTTCATGGCAGCATTTCGTATGATTCCATTGATGATTGAATCAGTGTTTCAATTGCGCAATGCGCTGAAAATGCGCTATCAAATGATTAGCAATAAAAACTACGGTGGCATCAAACGCTTTAAACATTTGTTAATTCCACTGTTGAGTCAAAATATACGCAAAGCACATCGCTTATCAGTTGCCATGGAGAAAAAAGGATTCCATGATGGTAAAAGAACATACTACTACCACGTCCCTTTTAGTTATCGTGATCCTTTACTCGTTATGATGATGTTGGTCCTTATCGGTGTCGCATTTGCCTTTGCACATTACTTGCCAATTGCCGGCATTTTAGATGCACGTTAAGTACGCGTGTACTATACTTCTCGCTTTTTCATGATCTCGATGATATGAAAAGGCGCTATTAACGGAACATATACCTTTCCTTTTTCGTTCCGAACGTACGGAAAAAGGGTCTGGAACCTTACCACTTCCAGACCCTTTTTATTATGCTTTTAATGCTTTATTTGCAATATCTTTACGATAAAATAAGTTATCACTTTGGATTGCTTCAACACGCTTATATGCTTCACGTTGTGCCGACGCAATATCTTCACCTTCGCCAATCGCTAAAATGACACGGCCCCCTGCGTTCACGTAATGCTCGCCATTATGTTTCAAACCACTCACATAATAATGGTCACGATCTGCTTCAAAGCCTGTCACAACATGATCTTTGTCATAAGCGTTTGGATACCCTTTAGACGCAAGCATCACACCGACAACTGCTTCATCTTTCCAAACAATATCAATCGGTTCACGTGCTTCTAACTGCTGGATATGTGCCATTAAGTCACTTTCCATGCGCGTGAGTAACACTTGTGCTTCTGGATCGCCAAAGCGTGCATTAAATTCAATGACTTTCGGCCCTTCTGATGTCAAAATCGCACCGATATAAAGCAAGCCGAAGAAATCAAAACCTTCTTCCTTCAGTGCACGCGCAATCGGCTGTGCAATGCGTTCATTTGTTGCCTCTAACACATCTTGACCGATATGTGGCACAGGACAATACGCCCCCATGCCACCTGTATTCGGCCCCTCATCATTGTCATACGCACGTTTATGGTCTTGTGCAATCGTATCAAATGGCACTGCATAGTCGTCATTTACAAAGGTCATTAACGAAAACTCTTCCCCTTGTAAAAATTGCTCAAAAACAACTTTACTATTCTCTTCGGGATAAAGTGTCTCAACCGCTTCTTTCGCCGCTTCTCGTGTTTCAGCGATGATCACGCCTTTACCTGCAGCGAGTCCATCTTTTTTCAATACAACGGGCAATTCACATTGCGCAACATAATTTAACGCTTCACTTTTCGAGTCGATTTCTCGATAATCTGCTGTTGGAATATGATATTTTGCCATAAGGCGTTTCGCAAATGACTTAGAACCTTCAATTTGTGCTGCTGCTTTGTTCGGCCCAAATACTTTGACGCCAGCTTCACGTAAGCGATCTGCCAACCCTTCTGTTAATGGCTGTTCGGGCCCGATAATCGTCCATTGCACATCATGCGCTTTCGCAAATGCGATAATTTGCGCATGATCTGATTCTGCGATCTCAGCATGTATCTCTGCAACGTGCGTCATCGCATCATTTCCTGGAATGGCATAGACACGTTCAACAAGTGGTGAATCATTTAACTTTTTCGCAAGGACATGTTCACGGCCACCGCCACCAATGACTAATACGTTCATCGTTTGATTCCTCCTATTAGTGCTTAAAGTGACGCATACCAGTTGTCACCATTGCAATACCATATTTATTTGCCATATCAATTGAATCTTGGTCTTTAATCGAACCACCCGGTTGAATAATCGCTTTAATGCCTGCTTTAGCTGCCGTTTCAACTGTATCGTCCATTGGGAAGAAACCATCTGACGCAAGGACAACATTGTCATTCATTTCAATTGCACGTTCAATCGCAATTTCAGCTGAACCGACACGATTCATTTGCCCTGCACCAATACCGACTGTTTGTTTTTGATTTGCTAACACGATTGCATTACTTTTCACTGCTTTAACTACTTTCCAGCCTAATAAAAGTGCTTCCCACTGTTCATCAGTTGGTGCAACTTCTGTTACGACTTTCATTTCTGATTTTGGCACATCAAACGTATCTTTATCTTGTACGAGATAACCACCTGATACAGATACAAATTCTTGCTCATCCTCATCACGTGACATATCTACTTCTAAAAGACGTACGTTTTTCTTTTGTTGTAACACTTCTAATGCTTCCGCTTCGAACATCGGCGCAATAATCACTTCTAAGAAAATGCTGTGCAAATCTTCCGCCAGTCCTTTTGTAACTGGACGGTTCAATGCGACAATACCACCAAAAATAGATTGACTATCTGCTTCATAAGCATTTAAATAGGCTTCTTGAATCGTATCGCCAGTACCAACACCACACGGATTCATATGTTTGACAGCGACTGCTGCTGGTTCTTCAAATTGCTTCACTAATGCTAATGCTGCATCGGCGTCTTTAATATTGTTGTAGCTCAATTGTTTGCCGTGATGTTGCTTAGCGCCTGCCAACGTGTTTGGCGCTTGTGATGTACGAATAAATGACGCTGTTTGCTGTGGGTTTTCTCCATAGCGTAACGTCTCTTGATTACCACTGAAATAGTTTGTAATCGCTTGATCATATTCAAAGGTATGTTTAAATACTTTCACCATTAATGATTTGCGATATGCTTCATCTAATCGGTCTTGTTTCGCTCTTACAATGACTTCATCGTAGTCAGCTGGATCCACAATTGTTACAACATGCTTAAAGTTTTTCGCTGCTGCACGCAACATCGTTGGCCCACCAATGTCGATATTTTCAATCGCATCCATTTCTGTAACATCTGGTTTCTTAACTGTCTCTTGAAATGGGTATAAGTTCACAACAACCATATCAATCAAGTCAATATTTTGCGCCGCTAATTGTTCAAGATGTTCCGGCTTGTCACGGTCTGCTAAAATACCGCCGTGCACTGCTGGATGTAATGTTTTCACACGACCATCCATAATTTCATCAAACTGTGTTAACTCTGATACGGATGCGACTGGCACACCTGCTGCTTCAATCGCACGGAATGTGCCCCCTGTTGAGTATAATTCATAGCCTGCGTCAACCAAATTTTTGGCAAATGTTTCAATGCCCGTTTTATCAGAAACGCTTAATATCGCTTTTTTCATCCTACTTCAAACTCCTTATCGAATAATCTGTTGTATGACTTCTGGATACAATTCGTATTCCAATGCTTTAATGCGATTTTCCAATGTCGCTTTCGTATCGTCCTTATAAATCGGACAAGTTCGTTGTGCAATAATCTTCCCAGTGTCCATGCCTGCATCAACATAATGTACTGTTGATCCTGTTTCGTTCTCCCCATTATTTAACGCCTGTCCGACTGCATCAATGCCTTTGTACTTCGGCAAAAGTGACGGATGAATATTGAGTATTCTACCCTCATACGCATCAAGTAACGTTTTGCCAATTAAACGCATATAACCTGCAAGGACAATCCATTCGACTTGTTCTGCTTTCAACTTGCTCAACACATCTGCTTCATATGCTTGTTTGTTTTGATACGTTTTAGGTGATAATGTGTGTACGGTTAAGCCGTGTTGTTCACCAAGCTGTACACACGCTGCTGTTGGTTGGTCCGTATACAGTGCTGTCACTTCAATATGAGACAATTCTCCAGCTTTTACACGTCGCATAATATTGTCAAAGTTCGTTCCTGATCCGGATGCAAAAATTGCTACTTTAACCACTTTTACGCCTCCACTAAACGAATTGCAGCTGCTTCTTCTGTAATCGTACCAATTGTATACGCATCTACATTCATTGTTTTTAATATGTCGTGTACACGTGCTTCATCTTCTGCACTCACAACGAGTGTATAACCAATACCCATATTAAAGATATGATACATTTCGTCTAAATCAATCTCACCAGTCTCTTGTAACCAATCGAAAATTTTAGGTGTTGGAAAGGCTTTTGTATTAATCACAGCTGTTTTACCTTCTGGCAATGCACGTGGAATATTTTCATAGAAACCGCCACCTGTAATATGTGTCATTGCTTTAATACGCACTTGTTCTTTAACCGCTAATACAGGTTTTACATATAACGCTGTTGGTGTTAAAAATGTGTCAAGATACGTTTTATCCTCATCAAACTTTGCATGTACATCAATGCCTGATTGTGCAATTAAACGACGCACAAGGCTATAACCATTTGAATGAATACCGTGAGACGCTAAGCCAATAACGACATCGCCTGATTCTACTGTCGACCCATCAATGTAATCCGCTTTTTCAACTGCACCGACTGCAAAACCTGCAACATCATATTCGCCTTCGTGGTACATTTCGCCCATTTCAGCTGTTTCGCCACCGATTAGTGCAGTATTTGTTTCCACACAACCATCACTGATTCCTTTAACAATTTGCGCAATAACTTCAGGCACAACTTTGTTCGTTGCAATGTAATCTAGGAAATAAAGTGGCTCGGCACCTGTCGTTAAAATATCATTCACACACATGGCTACTGCATCAATACCAATTGTGTCATGTTTGTCATGATCGATCGCAAGTTTTAACTTTGTCCCAACGCCATCCGTTCCAGAAACGAGGACAGGCGCTGTCATATTTAATTGTGATAAATCAAATGTTGCACCGAAGCCACCTAGACCTCCTAATACTTCTTTACGCATTGTGCGTTCAACGTGACTTGACATTTGTTTTACCGCTTCATAGCCTGCTTCAATATCGACACCTGCTTGTTTATATGACTCAGCCATTCCTTACACTCCTCTTCTTTTCATTTCTTTAACTTCTGGCAATTGATGATCTACAATTTCAATTGGATATTGTCCTGTAAAGCATGCATTGCACTCACCTTTTGAACCATATTGTTTAAAAACGTCATGCATGCCTTCTACCGATAAATACGTTAATGTGTCCGCACCAATCATCTCTTTAATTGTTTCCACACTATGTTGGGCTGCCATTAATTCTGCATGCGTTGAAACATCAATACCGTAATAGCATGGATTTTTCAATGGTGGCGATGAAATACCCATATGGACTTCACGTGCACCAGCTGATTTCAATGCATTCACAATATATTTACTCGTTGTCCCTCGAACAATCGAGTCGTCAATGACTACGACACTTTTCCCTTCAACGACATCACGTATTGGCGAATGCTTCATACGCACTTGACGTTCACGTACTTGTTGATCCGGTGTAATAAATGTTCGACCGATATAGCGATTTTTTAACAACCCTTGTTCATTCGGAATACCTGTTTGTTCAGAAAAACCTTTTGCCGCTTGTAATGATGAATCTGGGACACCGATGACGATGTCTGCATCTACACCCATTTCTTTTGCCAGCTGGCGACCGAGCGCTTTTCGCACTTGATAAATGGAATGCTTTTGAAATTCAGAATCTGGACGTGCAAAGTAAATGTACTCCATCGCACACATATGTTGATGTACATCAGGTGTATACATATCATAGTCAACGTCATTGTCACCAGAGAACGTAATCAGCTCGCCCGGTTCAATGTCACGAATATATTCCGCACCAATTGCTGTAAAGGCGCACGTCTCACTTGCAACACAATACGCACCATCGACTTTTCCTAACATGAGTGGGCGTACACCACAGTTATCTCTTGTAGCCGTTAATTGTTGCTCATTTAAAATAACGCAACTAAACGCACCTTTTACTTGGTTTAACGCCGCCTTTTGATTCGCTTTAATACTTTTCGCTTTCCCTTTAATCAATAAATGGGCGAGTACTTCTGAATCACTCGTCGTTTGGAAAATACCGCCTTCAGACTCGATTGCACGTCGGATTTGCGTCGCATTCGTTAAGTTACCATTATGTGCTAGACCGAGATCCCCTTTTGAATGTTTAAATAAGAAAGGTTGCACGTTGGAAATTTCACTCGCACCCGTCGTCGCATAACGGACATGTCCAATCGCACTTTGATACCCTTCTAACGACTTCAATTGCTCATCTGAAATGGCTTCAGTTAACAGTCCCATACCGCGTGCACCGAAAAGTTGCTTGCCATTCGAACACACGATACCAGCGCCTTCTTGGCCACGATGTTGTAAGCTATGCAATGCCAAGTAGGTTAAATGAGCGGCATAAGGATGATTCCAAATGCCGAACACGCCGCACTCTTCATTTAATCCACGGATGTCATACATGCTTCAATAGCCCCTTCCCATAATTGTTTCAATTCAGATGATTGACGCTGAATTGTCGTATTTTGGGCTGTCACTTTAAAGTCATTTGTAGCTGTAAACGTACCGATTTCGACTGCATTGTCGATTGCTAATGTTTGTCCTTCTTTTACGACAACAACATAACGGCCTTGTGTTTCACTGAATAATTGTGCATTTGTCACGTCTAATTTCGCATCCAATCCTAAGTGATAAAAAGCGCTCATGCGTGCTAATGTAATTAAAAGGCCACCTTTACCGACCGTTTGTACGTGTGATAACACACCTTGGCGAATTGCTTCACGAATTGCTTCCCCTTTCGCAGCTTCTTGTGAAAGATCAACCGTTTCCGTTTCATGATTCACATCGCCGTACAATAATTTCTCAATTTGGCTACCACCGAAGCTATCAGTTGTTTCGCCAACCACATATAATTTATCGCCAGCTTTCGGTGTAAAGTCACGCAAGTAGTCGATGTCTTCAATCAAGCCGACCATCCCGACAACAGGCGTTGGGAAAATTGATGATGTACGTGTTTCGTTGTAAAGGGATACGTTACCTGATACAACCGGCGTTTCCAGTACGTCACACGCCTCTGCCATGCCACGTGTTGAATCAATCAGCTGTTGGTAAATATGTTTCTTCTCAGGCGAACCGTAGTTCAAGCAGTCTGTCATCGCCAATGGTTTCGCACCGACTGCAATTAAGTTGCGATACGCTTCTGCAACAACCATTTTTCCACCTTCATATGGATTGTTAAAGACATAACGTGCTTCGCCATCAATTGTTGATGCTACCGCTTTATTCGTGCCTTCAACACGTACAACTGATGCTTGTAGCCCCGGTTTCACAATCGTATTTGCACCCACTTGTTGGTCGTATTGACTATATAAATAGCGTTTTGATGCAATCGTTGGATGTGTTAATAAACGCTCAAATACGTCTTCTACATCAATATCATCATATTTATTAGCTGGTTGATCATGTTTTAAAGTCTCACCTTCAAGGACGTAAACAGGTGCTTCATGGTCTAATGGTTTCACTGGAATGTCGGCGAATACTTCTCCTTCATACGTTAAAACGAAACGATCTGTATCTGTTACTTCTCCGATGACCGCACTGTCCAATTCATGTTTATCAAATAAATCTAAAAACTTTTGTTCTGTCCTTTTTTTAACAACAAGTAACATACGCTCTTGCGTTTCAGATAACATCATTTCATACGGTGAAATACCCGCTTCACGCACAGGCACTTTTTCAAGTTGTAAATGAATACCACTACCACCTTTTGCGGCCATTTCTGATGATGAAGATGTTAAACCAGCTGCACCCATGTCTTGGATACCGACAAGTTCATCATACGTAATCGCTTCAAGTGTGGCTTCCATTAATTTTTTACCGACAAATGGATCCCCGATTTGTACAGATGGACGTTTGCTTTCACTTTCTTCCGTTAACTCTTCAGAAGCGAATGTCGCACCGTGAATACCGTCGCGCCCTGTTTTAAGACCAACGTAAATAACAGAGTTGCCAACACCTTGCGCAAGCCCTTTTTGAATCATGTCGTGGTCGATAACACCGACACACATCGCATTTACAAGCGGATTGCCGTCATAACGATCGTCAAACTCAATCTCTCCAGCAGTCGTTGGAATACCGATACAGTTACCATAACCACCAATACCTGCAACGACGCCACGCAATAAGCGGCGATTTGTTTTTTCTGTCAATTCGCCAAAACGTAAGCTGTTCAACAAGTTAATTGGACGCGCACCGATAGATACGATATCACGTATAATCCCACCGACACCAGTTGCAGCCCCTTGATACGGTTCAATCGCAGACGGGTGATTGTGTGACTCAACTTTAAAAACAACCGCTTGGTTATCGCCAATATCTACAACCCCTGCGCCTTCTCCTGGTCCCATTAGGACATGTTCACCAGTCGTTGGGAATTGTTTTAAAAACGGTTTAGAGTGCTTGTATGAACAATGCTCACTCCACATCACTGAGAAAATACCCGTTTCTGTGAAGTTCGGCGCTCTACCTAAAATTTCTTCTACTTTTTCAAATTCTGCATCGCTTAATCCCATATCACGATAAAGTCGTTCAGCTTTCACTTCTTCGGCAGTTGGTTCTAAAAATTTAGGCATGTTGTTCCCTCCAGCTTTTTACCATAGATTCGAATAATTTCACACCACTATCAGTGCCAAGTATGTCATCCAATGCACGTTCTGGGTGTGGCATCATACCACAGACATTCCCTTGTTCGTTGACAATACCTGCAATATCATCATGTGACCCATTCGGATTATCTTGATACTTCAAAATGATTTGGTTGTTTTTCACAAGTTGTTTATAAATCTCATCTGTGCAATAGTAATGTCCTTCGCCATGTGCAACAGGATAAACAACTGTTTCCCCTTGTTCATATAGGCGTGTAAACGGTGTGTCATTATTCACAATCGTCAAAGATTCATTACGACTTACGAACAAATGCGAATCATTGTGTAACAAAGCCCCTGGTAACAAACCAATTTCAGTTAAAATTTGGAATCCGTTACAAACACCTAACACTGGTTTGCCTTCTTCTGCAAGACGTTTCACTTCATTAATGATCGGTGCGACTGCTGCAACAGCACCCGAGCGTAAATAATCTCCAAATGAAAAGCCGCCTGGAATTAGCACACCATCAAATCCTGCTAATGACGTTTCACGATAATCGACATATTCTGCTTGTACACCCGCTTTAATCGCTGCGTTATACATATCTCTATCGCAGTTCGATCCCGGGAATCTTAGGACAGCGAATTTCATATTATGCATTCTCCTTTTCATCCAAAACATGGTAGCTATATTCTTCAATCACTGTGTTTGCGAATAACTTTTCACTCAATGTTGTTACAACGTTGTGTACGGCTTCATCTGTTGCTTCATCCACTGTCATGTATAACACCTTACCGACACGAATATCATTGACTTGCTCGTAACCTAAATCATGTACTGCACGTGTTAATGCTTGTCCTTGTGTATCTAATACTTGTGGTTGCAATGTGATGTGTAATTCGATTGTTTTCATAATTTATAGCGCCTCCAGTTTAGTTAAAAATGCTTGATATGCATCGATTAATGAACCTGTATCTTCACGGTAAACATCTTTGTCAAAGTTTTGTTGTGTTTCTTTATCCCAAATACGACAAGTATCCGGAGAAATTTCATCTGCCAGTAAAATTTGACCAGATGCATCTTTACCAAATTCAATTTTAAAGTCGACGAGTGATAAGCCCATTTGATCCATGAGTTGCACCAATGCTTCATTCACTTGTAATGCTTGTTTTTTCAATTGTTGAATTTCTTCTGCCGTCGCAATGTGGAGTAATTGAATATGATCGTCAGTAATAAGAGGGTCATTTAAGTCGTCATTTTTATAGAAAAACTCGACAAGTGGTTGATCAAAACGATGTCCTTTTTCAAAGCCGAGTCGTTTCGTAATAGAGCCTGCCGCAATATTGCGTACAACGACTTCTAGTGGAATAATATCGACTGTTTTTACAAGTTGTTCCGTTTCTGAGATTTGACGTACAAAGTGACTTTCAACACCTTGCTCGTGCAATATTTCAAAAATGCGCGCGGTGATTTGGTTATTCAAACGACCTTTACCAGCCATTTTATCCTTTTTTGCACCGTTGCCAGCCGTCACTTCATCTTTGTATTCAATTCTTACAATATTTGATTCATCCGTATCATAAATGCGTTTCGCCTTACCTTCGTATAACAGACTCATTTTATACGTTTCTCCCTTCAAATAATGTCAACATCTCTTGTTCTGTTTCATTCACATCTTCTGTTAGTAGTGTCATATGGCCCATCTTACGTGCCGGTTTACGCACTTCTTTGCCATAAATATGAACATGCCATTCAGGATGTGTATCAAATTGCTTTTCCAATAAATCAAGATCTTTACCTAACAGGTTCATCATGACTGCCGGTTTCAACAATGTAATATCTGTCGGCAAATCACGACCAACCACCGCTAAAATATGCGTATCAAATTGAGAATAGTCGCACGCCTCAATAGAGTAATGCCCTGAATTGTGCGGTCTCGGTGCAATTTCATTCACAAACAACTGACCGTCTTGATCGATAAAAAATTCAACAGTAAATGTGCCAATAAAATGAATTGCTTGTGTGATTTTCTCAACTTCTCGACGTGCTTGTACCGTTTGATCGACACGTGCAGGAACGATTGTTTTAAAAAGAATTTGATCTCGGTGTTCGTTTTCTTGTAGTGGGAAATAAACAATCTGTCCGTTTTGTCCTGCTGTAGCTGTCAGCGAAACTTCACGTTCCAGCATTAAAAACTGCTCTGCCACACATTCGTGTTCGGCCACTAATGTAAGTGCCGCTTCTAAGTCTTGCGCTGAGCGTATTAATAATTGCCCTTTACCGTCATAACCACCAAAACGTGTTTTCAACATAAACGGATAACCAAGTGCTTCAACCGCATCATCAAGTGCTTCAGCTGTTGCCACGTGGTGGAACGGTACAACTTGTACACCTGCTTGTTGTAACGTTTCTTTTTCCGTTAAGCGGTCTTGCAACAACGTAATGGCTTGATCGCCTTGTGGTACATTATATGTTGCTGTCAGTCGCTGTAATTGCTCAGCATCGATGTTTTCAAATTCATATGTGATAACATCTGATAGTTGTCCAAGACGTTCCAGTGCAGCCATATCATCATATGCAGCGTGAATGAATTCGTGTGCAACGTACTGACATGGACACGTTGGGTCGGGATCTAGCACAACAACGCGGTAACCCATTTTCTGAGCCGATTGTGCCATCATTTTACCGAGCTGGCCGCCACCAATAATCCCAATCGTCTGACCTAACTTCAACTTATTGTAGGTCATTTTGCATCGCCTCTACTTTCTCAACAAGTGATGCTTCATAAGCTTCCAATTTCTGTTGGACTGCCTCATCCGTCATACCAATCATGCGCGTTGCTAAAATACCCGCATTTTTTGCACCTGCTTTGCCAATCGCTGTTGTTGCTACTGGAATACCACCCGGCATTTGAACGATAGATAACAATGAATCAAGCCCTTTTAAACTTTTAGACTCAATCGGTACGCCAATTACCGGCAATGTCGTCATAGAAGCAACCATTCCAGGTAAATGCGCCGCACCACCTGCACCTGCAATAATTGCGGCATATCCGTTGTCACGTGCATTCGTTGCAAATTCAACCATCATGTGTGGCGTACGATGTGCTGAAACAACCTGTTTATCGTACGGAATCTCAAAAGCGTCTAACATGTCACATGCTTCTTTCATGATGTTCCAATCTGAAGAACTTCCCATTATGACAGCTACTTTCAATATGAACACCCTTTCAAAAATTTGAAATTTGAATACTATTAGTTGTATATTACAGATATAGCATAACAATAGTACATGCTTTTTTCAATGCAAAAATCGAACTTTAACAATAAATTTACGTATATATTTCGTATTTCGTTCGTTTATTCAACGTAAAAACGTTATAATACTAGTGTAAAGTTCGAATTATTTAAGAGGGGGCTTTTTTTCATGAGTGCAAAAATTTTAGATGGAAAGCAAATTGCAAAAGATTATCGTCAAGGTTTACAAGATGAAGTCGAAGCATTAAAACAACAAGGGTTTACACCGAAATTATCCGTGATTTTAGTTGGAAATGACGGTGCAAGTCAAAGCTATGTACGTTCTAAGAAAAAAGCAGCTGAAAAAATTGGTATGATTTCAGAAGTCATCCATTTAGATGAATCCACATCAGAAGAAGACGTATTGAAAGAGTTAGACCGCTTAAATAACGACGAAAGCGTGAGCGGTATTTTAGTGCAAGTACCACTACCAAAACAAGTAGACGAACAAAAAGTATTAGATGCCATCGATCCTGCAAAAGATGTTGATGGGTTCCATCCGATTAATATCGGCCGTTTGTATTTAGATGAAGCAAAACTCATTCCTTGTACACCATTGGGCGTTATGGAATTATTAAAACACGCAGAGATTGATTTAGAAGGAAAAAATGCGGTTGTTATCGGACGTAGTCATATTGTCGGTCAACCTGTTGCAAAATTACTTACACAACAAAATGCGACAGTGACAGTGTTACATTCACGCAGTCAAAACATTCATGATCACCTTATTCATGCAGATGTCATTGTCAGTGCTGTTGGACGTCCAGGAATGGTTACAAAAGACGATGTCAAAGAAGGCGCCGTTGTTATCGACGTTGGGAATACACCAGATGAAAACGGCAAATTAAAAGGCGATGTTGACTATGAAGCGGTCAAAGAAATTGCTGGTGCGATTACACCTGTTCCGGGTGGCGTTGGACCAATGACGATTACAATGGTATTAAACAACACATTAATCGCTGAAAAAATGCGTCGTGGTTTAGAATAAGATTTGTGTTATAAATAAAGCGTGCGATCTTCATTGATTGCACGCTTTTTATGGCTAAAAAAGGTAAGCATTAAGGTTTAGATATGATATAGCAGGACAGGTAGCTCATTTTGTTCAAAACCTCTCGTTATACTGACCGTTCCTAGAGCAAGTTAATATCAAAAGATATATATGCGATTTTTATCTAGGATGAGCACATTATCATCAGTACACTTAATATGAAATAAGCCTTATAAATAGATAAAAAACTCAATCAAAATAAGCACAGGAATACAAACGCCTAACCAAACTTTCTCATTATAAGAACCATATTTTATGACATCATAAATTGCAAAGATTAGGAAGATAGACAAACCAATATGGTAGAGCCATACAGATTGATACATGTAATTAAACAACATAACAATTAAAAATATAAGCACACCAAAAAAACTTATTCTTCTCATTTTCACACTTTTCACACTCCAATGTCTCTCTTATCCATTTTATAACTTATTATATATATATATGCAAATTTGATTTGCATTTTTATCTAAATGGAGTGATTTTTATGAAAAGAATTCGAGCTAAGGTTTCTATTTTATCTATTGTAGCAGTGCTCACATACGGTCTTATTTTACCATTGATTCCTGGTAATACCTTTTCACATCACACACACAGCCAAGCCAAAGCAGCGAGTAGTTGGAAATATCTAACAACTACAAGTGGAAATACAAAAGGACGAAATTTAGCATGGAAAATGTCTACAAATGCATTGATTGCGCTTGTTGCTAAAGGATTAGGTGGTAGTTATCTAGGAACTGCTGCTGTCGGTGGCTTATCGACATTTTCAAATGGTTTTTTAGGTACAGATAAAGTTTTATATTACACTGACACGATATACGAAAGAAGAACACCGGTTGGACCTGAATGGAAACATAGTATTACATTTTATAGTAATAAAGCTAAAACAAAGAAAGTAGGTAGTGGACAAGTCATTCAAAGAACATATTCAAAAGCTTATGATACTAACAAAGAAGAAATTGAATAAGCACTTGAAACAACCTAAAAACTATAAAAAAAGTGAGACGGTATATATACATCCCACCACAAAGGTTGAGAATCTAAAAAAGCACATACGCCGCATTTGGCGTATGTGCTTTTTCTTATTCGGTACCACCTTAGAGGTGATGACCGTGTGCACCTTGCATAACCCAGTATGAACCGATAACTGTAACAAGTGTGATAATAATGGCGAAAGTAACTTTTGCAAGTTGTAATCGACCATCTTTACCTTCAGTTAAGTGCATGAACATAAGGAGTTGTAAAAATGCTTGGATAAATGCAAAACCGAAAATAATCGTAATTTTAGCATTTAACGTTAATGATGTGTAAAGTGTCACGAAAACTGCAAGTAACGTTAATATAATTGAGGCGATAAAGCCTATTGTATGTTTTACTAAAGTACTCATCCGCTATACACCATCCCTATCATATATACGGCAGTGAAGATGAAGATCCATACAACATCTAGGAAGTGCCAGTATAAACTTGAAATAAATAACTTCGGTGCATTGTATTTATTCAATCCACGTTTTGCCACTTGGATCAATAAGCCTGTAATCCATACAATACCTAAAGATACGTGCAGACCGTGTGTTCCAAGTAAGATGAAGAAACTTGACCAGTATGATCCGATTGTTGGGTTTGCACCTTCATGCGCATAGTGTGCGAACTCGAAAATCTCAAATCCAACGAATCCGATACCTAACAATACTGTGATTGCCATCCAGATCATAAGTAACTGTTTCTTTTCTTGACGCATGTAGTAAATCGCAATACCACAAGTATAAGAACTTGCTAAAAGTAAGAATGTCATAATTAATACAAGCGGAAGTTCGAACAATTCTGTTGTCATCATACCGCCGTAGCTTCCACCGTGTTGCAAGATTAACAGTGTTGCGAAAAGCGTACCGAAAAGAGCAAATTCAGCTGTAAGGAAGATCCAGAAACCTAGCTTGTTTAAATTTCCTTCATGCGTACGTGAATCAATTGTAGTGATTGAATTATTACTCATGACTCATAGCCTCCCTTTCTTCCTGACGTGCTTTTCTTAAGCGTGCTTCGTTTTCAGCAATTTCGCTAGCAGGAATGTGGTAACCATAATCTTCTTGGAAACTTCTCCAGATCATTAATCCACAGATACCTACCAATGAAAGAATCGCTGGAAGGATTGTTTCAAATACTAAGAAGAATCCTCCAATGAAGAAGAAGATACCCATCCAGAAACCGATGTGTGTATTATTCGGCATATGAATGTCACTGTAATTGTGATTGTCTAAATAATGTCTACCATGTTGTTTCATTTCAACAAATGTGTCGATATCATCCCAATCAGGTGTAACCGCAAAGTTGTATTTAGGTGGGATTGCAGATGCCGTAGACCATTCTAAGCCACGACCTAAACCGCCCCAGTTGTCACCAGTTGCTTCACGTGGTGCTTTAATATGGCTGTATACAATGTTTCCTACGAAGATAAGGAAAGCAATTGACATCATAGCCGCACCGACTGTTGAGATAACGTTCAATAAGTACCAACCGTCTTCTGGCATGTAAGTGTATAAACGACGTGGCATACCATCAAGACCAAGAACGAATTGTGGTAAGAACGTTACGTTGAAACCAATCATAAAGATCCAGAAGAACCATTTGTTCGGTTTCTCAAATAATTTGTATCCCATTGCTTTTGGATACCAGAAAATCATTGCAGCGAAACATGCGAATACAACACCGGCTACGATTGTGTAGTGGAAGTGTGCCACTAGGAAATATGAGTTGTGGTATTGATAGTCCGCAGACGCCATTGATAACATAACCCCTGTTACCCCACCGATTACGAAGTTCGGAATGAACGCAAGTGAGAATAACATTGGTGATTCGAATGTAATACGACCTTTGTGTAATGTGAATAACCAGTTAAAGATTTTCACACCTGTTGGTACAGAGATTAACGCTGTACTAATTGAGAAGAATGAGTTAACTAATGCACCATTACCCATAGTGAAGAAATGGTGAACCCATACTAAGAAACTTAAGAATGCGATACCGCCAGTCGCCCATACCATGCTTTGGTGACCGAATAGACGTTTACGCGCAAACGTTGGAATAATTTCTGAGTAGATACCGAATGCTGGCAATACAAGAATGTAAACCTCAGGGTGCCCCCATACCCAGAAGAAGTTTGCCCAAAGCATTGGCATACCACCGTTAGCTACTGTAAAGAATGCAGTGTCGAAAATTCTATCAGTAGTCATTAATGCAAGTGCTACCGTAAGTGGTGGGAATGCTAATAAGATAATTAACATTGTAATGAATGTTGTTACAACAAACATTGGCATTTGCATAAATTTCATACTTGGTGTTTTCAATCTCATGATTGTAACAAAGAAGTTGATACCAGACGCTAGTGTACCAAGACCTGCAATTTGGATTGCGATAAGGTAGTAGTTTACACCAGGTCCCGGACTAAACTCGCCAGCTAATGGTGCGTAGTTTGTCCAACCTGCAGCAGGAGATCCACCAATGATAAATGAAAGGTTGAATAATAACATACCTGCTACGAATAACCAGAAACTAATGTTGTTTAGTACTGGGAAAGCAACGTCACGTGCACCAATTTGTAATGGAATAAGAATGTTCATTAAACCAATCACAAGTGGCATCGCCATGAAGATGATCATGATTACACCGTGCGTTGTGAAAATTTCGTTATAGTGATTTGATTCTAAGAATGGGTTGTCCGGTACTGTTAACTGGATACGTAATAGAATTGCATCAATACCACCACGTACGAACATTAACACGGCACAGATTAGGTACATTAAACCAATCTTCTTGTGGTCGACTGACATGAACCATTCCTTGTATAAGTATCCCCAAAGCTTGAAGTACGTAATTGCTGCAATGACACCAATTACTAAGAACGGTGCAGCGATTTGAGCAGCGGTAATCATCCAGTTACCTTGTACTAGAAGCTCATCCCATGGAAAGTTCATCATTAATGTCCACCTCCACTTTTGTGATCTTTATGTGCCTCAGCATTTTTGGCACCTTTTTGCATTGATTCCATTTCGTCCATTGTATGTTTCTCTTCCTTCTTGAACTCATTGTTATATGGTTCATCATTTCTCAGGATAGCAGGTTTCATACCATGACGTGGATAGTTTTCATTCGTAACCGTCACTTTACGTGCTGGTTTATTTGGTTCGCTTAAAACGCCCTCTGCTGGATCTTTATGGAAATTCATATCCTTTTGAACAAAGTTGAAACGTTTATATGCATGGAAAATGTATTCCGGATCAGCTGCCGGGTCAACAAATGCCATGTGCGTACCACTGAATGTTAACTCTTCGTTTTGTGTGATAGGTAAAAGTTGTTTATCGAAAGTATCTTGATCAAGTACTTTCTCAGATTGCGCTTTTTTCACCCATGCATCGTACTCTTGTTGACTTACAGCATGTACTTGGAAAGTATGACGTGAGAATCCTTCACCATTGAAGTTTGAGTTACGTCCACGATATGTGCCTTCCTTGTCTGCTTGTAAAGTCCACTCCATTGTCATTGCAGTCATCGCATATTTTTGACCATGAAGTTGTGGAATCCAGAAACTTGTCATTGCGTCCATTGCTTGAAGCTTGAACGTAATTGGACGATTTGTAGGAATTGTTAAATGGTTCACTGTTTCAATTTTTTCATCTGGATATGCGAAGAACCATTTGTAACCACCACTTACTGCATAAATAACGATTGGATCGTCTTCAGCTTTCGGCGGCTCCTCAAAATCGTAAAGTGTTTTAACAGTTGGAATCATTAATGCAATTAAAATAAGTACAGGAACGATAAACCATACTGTTTCAATTATTGCGTTGTGGTGCATCTTACCTGATTCTGTTGTTTTCGTATAACGGTACTTCCAAGTGAAAACAGCAAAAAGGATCGACACAACCGCAACAATGCCAACCATGAAGATAATTGAGTAAATGATTAAAAATCTCAATTCACTTGCTTGTGGCCCTTTTGGGTTTAAGACTTCCATATTAGAACAGCCTGTTAAGAAAAACAGTGTTCCAAACGTTAGAAGCAAAGACTTTAATTTTGACACTTTTTTAACCTCCTAATACTAGTAATGTAGGGCTTACATCAATTTTAAAATAATATGTAATATTTACAAGAGGGTTTTTGTGATTTTACTAAATAAAAATTGAAAGAGATGTTGAGACTCTAGGCGTGGCTTGGGATGAAGGCACCTCGGAAAATATGTGTACATTTTGTGAAGTAGTTCAAAAAGATTCATTTCTCTAAAATTTGGCGGAAATCAAGCGGCAGTAAGCATTGGAAACGCTTTCTAAAATGCGCTAATTGAAAATGCTTATCAATAAATCAAGGGGATTTTAATTGCAGATATAGGGAATTTACTAGTAGTGCCATACTTTTTTGATTTGTACAATTAATACTAGATTACAAAACAAAATAAAAAAGACTGAACAATGTAAGCGGTTAACCAATCAGTCCGCTACTTGTCAGCCTTTTGAACTTGCGTTATCTCGGTGCGTCAACCACTTTGATGACACGTGAAGATGTTTCAATGGCACCATCTGAGTCCATGACTTGATATTCTAGTTGATATGTACCTTTTGTAGACGTATCAAAATGACCATTGACCTTTATTTTGTCAGTCAAATCGCCGTCTTCTTTGTCAAATGCAGTAACACCAGCTAATGGGTTGTATGTTTTGCCCACTTCAACGATAGTATCTTCTATTCCTTTAATAGATGGTACTGTATTGGATGTTGCTTCCACACTGAGGTTTGGCGTAACGAGCGTTGCTGAAACACCAATAGCTGATAACGATTGAAGTAATTTGTTCATTATGTGTGGTCCTCCATTCTGTATGTACTGTCACAACCTATTATACATTTTTTTGCGCAAGATGGAATCCTACTATGGACTTATAATTTTTAAAATTTTTGTAAACGCTTGTTATCTCACTAACTACCTAAATGTTCATTTTATTTCCTATATAAGGTAGTTTCGTGAATAATATAAAGTAAATACCTTTAAGGAGTGATTGTTGTGTTAACACAAGAAGAGAAAGGGATTATTTTAGAAACAGTTCCCGTATTAAAAGAAAAAGGTACGGAAATCACATCACGATTTTACAATAGAATGTTCAGTCAACACCCTGAATTACGTAATATGTTTAACCAAACAAACCAAAAGAAAGGTTTTCAATCAACTGCATTAGCGCAATCAGTATTAGCAGCAGCAATGAACATTGAAGACTTTACGCCAATCGTACCAATCGTCAAAGAAATTGGTTATAAACACTGTGCATTAGATGTACGTGAAGAACACTACCCTATCGTTGGTGAAAACTTATTAGCAGCGATTCAAGAAGTGGTTGGCGTTGATGAAAATCATCCGATTATCAAAACTTGGGCGAAAGCTTACGGCGTTATTGCAGATGCATTTATCTCTATTGAAAAAGATATTTATGCTGGCATGGCTTGGGAAGGTTTTAAACCATTCAAAATTGATAAAATTGAAGATGTGACACACAACATCAAAGCATTCACTGTTGTATCAGATGAACAAGATTTAAGCCAATTCGTCCCTGGTCAATATATTACAGTAGACGTATCAAGCGAAAAATTACCTTACCGTGCAAAACGTCACTACTCAATCGTTGATGGCGGCAAAGATTTCATCACATTCGGTGTGCGTCGTGAAGTCAGCGAAGGTCACGAAGGTGAAGTTTCAACAATTTTACACGATGAATTCAAAGCAGGCGACATGATTAACTTATCAGCGCCAGTAGGTGGTTTCCAAGTACACAATCCAGAAAAACCACAATTATTCCTAGGTTCAGGCGTAGGTGTGACACCTTTAGTATCTATGTACCGTCATGCAGCACAAGCAGGTTCAAACGTTAAATTTATCAACGTTGCGGCATCAGAGAAAGATATTGCTTTCAAAGCTGAACTTGATAAAATCACTGCTGAAGCAAAAGACGCAACATTACACACACATTTACGTGACCAAGAAGGTTACTTAAAAGCCGCAGAACTAAAAGACTACTTAGCAGACGATACAGAAGTATACATCTGTGGTGGTACGCCATTCTTACAATCAATGATTCAAGAATTAGCGCAATTAGGCGTTGATGAAAACCGTATCCACTTTGAAACATTCGTGCCACGTTTAAGCGTTGCCGTTTAATAGACACACTAAAAGGACTGTCAGCCAACTCGGGTGCAGTCCTTTTTCTATACGCATTAAAAAAGTGGAACAGCATGTCGCCACCCCACTTTTTACATTATCTTACTTAGTGATCCATGCCTTTCACTTTACCTGTTTTAGCATCGATAATCACTTCTGATTCTTTATTTTGATCTACCAATTCAACTTCATATACAAGCTTGCCATTGTCGTGGTTAAGTTTCCACTGTTTAAGATCGCCTTTCATTTCTTTTTGTGCTGTTTTGATCGCATCTTTATATGAAACGACGCTATCTAAATCTACTACTTTTTGCTCTTGCATATCATCTTCAGTTTCTTGTTCAGATGTTAAGACTTTGTTATCTTTGTCTGAAACTTTAACTTCCGCTTCATTTTGACCATTTACAAGATCAATTTTGTAAACCCATTCGCCATTATCTTGTTTATACTCAATGTTTTTAACTTGACCATCAAATTCTTTTTGTGCAGTTTCAATCGCTTTTTCAGGTTCAGTTTGGATGTCTTTCACATCCGTTGTCATATTATTCATTTGGCTAGACTGCTGATCATTAGATTGTGTATCGTTTTGATTATCTTTGTCCATATCATCATTTTTATCTGTTGATGTTTGAGATGTTTGTTGCTTGTCCATTTGTTTTTCTTGTTTGTCGTCATCATCATTACCACACGCTGCTAGAACGAGACCTGCCGATAATAATAAACCTAAAATTTTAAATTTCATATTTGAGTTCCTCCAAAGTTTTTTATCTTTCTGGTTAGTTTATACCCCCTCTTCAAAATTTAACACCTCATTATTGAAATATCAGTCCGAAGTATGAGCGTTAATGGCGGTTCTTTACCATAGTTCATAACTTTTATGACATGAATCTGATAGACGGTCAAAAATATCTGTATTGTGTTTATCAAGCAACTTTTTCATAATTTCTGTCTAAACATTTTTATACGCTCTATAATAACTTGTACAATCGGTTGTAAATCATTGAAAGTCATCTATAAAATGCTATACAATGAAATATGATTTAACTTTAAACTCTATATTAGGAGCAATGTTCGATGAATCGATTACTCAAGTATTCTTTAATTTTATTAGCATCAATGCTTGTAATTGTTCCTACAATTTTTGGTTTTATGTTATTAAATTCGTCAAAACATGCTTTTGATGATTCCTTTTCTGAAAATGACACACATCAATCTAAATTAAGAACGTCAACAGTCGATGCATCATCTGATCCTGTCTCAATTTTATTTTTAGGCATTGATGACAGCAGCACGCGTCGTGAAAATGGTCAAAGTGCCGAGCAATCACGTACCGATGCGATGATACTATCGACACTTAATCCTGACTCTAAACAAATACGGTTATTAAGTATTCCGAGAGATACGCTAAGCTACATTCCGCAAGTTGGCTATTACGATAAAATGACACATGCACATGCGTATGGCGGACCTGAAGCAACAATGGATACAGTTGAAGCCAATTTAAATGTCCCTGTTGACTATTACATCCGTATTAATATGGAAGCATTTGTCAAAACGGTTGATGAATTAGGCGGTATTGAATACGATGTTCCGTATGACATAGATGAACCGAATACTACCGATCAAGGTCGTATTAAACTCAAAAAAGGAAAACAGTTATTAAACGGTGATCAAGCTTTAGCGATTACACGTACGAGAAAGCAAGATTCTGATTTAAAACGTGGTGAACGCCAAATGGAAGTTTTAAAAATTCTATTCCAAAAGGCGCAAAATACGAAATCACTCAGTAAACTGGATGACATTATTGAGATTGTAGGTAAAAATTCTAAGCATAACTTATCGTATGAAGAAATCCGTGCTCTTGCAGCCACATATTTAACTGGCGACGCAGACATTAAATCTCAACAATTACAAGGTGAGAATGAATTATTAAATGGTATTTATTATATCAATCCAGATGAAGATGAACTGATTAAAACAGGTAATAAACTAAGAAAAGATTTAGGACTTGAACAATTACAAGATGATGACTTTTTAATACATCGTGTTATCTATCAATATGGTGCCATTCCACCTCTCGCGGAAATTGACGCATTTTTACTAGATGATGCATTCCGTTTGGATGATGATGAAAATGACACTGAAGACACAACCGATGATAGTTATCAATCATCTGACACGAATGAGCAGGATCCTTATGCAGCGCCTGACACACAAGAAGACTATCAATATGCGCCAAACACTTATTATTAATGATTACCACTAGGAGGTCCTTACATGACACGCCATACACAAGAAAAGATTCAACAAATTAATGGCATGTTTAACATGTTAGAACAGCAAATTATTCACAGTAAAGATATGGCTCATTTTCGTAATGAATTGTTTTTTGTCAATCATGCCCATCGTGAAAACTACGAAGCACTGTTACTTTATTATAGTGACAGTGAAACGAACCCTATTATTGATGGTGCATGCTACATTGTGGCATTACCAGAGATTTTTGATGCGATTGACGTATTCAATGCCCCACTGCCGTTTTCGTGGGTATACAACGAAGAAGGTTTAACACCTGAAATGACAAATTTGAGCGTCCCAATACAATATCTCGTTGCAGCAGCACTTGAAGTAACCGATGTGTACGTTTTTAAACCATCTGGGTACACAATGGGACTGAACAACTGGAATTTAGTACAAATGCGTATTTTTTGGCAGTATACAGCACTTGTAAGACGAAACGCATCGTAAAATAAAATATGTTATTTAAAGCGAGAAATATAATCCTTCTATCGTTAAGTTGTGATTTATATCTCGCTTTTTTTGTTTTTCTTTGTATTCATTGCATCCTAAATAAAAGTTCTATAATATAAACACATTCCATTTATAAAGGACGTGTTAAAATGTTTAAACAAGTAACGACTGAAAAAGAATATCAAGATGTCCTAGCGATACGAGAAGCTGTCTTTATTGAAGAACAAGGCGTATCGCGTGAAGAAGAAATAGATCAATACGAAACAACTGCACATTACATTATTGGATATGATACACAAGGGCAACCGATGGCAACTGCGCGTTATCGCGGCGTCGACACAACAGCTAAAATTGAACGCGTTGCTGTTATGAAAGGTTTTCGTGGTAAGGGCATCGGCAAACAACTAATCCTAGCACTCGAACAAATTGCATCAGACAATGGCTATCAACATTTTAAGCTAGGTGCACAAACACATGCGATCCCTTTTTATGAATCATTAGGCTATGAAGCATACGGTGATATTTTTATGGATGCGGGTATCCCCCATCGCTATATGGAAAAATATATTACAACGACATAACAAACTGAAAACAAATACGCAATCAACAAGTCATATTTAGAAGTTATGAGATTCCAACTATCATTATTACGATTTATTTTGTAAATGCTGACAATATTAAAGTTAAATTACAATCTAATTAAAAAACCCAAATTATGTGCACAAAGTCATATAATAATGGTAATCATCTTAATTACAGATTTACGATATTAAAGGAGAAATGAAATGGTTAAAAAATTTGGGTATAAGACACCAACTATGGTCGCATTAACAATCGCCGGAACAGCTATGACTGCACACAACGTTGATGCTGCCGAAAACGCAACTGCACAAAAAGCACCAGTAAACGTATTGAACGACCAAGTTGCAAAACAGCAAGGGGAAGCTGCAAAGCAACAAACAACAGAAAATACGACGCAAATTGCTGGAACACAAAAGTATCAAGACCCTTCACAAGTTCAACTTGATACAGCGAAAACGACTGAAACAGCGACGAATGACAGCACAGTTAACAATACAGAACAAGCAACAGCTGACAATGCAAGCGTAACTGAAGCTGACGCAACAACTGAAGAAGCAGAAACAGCATTAACACCTGAAGAAGCGCCGATTAATGAAGCTGACATTCAATTGCATACGGAAGCTGAAATTGATCAAGCCGCAACACAACCAGTCGCGACTGAAACACCTGTGAATGACACAGCAGTCACTACAAATGAACAAACTACACAAGATGTTGCACCTACAACACAAGAAACGACACCTCAAGTGGATAACGTTGCACTTTACAACAACACAGTAGATGCTGAAGAAGATGTTAATCCTAACGGTCCAACACCGCCTCGTATCGGTGGTAAAGGTGGCCCTGCAACAGGAACAGCTTTCCGTGCAATGACAACACCACGTCAGACATTAACACCAACATACAAACCAAAAGTAAACTCATCAATTAATACGTATATTCGTAATAAAAACTACACAGTGCCTCGATATGAAGAAAATTATTCTAGCTATATTCCTCGCTATGGCTATCGTGGTGGTGTAGGTAAGCCTGAAGGTATCGTCATTCATGATACAGCAAACGATTCATCAACAATCGATGGCGAAATTGCATACATGAAACGTAACTACAATAGCGCTTTCGTTCACGGCTTCATCGATGGTAATCGCATCGTTGAAACACAACCAACAGATTACCTTGCATGGGGTGCTGGTTATCAAGCGAACCAACGTTTCATTCATATGGAGCTAGTACACGTTCATGACTATGATTCATTCGCGCGTCAAATGAATAACATGGCGGATTACGTTGCAACAAACTTACAATATTACGGATTACAACCAGATAGTGCTGAATACGATGGTCGTGGTACAGTTTGGACACACCTTGCTGTTTCAAGACATTTAGGTGGGACTGACCACGTCGACCCACACGGTTATTTACAAGCACACGGTTATAGTTACGCTGAATTATATGACTTAATCCAAGAAAAATATCAAACAAAAATGGGTATCACAAGACCTGCTGGCTCAGCACCGGCTGTGACACCAAGCAAACCAAAACCTGTTACACCATCAAAACCTGCTACATCACCAACTGTGTCGAAAAATAATTTAACAGTTGCGCAAGATTTAGGTTATGGTCGTATCAATGCAAGTAACAGTGGTCTTTATTCAACAGTTTATGATCAAAAAGGTAAAACAACAAACCGTACGAACCAAACATTGAAAGTAACAAAAACTGCTAACTTGAACGGCAACCAATTCTATTTAGTGACAGATGCAAAATCTAATTCATTAATTGGTTGGGTGAAGAAAGGCGACGTACAATATCAACACGCACAAGCTGAGCAAGCTTTACGCAAACAATATACAGTGAAACCAGGTACGGTTGTATACAGTGTGCCTTGGGGTACGAACGCACAAGTGATTGGTTCAACGTCAAAAACAGCAAAACAATCATTTGCATCTCAAAAACAACAAAAAATCGGTAATACGCAATGGCTTTTCGGTACAGTGAACAAAATGACTGGTTGGATTAATTCAAACAGCATCGTTGTGGCACCAGCACCGAAACCAACACCAAAGCCGACACCAAATCCAGCTACGAAACCAGCTGTTGTCTCACCATTAAAAGTTGTAAATGATACTGGTATGGGTCGTATCAATGCTACAAACAACGGTTTACGCGTATCTGTATACGACAAGTACGGTAAACAAACGACAGCAACAGATCGTACAATGCGTGTTTCTAAAAAAGCTTCACTGAACGGTCAAGATTACTATTTAGTGACAGACTACTTATCAGGCACACATATTGGTTGGGTGAAAAAACAAGACGTCAACTACCGTCAAAGTGAATATGCGCAAGTTATTAACCAACAGTACACAATTAATCCAGGTAACAAATTGTTCGCAGCACCATGGGGTTCTAGCAAACAAGTGACTAGTACTGTTACAGGTCATGGCGCACAATTGTTCAAAGCTGTAAGACAACAAAAAGTTGCAAACAGTATTTATCTTTACGGTACAGTGAATAACATTGCAGGCTGGGTTGACAAAAATGCGCTAGCCCTTCCGAAAACAGCGGCTAACGTTACAGCTAATGTTTCAAAAATCGGTCGTCTTAAAACGAACAATACAGGTTTAAGAGTGACAGTTTATGATAAAACAGGTAAAAATGCAGCATCATATGCAGACAAAACATACAAAATCACAAAAACAGCATCAGTTAATAACCAAAACTTTGTATTACTTCAAAATACAAATGGTAAAACACCTCTTGGTTGGGTAAAAGCTGATGAAGTGTTCAGTCAATCGCTTGGTGCAACAAAAGCTGTTAAAGCATCATATACAGTAAACAACAAAACAAACGGTCTTTATTCAATGCCTTGGGGTACTGCTAAGCAACGTATCGACACATTGAAACAACTTGCAAATCGTACATTTAACGCAACGAAATCAGTTGTTGTTGGTAAAGACACATTCTTATATGGTAATGTGAACCGCAAGACTGGTTGGATTAACAGAAATGATTTAACACCATTAAAAGTCACACCTGTTAAAACAACGGTTACGAAGCCTGTTACAAAACCAGTAGCAAAACCTGTTTCAACACAAACATTGAACAACTCAAATCATTATTTTGTGTTCAATAATAAAGGTTACTACTATGCACATGCTGGAGATACAAAAGCAGCTGGTTCATTAAGCAAGTACAACGAAGCGTTATTTAAAGTGAATAAATCTTCAATTGTTAATGGTATCACTTGGTACTACGGTGCATTCCAAGATGGCACAACTGGTTGGGTAAAAGCAGCTGACTTACGTTCACAATTGATTAAATACTACAAGTCAACATACACACTTGATCAAGCCGTGAACAAGCAACAAGCGTTAACACATAAGCCACAAATCCAACATATTGCGGGTAGATGGCAAAATGCAACACGTGAAGAAACACGTCGTGCTATGGATACGACACGTATTGCGAAAGATCCAACAGAAAAATATCAATTCTTGAAGCTGAACCAATATCAAGGTTTAGAAGCAAGTGATTTAGATAAGCTGTTAAAAGGTAAAGGTATTTTGAACGGTCAAGGTCAAGCCTTTAAAGAAGCGGCTATTACGCATAACATTAATGAAATTTACTTAATCTCACATGCCCTATTAGAAACAGGTAATGGCACATCACAACTTGCTAATGGTGGCTATGTGAATGGTCAAAATCAAATTGTTAATAATCCTAGCAAAAAATATTACAATATGTTTGGTATTGGCGCATTCGACCACGATGCTGTGCGCAGTGGTTTCAAAACAGCACAAGCAAATGGTTGGGACACAGTAAGAAAATCAATCGTTGGTGGCGCGAAGTTTATTAAAGAGAAGTATATTGGCACAGGTCAAAATACACTTTATCGCATGCGCTGGAATCCACATAACCCAGCCGTACATCAATATGCGACTGATATTACTTGGGCAAGCCATAACGCTAAACGTATGAAAAACTTCTACGATCAAATCGGTGAAGTTGGTAAATACTTTGATGTAGACACTTACAAAACAAAATAAAGCTAAATTAAGGGCGTTGCATTTTTCCGTGCAACGCCCCTTTTTTAGGTGTCTGTCTTTGATGCTGGATAGATAATTATAGGTAGAAACAGCTGGACTTATCTAAGCGTACGATTTTGATGGATTGTGCGCTTTTTCAGTACCATCATTTCTTTATTGCTCGCTTCGGCTTATGCTGCAAGGCGTCTCGCAATTGGAACGATCGTTTTATGATGCTAAATACATACGTCACCCCAATAAGTTGTCCCAGCTATTATACAACGAAGCGTTCATATCCTTTAACTACGTGCCTTTTGAATATCAAAAAAAGTGAGACAGCGTATGCCATCTCACCCATATATCTCTAAGCTATTTTTTGGTTTGATTTGCTTTAATTTCTTTATCTAATTCTTCTACAAGTCGTTGAATCCCTGGATGTTCTAAATGAATGCCATCGTAAGCGAAGTATTCTGTATGTCCGACGCCTGCTGCATACCAATCAACTAATGTCACATGTTTATGTTTTTTCGCTGTTTTTGCTAACAAGTCATTAACATGATCACGATAGTCTCTCGGTACGGTCGTATTGATCAAATAAACATCTGCTTTATCAAAAAACTTCACGAGTGACTCAATTTGATTTTTGTCAAAGTCCCCGTTCGTCCCAATTTGAATAACAACAACTTGCCCTGCTTTGTTATATGCTTCATAGTTAGGCGCTATATCCAACGCTTCACCCATCGAACGCCCTACTTGTGCATCGATTGTTGGCGTCGTGTAGTGTTCATCTAAGTAGTAGCCCATTCCGACTGTTAACGAATCACCAATAAACAATGGCGATAGTTTTTTCGCATCAAATGCTTCGGTCGTTGTTTTCGGCGATTCTTTCGGTGTCTCTGGTTTTGGACTATCCGCTTTTTTCTCCGTTTTGTAAGCTTGCATTTTTTGTTCTTGTTTTGCCAAGCTATCAAATTGACCGGCGAATACCAACCCCACCATAACGACTGCTACTAAAATTAATGGCGTACGAATCATAGATGTGATGCGCGCTTCTTTCAAATAAAATGCACGCAGTCCATGTCTTCTGAATGGCGTTTCGACAAAGCGATATGAGACTTCCGCCATTAAGAACGTCAATGCCACGTCTAACAGATACATATAAAATGGATATTGCCCTGCTACAAAATGTTTATGAAGAAACGTAATAATAACAAAATGCCATAAATACAAACTATATGAACGTTTCCCAATATAGACGAATAGAGGGTTTCCCATTACTTTAGCAAGTTGCCCTTTCGGTTGAACGACACTTGCAATAATCAATAATGTTAAAAGTGAAATGACGTAGAAGCCCCCACTGTATAACCAAAATTGTTGCTCGTTTACAATCAAAAATAATGTCAGCAATCCAAGTAATGCAACGCTACCTAATATATCAACAGTTAGACGGCTTGTTTTAGCTGGCTCTGCTTTTAATTTGAATGCTGGCCAGATGAAGGCGAACATCACACCGAGTAACAAAGTTTGTAGACGTGTATCTGTTCCAAAATATGTACGTGCATTATTCGCATCAGGTACTGATAAATGAAACATCCAAAATGCGGAAAGCAATGACACAACGAAAAATGCGACAACGACCCATTTTTTACGCTTGAATATTTTAAGAAAAGCTAGTAATACTAACGGATAGAAAATATAAAATTGTTCTTCAACAGCTAATGACCAAAGGTGCTTCAATGGCATTGGCTTAAATTGATCAAAATAATCAATATCTTGGAAAATGTACCACCAGTTTGAAACATAAATCAATGCTGCGACTGCATCGCCTTTGATTGCTTTTAATATTTCCGGCTCAAATATCACGACGTAAATGACTGAAAATAATACAACAAACAACATCGCTGGAATGAGACGTTTAAAACGTTTGAGCCAAAAAGTGATTAAATCAATGCGACCATAATTCTCATATTCAAATAATAAGAGTGATGTAATCAAATATCCTGAAATAACAAAAAAAGTATCCACACCTAGAAAGCCACCTGATAACCATTGGGCATTGAGATGATAAATGATAATGCCAATTACAGAAATAGCACGCAAACCATCTAATCCCGGCAGATACCTCGGTGGGTGTTGTAGGCGTTTCAACTCTGAGAAATTCTTATCAGCCATAGTGATGTATCTCCTACTTTAGTTTTTATTTTATCGTCAAAACAATCGTACATTTTTTAATTTACCATATCTCTTTATTGTTGAGAACTATAGGTGTTATATTGCATCGTATGTACGATTATGTTACGTCCTTTTACCATATCATATTCATTTTTTAATTGCATTCTTTATCAGATTTATACTACATTATGTATGATGCTTAACTAAAGGAGCGCATACATTATGACGAAATTGCAACAAAGAGATGCATTTTTTGATAATGCACGTGCCGGACTTATTTTTCTAGTTGTGTTCGGCCATTTAATACAACCTTATATGTCAGGCAGATCACTCATTACATCACTGTATTTATTGATGTATAGTTTCCATATGCCTACCTTTTTATTTATTTCTGGCTACTTTGCTAAAAATGTAGGTCAAGCAGGCTATATTGAAAAGGTTGGTAAAAAGTTATTAGGCCCTTATTTAATCTTTTATGCCTTTTTCTCAATCTATTATTTTATGACCGGGAAAAACAGCTCCGTTGATTTAGACTTATTTGATCCAGTGTTTGCACTATGGTTTTTGCTTACACTCTTTTTCTTCAACGTAGCACTCGTTGTGGTGCACCAATTTAAACCTGTCTATGTGTTACCGGCAGCTATTTTAGTAGCGATACTTTCCGGCTTCTCACCGAATATTGACGGCTATTTAAGCTGGTCGCGTACACTTGTGTTCTTTCCAGTGTTTTATATCGGGTATTTACTTAATGGCAACTTTAATCGTATGATTCGTCAAAAGAAATTTGTACCTATATCAATTGGCGTGATGATTGTTTTTTTCATCATCTATTACATTCATCCTATCGACTCAAGCTGGTTACTCGCAAGTTCACCGTATAAAAGTATTGAAGGGATGGATGTCATCTTCAGTCCGTTAAAACGCCTTTTATTTTATGTTGTTATTTTTACAACGATGCTAGCGTTTCTGAACTTAACACCTGAGCGCCATTATTGGTTTACGTATATTGGCTCACGTACGATGTTCATCTACTTACTTCACGGCATTTTTATCGGATTAATTCGGGGGCAAGAAATCTATCCATTTATCGATGCCCATCCAATGATCGGTTTGCTTTATAACTTTGTACTGGCATGCTTTATCGTTTGGATATGGTCTACAGATGTTGTCGCAAAATGGACAAGTCCGTTCGTTCAATTGAAGTCGCCTTCATCTTTTAAAGCTTACAAACGCTAAATATCAGGTGTAAGATCGAGCCGCTCCACTGCGTCCGTATCTTGCACCTTTTTTATGTTTAGTAGTCGGTACATGGCAGCACAATATGGTATCATTAAACACAACTTCTTTTTACAGGACGTGATATTTATGAAACTTGAACTTAATGCGTTCAGTCAATATTTAAAAGCACCAAGTATTCGTCAATTTTCTAGTAAAATAAGTCAAATGACGGATGTGGTGAACTTAACAGTCGGACAACCGGACTTTCCGATGCCGTCTAGCGTCAAAACAGCTTACCAACAAGCAATTGCTGATAACCAAACAACCTACTCCCACAATAAAGGGTTGCTTGAAACACGAGAAGCGGTCTCACGCTATTATAAAACGCGTTTCAATATTGATTATGATCCAGAGTCGATTATTATTACGAATGGCGCTTCTGAAGCGTTAGACACGTCGTTACGTTGCATTATTAATCCGGGTGATGAAATCTTACTGCCAGGCCCAGTGTATGCCGGCTATATTCCACTCATTCAATCACTAGGTGGCGTTCCTGTTTTTATTGACACACGTGACACTGGCTTGAAAATTACACCTGAGTTAATCAAGCAACATGTATCTGGACGTACACGTGCGATTATTTTAAATTATCCATCTAACCCGACTGGTATGACATTATCAGAAGCGGAAGTCGCTGCACTTGTAGACTTATTAAAAACATTGCCGATTTTCGTTATTAGTGATGAAATTTATGCTGAAAATACATTTAATGGCACACATACATCATTTGCACGTTTTCCTGAAATTCATGATCAACTATTGCTTATTAATGGCTTGAGTAAATCTCATTCTGCGACAGGCGTCCGTATTGGTTTTCTTTCGGGACCACAGTACTTGATTGATAAGTTAACGTATATGCATGCGTACAATTGTATTTGTGCAAACGTGCCATCACAAGTTGCGACGATTACAGCACTTACTGAAGCGATAGATGCACCGAAAGCGATGAATGAGGCTTATGTGGAACGTCGTGATTATTTAGTATCCGAATTAACTGACATGGGCTTTTCGTTAACAGCTGTACCACAAGGGGCGTTCTATATTTTCCCCAATATTCAAAAGTTCACGGATGACGATATGCAGTTTTGTGTGGATTTGTTAGAACAAGCACATGTTGCAACAGTGCCAGGTTCGGCATTTACTGATTGTGGACGCGGTCATATTCGCATCTCATATGCGTATGATATGACACAATTACAAGAAGGTATGCGTCGCTTGCGTGCCTTCTTAGAAACAAACTACCCAACGCAATAATTACAAGAAAAGACGGTAGCCATTGTGTTTGTACACATTGCTTACCGTCTTTTTTAGGGCTTATGGGAATTTCGGGAATTGATCGAAGTCTGGATCGCGTTTTTCTTTAAATGCGTCACGGCCTTCTTTCGCTTCATCTGTTGTATAGTAAAGTAACGTTGCATCTCCAGCAAATTGTTGTAAACCAGCTAAACCATCTGTATCTGCGTTCATTGCTGCTTTTAGGAAACGCAATGCTGTTGGTGAATGACGTAAAATATCTTTACACCATTGCACTGTTTCATCTTCCACTTTATCGAGTGGCACGACTGTATTTGCCATGCCCATTTCTAATGCTTCTTGTGCGTTGTATTGACGGCATAAGTACCAGATTTCACGCGCTTTTTTATGACCGACGATACGTGCTAAGTAACCTGAACCATAACCTGCATCAAATGAACCTACTTTAGGGCCTGTTTGACCGAATTTGGCATTGTCTGCTGCAATCGTTAAGTCACATACGACTTGTAAAACGTTACCGCCACCGATTGCATAACCTTTAACCATCGCAATAACCGGTTTTGGAATCACACGTATTAAACGTTGTAAGTCTAATACGTTCAAACGTGGAATTTGGTCGTCACCTACGTAACCACCATGGCCACGTACTTTTTGGTCGCCACCTGAACAGAATGCTTGGTCTCCCTCACCTGTTAAGATGATTACGCCTACACGCTCATCGTCACGTGCACGTGTAAATGCGTCAATCATTTCTTGTACCGTATTCGGCGTAAACGCATTGTGTACATGCGGACGATTAATCGTTACCTTTGCAATACCTTC
The DNA here is from genome assembly GCF_000934465.1 of Staphylococcus microti. Taxonomy (GTDB): domain Bacteria; phylum Bacillota; class Bacilli; order Staphylococcales; family Staphylococcaceae; genus Staphylococcus; species Staphylococcus microti. Next base: position 13,100 of record NZ_JXWY01000107.1, on the reverse strand, counting down.
AAAAAATTCATATTTAATCTCTTTATATTCCTTTAGTGTTTCCCATTGTCTCAACTGGGTCAACCTCCTCTAGTTACGCTAAAATAAAAGCTAGTAATATTGTATCAAATTTATCACAATCTTCCACGTGAACTGTATGTCCAACTTCAGGTACCACGTGAATGTGCGCCTGTGTCAGATGTGTCATCATGCGCTGTGCGATTTCAACAAACTTTTCATCCCATTCGCCTACAATCAGTTGCACGGGACACGTGACATTGGCTAATTCACACCATAAATTCGACATGTTGCCTGTGCCATAATCCATAAGTGCTTTTGCAAGTCGCTCAGGCTTTTGTGACAAGCGCATCTGTCTAATCCGCTGTTGCTCCGCTGACGTTAAAAATCGTTGTGATTGGAACAGTGGCAAACGTTCCCAATCATTTACAAAAACGTCGATATTCGCCAGTTGTAAAACACGTGCACGTGCTTGGTCCACTTGCTGACGTTCTCTTCTCGCTACGTCATCTTGAATCCCTGCAGTGCCACTTTCTAAAATTAATCCTGATAACGTGTCGCCATGAGCCACGGCATACGCCAGTGCCACACGCGCGCCCATTGAATAACCGTGCAAATACAGTTCATTATCTGCATACTGCGTCAATAAATCATGTAATTGCCCAACAATCCAGTCAAAGTGCCATTGAATCGTCAGCGGTGACGCATCTTGTCCATGTCCTGGCAAATCGACTAACAATAAATTCACTTTCTCTGTCAATGGCTTGATATGTGCGTCAAAAGTCGTTTGATCACTAATAAAACCGTGCAACATAACCAATGTTCGTTCTGTTTGTTGCTGTGCGGGATACCATTTATGATGTAACATTTGCCACCTCACGCAAACGCTGATACAGCTGTTGATGTGCCTCGTAGTTTTCCGCTCTATCCGTTACAATTTCAATTAAATGCGACGACATCGTAGGAAGGTCTGTATACGTCAATGCCTCTAAGTCCGTCATTTGTCGATAACCAAAACCGTACAGTATAGCTACCTGTTCAAAGTCTAAGCCAGTCGGTGTGCCAAACAAGCGTTCAAAATGTTGAGGTGCTTGTTTTTTCTGTGGGAGATACGAGAAGATGCCTCCACCATTGTTGTTCAATAATACGATATTCATATGAATGTCATTTAACTTCGACATTAATAAGCCGTTCATATCGTGATACAATGCCAAATCGCCAATTAATAGTGTCACTGAGCGATGTACCGCCATACCAAGTGCTGTTGAAACGATACCGTCAATACCATTTGCTCCTCTATTGGCATAAATGCGTGCTGGATGATCAAAATATAAATTATCAATATCTCGAATTGGCATGCTGTTGCTTACAAACAAGCAGTCATCTGCACCTAATTTTTCTAATAATCGGCTGACATACGCCGCTTCCCCTGTCGCATGTTTCTGATAGGCTTTTACTTCAGCACGTGCTTGTTGCTCTAACTGTTGCCAATCTGTCAGCCATTTTTTACGGTAAGCGGTTGGCGCTGTTTCCAACGATCTGAAAAAGTCATTCGCCGACATCTCAAAGAAATAATCTGGCTTTTTCGGAAACGCATCTCGATCCGCACTGTTTTGAACGAGTATTTGCTCCGCTGATGTTTGCTTAAGCCATTGATTGAGTTTTTTAGAAATAACCGGTTTACCAACGCGAATCACAAAGTCAACATCTAATGCGAGCCCCGATCTTAGCAACAAGTCATACGTTGCAATGACATTCGGATGCTGTGTACTGCGAATACCATTTAGTGGATCCGCAAAAATCGGTAAGTCATACACTGTTGAAAATGTTAAAATTTGCGAAATGTCTTGATGTTGCATATCGCCAACAATAATAATGCCTTTTGGTTGTCGCAACGTTTTCTCAAGCACTGCTGGGTCTATCGTTTTTTGATAATGTGTTTGTGCGTACGTATGCGTCGTTAACAAATCTTCGCGTGATAAGTCAGGTGTTAACGGCTCACGAAACGACAAATTAAAATGGACAGGGCCTTGCTGCGGTCCATAAAAATACTGACTTGCACGTTCCAACTGATACTGATTCGTCTCAAGTGTATTAATCGTACCGTCTGCAAGTGGTAAATCAAACTGATAGCGCACGTAATTTTCAAACATATTTACTTGATTAATCGCTTGTGGTGCCCCAATACCACGCAATTCATGTGGACGATCGCTCGTTAACACAACGAGTGGCAAACGACTAATATCGCTTTCTGCCACTGCTGGCACGTAATTCGCACTTGCCGTTCCCGATGTACAAAGCAATGCAACAGGTCGTTCACTGCCTTTAATTAAACCAAGCGCAAAAAAAGCCGCACTGCGTTCATCCGGATGAATCCACGTCTTAATTTCCGGATGACATTCAAAGGCTAACGCTAATGGCGTTGAACGTGAACCAGGACTAATCACGACTTCTCTCACACCGTGTGCATATAGTTCAGAAGCAAAATGAAAAACTTGTTCTGTTAAATGTTGCTGATGTTTAGTCACGTGCTGTCACTCCTAATGCGTCCATCATCGGACTAAATTTCAAGGCTGTTTCCGCAACCTCTGAAGCAGGATCTGAATCTTTGACAATCCCTGCACCTGCATAAAGCATCGCTTCATTCCCATTTACTAACATGGAACGAATCGCTACGATAAATTCACAATCATTATAAATATCAATCATGCCGACCGGTGCACCATATAGACCACGTGCCGCAAATTCGTGTTCATCAATATATGCCATCGCCATCGCCTTTGGATAACCACCTAAAGCAGGCGTTGGATGTAACGCATCAATGACATCGATATAAGTCGCACCGTCTAGTTCACCACTTATTTCAGTATAAAGATGATACAAATGGTCATTTTTTAATATTTTAGGCGTTGTGTCATACGTCACGTTTTTAACAAACGGTTGTATATCTTCAAGAATACTATCAACGACAATTTGATGTTCGCCTAAATTTTTCTTATCTTGTAAAAAAGCTGTTAAGCGCTCCGCATCTTGTGCTTCATCGTTTGTACGGTGAATCGTACCAGCAACTGCTTTCGTATACAGTCTCCCATCAGTCACTTTGAACAGCTGTTCAGGCGTTTGTGAAATAAAAGTATGTGTGTCTGATTCTAAAACATACAAATAACTATTTTTTTCATGACGCAATGCTTTTTGCAAAATCGCACCGATATGTATTTCTGAGTCGAAGTGAACTTTGCGTTGTCGTGATAACACAATTTTTTCATGACGGGCTAGACGTGCTACCGTTTGTGCTACTAATGACTGCCATGCATCTTGTTTAATATTTTCAATATGATCTACTTGTGGCATTTCAATGGTGTCACTTACAGGCGCTACCATTTCAAAATAACTGATATGTTCTTGTAAAGTCGCCATTGAAAAAGCGTCTCTTTCAACGGTATATGTTAAATACGTCACACCTTCTACTTGCGAAATCAGCACTTCCGGTAAGATAAAGTGGTTATGTCCAAATGTTTCCCATTCCTTGCCCGTGCGCTGCATTGAAAATTGGAAGCCACCGCAAAGTCGCAAATGATGACGTTTATCATCGGGGTGCACGCATAGTATATCTTGTTTGAGTGATTGCCACGCTTCAAATAGCGCGCGCTTATTTGCGTTGTCATTTTTAATGTATGTTGCAACACGATAACCGAAATAAGAGGTTTTATTATCATTTAAACGAAAATAAAAACGATTACCTGCCGCTTCATTCGTTACATGAAACAAAGTAACCGGATCGAGTGAACGTGATAACTTCACTTCTATTGATACCCATCGTTGATCCGCTTGTTTAACTGCTTCATTGATTGCCTGTTCACGTGCGTCAACAGTCATCTGTTTCTCACTTCTTTCATCATAATCATCTAATTTTTTCCATTATTTTATTTTAACATTTTTATGACGTGTTGTGTGGGTAAGAAACTATAACGTAGAAGTTTGCCGTTGATGTGAACTACTCACCACTTAGCTAAACATAAAGTTTTTAACGCTTGAAGTGGAAGTTTCTTGGGAATAGAGCGTACTTGATAGTTTATTTCTTTACTAACAGCGGTGTCTCTTATTTACCAAGCTATCCCCGTAGTTCCTACGGTTCTTGATGCTACTTAAGCTAATGCCATTATTCTTAGACCTTCTGTCAATATATTTCTACTGGCATTGATATCTCGATCATGATGTGTACGACAAACAGGACAAGTCCATTCTCGGATTTCAAGAGACTTCTTGCCGTCTTTATGACCACATTTTGAACAGATTTGACTGGATGGAAACCATTTATCTACCTTAATGATTTTCCGTCCGTACCAATCAGCCTTATATTGTAATTGCGTCACAAAACGAGACCAAGAGACATCAGAAATACTTTTTGCCAATTTATGATTACGTAACATACCTTTTGTGTTTAAGTCTTCAATACAGATGATATCGTGGTTTTTGATAATTTCTGTACTTAACCTATTCAAGAAATCAGTACGTTGGTTCATTACTTTCTCATGTAATCGCGCTACTTTTCTCTTTTGTTTTTGATAGTTCTTTGCTTCAAAGAGAAGGACACCTTTCTTTTTGGCTAACAAAGCACGCTTTGACAACTTACGTTGCGCACGTCTGAGTTTCTTTTCCATTTTAGCCGTGAATTTATGATTATCAATTTTTTGACCATCAGAAAGGATCGCAAAATTCGTAATACCCAAGTCAATACCAATTGCAGAATTAGATTTAGGCAATTCATTTATCGCTTCTTTACATAACAAAGAAATATAGTATTTACCGCTAGCCTGACGTGATATTGTTGCTGACTTAATAATCCCTTTTGGTTGTCTGTGAAGTTTAATTCTGATTAAGGATTTTAATTTAGGAACTTTGACAAACTTATCATCAATCAAAGCAACTGTCCCATTTTGATTATTCGTTGTATAACTTTGAACAGGATTTTTCTTACTTTTGAACCGAGGAAATCCAATAGATTTATTATGAAAAAAGTTCTTGTAGGCTTTATCTAAATTAAGTTGTGCATTAGCTAAAGCAAGACTATCGACTTCTTTCAAGAATGGGAATGCTTTTTTATATTTTGCAGGTGTTGGAAAATGCATTTTCTTAGAGGAATCTTTCTTTTTTTCTTCGTAAGCTTTTATCCGGTCATGAAGCATTAGATTATAGACCTTACGAACACAACCAAAAGACTTCGTAAAGAATATCTCTTGTTCTTCTGTTGGATATAATCTAAATTTGTACGCTTTTAATCGTTCCATTAGATACACCACCTATCTATTTATGATTATTCGCTTGATTGGGGGAAACTTTGAACATAATGTGTATAGGGTCTTTATCATAATGCCACGCAACTAAAGTAATCAAATATTTCATTATCAATTACTTGTCTACGCTATTTCGTTGCCAAAATAAGAGGATAGTGAAGAAGGGATTCTAAATGACTATTTGTATCTAATGCCATTGTTTTATTAACGCTTTTTATGTAGAATGAAAATAACACAAGTAAAACAAAAAGGCAATTCGCCATGTATATCAATTTTCAAGTTACCAAAGCTAGCCTTTATACTGGACGGCACTCATCACCCACCTAGAGGATGGGCGACTTCTGCCTAAACTAAGTTAAAAGGCAATCTTTTCTATACTTATGCTGTATTCTAAATATTAATAATCGAGGTTTTAATCTATATGGGAACGCAATTTCAGCAACATTCATCATTACGTAAATATTGGTTACTGATGCGCCCACACACACTAACCGCTTCCGTTGTCCCTGTTCTAGTCGGAACAGTCACAGCAAAGCTTTATATGTTAGGCAGTGAGGACCATCTGTTTCTCGGACGATTTATTGCTATGTTATTAGCTTGTTTACTCATTCAAGCAGCGACGAACATGTTCAATGAGTATTATGATTATAAAAAAGGCTTAGATGATCACGAATCTGTTGGTATTGGCGGCGCTATTGTACGCCATGGTATGACACCACAGTCTGTTTTTAACTTAGCGATTGCCTTTTACGTTATCGCAGCATTACTTGGACTATTCCTTGCTGCAGTGTCATCATTCTGGCTCATTCCTGTTGGTATCCTTTGCATGGCTGTTGGCTACCTATATACAGGCGGTCCATTTCCAATTTCATGGACACCTTTAGGCGAATTATTTTCAGGCCTTTTCATGGGCATGTTTATTGTTGTCATCGCCTTTTTCATTCAAACTGGTAATGTCCAAGGTTATGCAATTTGGATTAGTATTCCAATTGTCATTACGATTGGTTTAATCAATATGGCCAATAATATTCGCGATAGAGTGAAAGACCAACAAAGTGGTAGACGTACATTACCTATTTTGCTAGGTAAGCAAGGATCACTTTATTTCTTGGCAGCATGTTATATTTTTGCATATGTGTTTGTGATTTACACAGCATTTTTCAAAGATGGTGGCTCAATTTTCTATTTACTCGTCCTTTTAAGCTTTCCAATGCCTGTGAAAGTGTATAGACGTTTCAAAAAGAATGATACACCACAAACAATGATGCCGGCCATGGCAGCTGCAGGTAAAACAAATACAATGTTTGGCTTATTATATGCCCTCGGTATTTACATCAGCGCCTTACTTGGCGGTATTTAACCAATATAAAAAAGCTAGTATCCATAGCGGGTGCTAGCTTTTTTGCGTTGTTATACTTGTTTCATTTGAATTAACTGATGACGATGGTTAAAAAATTGGCGATAACTGAGATATGTACTGACAAAAGCTGAAATAATCGTTGCAGATGTATGAATAAAAACAACCATCAATTGGAATTTAATCGCTTCTAACGGTGGGACACCTGCAATAATCAAACCTGTCATCATGCCCGGTATAGATACAAGGCCATACGTTTTCACAGAGTCAATCGTCGGCACAATCGCAACTTTAATACTTTCACGAATCGCATCTTTTGCCGCAAGTCCGGGCGGTGCACCTAGCGATAATTTCGCCTCAATCGCAGCAATTTCTTTCGTAAAAATGCGATCCAAGTTTTGATAGCTAAGATTAATCGCAATCATGCCATTACTTCCGACCATACCGGCAACTGGAATAAGCTCGTTCGGTTTCATACTGATGGCACCCGTTAATAGCACGCCACCTAATGAGATAACTGCCCCTGCCATAATGGAAGCGAATGACACCCAAAACACATGTCGCATAATAGATGATGCCCGTTTGCGTGTATTAGCTGCTGCATTTACCATAATAACGACAATTAAAGTCAGCACAATCCACGTTTCCTCTAGTTGGAAAACGAACTCAAGTATGTAGCCAATAATGACAAGTTGAATGACTGCACGTATGGCAGCAACAAATAAATCTTTCGCAATAAACAAGCGCTCTTTATATGAAATCGCCATTGGAATAAGCAATAGAAGTGCCGTCAATATTAAAGAAGTTGTACTCATCATATTTAGTCACACTCCTTACATAGCGCACCATTTTGAATAACGATACGTCGATCAAAATGGCGATGACTTTGCGCATCATCATGTGTAATCCATAGTACAGCCGTCCCTTGTGCAACAATATCAAAAATCAGCTGTTCAACATGTTCACTGTTCTCATGATCTAACGCACTCGTCGCTTCATCTAACAGTAAGACGTCCGGACGATACATAAGCTGTCTTGCAATCGTCACACGTTGTTTTTCACCGCCTGACATACGCTGGACAGAATCTGATAACTTATAATGTTGCAAACCAACAGCTGCCATCAATGTTTTCGCACGTGCTTCATCAAACGTATCCTTTCTGACGAGTGCTGGAAACGCTAAATTATCAGCAATCGTTGTACCGAATAACTCAACGCTTTGCGATAAATAACTTACACGTAATCGCAATGTTTCTGGCGTATACGATTCATAAGGCTGTCCTTCAAAATAAATCGTCCCTTCTGTTGGACTAATTAAATCCCCTATCATGCGTAATAACGTACTTTTACCGCTACCAGACGGTCCTATCACAGCGACAGCCTCGCCACGATTGATCGACAATGAAATATCCTGCAATATACGTCGATCATCCATACAATAACCTACATTTTTAAGTTCTAGCATTCACATTCCCCACACTTTGATATGTCATATAGTAATAGTCATGACCATAAAGCTTTTTCTCTTTTTTAACGTCAAAACCCATTTTTTGATACAACTTAAACGCACCATAGTTGTCATGGTCACAATTTAAACTCCAAGTCGTGTCCGGTTCACTTGTCAGCAAATATTTAAGCAGTTGGCTCGCAATACCTCTGCCTCGATACGCTGGAAATGTCGCAACCGCTTCAATATACATATCTGTCGTATCCGCCTCCATCACTGGTAATGGCGTACCTGTCGATAACGGAAGTTTCTCTGCAACCGCTAACGATGACCACGCTGATTCATATGTCTGTTCATGCCAACCCGGGTAAGCCACAATCATCCCTGCCACATGACCGTCCACCTCATACACATGAACATGGCTCAAATGATTTCGATAGTGAACTTCTGTCGTACTCGCTTCAATTGCTGCAATAACTTGCGCTTTCGGATAACGTGTCACAATTTCTAATTCCATATCTTGCCAAATGATATACGTCAATGATGCAATTGCATGCACATCTTTTTCTACCGCTTGCCTAATCATCATCTCATACTCCTTTTTAAACAAATATCTGTGTCTATTGTAGTCTATAAACACACATTTAAAAAGCAAAATAGCAAAAATAATAGAATATTCGTTCTTACCACTTCACAAAAAGAGAACATGCGTTCTATAATTAGTGTGAGGTGATTTCTTATGACAGCGTCAAGTTTACCAATCGACTACCAACATGAAACCAACTATCGAAAAATTCCTAGAGCGTATTTGGATGCCAATATTCCATTAGGCCGTGGCATTATTAAATGGGCCCCTTTTGCAACATTAACCGAGCAATTTACAAGATTGAAACAACTCGAACACGATCAATACAAACGCAGTTGTCCTATTTTAAGCGATGATCAACTGAGTGAGTTAAACTACATGTTACATTTAAAGCTATCGAGCAATGAGATCGCAAGCTTTCACTACTGGCATAACGGTCTTATGACATCAATACGTGGCTATATCGTAAAAATCCATACACAACATCAAACACTTATTGTTCGCAATAAGCACCATACACACGAAACTGTCGTCCCATTGCATACACTCTATGCCATTGAGTGAACAACAAAAAAGAGCACGGTCGCTTGAACGCATCTTTTGCGCCAAGTTTCCGTACTCTTTCTATTGAGATAAAGTACACCATTGAAAGAAGCATTTAATACTGAAAATAACGGATTATCACACTTTCAGCCCCAACTTCTCAAAATTAGCCATGAAATATTAATAAAATAACGACCGCTACAATTTGGGCAACAGTTGTCGTTGCAATACGTCGTGTGTAGGCATAGCTGACACCTAATACAAGCTGACATACAAAGATAAATGCAACAATCCACCATCGATCTAAGTAAATAAAGAATGTACTTGAAACAATCGCACAAATAACAATGCTTTGCCATGCGTGTTTAAGTCTCATGTCCAACTCTTTATGCAAAATAGAACGTAGATATAACTCGTGACACGGCATCACGAAAAGTAATGTCACAAGCATTTGCCATTTAAAATAAACGCCCGTACGTGACAATTGTTTGATCAAGTGTAAATAGGTTAAATCTTTCGTCATCAAAGAAAATATCACTTGAATCAGTACTAGTACCACGCCGGTAATTAATCCGATGCCCACTGATGTCAACAATCTTTTGGACGTAATATCACGCTGATAAAAAACATAACTAATCGCTGCAATGAGCATAATACCAGTATAAAGTTGCCAGTATACGTTATGTTTACCCCACATGATCATTAAGATGATGTGGAATACAATAAAACTTGAAATAAACCATAGTAGCGGCTTGCTGATGTTTTTCATAATACCTTATCCTTTTTGATCTACAATTTTATAACGTTTGTGATTAATGACTGTCTTTTCAGGTAAGTCAAGTGTCGCAAAGTTTTCCATGATTGTTAAATCAACAATAACTGAATTATCATTAATTTTTTCAACTTTTCCTAATAAACCATCGCGGAATTCTACAATATCGCCTACTTCTGCTATTGTCATCACATTCGCCCCCTTAGAAATTAACTAGCCTATATTGTACTAAAGTTTACATATTAAATAAACTATTTCCATCATATTTTGGTATTTAGTCATATTATTTCGTCGCATGCAATTCAAATATTGGAAAAAAGTCCTAAAATGGTGCATAACTATATCTAAGGGCATATTTGGGTACAAAGGAGAGAAAAAGATGAAATTTATTAGTAACAACAATAATACGGACCCAACACTCAACTTAGCTATGGAAGAATACGTACTTAAAACCGTCCCAATGGATGAAGATGAAAGTTACTTCCTATTTTATATTAACAGACCTTCTATCATTGTCGGGAAAAACCAAAATACGATTGAGGAAGTACATCAAGCTTATATCGATGAACACGGCATTGATGTTGTGCGTCGTATATCAGGTGGCGGTGCTGTCTATCATGACTTCGGCAACTTAAACTTTAGTTTTATTACGAAAGATGACGGACAAAGCTTCCACAACTTTAAAAAGTTCACACAGCCAATCGTTGATGCACTAAATAAAATGGGTGTGCAAGCTGAAATGACTGGACGCAATGACATTCAAGTCGGACAAGCAAAAATTTCAGGTAACGCCATGGTCAAAGTGAAAGACCGTATGTTTAGCCACGGTACACTGATGTTAAACAGTGAATTAGATGAAGTACAAAATGCGTTAAAAGTAAATCCAGCTAAAATCCAATCAAAAGGTGTGAAGTCCGTTCGTAAACGTGTCGCAAATATTGTGGAATTTTTAGATGAACCGATTGACATCGATACATTTAAAGAGATTATTTTAAAACAATTGTTCGGTGATGAAGCGGTTGAAACCTACCATTTAACAGACGAAGATTGGCGCAATATTGAACAACTTGCGAATGAAAAATATCGTACATGGGATTGGAACTACGGTAAAAACCCAAAATATAACTTTGAACGTGAACATAAATTTGAAAAAGGCTTTGTTCAAATTAAATTAGACGTTAAAAAAGGACAAATTGAACATGCGAAAATCTTTGGTGACTTTTTCGGTGAAGGTAATATCGAAGAATTAGAACGTGCTTTAGAAGGTGTCACACATCAAAAAGCCGCGATTCACGAAGCACTCAAAGACTACGATATGCATCATTACTTTGGTGCAATTCCAAAAGATGAATTAATCGACTTAATGGTATAAAAAAATAACAAGGACTATTCATTAATCATTTGCGAATAGTCCTTGTTATTTTTTAATGGAATGACACGAGGAATTAGACAATGTTTTGCGCCTCCAACTCATTATATTCTTCAGTGTAAGTCATAAATGCTTCCTTGTTGTTGTTCATTAATGCTTTGTCAATCAACTGTTCTAACTCTAACTTTCTGTGGCGTTTAAGCGCTGCCTCAATCACTAATTCTGCGCCTAATCTGTTTACTGCCTGCATAGGGTTGACGGGTACGTGCTGTTTTACATCAATTTTATGTTTCATGATGTTTCCTCCTCTTGATTGGTGATTACTTTTGATATTACACAGTATACCGAATCAAAAAATAAATTGCAATAAGTTTTCTGAATTTTTTCAAGTTTTGAAACAATGGAAATAACACATTTTTGTACATAATTTTCAGAATTCATCATTGACAGCATTTAATTATCTTTTATAATTAAGTTTATATAGAAAGATAAAATTCATGAAAGGATGTTGCTTATGAGCCAACAAAATGAAAAGCAGTATGCTATTGATGCCGATGTCATAGCGATCAAACCTATCAGTGGTCCAGGAGGTGCCTACTCCCGAACCGAACTCCTCTACAACAATGGCAAAAGAAAAGTTAGAAACATGCGCCCTTTACGTTTTATCGAATGTGCATGTCGCCACCGCCACAATACGTATCCACACATTAAAGCAGAAGTCAAAGCTTTAACAGGTATCTCCAGCAAACCACCCTTCTTTATTCCAGAATCTCAATCCATTACCTTTTTCTCAACACACTCAGACCGCGTTCCAGAAAACTGCTGGATTAATGTGAATTATCTTGAAAAAATCGAACCTTACAAAACAGGCAAATCAAAAGTGTATTTATTGGGTGGTCATTCATTCGTCGTTAATGTATCTGAATACACGTTACTTCATCAATATCAAAACGGTATTCATCTCGCCTATACACTGCTCCGCCAAGAAATTAACGCTGGTACCCTTGTAAAAAGATATGATCAAACTCAACATGACGAACTCGTCAGCCTTATTAGAGATTTTGTTGCTATCTTTAAAGAAATTCGCCTCGCACTCATTTATGAAAAACGACAATATCGCCCCAAAATTGCAGAAGATCCTCCATTTAAAAATTACTAGTTACTCAAAATCATCGCATTAAAAGCTCTCATTAATCAAAAGCTATAAGTTATATCACAAAAACACACCCAACTGAATATTTATGACTTTTATACTGATTTATTATGACGTAAGAATAATGCGCGTAAAAATTTCCGTGTATTTCAAAAAGCTGTTTGCATCTCCGAACAAAAAATAAAGTGCACAACAGTAATGTTAACAGAACATCTACTTAGATAGTGTAAATGTTCTGTTAACTTTTTTTGATAATCGCTTGATTTCTCCTCTGATATTGTTATAATAATATTTGTGTTAAGAAAACACATCATTATTCCACAGTAGCTCAGTGGTAGAGCTATCGGCTGTTAACCGATCGGTCGTAGGTTCGAGTCCTACCTGTGGAGCCATATGGAAACGTACTCAAGTTGGCTGAAGAGGCGCCCCTGCTAAGGGTGTAGGTCGCGAAAGCGGCGCGAGGGTTCAAATCCCTCCGTTTCCGTTAATTGCTTATATTTCGTTAATACCCCGTTATATCTCGTGAACACAAACACTGATATAACGGGGTTTTGTTGTATTTCGCTAAAAATCGTTGAATAT
>NZ_JXWY01000106.1 GCF_000934465.1 Staphylococcus microti | reverse complement strand
TTCAAAAAAAAAAAAAAAAAAAAACAATGTACATTCGATAATTTATTTATTGTTTAATGGGAATTAGACAAGACAAATGCTTAATAACAAAGAGGAAGGAAAGTGAGTATGAAAAAATTTCAACAATATAAAAAGTACGATCGTCAAAAGCAAATTTTCAGTATCCGTAAATTATCGTTTGGAACAGGTTCTGCCCTGTTAACAACATTACTATTTTTAGGCGCAACACAAACAGCCGAAGCATCGGAAGTAACTGAACCAACACCTGAAACAGCGGTTCAAGATACAGAAAGCAAAGCAGACACAAGTGCACAACCGTCCACAACTGAAGTAGCTAACGAAAGTGACGCAGCAACAACAGAACAACCTGCAGAAGCAACAGAAACCGAAGCACCACAACCAGCTGTCGAAGAGACAACACCAAAAGAAGCACAACCTGTAGCTGAAGAAACAACACCTGAAAAAACTGAAACGGCTGAACAACCTACTACTGAAGCAAACGCACCCGCAAACGAGCCTACTCAAACTACACCAAACAATGCATCAACAACAGAAAATACGACAAAAGCGACACAACAACCTGAGTTGAAAAACAATGTAGATGATAAAATCTCTGATGTTTCAATTAATGTGAAAGACAACAAAATTGAAGATGTTGTGGATTATGGAAGTACGAAAGAAGCTTATGAGGATTTTCAAAATTATAAAGAACAATATTTAAAAGAAAATACTGATACAGATAAAAACACAATAGTTCAATCATTCATCGAAAAATATAAAGATAAGTATCCTACTGAAGATATCTTTGATTATGACTTTAAAAGATACGTTGACTTTGAAAGTGTTCGTTCTAATAAAGGGTTAAAACCTTCAGAATATGAAGTTAAAGCAAAAGTGACTGATGCTAAAACTGGAGATTATTTCACATTTCAACATGATAGTCTTACAGACTTAAATGGTAACTATGCTGATAACATCAAAGTACAACTTCCTTCATTTCACCTTGAATCAGATCCAAACGTTGAAGTTGCACGTGCAATTAACTTTGATAATCAAACGAAAAAAATTACGTACCAATTTTTAGATACAATTAAAGATTTAGGTACTTTCGGTATGATTTTTAACGGTAAAGACTATGTAGACCGTAATAAAGTCACTGAAAATGGTACTCAAAAACTTACACATACTATTGGTTCAGAAAGCATTTCGTATGATGCAAACATCAAATATGAAGATACCCAATACACATATGATGATTTTTACTGGGATAGTTATATTCATTCGGACAATTCATCTGCTGGCATCAGAATGGTATTAGACAACTATGATAAAGACAAAAAAACCGTAGATAGCTTTGTACAAGTTAATCCAGATGCATTAAACATTGTACCAAATATCAAAAAATTGAATTCTTTAATTTCTCATGAAAAAGATACTATTGCGTCATTAGAAAAAGAGTTACAAATTGCTGAACAAAATAATGACACTGAAAAAATTGAGCAACATAAACATAATATTCAATCTGCAGAAAATAGTATTAAAGGTTTCGAACAACTAAAACAAAGCTCAACAAAAGGTTCTATTAAAGTCACTATAAGTAATGGTAATTTATCAGCTATAGGTAATTTTGGCGCTTTCGATGAATACGATTCTTTTGATAGAGAAAGTACAAGATCAGCTGTTAAAGTAGACAATGACTCTTTAAAAACCCTTAAAGTTTATAAAGCACCTAAAGGTCAAAAAATTAATACAAACAGTATTACAAATATAAGTGAGTTATTTGAGGATGTTACCGAAGAAGTTCTTAAATTAAGTGACCTTGACTCATCAAAAGCTAAATATTTATTAGAAAAAGGTGACTTACAGTTAACAATTCCAGATTCAGATAGTGCATATATCATTACTATGACACATAATGTATTGGATGAAACAATAGGTAAATTCCCTTTCAACAAAATTGACTTAAGTGCCGTAATGACAGTCCCTGCTCGTGCAACAAGTGATACAGCCTTTAGAGGTGCTGCAGGAGAAGTTGATGATTCAGCTTATGCACGTGCTCACATTGAAGAAGAATTTGATGTAAATCCTGAATTACCTGAACAACCAGACTTCCCTGATCCAGATGAAAGCGATGCTGACGCAGATTCTGATGCAGATTCTGATGCAGATAGTGACTCAGATGCGGATAGCGACTCTGACTCTGATAGCGACTCGGATTCAGACAGCGATTCGGACTCGGACAGCGACTCGGACTCTGACAGCGATTCGGATGGGGATAGTGATTCGGATGCGGACAGTGACTCGGATTCAGACAGCGATTCGGATTCTGATAGTGATTCGGACTCTGACAGTGATTCTGACGCAGATAGTGACTCGGATGCGGACAGTGACTCGGATTCAGACAGCGATTCGGACTCGGACAGCGATTCGGACTCTGACAGTGATTCGGATGCAGACAGTGACTCAGACGCCGATAGCGACTCGGATGCAGATAGTGATTCAGATGCCGACAGTGACTCAGACGCCGATAGCGACTCGGATGCAGACAGTGACTCCGACGCAGACAGCGATTCCGATGCCGACAGCGACTCGGATGCGGACAGCGATTCTGACGCAGACAGCGATTCCGATGCCGACAGCGACTCGGATGCGGACAGCGATTCTGACGCAGACAGCGATTCCGATGCAGATAGTGATTCGGACAGTGACTCAGATTCAGACAGCGACTCTGACTCGGACAGTGATTCCGACTCTGATAGCGACTCAGATTCTGACAGCGACTCTGACTCAGACAGTGATTCAGACTCGGATAGCGATTCAGACTCGGATAGCGATTCGGATGCAGATAGCGACTCGGATTCTGATAGTGATTCTGACTCTGATAGCGATTCGGACTCGGATAGTGATTCAGATTCTGACAGCGACTCAGACTCAGACAGTGACTCAGATTCTGACAGTGACTCTGACTCTGATAGCGACTCTGATGCAGATAGTGATTCTGATGCGGACAGCGATTCGGACGCAGATAGCGATTCGGACTCTGACAGTGACTCGGATTCGGATAGCGACTCTGACTCTGATAGCGATTCGGATTCGGACAGCGACTCTGACTCGGACAGTGACTCGGACTCTGACAGTGACTCGGATTCGGACAGCGACTCGGATTCGGACAGCGACTCGGATTCGGACAGTGATTCTGACTCTGATAGCGACTCTGATGCAGATAGCGATTCCGATGCAGATAGCGATTCCGATGCAGATAGTGATTCAGATGCCGACAGTGACTCCGATGCAGATAGCGACTCTGACTCTGATAGTGACTCTGACTCTGATAGTGACTCAGATGCGGATAGCGACTCCGATGCAGACAGCGATTCGGACTCGGACAGCGATTCGGATGCGGACAGTGACTCGGATTCAGATAGTGATTCGGACGCAGACAGCGACTCGGATTCAGATAGTGATTCGGACTCTGATAGCGACTCGGATGCAGATAGCGACTCTGACTCTGATAGCGACTCCGACGCAGATAGCGACTCGGATGCGGATAGCGACTCTGACTCAGATAGCGACTCCGACGCAGATAGCGACTCCGACGCAGATAGCGACTCTGACTCTGATAGCGATTCCGACTCTGATAGTGATTCCGACTCTGATAGTGATTCCGACTCTGATAGCGACTCTGACTCTGATAGCGATTCCGACTCTGATAGCGATTCCGACTCTGATAGTGACTCA
Organism: Staphylococcus microti; assembly: GCF_000934465.1. Classification (GTDB taxonomy): domain Bacteria; phylum Bacillota; class Bacilli; order Staphylococcales; family Staphylococcaceae; genus Staphylococcus; species Staphylococcus microti. The sequence goes on along the minus strand of NZ_JXWY01000106.1, from coordinate 1,100 downwards.
GATTCAGACAGCGACTCTGACTCGGACAGTGACTCAGATTCGGACAGTGACTCTGACTCTGATAGTGACTCTGACAGTGATTCAGACTCTGACAGTGACTCAGATTCAGATAGCGATTCCGACTCTGACAGTGACTCGGATGCGGATAGCGATTCGGACTCTGACAGTGATTCTGACGCAGATAGCGACTCTGACTCAGACAGCGACTCCGATGCAGACAGCGATTCTGACTCGGACAGCGATTCTGATGCGGACAGTGACTCTGACTCTGACAGTGATTCTGACGCAGATAGCGACTCTGACTCGGACAGCGATTCTGACTCTGACAGTGACTCTGATGCGGACAGTGACTCTGACTCTGACAGTGATTCCGATGCGGACAGCGATTCTGACTCTGATAGCGACTCTGACTCGGACAGTGATTCGGATGCAGACAGTGACTCTGATGCGGATAGCGATTCGGATTCTGACAGTGATTCGGACTCGGATAGTGACTCAGACGCGGATAGTGATTCGGACTCTGATAGCGATTCAGACTCTGATAGTGATTCCGACTCTGATAGTGATTCCGACTCTGATAGCGATTCTGACTCAGATAGTGATTCCGACAGTGACTCTGATGCGGACAGTGACTCAGATTCAGACAGCGATTCTGACTCAGACAGCGACTCGGATTCTGGCAACGATTCAGACGATGACTCAAATGGCGACAAACCAGGTAAACATGGTGAAAGACACCCTGGCAAAGGGTTACCAGATACAGGTAATGAACCAAATAATGGTTCATTAATCGGTTCATTATTGGCAGCACTTGGCTCACTATTCATAGTTGGACAACGTCGTAGAAAACAAGACGATAAATAAAAATTCTATTTTCTTATTACATTCATTTACTCCCATATATAAATAGAGAGGCAGTCATTTAATTGATTGCCCCTCTTTTCTTATTTCTTTCTATAATATTCTGCTTTTAACAATTCCCTTTCTAAAAAGCTATCTATATTTTTGTACAAATACAACATTTTCATCTCTCATCATTCCCTACATACACAAGTAAATAATGTTTTAAATATTATTTCAAAAAAAAAAAAAAAAAAAAA
>NZ_JXWY01000105.1 GCF_000934465.1 Staphylococcus microti | reverse complement strand
ATACGGAATATCACCTTTAGGTGATAAGCGGATTAACGTGACATATTGTATTCAGTTTTGAATGCTCATTATTTGAGGATTCAAAATTAAAATTTGAATTGAAAACGCTTGTTAATGCAAGTGATTGTCAATCAAATTGTCTTGTACATTGAAAACTAGATAAGTAAGTATAAATGATTTTACCAAGCAAAAACCGAGTGAATAGCGAAAGCTTGAAACTAAAAATTATCGCTAGTCGTCAAATGACGACTCACATAATTAATAACACAGTTTTGAATTGAAAACGCTTGTCAGTCAATGAATCATGAACAAGAGCGAGTGAGCTTACTATGCGTAAGTGATTGAGTGATTGTGAAATGATGAAGCAGAATGCGAGCGATTGTCAATCAAAAGAAGATTAAGTTATTAAGGGCGCACGGTGAATACCTTGGCACTAGAAGCCGAAGAAGGACGTTACTAACGACGATATGCTTTGGGGAG
>NZ_JXWY01000104.1 GCF_000934465.1 Staphylococcus microti | reverse complement strand
GCTTTATTTTTTTAAATAATATCTATAACGAAGGCCTGATTAAATGTCAAAAAACATTTAATCAGGCCTTCTTCGAAAAAAAGAGCCGGGAATTATGTCCCAGCCCCTTTTTATCAAAGGAGCTCGATGCCTATGTCCATTTTATCTTTGCTATGTTAGAAAACTGATAAATATCTCAAATAAAGACAAAATAATTCGATCGCAAATTTCAAGTTTAAGTTAGCCACTTATATTGAATGAGGTGTACCCAAGGCGTAACCGTATGTGAACCTGTTGAGGCTAGATTAGTTTTAACTCATCTAGCCCAATCGAGTAGGAGAATAGCCATTAGTTGACTATTCGTCCTCTCACAGCACCAAGCGTCAGACTGTCTAACAAATAATACTAGTTTATTGTATTATATATTTGATAGAAGTTTAAAGGAGGATACTACTAAATGGCTAATATACAGGAATTTTCAAGAAATCAAGTAAGCTTTCAATTATTAACTTTAGATGAAATGATTGAGGAGGAAAACCCTGTTCGGGCAATTGATGCGTTTGTAGAGTCTCTCTGTTTGAAAGAT
>NZ_JXWY01000103.1 GCF_000934465.1 Staphylococcus microti | reverse complement strand
ATTTCTCTACTTTTATAGCTACCGTTGAGGTCAATTGCCCCAACTTGTAAACTTCTACGAATGAACTTGGAAATTGCTTTATCTTGAACATGACGTTCAAATAAATACATCAGCTTATCGTGGTTCAACATGTCAAAGCACTGTTTTAAATCACAATCAACCGCGACCGAATAGCCCTCTTCATAGTACGTTGCACATTGCTTAAGTGCAGTGCCTGTACTACGATTGGGTCTAAAGCCATGACTGTGTTTTGAGAATGTACGGTCGATTTTCGGTTCAATAACTTGTTTAATGGCTTGTTGGATAACTCTATCTCTAGCGACAGGGATTCCCAACACACGCTTTTTCCCGTTTGGTTTTGGGATTTCAACTTTCCTTACTGCTTGTGGTTTATATGTACCATCAAGCAGTTTCTTTCTAATTTGTGGAAAGTATTGCGCAAAGTGTCCATTCAGTTCACTGACTTTCATACCGTCAATTCCTGGTGCTCCTTTGTTCTTTCTCACTTTCTTGATTGCCTTTTCAATGTTGTTCGGTCTTACAACAAGCTCCATCAAGGATGGAGACTCACGATACATTTCTTTCATTTCACCTAAGATTTACTGTACACACTTATATACCCTTTTTCGTTCCACTACTTATCTCTCTATAAGTTGCCGGTACTTACCGTTTTCTGTACATCGTAAATCTATAACCTCCATTCTTTACTTTGTATGAATATTGTTCAGTCCTTCAGTATTTCTACCTACTATGACCTCTGCTGACTTCTCATCATTCGTTGTTACTACGGCATTTCTGTCGCTGATGAGACCTCCCCGGGTAAGAGTAATCACTTTCCACTCACATCACTGCATCATTTACTATATAGAACTTGGGTAGTATCGGACTTTGTCTTGTTCAGCAGACTCGTCCATTCTATATAGCCTTAATATGATATTTCTGTTCGTCAGCGCGAGTGTTTGCGTCCGACTTCCTTCAGATTCCACTTCACAATGGACACCCTTGTCTTTCGCTAACAGTTCCTACTACCAAGCCTGTAACGGACTTTCACCGTCAAGTTATTACCCATGCCGGGCGCACCAGAAGGAAACCTGTAAGCCCTTCTTAAAGTGGCCTACAGGTTTTTTGGTTAATTAAATGATTCAATTTCATCCATAATCGCTTGTAAATCATTCACATCATATTGGATGCGTCCGTGGAAAACATATTTGTTGAAGAATTCATTCAACTGTTCAGGACCTACAAGTACTTTCGTCGTACTTTGTGGTGCATAACTAGAAATCGTCACATCGCCTTCATGTTTCGGGTTAAAGTACAAAATCGGTGTTGGCGTATATTTATGTCCCAACTGACGCTGTAACTTTGATGCTAATACTTCAAGCTGTTCGATATGATCAGTATAATCCACAATTGAAAGTGCATGCGCATCGCTATCACTTTCATCTAAAACAATCGTTTGTGGCTTCGTTTCATCCAATTGAAGTGTTTTGAACACTTGTGCCATCATTGGATTTTCCGCAAATTGATTGCCACTTATCCCTTGATACACATGACCTTTCAGTAACTGCGAATCAATGATGTATAATCCAGTACGTGTGAGTACAAGATGACTAATACGTGTAATGTCTTCTAAATCATTCGTTGGCATGAAAATATTCGCCATAATATGCATATCTTCAGGACGAATACGCTTTTCTTTCACAAGACGCTCACGAATACCGAGCAAGCGCATATCTGTTACATATTCACTGCTGTTTTTCGAAAACAACTTCAACGCGTCAATTTCACGATCTTTTGATGCGACCATTGTTCGATAGTCTTCTTTATGCTTCGTCTCCACTTTTTTCTTTTCAATTCTTACTTTTTCAAGCGCTTCATTATGCGATTGTGTCAGCTTTTCTTCTTTTGCTTTGTATTCCGCTTCATATCTTTGTTGTGCTTTTTTCTTACGATTCAACGCAACTAAAAATAGTAAGAAACATATTACCGCTACGCCTATAGCAACAAATAAGCCAATTTCCATTGGACTAAACTGTGTCATTTTCAAAAACCTTCCTTTTGTCTACATTTATACACCTATTATAGTGAATAACCGTCAAATAATCGATATAAAACGCAACATTATGCTTGGTAAGCTGCAACTGCCTTTTTCAAATCTTCAACTTTATCCGTATTCTCCCATGGAAGTTGTACGTCTGTACGTCCAAAATGGCCATACGCTGCCGTTTGCTTATAAATCGGACGTTGCAAGTCTAACATTTGAATAATACCTGCTGGTCGTAAATCAAAGTTTTCACTCACTGCTTGAATTAAAGCATCTTCTGAAACTTTGCCCGTACCAAATGTATCAATTGCAATTGATACAGGTTGTGCAACCCCAATTGCATACGCTAGCTGTACTTCACATTTGTCCGCAAAACCAGCCGCCACAATATTTTTAGCAACATAGCGTGCTGCATAAGCCGCTGAACGGTCAACTTTTGTAGGATCCTTACCAGAGAATGCACCGCCGCCATGACGTGCATAACCGCCATACGTGTCAACGATAATTTTACGTCCAGTCAGACCCGCATCACCTTGTGGGCCACCAATTACAAAGCGACCAGTCGGGTTAATAAAGAATTTCGTTTCATCGTCTAAGAAAGCTTCTGGTACGATTGGATAAATCACATGTTCTTTAAGATCACGTTGAATTTGTTCCAATTCCACTTCTTCATGATGTTGAGATGAAATAACAATCGTATCAATGCGTTTTGGTTGATCATGTGCATCATATTCCACAGTCACTTGTACTTTCCCATCCGGACGTAAATATTCTAACGTACCGTCTTTACGTACATCTGTTAAGCGTTTCGCTAATTTATGTGATAAATCAATTGGCAATGGCATAAATGATTCTGTTTCATTTGTCGCATAACCAAACATTAAACCTTGGTCACCTGCACCTGTATTGAGTACTTCATCATTCGAAGCATCACGGTACTCCAATGCACGATCCACACCTTGTGCAATGTCAGGAGATTGTTCGTCGATTGCTGTCAGTACAGACATTGTTTTATAGTCATAACCATATTTGGCACGTGTATAGCCAATCTGTTTAACCGTCTCTCTTACAACTTTCGGAATATCAACATATGTCGAAGTAGAAATCTCTCCCGCAATTAACGCCATGCCTGTCGTAACAGTCGTTTCACAAGCAACACGTGCATGTTGATCTCCTTTTAAAATCTCATCTAATATCGCGTCTGAAATTTGGTCAGCAATCTTGTCCGGATGTCCTTCAGTTACTGATTCTGAAGTGAATAATCGTTTGTTGTATGTCATAATATGCTCCTTTAAATTAAATTACGAACACTCTCTTTATCTGAGCTCAAATAAAAAGAGCCTTTCACAACTACTACACATACATAGAGTGAAGGCTCAACGTCCATTCGCTCTTATCGTTCAGGTTATTTCACCTGCAAACGGTTTGGCACCTTTCTTCGTTAAAAAGAGGTTGCTGGGTTTCATTGGGTCCATGTCCCTCCACCACTCAGGATAAGAGAATCCGTTGCTTTTATATTACCGAAGTTTTTCTCATGTGTCAATTTCACAAATATGATTGAAAATATTATTTCTCTTTCATAGAAGTAATATTCGTTCAGCACCTTATATAGCCGATTTCCCCAGTAACGACATACGTTTCAGTGCATTTTTCATTGATTATTTTTTGGATTTTCTATGGGGATTATAGCTTGAATATGTTATACTCTTTAATTGTAAAGGCTTACATTTACGAACAAACTATTGGAGGGATTCATCATGTCATTCGATACGAGCGCACTGAATGCATTAATTAAAAAGCCTACATCTCATTTTCAGTTAACAAAAACTGAACTTTACAACAAAATTTTACAACGTGACGAGGCTGAATTAACTGAGCTAGGGGCAATCAATGCTAAAACTGGAGAATATACGGGGCGTTCTCCAAAAGATAAGTATATTGTAGATAATCCACAAGTAAAAGATGACATCGACTGGGGTACTGTGAACCAAGCTATTTCTGAAGAGAAGTTCTTAAACTTGTATCATCAAGTACTTGAATATCTAGATGCAAAAGAAGAAGTTTTCGTTTTTAATGGTTATGCAGGTAGCGACAAAGATTCACAATTAAAATTAACGGTTGTCAATGAGTTTGCATGGCATAACCTTTTCGCACAAAACATGTTTATTCGCCCACATTCAAAGAGCGAAGCAGAAAAAATTAAAGCAGACTTCACAATCATTTCTGCACCAACTTTTAAAGCAAATCCTGAAAAAGATGGCACACGTTCAGAAACATTTGTCATCGTGTCATTCAAACATAAAACAGTGTTAATCGGTGGTACTGAGTATGCTGGAGAAATGAAAAAATCTATCTTCTCTGTTATGAACTACTTACTACCAAAACGCGATATTATGAGTATGCACTGCTCAGCTAACGTTGGCCGTAAAGGTGATGTGGCATTATTCTTCGGTTTATCTGGGACAGGTAAAACAACGCTTTCTGCAGATCCGGAGCGTAAATTAATCGGTGACGATGAACACGGCTGGAATGAAAATGGTGTGTTCAATATCGAGGGCGGCTGCTACGCAAAAGCAATTAATTTATCAGCTGAAAAAGAACCGCAAATTTTTGATGCAATCCGCTACGGTACTGTTCTAGAAAACTTAGTTGTTGATGAACATGGTTATATCGACTTCGATGATAACAAGTACACGGAAAATACACGTGCAGCATATCCAATCGAACATATCGATAATATCGTTGTACCGTCAAAAGCATCACACCCTAACACAATTATTTTCTTAACAGCAGATGCTTTCGGTGTATTACCACCTATTTCTAAGTTAAGCAAAGACCAAGCAATGTATCACTTCTTAAGTGGTTTCACATCAAAACTTGCAGGAACTGAACGTGGTATTACTGAACCACAACCATCATTCTCTACATGCTTTGGTGCGCCATTCTTACCATTAAATGCTAAAGTATACGCAGACTTACTCGGTAATTTAATCGATAAGCACGAAGTAGACGTATACCTTGTTAACACTGGTTGGACTGGTGGTGTATACGGTAAAGGTAACCGTATCGAACTAAAATATACGCGTAAAATGGTCAACAGCGCTATTAACGGGTCACTTAAAAACAGCACTTTTGAAGAAGATGACATTTTCGGTTTAAGCATTCCAACAGAAATCGAAGGCGTACCGACAACAATTTTACAACCTAAAAACGCTTGGCGTGACAAAGAAGCGTATGACAAACAAGCGTCAGACTTAATTGAACGTTTCCGTGAAAACTTCAAAAAATTCGGCGAAGAAGCACAACAATTACAACAAAATGGTGGCTTTAAAGGCTAATCCTATAAACAAAAAAGAGAGGCAATCAACATGTCTCTCTTTTTTTATGCGTATTGTTCAACTTCATCCATCCATGTTTTTATACGATGTAAAGCATCTGCCAGTGCTTGTGGACGTGGTATGTGCCCTTCTGACATTTGATAGAACGTATCATAACGTGCCTGTTGATTCTCAAGATGTGTCGCTAAATGATACGCTTGATGAATTCCTACTTGTTCGTCTAATCCACCATGTACAATGAGTATCGGAGGTGCCGAATGGTCAATCAATCGTAACGCATCTCGCGCATCATATGCAGCCGGCTGCTTCTTTGGATGACCGACCATTCGTCGCAGCATGCCTCGCAAATCAACACGCTCTTCATACATCAGTCGCACATCACTGACACCACCCCAAATAATGTAACTTGTGGCTTTGACAGCTTGGAACGTCAGTAAACCTTGAATCCCACCACGTGAAAAGCCTATAAGATGGACTGGAACGCCTGGATACATCTCTTTTAATAGCGTTACCCCTGCAATCACATCTTGTAAATCCGCACCACCAAAAGCATCTTGTCCTTGGCTCCCGTTATTACCACGATAGTACGGTGCAAAACCCAATGTCGTATCATTTGTAAACTGTAACAATCGTCCTAAACGCACACGGCCTACTTGTCCTTTACCGCCACGTAAATAAACAACAATACGTTCAACTGAGTCATAAGGTGTCACAAGTAATCCTCTCACAATCGCTTCGTCCGCTTCATAGCGTACTTCATCCACAACATGCGTCCCCAATTCAGCTGGCATACGTTTATAACTGATAAAATCCAAGTGTGCTCATCCTTTCTACACAGGCTAATATCGCTTCGTCTGCCAATAAAACACTTTGTCGCTCAACAGGTACTTCTTCTAATGTAGACACACACACTGGCCCTTTCGTCTCCAAATAATCATGTTTATCAACGATGTCTTTCACAATGACAACATAAACATCTTTCGTAAATGGCGTCGGTTGTGCATGTACCGTATATTGCGCAATATAATAACTCGCTTCAATCGTAGCACCTGTCTCTTCATAAAGTTCTCGGCGCAACGCTTCTTCACTCGTCTCTCCCGCTTCACATTTACCACCAGGAAACTCAATGCCACGCACTTGGTGTTCCGTCATTACTAATTGTTTTTCATATATTGGTAGTGCAAGCACATGATCGCCATCAGCTTGATCATAGTGTGCACAAAATTTTAAAGTCACGCGTTGGTTCGCAGCATCTAAAAACTCCAAAAATCCAATCTCCCTTCATTCTATGGTACAATGTTCCTAATTATTATTAAGGAGGCTTCTTATGAAATCTGTATTCATCTCATGTATTCGCTTCTATCAACGTTTTATTTCACCATTAACGCCCCCAACATGTCGATTCTATCCGACTTGTTCGAATTATGCCGTCGAAGCCATTCAAATACACGGCGCATTCAAAGGGAGTTGGTTAGCAATCAAACGCATTTTAAAATGCCATCCTTTTCATAAAGGCGGCTTTGATCCCGTACCATTCAAAAAAGACAAACATCATCATGAGTAACTTTTTAATTGATCGTGCTGAATTTTCGGTGGTTCAAAATATAAACGACCTTGGTGTAAACGTCCTGAAGCCTCAGTAACATCATCAGCAAAGTAATAGCCTGCAGGTGTTACGTCTCCAGCATAATCACCATAACGGCTTATTAAAGCAGTAAAATAACGGCTCAGTCCACATTCATACATCCCACCAACAACGACAGTGATCCCTTGCGCATGTAACGTTTCGATTAACGTTAAAGCGCGGTCAATCCCACCTACTCTAAATGGCTTAATAACAACCACATCAACAGCATATCGTTGAACTGCATGCATAATAGCCTGTAAATCTGTTGCCTGTTCATCTATCGCAATGGGCGGCATCTTTTTACATTGCTGATCATCTACCAGTACATCAAAAGGCTCTTCAATATAGGCTAGACGTTCATTTGCTAAAGCATGTAACATTGGATAATCCGCTTCACAGAGCGTTTGATTCGCATCTGTGGAAATCGGTATATTCGGATACATAACTCCTAACATTTTTACTTGTTCAACAATGTTGCAATTCCACTTTATTTTAATACGCGCAGCATGATCCAAGCGGACTAATCTACGGTGCATATCGCCATTAACTGTAATCGTCATCGGCACATCAAACGTCGGTAAATCATGAAACATTTGATACAGTGCCATTATCACCGTTGCACGCGCAGCTGGCGTATCATTGAGTTCATCTGCAAAGCTTTGTGCCACTTCAAAACTATCAATTTCTTTTCCTTGAACACCTTTAAACCAGTGACGCAGTGTGTTGTAAACTGAATCAATCGTTTCAAAATGATACCAATCCGTCTCAAAAGCATTACATTCCCCAAACCATTCTTTACCAGCATCGTCAACCAGACCAATCAATAACGTTTGACGTGTTGCCATCGTGACTTTTGGCGTTTGAATTTTATGTTTAAAAGACGGTGCAAATTGATAAAAACGTAACTCCAATAATTTCATGGTCATTCTCCATTCAACAACTGTCGTTTTAACTTACCTGTACTCGTATAAGGCAAAGACTGCACATATTGGATGGTTTTCGGTAACTTATATTTTGCTAGATATTGTGCTAGAAAACTTGCCATATTCGGAATTTCTTTATGTGCAACTAAATATAAAACCGGACGCTGTCCCCATTCATCATCTTTAACACCTACACACATCGCATCATCTACGTCCACATGCAATTTTGCGACACGTTCAATCTCATTCGGATAAATATTTTCGCCACCACTAATAATTAAATCTTTACGTCGATCATGAATCATCACAAAACCATTGGCATCTACACTTGCAATGTCTCCAGTTTTAAAAAAGCCTTCAACATCGTATGTATGAGTTAAACCCTCAGGATATAAATAGCCATTCATGACATTGTCGCCGCGTACGTATAACTCCCCATGTCCTTCATCATTCGGCGACATAATTTTTAGCTGATTTTGACTACCAGTTAAGCCGACAGTTTCTGGATTTTTGGCTAGCATTTCCGGACTCGCCGTCAAAAACTGTGAACATGTCTCAGTCATACCAAACGAATTATAAATAGGTAATTTATAGGCAAGCGCTTGCTCGACAAAATCACGTTCTAACTTTGCACCACCGAGTAAAATTTTTTCAAGTTGATACGGCTCCGTTAACCCTGCACGCATTAAACGCTTTAATGTTAATGGCACAAGCGACATATGTGTAATGCCTTTAAATACCACTGCATCTAATATACGTTGTTCATCAAACTTGTCCATTAAATATAACGTAAAACCATATCGCACACTGCGCAACACAATACTCAATCCGGATATATGGTAAATCGGTAACACCGTCAACCAACGTGTATTCGTATCAAATCCTAAATGTGTGAAACACCCTTCCGCACTCGCACGATGATTTGTAAAAGTTTGTGGCACAGCTTTTTGAGGGCCAGTCGTACCTGATGTAAACATAATGGATGCAATTGTAGTTTCTTGAAATTTTGGTAAGGGGTGTTGCACAACATCAGATAAAATGTCAGAGCCCGTTAGACAACGTAATTGCTCACTTAGCTCCGTTTCTTGAACCCGTGCATAATAATTTTCAGTTGTAACAATCGTGTTCACATTAATAGATTGCATTTGCTTCATAATTTCATTATCTGTCAAACGATTATTAATTAATGCTATTTCAATGTTATACAACCATGCACCATGTATTAAACCAAGCGCTTCAATCGAATTATCCACCAATAAACCGATACGTGTTTGATTTAATGTAATCAGACCACTCCCATATCGTTTAGCCATTTCAAACAACTGCTGAAAAGTTAACTTCTGCTCATCCGTCTCCACAGCAATCGCATTTGGTGAACGATGCACCTGTTGTACTAACCAATGTTCCATTGCGACACCCTCCAAAATATTGTTCGCTTCTTATTATAGACAAATTTGAAAACGAATGCATATTTTAAAACTATGCACATTTAGAAATCGCCATTTTTAATGAATGTCGAACAAAGTTGTTAAAGTATTCCACTTAAATCACAAATTATTATAAAACCGCATTGACAGTGCTACAAATATTCATAATAATGATAGCGATAAGCATTTATGAACGATTTAAAAACTGAATAAAGGAGCATTCCTATGAAGAAAACACTCGGACTATTACTCGCAAGTACGCTTGTAATAAGTGCATGTAGCAATCATCAAGAAGAAAATAAAGAGCAGAAAGACACAAAAGTCGCAACTAAAACATCACAACATAGTGCTCAGAAAAAGTCTGGACAAACACCTACTCAAGTAACGACTGATTCAGAAGGAACAAATCAAGCGACATCAAAAAGTAGCAACCAAGCAGCCATTGATGTCACTAATATTAAAGATAGAGCGACGTTAGAAGCGGTCATTTATGGTAATTTCAGTGAATACGATAAAATAAAAGCTTATAATAGCGCCGTTGCTAACGGTGTAATCCCACAAGGAAATGTATTAGAAGGACCTGCATGGGCAGCCTACGAAAGTTCATTAAAAATTGAGCGTGGCGAAGAAAAATCTATATTTGACAATCCGCCTGCATATGATGACCATTCATATGAAGAAGCCCCTTACGACGATTATTGGGACGATACTACACAAGACGAGCTTTATGAAGTCATTCCAGATTATGATGAAAATGCCGATTACGGTACATATGAAGACTATTTAGAAGCAGAACAAAACAGCTGAGTTTTGTAAAACAGAACATGCGCACTTTCCGTATTCGTTTGAAGTGCGCATTTTTATTTCAATTATCGCGATAAAACATCATTCTTTTTGTATAAAATAGCAACGTATATAAGTAATAATCCAATACTTATAATCAGAAAAACATGCCACGCTTCAAAAATACTCTTTTGTTCGGTAATCCAACCATTTAATGGTAATAAAGTCATCGTTATTAAAGATTCCAAAGTATAAAAAGTGGATATAAACGACGAACGTAAAGAATCATCAGTTATTAACTGCTGATGCATATACACACTGATTTTCACACTCATAATTGTAAAAATCGCAATGTGTAACATAAAAAATAGAATATTGTGTTCAGTTACGGTCATCAACCATATGATTAACATATCAAAGACAAGATAAATGACAATTTCTTTAAGCCCTGACCCTATTCTTGGAATTTTTGGAATTACCAAGTTTGTTAACATCCCCATAACTGAAATGCCTATCCATAAGTATCCAATTTCATCATTAAATGCCACTTGCCACTGATTAGAAGGTCCAATATCTACAATTGTCGGTAAAATTAATACTAAAAGCACCACAACGAGCAACTTATTTTGTATAAACAACTTAAAAATATTGGACGCTGTTTTGACCCAAGTATTTTCTATTTTTTTAACACCGTCACTGAAATATACTTCTTTTTTTATCACTTTTTGTTCGGGTAATAAAAAATAAATAAGTATCGCCAACATGATGAAGAAAATAACACTTATGATGATAGGTAAAAACAAGTAGATTTTAAACAAAAATTGTGCACTGACAAAGCCAACTAGTAATGAAAACATCGCACTGAAAAACGCCACCCTCGAAAAAATACGATCGAGTGGCACACTATTTTTATCTTCTAGCTGATTCATAAACCAACTGCGTGAACTACTCACCACTTAGCTAAACATAGCGTTTTTAACGCTTGAAGTGGGAGCTTCTTGGGAATAGAGTGTACTTGCTAGTTTATTTTTTTCACTAACAGCGCTGTCTCTTATTTACCAAGCTATCCCCGTAGTTCCTACGGTTCTTGATGCTACTTAAGCGTATGCCATTATTCTTAGACCTTCTGTCAAGATATTTATACTGGCATTGATATCTCGATCATGGTGTGTATGACAAACAGGACAAGTCCATTCCCGGATTTCAAGAGACTTCTTGCCGTCTTTATGACCACATTTCGAACAGATTTGACTAGATGGAAACCATTTGTCTACCTTAATGATTTTCCGTCCGTACCATTCAGCCTTATATTGTAATTGCGTCACAAAACGAGACCAAGAGACATCAGAAATACTTTTTGCCAGTTTATGATTACGTAACATACCTTTTGTGTTTAAGTCTTCAATACAGATGACATCGTGGTTTTTGATAATTTCTGTACTTAACTTATTCAAGAAATCAGTACGTTGGTTCATT
>NZ_JXWY01000013.1 GCF_000934465.1 Staphylococcus microti | reverse complement strand
TCCCTCCGTTTCCGTTAATTGCTTATATTTCGTTAATACCCCGTTATATCTCGTGAACACAAACACTGATATAACGGGGTTTTGTTGTATTTCGCTAAAAATCGTTGAATATCGTATTTTGTGCTAAACGTCCCCGAGACGTCCCCAGAAAAGCTGAACAGTTAAAAAACGTCCCCGAGACGTCCCCTAATTTTTGCCCTTAAAAACCCCGCCTATTTACCAGGTGGGGTTCAACTTTTTTGCACAAAAATAACCGCACCAGTTAAGGTACGGCTTTAGAATAAGCATATTATTCATACTTAAAATTACAGAGTACTAAAATCTAACTTAAGCGAGTAGAGATTATGTATGTGAGTGGAGGCAAGAAGATGTCTCTTGCGGGACCAACAGTCAGATATAAGGCCTCTGCCGGGCTATACAATCCACTCCTAATTGTATATAGTTTTTACTACAAAAGAACTAACTTGACGATAAAGAGTTTTAGTTAGCGAGAAAGAGTTGGATAGATACCCCTTTCTTCACAAATAACTATAATATCTTTTCATTTCATACGCAATAGTTACGATTAATTTTTCCTCTTTTTGTTAATATTTATTAGTATTATTCAACTTTTTTAGTTTTTTAACAATGATTGTAACATGTTGCTCTCAAGTGTCTTTCAAAACAAAAAAACAGGGTGACCATTACAGCCACCCTAAGTTTTTAATATTTATTAATTTTCAATATACCCCACAATTCTTTCTCATTTTTGATCTTCTGTTGCTTGTCTTTGATTGGTCCAATAGGCATAAAGAATGTATCTTTTTTGTTAGCACCATCTGCCGTGTATTTAAAGCCAATCCACCAAAGATTATTTTTTAAATCCTTTATAACCTGTACAACATCTACGTATTGACCTGGATAAATCCATGACTCTTCTCCTACTCGGTCTTCGTCTAAACCATAAGAACGTCGTACAACAATAGGCTCTGTATTTGTTTTATGTGCTGTGAAAGTACCTTGCCAATTCCAAACAGTTTGTGGCGGTCTACCTTTGATTGGTGCTTTAACTGTTGGTGCCACTTTCTTAACAGGTGCGTCACCTTTCATGTATTTAATGACTAAGTTGTCAATAACAGACATATCATGTCGACCATAACCTGCTGCCGCTAAAATATTACCAGGATCTTGCTTATCATATTGAATCTCTTGATGACCCGGCATTTGGTTACGGGGGTTAATACCCCAAGAATTACATAAAGCCGCCATGATACGACAAGCATTGTCTAATGATTTACGTGTGCGTGCTCTGTCAGAGAAGTAACAAGCTTCTAAACCAAACGCAATGTCATTGGCATCATCACCATACCAATTGTTATCAATCGGCGTATTGTATAGTACGTGCCACGCTTTTTCTGTAACCGGAATGCAAATGATACATTCTACATCATCTACAAAGATATGAGCAGACGCTGTTGCATCCCAACCGATATTGTAAGTATTGCGGTAGTAGTTTACATTCTGTTGTGCTGTTGAGTTAGGGTTGCCTGTGTCGTGGAACACCGCAAATTTAGGGTTACCACTCACTAATCGTTGACCCGTGCGTCGTGTTCCGAAAGGCAAAAAGTCTGTATAGACGGGTACACCGTTCCATGTTCCAATTCTAGTTTTTGTCATAATAAATTCCTCCTATAAATTAAGAGTCCTACTTATTCAGCAGGACTCTCATCAATGTATTTTACTTTCACTGAATTTTGTTCAATTGCTTCTCCGTTATACATGTATTGAACTTTAATATGTCCGTCAAAGTCATAAGGGATGTAGCTGTAAGGCAACATAAAGTTGTTTTCAAAATAATACGTCTCAAAAGGTTTATCTTTTTCGCTAATTGTTAGAACCACTGGGAAAGGCGTTCGTGCGAATAAAATTCTTGTAATCTCGTAAAAATGTTCAGAGTTTTTAGGTTGCCTTTGAGTAATTAAAGACTGCACATGTTCCTGCTTCTCTTTTTTCCATTTGTCATAATCATCTTCCGTGCATTCTTTCTTTGAAAAGGCTAAAGGCCAAATGAAATAGTTGTCATGCCACTTTATGAACATTACATCTAGTTCTCCATAACGATTCGCATAATCGTTTTCAATAGCTTCAATTACTGCATCATTGAATACATTCGTACTTTTAGCCATTTCAATAGAATTACCTAACACACTAGGCGTCACATCAATTTTAACGGCATTGTCGCTTGGAAACACATAGCCATTTGCAACTACTTCGACCGTGTACGTGCCGGCCGGAATAACATCCGTGATACGTAAATCAACAGTATTGCTATTGACTTCAGTTTCATACTTATATACATAGTCACGCTTTTTCAGGTAGATTGTGGCACTACCTTCAAGATTCAAATTCTCAGAATTCCCATCCGAAAGCTGAAACTTAATCTTCGATTTATCTCCTTGCTTGATACGATTTCCGTCACCTAAATTTGTCAAATTTAAAACATTCTTCTTCATTAAATACGCCTCCAATATAAAACCGCCACCTAATTAAATAGATGACGGTTAAAGTTGATATTATAATCACAATATGATAAATTAAAAATGCAAGAGGGCATGCTCCCCACATACCCCCTCACATTGAGCCCGTTAAAAAGACGGTGGCTTGGATAAAAATGTTTTAACCATCTAGTTACCAAACCAAAGTATATGCTAGATGGTTATTTTTTATGGCTGTTTTGACTTATCATTACTAACCCAATGATTGTTAATACAACCATCAGCATTTCATAATCTGTCATGCTACTCCTTTCCAGGAGCAACAACTATAACCATAGGCATCACCCCTTTTTCAAGAGATTAGCCACCATCTATCCAACTTGCTCATTTATCATTTTACCATATTTACTTTTCTATTTTAATCTTTACTTCTGCTGTATCGCCGTCCAATACACGAGCGTGCTTAGAACTGAATTCTTCTTTAATTTCAGTTGTAACTGACGTACCTTTCTCATTTTTGATTACTGCCAGCTTATTCGCAATTTCTTGTGGGACTAACACACCCATTTCAGCACAGTTCTCAACAATGGAAAGTCCCTCATTGGCGATGTAAAAGAAAATCGTGACAACTAAAATCCCGCCATTCGTACCCAGAATTTGATCGATGATAT
This sequence comes from Staphylococcus microti, assembly GCF_000934465.1. Lineage (GTDB taxonomy): Bacteria > Bacillota > Bacilli > Staphylococcales > Staphylococcaceae > Staphylococcus > Staphylococcus microti. The sequence goes on along the minus strand of NZ_JXWY01000013.1, from coordinate 34,034 downwards.
TCGCAAGTACGATAATACAAAAAATTAACAGCTTACGAGCGTAACCGAACAGTGATTTTCGACTCCATAGCTTGTTGTTTTTTAATGCTTTACCTAAACCTGTGATAATATCTATACTCATCAAAATCATTAAGAAATATAGCAATCTAAGTTCACCGGCATAGATAAACGTTTTAAATGCTTCACTTTCAGTAAAGCTTACTGTAACTGCACCAAGCATTATTCCGTAGCCCCCTCAACGTCATGATCAATTGACGGCTCAACATAAACTTCGCCCGTCTCAGTATATTGCGTACGCTGTACATCTTGCTTAACATAATATGTTTTTGTACCGTTTTTAAATAGTTTCGACAACATATTTTGGAATCGGCACGCCTCTTTTACATCATCTTCCGACTCAAACTTAAAAGCGTTGTCTGACACTGTACTTCTGATAAAACCATTCCCACTATAATTTTGGATAAGTGGATATTTTTCGCCGTTTTCTGCAACCTCAATCAAGTAATATTCCGTAAATTTTGTCATAATAAATGCCTCCTAAAATTTATAAAAAATAGCCTTACTCGCTTGGAGCAGGCTCGTTTTTATCGTTTTTTAATTGTTGAATCGTTTCAAGCGCATCATCTAATAAAGCTCTTAACATCGCTTCATTAGATTTCGACACTTTCAATTCATCTTGTAAATACATAACTTCTTTCTCGTAATTACGTTCAATTTGATTCATTTAAAATCGCCTCCAATTTTTCAATTCTTTGTTTTAGTAAATCATTTTCAGACGCTAATTCTTGCACACCTTTCAACGTCCATGTTTGCATTTCATAGCTGTTAATACCATCGCCAGATTTAAATTCTGCAGGCGTTTCTCTTTCTAGCACTAAGCCACGTTGGAACAAACCAGAATCATCATCTTTGTATTTATATTGATAAATCTGTACATCATTTTTAATAATGTCCAAAACGCTGTAATCCCAAGGCTGTATATCCTTTTTGAAACGTTCAGATGACGCTTTAATAAAATCTTTCGCCCTAACATTTTTGTATACAGGATTACCATTGCCACCAAAATCATTATTTGTCACAGCAAGCTCATAGCCACCAACACCGATATACAAACTACCGCGAACGTTACTTCTAATACCATCGCCGCCATGTAGCGTAACACTTCTACAACGCAACGTTCTGTATGCGGTGTCTGACGTAGGTGCCGTAACGATCACTTCTCCACCGCCAGTCGGCGATAAAAATAAATTTTGGTTGGTGCCATTTTCAGCGTTGTTAATAACCCTAGTCGCATATACTTCTAGAGCTCGGATCGGTCTAAAAAGATTTGTCGTTTCATAATGCGTCACTCTGACTTCGCCGCCTGCAGTTGGAGACAAGTATAAGTTTTGAACATTCGGCGTTCCGTGATTGACTGAGAATCGGTTACCATAAAATTCTGACGCACGAATTGGCGTATACGCATAATCGCCAACCTTACCAGTACCTGGAATAGACGAATAGTGTACCGCTCTCACTTCTCGTGAACTCGCCAAATAAACCGTTTCATTCGGCGTTCCTAAAGCACCAGTCGTAACAAAATCATCTTCTATTCTAAACCTTAATGCGCCACTCGCATTATAGCTTCTTAAACCATCGTTATTTATGACTAATTTATCTCCATTCGACTTTGCAATCGTCATTTTACCTTGTTCAACAGTTACAGATGTTGTTTTGTCTTTTGCACGCATTCTATAAGCTGTAATATCAATCGCCTGTATATTTTTAATGAACGCACTTTTAGAAGTTAACCTACCAATTTGCGCATCATTCGAAAACAACTTATCAATCATCGATAAATCGGATTTGATTGCAGATGCTGTAACGCTATTTGCACTAAGTACGTTCGTTCTCAGTTTAGAAATATCGCCATAAACAGCATTTAGAGATAATGATTTAATATCTCCGGCAACTTGCATATCACCCGTCACACGCATTTTTTTTGTAATAATATCTACGTTAGTAGGAGTTACTGCTATCGCAGACGCCATCTCTTTACCGCTGTATTTTTTAGAACCTATCAAAACACCATCTGTTTGAACGACAACAGCAGACTGCTTTACATAATCTTTTGCTATTGCATCGGATTGAAGTTTAACAGTGCCTGCCGTTTGCTCTATAGTAGCTACGTGTCTTGCCAAGTCTTTTGGGGAAGGGCTCCAAGATGTTGCTTTGACTCCCTTTTCTAACTTAAATTCAGAAACTTTAACTGTAACTATAATATTTGAACCCCTGTTCGGATATATTCCAAACCTATCAGCCTTATTCAATGTAGAAGGTGTTCTGAATTTATAAACCACTTCATGTACATCGTTATCATCCGCAACAAATACACTGTCATCATAATTATAGGAAATACGTTTCCCTTTTTTTCCATCAACAAAAATAGATGCGCTGCGCTGGAATGCAGCATTTGCAATACCACCAAAAGCCACCAATTCTCCATCTATTTTTTGATATTTATATCGTATAGTGTAATTCGTGTTAGGTTCTAGTTGCTCTGCTGTAATATACACACCATCACGCAATCCAGAATTTGTTTGTATAATAAAAAGCCCTTTATCATTGTAGTTTTCTAGATCTAATTTAACGTTAGACTGTATATCATCTTTCGCAATCAGATTTTCATTATCATACACTAACGCGTCTAAATCATCACGCCAAATTTTACGCTGATAACTATCAATCGTTTCATCAATCTGCTGACCTTTTGCCATCTTCCACGTATTTAATGAATTAACATCGCCTTGCACTTCAGTAATGAGCGTTTTATTACCGTTAACCGTAGACTCTGTTTCATTTATCTGTGTTTGCAAACGCCCCGTCAACCTATCGTAATCCGTTTTCAGCACACGTTTTGCAATTTCTGAATTCGTCACTTTAATATCTGCCGTATTTTTACTAACTAACTTACCCAATGCATCAACATCTTCACGCCATACTTTCCGTTGATAACCATCTATCGTCTCATCAATAGACTGCCCCTTCTCCGTTTTCCACCTACTTAAATCATTCACGTTCGTTTTCATTTCAGTAATGAGCGTTTTATTACCATTGGCAGTCGATGTTGTCTCATTAAGTTGTGTTTGCAAACGTCCAGTCAAAGCATCATAATCCGTCTTTAACACTCTTTTTTGAATTTCTGCATTCGTTTTAGTGATTTCAGCTGAATTTTGATTAGCTAAAGCATCTAGCATCGTCAGATAACGATAATTCTCATCAAAACGGTTTGTAAGCGCCTTAACTTCACTCGCAGCTAACTCAATACTTCTTTTATTTGCGTCTAATTCAGTACTAATTGGAATTAAAGCATTTTCAAAACGATTTAAATGCGAATCAGTTTCTTGTTTTTGTGCTTCGAGTGTCTCACGCATGCGTCCCTCCGCCGCTTCTACTTGCGCTTCAGCTCTCGTCTCCACTTCAGCGACAAGCTGTTGCATATAATCTCTCTGCACCTCGTAATTCGCATCAAACTCACGCTTTAATCGCGTCACGTAATGCTCATTTTCCACTTTGATTGCTTCAATCTTCTTATTTGTTTTCGCTTGTACTTTATCTTGTTTAAAGTATTGATAATCGCCTAAATCAATCGTCGACGCGGCGTAATTCAACATATTCACTTTAATTTTCTGCACTCTTGCACGTTTCGCAATACCCACCTGTTTGTAAATAATTGCTACTTCATCTCCTAAATCAAGTGCGCCAATTTCTGCAACAGTTGTAGAATAAGAAACTTTTGGTACGCAATTATGAATGAGCCAATCATACGTCGCGTCTGCTAATACCTTTTTGTCTTCAATATCATCAAATTCTACCACAGCAAATCGTGGCTTCATCGACTTAAGTGAATCGTCATAATAGCCGTACTGCGCTGTTGCAGATGTAATTTCAATAAAATCTTGGTTAACTGGTTTCTTATAACCTTTCGTCGACCAGCTTATATCCGCAAAATTAATTCGACGACCATAACCATCACCAACCTGTTCGCCTTTACCTCTACCAATCGCTGCGGTAAATACTTCTGAACTATCTTGTTCTTGCTTAATCGTCAAAATGTTATTGCAGTAAACAAAACGCTTGCCGGTATAACTCCCTAACTTTTTCTTAATATAGAGCTCTTTACTCAACACTTTTTTACCATCAAACACAAAGCCAAAATCCATCTCAATGTTCCAAGTTTCGATAATCTTCTTACGTGCTTCGGTCGGCGTCACATAATAAAAAGTCGTACTTTTTAAATCCGTTGTATCGTGATCTGCCACTTCCCACCCCGTATTTTGAAACACCAGTCCAACAGCCGTTACAGCATCAATATTATTAGGACGCTTATCACGAATCACATCCATCGCTTTCGCTTCATCAAAAAACAAATGCACCCCTAAAACACTTAACTGCTCATTTTGAACAACACGCTCGTGAATTTTATAAATTTGAAATCGCTTCTGCTTATCAAATAATCCAATAAATACCGCATCATCAAACCATTTTTTGTGATTGAATAAATGTCCTTCATTCGTTTTATAGAACAAAGGACATTCCAAATGACATGTATATAAGCCATTAATTTCTTTCTCGTAATAAGCACTCACAAAATTTTCTTCAGGAATGATTTTAATCAATTCTTTTTTGTAATTTAATAAATAAATCATAAAAACACTCCTTGATACTTAATTACTATACTAATAGGTTTATTATCAATCACTAGTTGATCCCCATTCGCAATCGTAAAATCTTCAAAATCAGACATCATCGACAAATGCTGCAACGCATTTTCATTTGACGCCCCTTTCGACACTTCATGACTTTTAAAATCAAGTTTATAATAACGTTCGACACCAGTTGAAACATCCCTCATCGCCACTAACCGGTTCGTCGTCGCATTCGTTAAGTTAAACTCTGTAAACCCTTTAGTACTATAATCTAACGTAATCACAGGTTTGACAGGGTAATCACTTTTAATTGTTAATACAGTACCACTAGTGTATCCCATAGAAAGAAGCTCACTATACTTAAACGGATCATGACACACAAACTTTAACTCAATCTCTTGATACAACGCACCTTCATCCGGCTCACTTGCACTTTCAAAACGACAATAATAAATAAGATTCTCATCACTAAACTTAACTTCTTTAGCCACCACCAAACGTTTATTTAACTTCTGATACACCGCATGAAAATCGTCAAAATGATCACGTCGAATCGCAAGCGTCACATATAATACTCTTGTTTTTAAATTTTTACTCACATGCATCACACCATCACGCGCTGGCACATCAACATTGTTCAACTCATGCGCAAAACTTCTTCTACCACGCACAGCAATCGTTTCAACACCTAACGTCGTATCCATATTGGCATTATTAATGTAAAGCTGGTGGCGACTCGTAGTCACTAGGTTACCAGACTTACTGCCAATCTTTTCATATTGCACTACGTCACTCACATCATCGCCCCCTACACATCATAAACTTCTTTTAAATTGAGCGGTTTATTGCTCGTCGTTCTAATATTATCCGCATGCGTTTGGAATTCATTACCGCCCAGATTCAAGTAAATATAAGCCGGTTCTTTGCCTTCCACGCCAAACTCTAAATCATCTTTAATCGTATAATTGATATTGCGTGATATCGCACGTAAATCTTTATCAAACGACCCCGTCGCCGAAATATCATTTAACTCTGGCGCATACGCCCTTTCCATCTGTTCTGCCATATTCACCACTTCGCCCACAACATCACTCGTCATTTGATGAATACCAATCGCAAGCCCCTCGCCTGTAAAATGACCAATTTCCATAAACACACGAGAAGGCGACTTAATACCTAACGCACGTTTCGCTGCATTTACAGCGCTCTGTGCTACGTTTCTCGCCGCGTTAACGACCCAGTCGATACCAGCTCTAATCCCATTCGCCAAACCTTTCATCAAATATCCACCGACATTTGAAAAATGGCCAAAGAAATTACGTATCGCACTAACCGCTCTATCCATGCCGTTTCGACAGGCATTGACCACTTCAAAGAACTTCTGAACGACTGCGTTTAAAAAGTTTGCCATCGTTTGGCGAATAGAATTGACCCATTGAAAACCAGTAGAAATGATTCTCGATAGAGCCCCAACCATTTTTGCGCCAACCGTTGCTACAACTCGAGTAAACCAACTTGAAACCGAATTCCAGATATTTGATAAAAATCGTGTCGTATGACCCCAAATTTGCGACCAACTCGACACTGTTTTACCAGTAATTTTTGAGTAACAATCAAACAAGAATTGAGTAATCGTATTCCAAATTGACTGTATGCCGTTCCAAATGCTCTCTCCGACATTCGAAATCGTCGTTTGTAATGTCTGCCACGCACCCGAAACATCGCCAGTTAAAAATTGAATCAATGCAGTGAACAGTCCGACGATCAATTGAATCACGCTAGAAATAATTGTGCCTATTGCCGTGAACACAACTTGCACCATTGTCCACAAGCCTTGAAGCTGAATTAACAGCAATTGAATCGCTCCACCGAACAATACACCTAAAGCTTGGTTCGCAAAATCGCCTAATCTTTGTAAAATCGGAAGAATTGGCTGTATCGTTTCATTCACTTTCGCAAACAAATCAGACAACCACTGTTTAATGCCTTCTATCGCATTACCGATACCTTCTTTAATCGAATTCCACGCGTTAATTACGGTATTTCGGAAATTCTCGTTCGTCTTCCACAAGTACACAATGATACCAACAAGCGCCGTAATCACACCGATTGCAATTAATACAGGTGCACTAATCAGCCCAAAAGCTGATGATACTAAGCCAATTGCCGATTGAGCCAACGATGATACACCGATAAATTTTCTAAAAGCGCTAATCAAAGGTAATATGACTTCTTTAACAAAAGTTATTGCAGGATAAAGCGCCATAAATGCGCCACCTAACACACTTAAGACACCTAGTAAAATACCAATCGCTGGATGTGCCTCTGTTACTTTCGCAAGCCATTGCGTAAACGCTTCAACCACTTTTAATACAGCCGATGCAAAAGGTGCCATCGCCGTTGCGACATTGATAATAATGTTAATAATATTACCAAGCGTTTGTATTAATAACGGCCCATTCTGTTGCACATAATCAATAAACTTCTGAAAGCCATCCGATTTCGCAATCTTCGCACTCCATGCCTCAAAACGTCCTGCCATATTCGCCAATGACTGGAAAATCAACTCAGAATTAGGTGCAAAAGCTTTCATTAAATTAAAAATACCTCTGAACGTCGAACCGAAAATCTGTCCAATCAAAGGTAAATTACGTTGCACATAGCTTGTAAAATTTTGAATCGCTTTCGAGCCTTCTATACTATTCGCCCATTCGTTAAAGCGTTTACCCATGTTGCTAAACCCTTTAGACACCCATTCAGTTAATGGCGCTAAATTCGTTAACACAGCAACCAAACCACTACCAAATGACCCAGCTGCACTTAACATATTATTAAAAATACGCACACCCGTTGTGCCCATCATGTCAAAAAACTTACTCGCCGTTTGAGAATTTTTCGCCCAATCCAACACTTTAGCACTTGCCGTCTCCATACCTTGCGACACACCATTTAAAAACGGCGTCAAACCTTTTAACGCCACTTGTGCCGTATTGACCGCATTCGCCAACGTATTAAAAATTTGCGCTTGATTCCCTTGCACAACCTTTTGCCAAGCAGATTGTAGATCATCAAGTGCATCGTTATAGTTGTTCACTTCTTTTGTCGTCGCTAAAGTCCCATTCTCCACCATTTTTAACGCACTTACAGCCATCGCACCAAAGCCAACAACACCTGCACCCGCAATACCGAAAGCATTCGCTAAGCCAACTGCACCGCCACCGACAACACCAACTGCATTTAATACAGCCATGAGCGCAGGAACTAACGATGCGATCGCAGGCACTAAAATACTAATACTCGACAACATCGTCCCTTTAATCATATTCGCAAACACAGTCCCCGTCGTACGAATATCATTTGCCAGCGTATCCATTTTTTTACCGAAAACATTTAACTGCTTATCAGCTAATATTAACCCTCGTCTGAATGGACTTGTATCTATATCTACTTTAGCTTTTGCACGCTTATGATCAATACTCTCCAATTCTGTTTTAACAATAGCTAATTTAGAAAGAACTTTACTAATATCGGTGTAAACTTCAATATCTAAATCTAAATCTACATCAGTTAATCTATTTAGATTAGTCTCTACTAATTTTATTTCTGCCAATGCTTCACTTATATCAACATCAATTTCTGGATCATATTTTGCTTTATCTAGACCTTCCAAAATTTGGCGTACAAAACTTAAATCAATAAGTGCACTTGTAGTTTCTGCATCGACAAGTACATCAGTTTGCGTAGCACCTAATTTTTGGAGTATCACTTCTACTTCTTTTATATCTTTGATTACATCTCTTGTATCCCCTTTAATATCCGCAGTAAATTGTTTACCATCAAATTCCTTCGCCATTGCTTCAGCCGTTAGTAGTTTCGCCTTGAATTCATTAATCGACGCATCTATCTCAACTTTGATATCATCCGGCAAACTTTTAGCCATCGCAATCGCACGCTGAATATCACGTTCAAAATCACGAATATCCGCTTCAATTTCAGCGATAAAACGTGCCACATCACCCATCGACTCACTCCCCTCTTTGCGTTTTTTCGTCTAACCAACGCTGTAACGCCTGACGTTGCACCTTCGCAACCTCACGTTTCAACCATTTCTCTTTCGCTTGATCATGCGCAATAGACGACGCCGTTTGATCAATCAACTTACGTTCACGCTCAATCTGCTTCGTTATTTGCTTAACATCTTTGCCATTCGATAAGCGCGCTTGCATAATCGACTGTAAACGCATATCCTCTAATACATCTAAACGCCTATGACGCGCACCTTTTACATACAACTCCCATTCATACACCGTTAGATTATCCAACTCATGAATCGGAATATAACCAAGCAGGCGTACCGTCGTCTCTAAAATGTAATCGTAGCTTATGCTTTGCTGAACAGATCTTCGTTTGTGATGCCCTTGTACATCTCGTTGAACATCTCCAGTTGCGCCTTGTCCTCTTCGTCGCCACCCTTGACTTTCTTGTGCATCGCATCCAAAATCGTACGAATCTTTCCCTTCACAATACCATCGTGACGTAACGTCAATAACGCATGTTTAAACAACGTATCAATCTCGCCATTTACTTCAGCATAATCTTCAATCGCTTGTTCAATATCTAACATTTGTGGCTTATTTTTCGTTAAATTCGACACCGCACAATACCAAAACTGCGCCAATTTTTCAGGATCTTGTTGTAACAAGCCCATAAAGATAGACGTCACACCATCGCCCTTCGTCATTTGCCCTTTCACTTCTGTCGTCTCGCCAAATTGCTTCGCCTCACGCACAAAAGCAATAGACCCTTTCGCTGTATAATCTTTACCTTTAATTTTTAACGTTTGTGACATATCAAACACTCCTTTAAATTAAAAAATTGCAAACAAAAAAGGGCTAGCAACTAGCCCCATTCTTAAACATTTTGCGTCGTAGCATCTTCTGCATTACCCGTCGCTTGTCCAATCGTTTCATACACAATCGTTTCAGCAACAGACGCATCAATGATTTCGGCAGGCAACTTCGGTTCATGACCCACCGCACTATTCAACTTCACTTTTAACGTCACTTCAATTTTTTCATCTTCATCATCCACTTCTAAACTACGAGACTCAGGAATCACATATGCAAACGTTGAATCGTGACCTTCTTGTTCCACTTCAGAACCAGCTGGTGTGTACTTAATGACTTTATTGTTAATAATCCAAAAGCGCATTTGTTTTCCTAGACGACACGCCTCAACAAAGTCACGATCACCTTTCATATTTTTGTCATAAGGAAAAGTGACTTCAATCGTTTCTTCAACAACGCCACCTTCCCAATCCTTTTTATTACCTCTGATTTTCTCACGCAATTCATTCTCAAACTCATGCGAAAACTCACTCGTTCCAGCCAACACAAAGTCAACTGCTTTCGCTTTTTCAATCGGCGTTTCAGCAGGAATACCAATCAACGTCCATTTATCTACTGCCATAAAATTCACTCCTTATTTTTAAACTTTACATTATGCTTTACGTAATACTTCACTCTTAAAATGCCATGTCTGGTCTGACCATCAACATCCGTAATAACCTGTTGCGTTTCAACACGCACTTTATCTGTCGTATAATGCGCCATCACAGGCAATTGCTCAACGACATATCGCAACATACTTAAAAGCCCTCTCGCTTCATCAGTAGAAGCCAAAGGACTGTCAGTGTTTCTATGATATAGATGAAACGTGATTGCAATCTCCTCATCATGACCCGCACTTTGATAAAAAGAAAGCGTATTTGTTTCACCCACCACAACATACGTCATATTAGGCACTAAATTGCCACGCCCATCATGATTAATATCAATCGGCATATGATCATACACACGTTCTTTAATTTGCTTAAACAAAGGACTCGAATACAACTGATTCATAACCGCCCTAAACAACGCTTGTTCCGCCGACACATATCTAGGTTGCATGCAATCACTCCTCATCTATTAAAGTAACTTTTAAAATACCTTCTCGCCTCATCAATCGATGGATACCAGAACGGCTGTGCAACCATACCATACGTCCTATACCATTTACCGTCTTTAAAATACGACCATGGAATCTTTTTAGCACGAGAACCTTTCGTCGCATATATCCCTGTACCAAACTCCAAGTATAATGCATAACTCGAACCGACAGACACGCGACCATGAAACCCACTCACAGACATATCTATACTATTCTTCAATGCGCCCGTATCCACCGGCGCTCTTGATGACGACTCTGCATGTAATAAAACTGTCGTCTCCGCCACACCACGTTTAACATCATTCAAAACCTTTTGCTTATACTGTTGTAAGCCACGTGTAATGCGATTGCCCATAAGGTTCACGCCCTTATAAGCGGCACACGATATATTTCATGTTGTCTGCCTTGATCTTCTAAATCGCCATTCAGCTTATATTTAACATCATCATAAATAATAATGTCCGTACGCCTAATATCCGCACCATACGGCACAAAAAGCATGCTGGATAGTTCAACACCAATCGCTTTAAAATCAGCTAACTGCGACGTAGTCGGCGTATCCATAAAGGCTTTCATCATTTCACTTGAAATCTTCGTCACTTCTTTGGGTGGATAAGCCGTATGATCAACAGTTACTGCTTTCCGTTCAACCGTAATCGTGTGTGGAAACTCTTCTAAAAACATACTTACCACACCATCTTTCTATACCGCTTCAAATACTGCGTCAAGCCTACATCATCTTTAAACGTGTAACTCACAGAACCCATTGAACGACCCGATAAAAACTCGATTTCAAACTGCTTGATAGACTTCGCCACAAACAACTGAACACCTTCCGGATACGGCTCTGAAAACTCATGATTGCAATACGCTTCTGCAACACCAATATACTTCTCAATTAGCACATTTAAACGCGCATCATCGTATTGCGCTTTAGACCATTCGTTAATCGCTCTCACATCATCAGGGGTCATCTAATCACCCTTTCTTATCCTCATCCACACGTTCAAAATAAGGTAGATTGTGTGCAAATTCAGTACTTTCAAGTTGCTTATGAATCTCATTGACTCGCTTAACAGGCAAATCGACCACATCGCCTTGACGTGGTCGAATCCCTTCTTTATTCAACGTGATATGATGCAACACTTTGAACTTAACCATTGCGCATCACTCCTATACACTAGCTTCTGCTTTCGCTAAGCTAATCTTAACGACACCATCTAAGCGCTCAGGGAACATCAACACACCAGAAACTAATAACGTTTGATGCGTCAATGTCTCGTGATGTAAGAAGTGTGTCATACCTAAGAAACCTGTGTTATCAGACGTTAACGCAAATGAACGTCCTAACTCTGACGTACCAGCCGGAATATAAGCAATCACTAAGTTTTCAGCCGCCGTCGCATAAATCGTTCCTTTCTCAACTTGCGTTGTTGAAAACACAATCGTACCTGTTAAATCAGTGTAATACTGCAAACCGAACGCACTTTCTAACGTCATTTTCTTATCAGCAATCGCCTGCGCAATATCATTTGGGTTTGCAAACACCACCGTCTTAATTGCATCATCTTCAAACACCGTTTGTAAAGAACCCCAAGCCGTCGCTAACGCACCTTGTAAGCCATTCGCCGGGTTTAAATTCGTCTGTGCGCTACCCGATTGAATCAACGTGAATAATTCTTTACGCACATTCTTTTGAATCTCTTTTACAAGTGCTGCATCCGTCTTATCAATCGCTTGATCTAAGCCGTACTTTTGAATCGCCTCACCAGACGTCGCCTTACGATACTTTTTCAACTTAATCTCTTTCGTTTCTTCAACTTTAGGCGTTACTTTAGAAAGCGGGATTAAGTCACCTTCTGCCACGTCACCGTCAGCCAACTCAACATCCATACCATTATATAGCTTAATTGTCATACCTTCCGTAACAGGCATCAGATTCGATACACCAATCGCTTGTTGGAAATCCTTTAACGACTTTTCAAAACGATACGTAAAATCAACCGATTTCTCTTTAAATTTATCCAAACTTGCCATCGTTTGTAAATTTTGCTCAGGGAACTCTTGATTAGCAAAATGTTGTAAGTTTAACTTTAATCTTTCTACCATAATAATAGACACTCCTTTAATTAAATAAATTCATATTCTCTTTAATCGCTTTTTGACGTTGCACCGGATCTTGAATATTCATAATCTGCTCACGTGTTAATTTCGGTTGACCACCTTCAATAGGCGTTTTACCTTTCAGCTTATTTGCGCCGAACAAATAAGGCTTAGCTTCTCTCAACGCTTTGACAGCATCCTCTAAACCATCAACCGTCCCATCATCTTTCAGCGTCAAACTATCTTTATCCAACAACGTCAACACATCATTTGCATCATTCGCATCTTTTGCAACTGCCAACTTAATTGCTGTGTGCAACTTCAACTCATTCATCTCATCCGCATGCTTAGCATTACTATCTTCATATTCTTTTAACTTACTTTGTAACGCTTCATTATCACCCACCGATTTTTGAAGTTCAGTGATTTGATCATTACGCTTCTCTAGCTCTGCATTCAATGCTTCAATCTCTTCATTCTTATCATTCAAACGAGAACGTGGTACCATATCAGACTTCAAAGCATCAACCGCATCTAATACCGCGTCTTGTTCAACATCACCGTTCTTATACTTCTCTAATAACGCTTTAAATTCCATACATCTAACTCCTCTTTACGTTTTTAACGTGCAACGCCACGAAGATTTTCGTACAAAAAATAAACCTTTTAACGTCATGTTCAGGACGATATTCAAAGTGAACTTAACTATTTTCTTGATCAAAATTCTTATGCCACTCGTCATACGTCTGATAATCAACTTGAATGCTCTTTCCGTTAATATCACGTGCACTTCTTTTCTTCGGCTTATGACCATTAACAGTAAGCAACTTCTTACATCTGCAATTAATATTCTGACTTGCACTATCCGGTCCTACCAATAATCTAGGTGCTGGACCTACAGACTGACCTACTACAAACACACCTTTATCATTGACTTCTTTGCCATCCATATGCGCATGCGATGCTCGTGTACGTAAATCCAGCGTTGCATCCCAATACCCCTTAATACGCGCACCATACTTCTCAGCTTGTTGTATAGCAACCTCTTGTGATTCACTCTGTGCACGCCCCGTTTCAGTACGAGCAACCATTTTAGCTTGTCTTGCACTCATGCCCATCGAATACGTTATATCATTTGCAATATCGTTGTAACCTTTACCTTGAATCACGCCATTCGCAATATGACCCGTTAATCGCTTGATTGTTCGTTTACGATGCTTCTCAAACGTTGATTCCAAGCGGATATATTCGATTGGGTTTTCGAGTGATTTCTTCGCTTGCGCATACAAAATATCTGCATTAGACAAATCAATATCACTCGACATATCAAACATATGCATATGTCTGTAATAGTTTTCAATCTCTATATTTTCTTTTGAGTTTCTTATCATCTCAATGACTTCTGAATAAGCACCTTCCAGCAACCTATCAATGACATCTAACTCTTTTTGCAATCTATTGTATTTATTGAATTCTGTCCATGTGATATGTGGATCATCAGACCGATACTTATTAAACAACTTATCAAGTATCTCCAAAATGACACTCAACTGCGCCAAAATAATTTTAGCCGCTTCATCAGATGTAGCATTGATAAGCGACTCAATTAATTTAAATATTTCCTTCTGCATTAACATCAACACCGTTCAAGTGTATGCGTTCTAACTCTGCCGTTGGATCAATAACCCATGGGTGGTTGGATACAAGCGTTTCTTCTGATAATAACGTTTGTGACATACTTGCGATTTGTGTTTGTTCTAACTCATTCGTCATGCGGTTGAACTTAAATTCGATGCTCACATCTTTGTAATCACCTTGAATATTGTGATGCTCGTAAATAAACCACATCAATTCACGTAAAGCAACCTGTGTTTTACGCACTAACTTTCGAACCTTTAAATCTAAGTTGCTATATAAAAACTTCAGCGCAATACCAGAAGGACTATTACCAAACTTGTCATTATCAAAATCAACCGCTTGCGCTGCAAAAATAATCTTTTCATGCAACATATTCAAGTAGCGTTCAGATGAATCGACTGGTATCTCGTGTGTCAACGTATCTATTCCACCTTCATCGTCCACTTTAATCGCTTTATAGTAACGCTTTTTACGCTTGTAATCACTTAAGTCTTCACTTTCATAATTCGTTAGCACATCCACTGATTCAACACTCTCATCAAACGTATTCTGTAAATCAGATAGACGTCTGTTATACGCATCTTCCAATGTTTTAATAGCCAGTACGTCAGATGTTTCCTCCGTATTATTTTTAAAAGGGATAAACGGAATACGCCCCCAAGAATAGTTATCCAAATGAGTTGTAGGATTCTCCTCGCCATTATAAAAATCAAACACTAACTGACCTTCGTGATACATATAATATGTAACATCTTCAGGCGTCCAATGCTCCACACGTTTGACCCCTTCATGCATATAAACACGAATAAACTCAACCAATTCCGTACGCTCTTTATTTTTATAAATCGGAATCGACTGCTCAACCGGCACACGCATTGTACTCAACATTCCTTCTTCATCCACATACACATGCAACCATTCAATCCCCTTATTACTTGCAGCCGTCAAAATATCAATTAAGCGATCATCAAAATCATCTGTCAGTGTATCGTGAATCAGCTCCGTAATTTTGTCGCTCTCGTGATAAATCGTTACAGGGTTACCAATCGCATAACCTACCTTCTGGTCTACCAGAATGCGATGATAGGGCACAAACAGTCGATTATCTGGTTTTAGTGGATCTACCGTACCCGTCGCATCTTTAGGCGCTTCTTCAGACAATATGTCCGGATGATGATTATAATACTTCTCGCCTAAACTTAAATCGTCTAAATCAACAGTATGCTCTCTAATCAGCCTATCAATATATTCTGGCATCGTTTCATATTTCGGCTTAATAAAATCTAACATCTTTTCAGTTTCAGTCGGTTCAGCTGGATACATCTACTCACTCCTTTTAACGGAATCCAGTTCCTTTTTTCTTTGTATGTGTATATATCGCATATCTAAGCGCATCAAGTACGTCATCATTTTCTTTAATCGGCTCTCCATTTGTTTTATGCCATACATATTTGTATATTTCTTCTTTAAATCTATCCATGTTCTCGTATACAACGAACAACCGATTTATCTTAAATAACTTTGCAATCATCTCGATACCAGATAATCTACTTTTATCTGCGTTCTTAGCTAATATTTTGTTTCGTTTAAAATCTTTTATGTGTTCCGTTCTTGCAGTATCACAATAAAAATAAATGTCTCCGTATCGATTGATGATATCTTTAGCTATGGTTATCCAGTCTTCTATAAATTTATGTTGATATGCATGTTCTTCTATCAGATAAAAGTTATCCTTGAAATCTCTACCAACCAAGACAATTGATCCATAATGTTCATATCCCCAGTCAACGCCAGCAAAATATTCTTTCATTGGTATCTCACTTAATTCATCTTTGGTTATTATATTTTCATTCAAATCGAAATCGGAGTACACAACACCATCGCCCGATACCCACATGCCGTTAATATTCCTCTCATAAAACATGCCAGAAGGTGTTGAAGCTTTAATAGATTCTTTATACCTATCATTTAAAAAGTTATTGTCATCAAGTTTAAATTGATAACTAAGTATGCCTGCTTTTGGATCTACATTCTCGATATAATCTTTCAACAACCAATGTTCGGGGTGGTCTGGGTTGGTATCGACTAATATACGTGCGCCAGTACCACTGCAACGCGATTTAATCTCATCAAACACTTCTTCATGTGCAAGTGAAGCCTCGTTAATATATGCGCCATGCGACGTCATACCACGTATTGCACCAATACCGCTTACTTTACTATGACCTGTTTGAACAACTTGTACTCCAAACAACATAAACGAATTGAACTTATCAAAGTTAAACTCTATCCCATATTTGTTAGTAAGCTCTATCAGTACGTTTTTTTGTATTGTACCTAAAGTCGCACCAGCAAGAATGTATTGCGGAGTCTCGATTCCTTCTTCATCAGCTATTTTTCTCACACGAATCAATTCACGTAAAAACAAATCGTTGTTTAAGATTGTTTTTCCTGTACGCTTAGCACCGTGATTAATCAGCATAAACCAATCTCTATTCACTGTTTCTTTCAAAATTTCTATCTGTTTGTCTGTATATAAAGACTTAAGTTTATCCATCAACAATCACTCCTGTAATTGCATCGTGTAGCTGTTTAATTTTGTCTTCTTGTCCGTCATTACCTTTGTCCAGCTGTTCAATTTTCTTCTCTAGCATCTTAATCTCTGTTTCGATTTTCTTGTTAGTTAATTCATCAGTGTTCAATGCCATTCTATTCATGCCATCTAAACTAGACAAAAATGCATCAGCAGTAGCTTTTCTAACTCCTTCAGCTTCTATTTCGTTTTTCGATACATTCTTAAGCCACTCATACTCTTCAAAAGCCTTTTGGCGTGTCCATTTTGATTGTTCAGCTATTTCTTGACGCAATTCTTCGTACCTTACTAAAACCTTACTATTTTTTAGTAATAAACTAGCTGATTTATCTATATAATCATCACTTTTGTTTTTGGTAGAATATCCTGCATCAATATAAGCTTTACGTTGGCTTTTTCCTTCGATGAGCCCCAATACAAAATTTTCTTGTTTTTGCGTTAATTTAATCAATTGTTTTCACATTATCACACGCCTTTACGTTAACTACTCTTTAGATTTGAATACAAAAAGACGCCTCAAGGGCGCCTATACGAACACAGTATTTAGATTAGAAAGGAGAAAACCGCACGCATACCTCAAATTACAGAGTGATAAAACAAATTACCAAACAACAACCTGAAGAACATCGTTGTACATTTCTGTACACTAACATTATTACACATAAAGTGAGCTCATTTTTCCGGGATTTTTCCGTCGACTAATGAATTAAGCCTAATTGGTCGGCTAAAGACGATAAAATACCTTTTCTCAAATCATAAGCGATAGTTTTACTTATATATAACTCATTAGCAACACCTGTTAGATTTAACGTTCTAGGCTTAGTGAAATAGTATAAATCCATTAATTTGCGCCCTTCATCTGTTGTTTCATTATAAACAGCCTCTATTGCTACTTTAAGCCTTGTTAGTTGTGCTAGCCGTCTATCATTCACAACTCTTGTCGCTTTAATTTCGGTTACGCTGATTGTTTCTGTAGATTTACCGCCCCCGATATTTTCATCGGTTGGTGACCAAGGGTGCAATACTTCTTCTCGTACTCTGTTTATATCTCTATCCATGTACGGATAATTACGCAACTCACTTTCTAAATAATTAATAGTCGACTTTCTCAATGTCATTATTCACTAACCCCCATTTTTAATCTATAAACTCAATCTGCGTATGCATTGGAAGCATTAATATTTTGTGGGTCTTATAAAAATCTTGTAAGTATTCTACAAACTCCTTTTTTTGTTGCGGAGTCGTTTTTGTCACTGGCATCACAATAATCTCTTTCAGTCTTGTTCTAAATATCACTTTAAACGTTAATCACTAACCTCCGCTCTAAAATTATTTAAGTCAAGTTGATCTAACATGCTGAATGCCTCATCCACTTCATCGTTCGCAGTAAGACGAACATACAGTTCATACACCGATAAAATAAATAGGATTGCACTGATCAGTAATTCTGCTTTCTTTATCGTTCTTTTAATACTCATTTACCCAACACTTCCTTTACTCTTTCTAGTATGTCTTTTTCAGACGTATCCTTTTTCGACGTCTGTTGTGCCATTTTGTCGTGCATGGTTACGCTCCATTTTCTTTTTATAAGCTTCAATAAGTTGATCGATTGAATATAATCTGTAAGCTATGCCAATTGGTAAAACTACACATGAGCGACCAAGCCATTTTTTTTCAAATTCATCAAGTTTAAATTGCTTAAGAAGTAAAGTAGTCATGTAAGATCCTAAAAAGTTGTGCAATATATACTTTGTGCTAGCAACTACATTATTATTATCAATCATCATTCTATAAACCTTACTCAAGTCTTCAGAATGTGTATTAAGTTGATTCGCTATACTTAAACCAAAAGCTAACATGTCTGCTAGTTCATCGAGTTGTACTTCTAACGTTTTGCCCGGATTTTTCTTCCAATTTTTAAAAGTCTCAAGTGTGTTAAACCATTCAAAAAATTCAACAATGTATGCGATTCTGCTATCGTTTAAATTTAATGTTGGTATGCTGTCATCGAATTCCTTTTGTATTTGAAGTAGTTCTTTAAATTGGTCAACTGTTAACTGATTAGTCATTGCCTATTCCTCCTTTTTCAAACTCAAGTGTTGTTTGTCTTAGTACTAATGCTGTGCGTTCTAATCTTGCTCTCGATACACCACCAGGTCTATTCTGCTTGTATTCTTCAAGTAACCTTTTATACTCATCACAAAGTGCGATTAATAAATCTAAACGATTGTTCATTTCTCATTCTCCTTTTCGTTATATAAAATTGCATCTAGCTTGTGTCTTAAGTTGATATACCATTGATTGTGAGCTATTGCTAACTTGTAGTTGATATGATTTACAAACAGCTCAACCACTTTTTCTAGCTTATCTTTGTAGTCGTCACGTTGTTTACGTACTTTAGCGAGATCTTCAAAGCGTTCTTCAAATTCCGGCATCTTCTCTCAACCTCTCTATCATTTTTATCAATTCTGGATTCTCGTGCTTATTTCCAATCACTTCGAAGTGATGCTTTGCTGTAATTCGGTAAAGTTCATATTCTTCATCAGTCAGAGTCGTATAAATACCAAAACAAGCTTTATCTTTTCTGTGAACAATAACGCCTAACGCTTTCTGTCTGCGATCATAAGGAAATTTGAAACGTACAACATCCCCTTCGAATACTTCAACGTTATCTTTATCGTAAAAATTCGTCGACTGCATGACATCTTCGCGCTCATCAACAGATATAACTTGATTGTTATTACCGTGTATGTGTACGCCCCATTTATCAATTTCCATTGTATAGTCGCCTGGATACAACATTCGCTGTTCTTTGCTATCCCACACTCTAAATTTTGGTATCATCTTCGCTCACTCTCCTTATTAATCTTTATAATCTGGTTTTGCTGGTACCCACATCTTTGGGTTGTAATTAATTTCGTATTGGTACTTACTTACATTTTTTGTAGTGACATCTTCAACAACATAAGATACATTGTCCGACAACCCAATAATGTGCTTTTGATATTCGCCGTTCTGTTTTTCAACTACGACTTCCAATTGATTATCTCCTGTATCTGCTTTAATAGACATACGTCCAGACATTTGAAAAATGATGTCTTGCTTAATCGCGTTGATCACTGTAATTTTTCTGACTGTGTTAAAGTTGTCTGACTCCTCCGAAAGGTTATAACTAACTCTTTCAGCTTGCGAACAAGCACCTAATAAAATTGTTGCACCTAGTAAAACTGCAATTAGCTTTTTCATTTACGAATCATCTCCCTATTCTTTTTAACTTTGCTACGTTCAACCAGCATAGTAACTTTGTTGTAGCTAACCTTTACTACAAAGCCATTCACACCACGATGTGCAAGTTCTTTCTGTATTTGTGTTGGCGACTTGCCAACCGTGTTTATTTTGTAACGTTGTTTTACGCTGTCTGATAAATCACGTGTGCACTTCTTGTCATTTACTGTGTTGATCATAAGCGCTCTTGCAACCTTTTTAATGTTGAGATTAAACCTTCATCTCTCGTAGAAAGATTGTGTTTTCGCTTAAACTCATCAAATTCTTTCATGCTATACGTTCCATCGAATTTTTTGAAATACGGACCGTACCCTAAAACACGAACATAATCTTCACTCGGTATGACAAGACAAACCATAGCGTTTAAACAATCGTACAAACGATAGCTGTGCAGAAAGCCATATTTACTTTGCATTAGCTTTCTCCTCCCACTTTTCAATAGCACGATCTAAATACCATCTTGCTTTCTTCAAGTCCTCAATTTCATTCTTAAATGGTGCTCTCGCAACATATTTGATAACGTTACCTATCATAAACGCCAAATATGATGAATAAGGGCTTGTTACTTGGTCTATAAAGTCAATAACTTCGATTTTTCCATAGTTGTAATGTATCGGGCTATTAACACTATTGTTATACTCAATCTTTTTACTAGACGGAATCTTCTCCCAATCAGAGTCATAAGGAACGTAAGTCGTAAACCCTTCATCTGTGCGTATATAAAAATTATCAGGATACGAATTCAATACTTCTCCTAAGAAGAAACCGTTTTTAATAATCACTTTCACTCTATTTCCGATTTTCAACTTCTCCATGTTGATCACTCCTCTAAATAAATTGAACGTTGCCATACAAATCAGTTTTCTGTCTTGCTATCGCTGGTCTGCTCATCAAATATCTACCATAATCGCTAATCTTGTGTTTTTGAGGCACTGTGTCCAGATGAGGCTTTGACTTACGTCTCTTTTCTGCTCTGTAACGTCGTAATGCCGCTTTAGTTACATCCCTATTAAGGTCGTCTAACCTTTCATAGTCGATACCGTCAACTTCATCGCCTTCTAACTGTGGATTCAGAGCTTCTTCTAACGACTGTCCTCTTCCTACACGTATACTTATGGCCTTTGCTGATACGCCAAACTTCTCAAGCTCTAGTATCTTTTCATAAGGCACTTCAATATCAATGCCACCTGTTGTCGTTTTGTACACGATATTGTCTACGGGTCCTACAAATAAAGGGCTAAGTTCTACTGCTAAATCTAAGTCCCACCCGTTTAATACGCGTTCTTCAATTATTTTCTCGGTTAAACTTTTACTAACCTTTTTCTTTATTTGTTCTTCTGTTAAGTTTAATTTTAATGATTTTTTTGATTTGAGTATATCTGATACATTGGATCCATTACGTAATCTCTGTCGAATTGTAGCGGGTTCAAAACCTGTATACTTAGCCATTTGATTCAAACTAACCTTCTGCCCTTTATATTCATACTTTCTTGATCTATCCTTTGGTATTCTTGGTAAATCTAGCATAAGCTTCACTCCTCGATAATTTTTAATGCGTCGTCGACACTACGAGCAACGCCGTAAACTATTTTGTTTTCTTGCGCCCACTTGGCGAATTCAATCTGTTCGTCTGATAATTTTCCAAATGGCTTTTTAATTTCAATGGCTACAAACTTGCCATCGCTCAACCTCACACCGAACACATCTGGGAAGCCTTTTGGCAGAAGTTGTACAGTTCTTCTACCAACGCGCAACTTCCCAGCATTCGCACGCCACACCTTACAATCAGAATTATTCAAATTTTCAATAATCTTCTTTTGCAACTCTGTCTCTGTCATCTTTACACCTCTGATTTACATCTAGTTCATTGAAAATCAATTTACTTACTTCGTCATAATCATCAAATGGACTGATACGCTCGCTCACAAGCAATCTATCCACCGCCCAACCCAATTGCACCATTTTTAATTGCATGCGTGTATCGTCGCTGTATTCAACGCTGAACAGGTATCCTAAAAAGTCTTTGAATTCTAATACCGTCATGTGAAAAACCTCTGCGTCGATTTATAGTATTCAAACTTAACAACACCAGTTGAACCATCTTTGTTTTTAGCAACGTTCACTTCTAATTCTGACTTATCTTCATCTGTAACATCATCACGATTGTAGTAGTCATCACGGTACAACATAAATATCATGCTTGCGTCCGCTTCAATACCGCCCGACTCTTTCAAGTCGCTCATCATCGGTCGTTTATCATTACGTGACTCTACGCCCCTATTCAATTGCGATAGCAACACTACGACGCATCCTGTCTCATTCGCTATGATTTTAAGGTCGCGGCTTATCTTCTCAACATCTACACGTCTGTCGTTAGAAGGTGTGTCAGACGTCATCAACTGCAGATAGTCTATAAATATCACTTGGGGCTTATCTGATTCTTTAGAAGCTTGTTCACGTATCCTTGAGGGGGTTAACTGACTCTCATCAAAGATATTTATGTTCAATTGTTTTATCTTGTTCAAACCACTCATAACCTTGTTCGTATCATCTGTGCTTAATTCGTTTGGTCGCTTGATATTGGACAAGGGAATGCCTTCAATCATCGAAACTAAACGCTCCACAACAAGGTTCCCAGTTGTTTCCAAGCTAAAGAATGATACTTCATATCCAGCTTTCGCAATGTTCCACATCGTGTTTAATGCAAAACCAGTTTTGCCGACAGAAGGGCGAGCAGCAATAACATTCAACTGTCCTTTTTCAAAGCCGTGTATCTTGTAATCCAGCAAACCATAGCCAGTTTTAATCAACTCTTTAGGCTTATCACTCAACACTGATTCCATAACTTCCGCTAAAAAATCATCTGTCTTACTACCTTGTTCTATAGTCACATCTTTCAACTTGTTCAATTCATCAAGTAAATATAAGTATTCTGCTTTGCTTGGTTTGTTTAAAAACTGTTGAGAGCACTCTACAGCTTTACGAGTCACGTAATCATTCAGCAAGTTGATTTGGTCACTCATGAAAAACGCTGGGTCGGTTCCATTCGACTTACTAATTTGCGTGAAGCGGTTAACATCAACAAAGTCTTGCTCATCTCTGCACTTAAAATAGATTTCGTTCGGGTTGACTTTACCGACATCAAGAATGTAACTGACAATTGTTTTAACATCTTCATCGACGAACATGTATGCTTTCAACTTAAACTTTGCAAATAAGTCTGGGTGCTTCATCAAGTTGCACAAAATTGATTCTTCTGTGCTCAAACGGTTAATCATTACTACGCAACTCCTTGATGAAAGCTCTAGCTTTATCTCTAACCTCTTCATATTCTTTTTTATACGCAGGATCATGCTCTAATTTGTACTGATGTGTTTCTTCAACAGGTACTTTATCTGGTACAAACGTTTTAGGCTTAATCGCTAATACATCCGAAACAGTTGGTTTGTACTTACTTTGTTTGATGAAGTTATAAAGTTTTTTCAAAGACTGATTGTAGTCACCTTCTTTAGTCAAAACGCTAATCCATATATCAATTTTCTTTTCGTCAAAAGGCATATTGTATGTTTCAGATACGATTTCAACGATGTGAAGTGCTTCTCGCTTTTTCATTCATCATCACCCAATTTCTTCTTGTAATCTTCAATAGACGATTGCTTTTTAGGTTTAATCTTGTTTAAAGCATCCTCTCTTGTTTTTACATTCTCTTTCGCCCAGTTGTTTAATACTGTGATGAGATACCCAACATGAGCACCTTTGTTTTTTGTATAATCAACTGCCACTTCAACAACTTCATCAGCATTTGCTCCAATGTCATCAACAGCATATCCGATTTGTTCGACTTGATTAGGAGTAATGTTGTTATCCAAGAATGTGATGACGTAATTTATTGCATTTGCAAAGACGTCGTCTTCTTTATTCTTCTTCTCTTTCTTATTCTTATCTTCTTCTTTTTCTTCTTCTTTTTCTTCTTCTGTATCGTTACGTAACGTTACGGTAACGTTATTTTCTAACTGCTCTTGCTTTTTTCGCTCTCTATAACGTTGTTGTCTAAGTCTATTTTTCTCATTATGTTTACTTTTACTATCTAGACTTTGATGTTTATCCCAGTTTTTAACTTTGTAAACACCTTGAACATCTTCAACCATACCTAGCGTTTGAAATGTTTGAAGTGCTAACCGAATTGAATTGATAGGTCTATTAAATTCATTAGCTAACATTTCGGCATTGTACGGTAGGTTTTCAGATAACATAATGTAACCATGCTCGTTATACTTACCAGCAAGTGTTAAAAACTTGACCCAAACAGTTATTATCGTGTCACGTTCTGGCAATGATTCAATGTACTTAATCTTGCTATCATCGAACATACCAACCTTTAACTTAATCCATGTTATGTCAGTCATTTTTCTCTCCTTTCAGCATTTTGTTCAATCGATCATCAACTTTGACCCAGCTGTCTTGCAAATGGTATTTCTCATTGAAGCTTTTAATACCAATCGCATGTTGCTCCGTGTGATGGTCTCTGCACAATGCCAATACTTTATTGTCATAATGATTTATCTTAGTTCTATCACGTCCACGTCCTACTGCTTCGTAATGTGCTAAATCGCTGTGTGGCTTGCCACAAATCACACAATTTCGATTAACCGTAGACCAATATAGAAAGGCTTTGTCATTCTTAAGCAAATTGCTCGTTCTATAATTGAGTGGGATATTGTTGTGGAATATCCAGTCCAAAATAACTTCTATGATTTTACTAGCCTGTGTCCTGCTACAATCGCTTAACGAAAGTCTTTCGTACCCTTCGACAAATGACACATATTCTATGAAAAGTTGGCGCATATATTCTCTAGGTTGTCCTGTGTACTCCTCGATATCATTGCACAAGGCGAATATCTTTCGTCTTTGCTTGTCAGTTATTGCGTACGGATCAACGGGCTTGACCTCGACTTCTACGTCAAGCCCGTTATCCAAAATAAGTAAGTCTTTATCAGATAACTCTACATTGCGTATAACGACATTGTACAAGCCGTTATCTTGTTTTTGATATTTATCTATCCACTGCATGTTATCGCCTCACTAAGCGGCTTAAAACGGCAAAGTTTCATCTTGTATATCAATTGGACCGTTTGCATTCACAAAAGGATTATCTCTTTTTGGTGGTTGCGTTTCATATTGTCTTGATTGATTGCTTTGTTGGTTTGCTGATTTTGGCTCAAGGAATTGAACATTATCACAAACAACTTCAGTGACATACACACGGCGACCTTCTTGGTTTTCGTAACTGCGTGACTGTAATCGTCCGTCAACACCCGCAAGGCTACCTTTGAATAAGAAATTATTAACATTTTCAGCATGTTTACGGAAAACAACACAGTTAATAAAATCTGCTTCACGTTCTCCTTGCGCATTCGTAAATGTACGATTCACTGCGAGAGTAAAAGTCGCTACACTTACACCTGATGGTGTTGTTCTGAATTCTGGGTCTTTTATTAATCGACCTACTAACGTTGTCCTATTAATCATTTTTCATTCTCCTTATATTTTTTGGCCATAGCTTTAATTTTGTTTATTGTGTTAACTGCTTGTTGCTCTGTCATTGAAGTGTAGCTCTGGATCCCAAATTCTTTTTCGGCTTTTTGTTGCGTCACATCTTTATTTAGAGACTTCATAAGTTCTACAAAATTAAGTACTTCTTGCTTCAAAATACCTACTGTCTTGTTGCTTACTTTAGGGTCTGTTTTATTCTGCTTGCCACTCGCTGCATTACCGTCATCATCTTGATCGCTGGTAATTCCAAATATTGCCGATAATGAATAACGTTTTAAATAACTAATTAGTGACCCAGCACCTTGTGGCGTGTTCTTTTCAGCGTTCATAAAAACAGGATCATACTCTATATATTCGCCACTTTCATGCATGAGCATTGTAGCAACACCAATTCGTCCACTGTCATCATTTAATGCCCATTGTGTGTAAGAGAGTCCATGAGGCGTTGCAGCTTCGTCAATGGCTTCTACGACGTTCTCTAGGGGAACGTATTTAGATTTGAAGAAAGGATTACTTTTATCTTTAATCGGTTGTTTGACCTCTTTTCTAAATGCCACCATCGCCTTATTTATCTCAATTACTGATTCGGATTTCTTCATTTTGGAATCACCAAACTTTCACTCGCACTTAGTTCAGCGCCTTCAACATCTACACCAGCTTTAATGTCCTCTTCAATTTGCTTTTTGTTTAACTTTGGTGGTTGTGGAATGTAGTATGCTTTATCGATTAAAGATTCATTAGTAACAACAATACTCGGTTTATTCTTTCGTTTGTAAATATGATTAGTAGGTGTCTTGTATTTTCTTAAACCACGTTGTTCAAGCATTATTGCTAGATAGCCTTTTAACTTATCTGACAGATTTTCTTTCTGTTTTTTCATCTTCTGTAAACGTTTAATCTCTGCGTCAATTACGTCTACATCACCATCAACGGAACGCTTTAGTTTAATAATGTTATCGACTTTCTCATGCATTTCTGACTCAATTGAGTCTAACGTGTCTTGAATCAGTTGTGGGTCAACATCGTCCCACATATCTAAGACTTGTAAGTAACGCTCGTTAATTTCAAATATATTACTCATCCAAAAGTTCCTCCTCATATTCTAGAACTGTGTGACTTTCAAGCTCTTTCTTTAGCATTTCATTTGTACTCTTTTCGTAATCATACAAACTCTCTAAGACCGAAATTCTTTCTTTAAGTTTTTGATTTTCATCTTTTAATCGAGTTTCTGATACAATTAATTCTTTTAACGCTGTATATTCCATCACTGTCATGTAATTTTTATTTGCCATTCTACTTGCATCCTCTCTCTAATCTGTTATAATAGGGGTATTCTAATTTACCCCTTAGGTTTTTTAGACATAGTTTATACTGAAATACGCAGTCTAAAATGACGCTATTGCGTTAATGGATTTTAGTACTCTGTAATTTTAGTTATGAACTTCCCTCGACTGATTTGCTAATTGCTGTTAGCAATCAGTCTTTTTTAATTGCCGGAAAACCCAGTGTGTAGCGAAGTACATCGAAAATTGTGTTACGAGTACCCAGAACAGTAGTGTCGTAAAGTATACGTTCGCAAACGCCAATACTGTCGTTGTAATAAACGCTACTGAAAGCATTAACGCTACTGCTGTTAACTCTTTCATGTTAACCACCTCCTTTCACATATACTTGAAGCGCTCAATCTCTTTAAAATTCTCTTCAAGCCACTTTTTCATCTTGCTACCGACAAACATATATTCATCGTTGTTGTTGATTGGGAAATGACTGAACTCCTCAATTTCTTTTCTGAATCTAGGTATTTCTAGAATATGGTCTCTTATCCACTTTCTACCTCTGCCGACCTCATTCATTAGGTCGTCCATGTACCAATATGTTTTTGACATTAGTATCACTTCCTTTCTGTAATTTTAGGTATATCTGATACCTTTCGTACATAATCTTCAACGATCTCTTTTAATTGTTGAGTTTCTACATTCATATTTATTGAAAATGGTTTACCAATAGCCTTTTTGTAACTTCTAGCATTCCTAATCTCTTCCACCAAGATGACGATTAAGAGTGCTATTTTTACGTAGCTTGGTTTGTTCATGTGCTTTCTCTCCCTTCTGTTATAATTTAATCTCTACCGATTCTTACAAGCATTATTAGAATAGCTATATTCATGATTAGATGAATAAGTAATAAACTATTTGTAAATACCATTGGAATCACTCCTTTTTATAATGTTTAAAACGAACATTGGCTACTCTATTTCTTTTAGAGTGGCTTTTATATCGTTTTGACTAATCACTTGATTAAGCACCACTGATAGATTGTCCACTTGGTTTTCATCATGTTCGTAATAGCCTGCTTCGTATAACATTGCATGTAATAATTCATGTATTAAAGTTTGCTTCTTGCGTTCTATAGAAATGCCTTTTTTAATCTGAATCAGGCTTTTTTCATATACGCAAAGACCTAAACAACTCGGGTCGTTATCAACTTCATCAAGTTGCAAAACTTCATAATTCACACCGCAAACGTTGATTTTCATATTGGGAGTACCTCCTCTCTTATAATCTGTATCGATACACTTTTATTTCTCTAAAACTTTTGATATATCAATATTCAACGCTTTACATATTTTTAAAACCGTGAGGAACCCTGGGTTGTTGCTCTCTAATTCTGCTGAACGTATTGTTGAATTTTGTAGCCCTGTCATTTTTGATAATCGATAGCGACTAATTCCTTTTTCTTCTCTTAACTCTTTCAAGTTCAACACTGTATCACTCCTTATTGCCTATAACGATATTTCGTTATATACTTATTCCAACCCCATTACACTGGGAGGTGGTTTCCTTGCTTATGCGAGGTTTTAAATCATCCTGTGGTTTTATAGACAAGTAAATCTAAATTCAGGGCATCTTTTGTTGTGCTCCATCGTCAACTGAGACGTTAACAAGGTAGGCGTACTAGAAGGCAGTAACTTATTAGGACGCTAGACTTTGATTGAACATCTAAGTACATTACAGGGCTGGAGACGATACCAGCAAAATTTGTACAGTTGGTCGTGGAAACTAAAACCAACCAAAATTTCCGTAGCACACATCTCCCACGACGAGTTGTGTGTTTTAATTTCTAATAGATACAAAGCAACTAATCACTCGTCAGGCTGAAAATATGGTTTTATTAGAGCTAATTCAAGATCTAGTTTTTGACGAGCGAAACTCATAGCGTTTTCCCACATTTTTTCATCTGATTTTTTCTTAAGCACTTTCTCTAAAATCGTTGCAGCGATATACAAGAGAAGTGCTTTTTTGATTAGCTTTAATTCTTTCATTGCTATACCTCCTTTTAAGTTGGTTGTTTTTCAATTGTTGGTAGTGTGCTCGCCCAATCTTAATTAACCACACTTAAACTCTTATGCTTCATCTTTAAGATGTAATCAGGGTTTATAATTAGTTGGTTATTGTTACCTTGTGCATTTGTATAGGTCGCAACTATATAAATGCCAGGTAACCCAAAAGCCCCACCGTCTATTTCTTGAAGTGAACAGTTTTCCAACCGCGTATCATCTATTAAGTCAACATATTCAAATTCCATTGCCCTTACCCCCTTTTAAATTGATTGTTTTTCTATCATCGGCAGGATGTTGTTGCGTTTCAGTAAGTCATAAATAAACAACCTACCTTTTTGCGTCCATTTGGTGCTTACTTTAGAATGTTCGTCATCTAAAGCATATGTGCTTGTTTGCGTGTATCCTTTGTCTTGATATTTTGCGTACAACAGCCAAATATCACCTTGCTTATACTGCACACCTAATTCATGTAATAGCTTATTTAATGTCCTAGCGCTCATACCGTAATCTTTAGCAATTTTGGTAACCGATAATAACGACTTATTTTGTAAAACTAGATCGTAATATGTCGCTTTAGGTTTTAACTCTTGTACCTGTTGCTCTGCTAAAAGTCGACCTTCACGTTCTTTTTTGTATTCTGTAAGAATGTTAATAATGTAATCTGGATTTTGTAATGTCTGCTCAATTACATTGTCTGTTGCATAGATACCGTGTTTGCGAATAGATGGTAGGACATCTGAAGTCACCCATCGTTTGAAATTTTTTGCTATCTTTCTAATATTTTTATTTTTGCTTTGCTTAGCAGCATCGAAAATCAAACTATATAAACCTGATTCATTTATAATTACCATGTTTCTATTTTGACCTGATGCACTAAGTTGGTGCGTCAGCTTATCCTCATTATCAACGTGATTCCGAATAGCATTGTCAGTTCTCGCATAACCTAATATTTCGGCTACATCTTTACCTACAAAATATGGTTCCTCGTCTACTGTTAATGTTCTTACTGGTAATTCTTCAAAGTTGAAGGTTTGTAAATCTTGCATTGCTCTGCCTCCTTATTTAAAATCTTCTATACTTAATTCACTTAAGCGCTTTTTGTATAGATGTAAGTAAAGTTCTTTGATCTCAGTGTACATTTCTGCTGCTTGACTGTATTCCGATTCACTTAAATCAGAGTTAAGTGTTACACCAAATGCTGACAATGTTAGTTTTCTAATATGGTCATGTGCATCTTGTACATAAGCTTTTCTATGATGTGATTCAAAACCATGTCTATACCTTTTTAGTGAAACCGGCTGACCCAACCTATTCATTCTTCCTAGTGATAAATGCTTCATAAATTCGTGTTGCTCGTTTATATTTTCAAAGTCTTCACTTTCAATTCTTACACCACTAAAAATTAAATTTGGATTAATAATTTTCTTGCCATTTATAGCTTCTCTTACTTCTTTTGCTATAATTTCTTTCAGTTCTTCTTTGGTTAATGTAATTTGTTGCATTATTCTTCTCGCCTTTCTATCAAGTTCAAATATTTGAACTTAACTATTAAAAAAATATTTGTGCACATCTTCTATTGGAATTTCTAAGAGCTTACACGCTCTTTTTATATCCGTTGTTTTCCAAGGAACTTTATTATTTAACTTTAAAGATAGTGTTCTTTCTGAAACTCCAAGTGCGATGGCGAAGTTAAATTGCGTACTGTATTTTTCTACTATACGACCATTCAATAAGGAAAAATCAAAGTTAGATTTTGTCTTCAAATAACCACCTCCTAAAGTTCAAATATTTGAACTACACTTATAATAACCTTCCTCTTGAACAAAGTCAACACTTTAAGTTAAAAAAATTGAACTTTTCTATTGAACTTTTTTTCTCTTCCTATATAATGAAATTAAAGAGGTGATAACATGCAAACTACTTCGGATAGATTAAAACAATTGATGAAAGATAGAAATCTTCGCCAAGTTGACATTTTAAACATGTCTAAGCCATATCAAAAAGAACTTGGAATAAAAATGTCTAAAAGTCACCTTTCACAATATGTTAACGACAAATCATCTCCCGACCAACACAAATTATATTTACTATCTAAAACATTAGATGTCGGTGAGGCTTGGTTAATGGGTTATGATGTCGATGCATATCGTGTCCCAGACGAAGAACGTCAAATTGAATCTATCGAATCTAAAATCTCTAAAGAAGTATCTAAATTGACAGATAAACGTAAGAAGAACGTTTATAACTATGTCAAAAACCAATTGTCGTTACAGAACAACAACAGTTCTGATGTAATCGACTTAGACGATTACAAAGGCGATATCATTCAAGAGACACCTGTTTATGGATACGCTTCTGCAGGTACTGGCGAACAACTGTTTGATGAGCCGAGATTTAAAGTCAATGTGAAGGGTTATATACCACCACATGACTTAGCTTTGCAAGTCAATGGTGATTCAATGGAGCCTGTTTTTAGAAACAGAGAAATCATCTTCGTTGAGAAAACACACGATATTAAGAACGGACAGATTGGTGTATTCATTATAAACGGAGAAGCTTATGTCAAAAAAGTGCGTGTAGAAGATGATAGATTAACTCTAATATCACTGAACAAAAACTATAAGGACTTACACTTCTATCAAAATGAAGGTATACAACTTGTAGGCAAAGTAATTTTATAGTAACCGATTAAACCGCTTCGTGCGTTTAATAAATAAATTGAACTAGGAGGTTTTGCAAAATGAATTTACAAGCGAAACAAAATATGACTCAAAATGATTTAATGATTTTACGATCAGAGATGGACAAAAGAGAAAAAAAGACAGGTGTTACGTGGTTATTATGGTTTTTTACTGGAGGAATTGGTGGACATCGTTACTACTTAGGTGACATTGGTTATGCTATCGCAATGACTTTCACATTAGGCGGACTAGGTTTTTGGACTTTAATCGACGCCTTTTTTATAAGTGGCAGATTAGCGAAAAAAAATGAAGAGATTGAAAGAGATATTATTATCAACATGGGCTTAGGAAAATAAAGATTCTTGCAGGGCACATCACGTGCCCTTCTTCATATGTATAGAGATTTATGGAAAAAATGTACATTGGGCATATTCTTTCACTTACGAAGCTATCAAAAAAGCACTTCTCGAAGTTTAATCAAGAAGCACTTCGTATGTCTTTTCGAATATATCTGGTTTTACTGGATACTTTTCACCGTTAACTCCAGTTATAATCCAGTCGCCCTTTTCGGCTTTCATGCGACCTTCTAAGGTCTCAATGAATATTGTTTCTTTAGCTTTTTCTGCATCAACAATAACTGGTTTTTTTCTCACTTTTATTTTAGGGGACATTTTTTCACCTACTTTTTCTTGTATTATACCATGTTTAACACCGAGCGTTAAATGTACGAGTATAAGAACATAGAAAAAGCGTCATCTTCCGCCGACCAAAGCAAAGATAACGCGTAGAACAAAAAATAAAAGGAATAGAGAGATATCCATGTTTATTTTAAAAAGATAACCCCAGGCACATAGGAATGCTCAGTGCAAACGCACCTACCCCATTTTGGGACCCAGTGTTAATCCTTCTCGAGTTATCTTAATGTTATTGTAAATCATATTGTAGCGTAATTCAATAAAAATATACTGGGTAGCCCGCCTACCCTATATATTTTTTAAATACAAATAGAACATACGTTCTAAAAGGAGTGAAGAGAATGAGTGTTAAAAAATACAATGGTAACAAATGGTATTATGATTTCGGCTATGAAGGAAAGCGATATAAAAAGAAAGGCTTTAAAACTAAAAGAGAAGCGACTGAAGCTGAAACAATTGCTAAAAATAAGTTAATGCAAGGCATTATTATCAATAACAAAAGTTCTTTTATCGACTATTATGAACAATGGATTGAAGTCAACAAAAAGAATGTAATTACAGATAAAGCATACCAGACGTATGTTAATGCTATTAATCAGTTTAAAAAATTTTTAGCAACTGAAAATCTAGACGACATTACATTAAACAACTTCTCTACTATTTTGTATCGTAAATTTATTAAATGGTATGGTGCTAATCACGCCACCGAATCGGTCAAAAAGATACACAATTGTCTAAAAGCATCGTTGTCTGATGCTGTGCAGGAAGGACTTATTTACAAAGACCCAACTTACAAAGCAATTATTAAAGGTAAAAAACCTAGCCAGCCTGAAGAAGATAAATTTATGAGTATAAAAGATTATAAAGAATTAAAAACTTATGCAGCGAATGTACCTGTGCAATCGTATCTTTTTATCTACATTCTAGTTATTACAGGTGGACGTTTTGGGGAAGTTCAAAAATTAACAACTGATGATATTGACTACTTAAAAAATACGATTCATTTAAGAGGTACGAAAACAGAAACATCTGATCGTATAGTTGACATTCCACCTGAAGATATGAAAGTATTGCGAACAACATTGTCAGAAATGCCAATCAATATGAATAAACAAATATTCAATACTGGTCATTCATTAATAACAAATAATGCTGTTACAAAGGTTCTGCAAAAATTCTGTTTAGAAAATAGAATTGGTAACTTTACATTGCACGCGATCAGACATACACATTGTTCTTATTTATTGCATGGCGGTGTATCAATTTACTATATATCTAAAAGGCTTGGGCATGCTAACATAAAAACAACATTAGAAGTTTATTCTCATTTATTAGAAGAAACTGCGACAGAAGAAAAACAAAAGACTATTAACTTAATCAAAAGTATGTAGCGAACGTCCCCGAGACGTTCCCAAAATGCCGTAACCATTGAAATATAAGCACTCAATGACTCCCTCCGTTTCCGTT
>NZ_JXWY01000102.1 GCF_000934465.1 Staphylococcus microti | reverse complement strand
GAATAGCTGAGATATTTGTTATTATAGATATAAATAAAATGTAATTAACAGAATCAGAAAAGAGGTTTGGTTATATGACAATAGTAATAACGATTGGTTGTTTTAAAGGGGGGGTAGGTAAATCTACTTTAACAGAAATACTTACTTATTTATTAGCGAAAGATGGTTATAAAGTATTAGCAATTGATACAGATCCTCAAAGTAATTTAACTGAAAAAATACAAA
>NZ_JXWY01000101.1 GCF_000934465.1 Staphylococcus microti | reverse complement strand
GCCAGTCCAGATAAAGTAGACTGTTTTTTTCTTTTATACGGTCTATTTATGTTTCTTTCGACGCCATATCGTCGATGGAATTCAAAAAAGTTATGGGCTATAAATCTACATCCCTTTTTCAAGAATGTAGTAGCAATATTCAACACAAATTAATTTTTATAACTGCTCAGAATACCTCAAGCCGTTTCTTTGAATTTTAAAAACAAAAAATCGATGAAAACCAAT
>NZ_JXWY01000100.1 GCF_000934465.1 Staphylococcus microti | reverse complement strand
TGTAAGAAGAAACCTTTCTGATTTCCTCTTACATTTTATTTGTTAGACAGTCTGACGCTTGGTGGTGTGAGAGGACGAATAGTCAACTAATGGCTATTCTCCTACTCGATTTTATATGAGTAATGTACCGATATAACAACAACCGAAACAGCAGGCGTATTGTAAAAAGCTATAACTGATCCATTGTCCAAGTTGTCGTTTTTGAATCATTTGAACGAGTTCGAGTTGAACGGTTGAGAAAGTTGTTAAACCGCCAAGAAACCCAATAACGAATAACGCATGTAGAGGTGTGTGTGCCACTAAAAGACCGCCACATAGACCAATGAGTCCACTGCCTATGAGATTGACGATGAGTGTTGCGATAGGAAAGGATTGATGGTAAAAAGATGCACACACATCAGCTACATATGCGCGTGCTGTAGCGCCTATGCCTCCGCCTAAAAGTACGAGAAGTAAATTCATCGTTGCGCCCCTCCTATTCGATAGCCGATATAACAACATACTATGCCACCGAAATAACTCAATAACATATATGTGAATAGGGGTACCCATGCAGTTTGATTAAATAATTGAACAAGTTCATATTGGAAAGTTGAAAAGGTTGTGAAAGCACCAATAAAACCCGTTGTTATGCCTTTTTTAATCAAAGGATAACGCTCAAAAAGTGGGGGTGTTACAGCAGCGCAATATCCCATTAATAATGCCCCTAATAAGTTTGCGATAAATGTCCCAACTGGAAACATGCCGTCGTTAGGAAGACTCGCAAACGCATATCTTAAGCCGGCACCTAAACTTCCACCGATAAAAACCGCTATGTATTTCACGTTGATACCACCTCACATTAAATAATACCAAATGTACGAAATGCTGAGATGAGGTGAAAGACAATAACGACGAATAGTATCCAAGGTAAGGCTTTGGCCGCTCGATGAATCCAACTTCTTTTTTCAGGCAGATATTTGATTGACTTGTCTGCAAATAGAATGGCAATAATTAATGTGATTGTATTGATAATGCTACAAATAAAAATAATTTTAACAATGGAACTAAAATGTTGATTTAAGATGGGATTTTGTGCGTTAAAATAAAAACTAGCTATAATAAGCAGCACAGATAAATAAAAATATTTTTTTGATTTCGACATGCGACTGCCTCCTTTATTATCGCTTGTAATAATAGCATATTTGTTCAATAAGAATAAAGGTGTTAATATACAATCCATTCATTAATGCTTATATATAGCCTTTAATATGATAAAAATGTTAATATTTTAATATAGGCATAATTATAAGTAAAATCCATGAGACAGAACTAGGAGGCTTACAATGGCTGATTTAAAAGTACAAGTATTCGCAGATGGTGCAGATATTGCACAAATGAAACAAGCATACCAAAATAAAGAAGTGGACGGTTTTACAACGAACCCTAGCTTGATGGCTAAAGCGGGTGTACAAGATTATAAAACATTCGCACAAGAAGTTGTCGAAGCGATTCCAGATGCTTCAATTTCATTTGAAGTATTTGGTGATGATATGGAAACAATGGAGAAAGAAGCGAAAATCATCGAGCAATTCGGCGAAAATATTTTCGTTAAGATTCCGATTGTGAACACAAAAGGAGAATCTATGCTGCCACTGATTGAAAAATTATCAGCACAAGGCGTGAAATTGAACGTAACAGCTGTTTACACACTTGAACAAGTACAAGCAATTACAGATGCTGTTACAGAAGGTGTTGAAACATACGTATCAGTATTTGCTGGGCGTATTGCTGACACTGGTGTGGATCCACTGCCATTGATGAAAGAATCTGTGCGCGTTACACATAGCAAAAAAGGTGTCAAATTGTTATGGGCAAGCTGCCGTGAATTATTCAATGTGATTCAAGCAGATGAAATCGGTGCAGATATTATTACTTGTCCTGCCGATGTTGTGAAAAAAGTTGCGAATATTGGTCGCGATATTAATACATTATCAGTCGATACAGTTCAAGGATTTGCAAAAGATATTCAATCATCTGGATTAAGCATTTTATAAAAATAGACGATAGGAGTGACATCGTACCTACGATATAATAAGCTGGTACCTGTCACTCCCATTTTTTATGTGAACCTTTAAAAAGAAATGAATAAAAAGGAGTTTTGTATGAAGAATAACGTTTTTAAATATAAAGTGGAAAAACAACTGTGGTATTTGAACCGTCGTGAAAAGGCGAAGTTAGCTGAGTTGTTATCTGACGATAGAATGGACGCTGTACAAGAACAATTTAAAACACCCGGTAAATTCGCCAGTTTTTATTTACAAGAACATGTCTTTAAATCAAGAGTTGTTGGTGCGAACCATTTATTTGCTACATTAATCGGTTTGTTTATGGCGAATATTCTGTTGCTAGGTATACTAATAACAGGCATGTTGTTAAGTTTAACAGCAGTCAATCATTTTATTCATCCACAAGTGACCCTATCAACGTCAACTGTGATTGCAGCATTAGTTGGTGGTGTCGTATTGATGTTGATCGCGATGCTTATGAT
This sequence comes from Staphylococcus microti, assembly GCF_000934465.1. GTDB lineage: Bacteria > Bacillota > Bacilli > Staphylococcales > Staphylococcaceae > Staphylococcus > Staphylococcus microti. The sequence goes on along the minus strand of NZ_JXWY01000100.1, from coordinate 70,015 downwards.
GAAAGTGGCCAATGCGTTTTTCACAAAGCGTTTAGTAGAGTATAAATTTAATAAAGTAGACTAATGATTGAGCGTTTGCATTAATATTTGCGCAGCTTTCCATTTTTTAACACAAACAGTGTAGGGATAGGGGATTGTGATACGATGATTGTTTATGAAGACGATTGTCGTATGCGCTCTGTGCGAAGACATACCAACGACTTGTTGCATATTAATGTAATATTGCACAGGTGCACGACGTGACTGTAACGGACATAAAATGAGTTTTTTGGAGATATAAATAGGCATTAATTGATGTTTACCAAGTATTTGGCGAGAAAGCTGCTTTTGTGTATACCAATGTTTATGGTGCGACGCCAGCATATGCTTCATCAATGCGTGAAAGGTTAATGTCGTATGTGTGAGATGTGTGCTAAAACACAAATCTAGACAATGCGTGGCATGTTGTGACGTTCGAATATAAAGTAATGTGTCATAGGCAATGTTGATTGGGTATGACATCGTTCGACCTCCTAGTAATCTTTAAAGTGAGAATGACGAAGTGCTTGCAGTGTTTCTTTTTTATATTTTTTGATAGATGTAGGGGAGCGACTTAAACGTTCTGCAATTTCTAGCTGTGTATAACCTTGCAAATACAGGTGAAGCCAGTGTCGATGCGTATGTGGGAGCTGTAACGCCCATTGTTGGATGGAGAATAACTTGTCATTGATGTTCGTCGTCGGAAGCTGGTTTTCTGGTGTGTCAATAGATGTCAGTTGTGGCTGACGACTTTGCTTTCTTAACAAGTCGATTAAATAAAATTTAAGGCGATATGTGAGGTAAGCATGTAAATTGGTATCTCGAGATGTATCAAAGTTTTGATAAAGTTCCCATAATTTGATGAGTAAAAGTTGGAAATACTCATCGTAATGATAGCGAATATGATACCTGTTGAGTAAGTAATGAATGTACTTGTGATAACGTTGATATAGTTCATGAAAGTCTATATGAACGCACCTCCTTGTATGATAGAATGACCGGTCACAGTATTTTTATCACAGTTCAAGGATTGTGACATTTGTTGATGTGTGCTATTTTAAGTTCTAGACATCGTTTATGACTGAAAAATAGCAACATAATGATAAAAAAGATGGTTTAATGATTCATTTAGCTATTTTATTCAGGGCATAAGAGGGGGAGTTAACATGGATTACGAACATTTAAATTTAGTTCATTTTTTTGCGCGCAACGAGGATTTAGATGAGATTCGTGATAAATCTGATTTTATTATGATTAATAACATTGAAAAAGAAATGATGTATCGTGCTGGAGAGATCGAAGGCAAGGTCGATTTAGTGCCGTATTATTATAAAAATCGTTCACAAGCGATGAGTTTTGTCATGATGGACTATCGCCGTCCATTATAAAATATGTTGATGGAAATAGATTGGACATATTTTTCACAAGTGCAGTGCTACGATTCGTGCAAAGGTTTTGGAGCGATGAACGTTACATAGATATTACTGTTGCTTTATGAATCTGTAACAACAGGTGAATCGAATTGTGTAAAGCACAAGTTGGTGGTAAAATTTGTATTCAAGTGTGAATGAAATAGGATCATCAGAAAAAAGAATATTCTGAAGAGGTGTATCTATGAAACAGCGTAACAAAAGTTCAATTATTGTGATTGTTGGACTATTTGTCATAGCTTTAGTTACAGCGTTTACCTTTTTTAATATGATTAAAGACCAGATCTTTTTTGAATCAGTCGATCAAGTGGAATCAGTTGAAAAGTTAGATGTAACATTAGAAGCTGCTGCGAAAAAGCAGATTGATAACTATACAAGTCAACAAGTCTCAAATAAAGATAATACAAACTGGCGTGATGCGTCGGATGCAGAAATCCGTGACGCAATGGATAGTTCAGTATTTATGGATGACAAACGCCAAAAATATCAGTTTTTAGATTTATCGAAGTATCAAGGTATTGATAAAAATAGAATTAAACGTATGTTGTACGACCATCCAACTTTATTAGCGCATACGGATGATTTCATTGCAGCAGCGAAAGAGCAACAGGTCAATGAAGTTTACTTGATTTCTCATGCTTTGTTAGAAACGGGTTCAGTCATGTCTGAACTGTCTAATGGGGTTGAAATCGACGGTAAAAAGTACTACAACTTCTATGGTGTGGGTGCTTTGGACGAAGATCCGATTAAAACAGGTGCGGAATATGCGAAGAAAAAAGGATGGGATACACCTGAAAAGGCGATTAATGGTGGTGCGAAGTTTATTCATGATCACTACTTATCACATCCAGATCAAAATACGTTGTACAGCATGAGATGGAACCCGAAAGATCCGGGTGAGCATCAATATGCGACTGATATTAATTGGGCGAAAAGTAATGCGACAATCATCGCTGACTTCTATAAGGACATAAAAACTGAAGGTAAGTACTTTAACTGGTATGTCTATAAAGACGATGAGAAGCACAAAGATGGCAAAAATTATTAAATAGTAAATAAAGCACAATAGAGCGAAAAACGCTTTATTGTGCTTTATTTTTACGTCCGAGTGTAAAGAATAAAATTATTGTGGATATGATGACTTTTATAATGAATCTAAACATATGTTCACCTCAATCAATCGTTTGAACCGGTTATCAGATATTTGATTATCTGAATCGAACGTGGAATGTGTCTCGTTTTTCATTTTTAGTATAACATGACTGTGCATTTTCATAAAAATCTATATTTAGTACTAAATGTGGTGCGTCTAGGCTAAAAAAGGGTATAACAATGTGAAATGAATTTGTTGAAGGTGATGAAAGAATGAAAGTTGCAATTATTGGTGTGGGGACAGCAGGGGTAAGTGTTTTGAGACAGCTTGTTAAACATCCGAACTTTGCAGAACTTGACGTAACGATTTATGATAATGAAAAAAATATGGGACAAGGGGAACCATTTCAAAATGATAGCGATGATTTATTAATTAATGTGCCGGTGGATATGTTGTCACTCAATATTGATAATGTTCATGAATTTCGTGAATGGTATGAGACGCAAAATGATTTTGACTATGGGCGTGCGACGTATTTGCCACGTTTTGTTTTCGGTCATTATATGAAAGGTTATTTAGATCATTACATACAATTGTATGACAATATTCATGTGGTGCGTCAAGAAGTTACGCAACTCGGTGTTGAGGTGCAGGATAGCACAAGTTGTCATCCCAAAATCACTGTATGTACAGATGATATTGTGAACACGTATGATTATGTCTTTTTAACGATTGGAACGATGTCTTATAACGATCCATATCAATTAAAAGGGCAACGTGGTTATATCGACTCTCCATATCCAGCGAATCGCACGTTAGACCAAGTTGTGGATACGGATAAAATTGCGGTTATTGGGACGGGTTTAGCGAGCCTAGATGTCATTCGATATGTCTTGAATCATCATAACAAGCCGCTCATGTTAGCCAGTCGTAGTGGTCAACTACCGAGTGTGCGCGGGGATATGACAAAGGTTGATTTACACTATTTAACGAAAGCGCATTTTTCAAAATTAAAGCGCAAGCATATGGATTCTGTGCCATTAGAAACGGTTATTGAACTTTTTCGTAAAGAATGTGATGCGTTGGAGATTCCTCTCGAACAACTATTACAACGTAAAACTGGCGATGTTATGCAAGATTTGAAATATGATATGGCACATGCTAAACAACTTGGACGCTTGCAAAGTGTATTAATGGCAGTTAAGGATAATATGGACTGGATTTGGAATAGTTTAACGCATGCAGACCAACAAGCTTATCATGAACGCTATCATCAATATGTGAAAGAAAATTCGAATCCAATGCCACGTGATACGGCAGAACTTATTTTGAATGCGTTGCACAATGACATGTTAGAGATTCGTTCGGGATTGTCACATGTTGAACGAACGAATGGCCGTTATCGTTTGAAATTTGATGACGCAGGTCGTCAATGTATGGTGGATGTGGTGATTAATGCGACGGGGCCGAAAACACGCTTAGATCAGTTGGATGAATCTGATGCACTATTGCTTGATATGGCGAATAAACAAATGATTCAAGCACATCCGATGGGCGGTATCCAAATTGTCCCTGAGACGAATGAAGTGATTAGTCCGCGCTATGGAACGATGACAAATATTCGTGCAATCGGTCAAATTACGAACGGCGTGAATTTTCAGCGCAATGCAGTGACGATGATTGTCCAACAAGCGGTTAAGACAGTTGGGCAATTATATCAACAATTAGAAAAAGAGTCTGAAGTATAAGAGATAAGTAGGCAATAATGCGTTTATCAGCAGTGCTTTTGTTGTAGTGTTTCTATAAGGCGGATTAGAATTGAAGATAATCAGTTATTTTAAAACTTATATTGCCAGTGTTTCTAGCAGACTTTATATTTCTACAAAATTTTGCTTAATGCTAAACATTTTTGATACACGCTTTTCTGTGTGGGGCGTTGAAAGTTTTTTCTGTCCGGCTCCTTAATACGACAGAATAAGTATTATAATTCCGATGATTTTAGTGCAAATGCATTGTCAATTGTAAAAAAATGGAGTAAGCTAAATGCGTACAGTATCGTATATGTTTTAACATGCGATGACTGTTGCGTATCTTGAATCTCAAACAATTTCATATATGATATTCTTTCGGGGCTGGGTGGAAATCCCAACCGGCAGTAAATTTAAGCCTGCGACCTGTAGTGAACAGTTTCTGTTGACTATGGCTGATCTAGTGAGAATCTAGAGCCGACAGTGAAAGTCTGGATGGGAGGAAGAATCATCAGTGTACCATGACGCGCAATACATTGTATTTTTTAATACAGTCGTATCGCTTATTTAGTGATGGTAAAATAGCTGAAAATGTAGCATGTGCTATGCTGTTACATTATGATAAATCCAACCACTCGAACAGTTAAAACGAGTGGTTTTTTGTTTTTAGATTTGAGGTGATGACAATAAAACAATATTTAGAACAGGCAATCAGTTTAGCAGAAATGGTAGAAGGACAAACGGGTGTTAATCCACCTGTTGGCGCTGTTATTGTTAAAGAGGGTCGTATCATTGGTATGGGTGCACATCTTAAAAAAGGTGATAAGCATGCTGAAATTCAAGCAATTGATATGGCAGGGCAAGACAATGTGAAAGGTGCAACGATTTATGTTTCATTGGAACCATGTTCGCATTATGGTGCCACACCGCCGTGTGCAGCCCGTATTATTGAAACAGGTATTCAAAAAGTCGTTTATGCGGCTAGAGACATCACGTTACCTGCGACAGGTCATGATATGATGGTGGAAAAAGGCATTGATGTATACTATGAACCGCATCCACGTGCCGAGCAACTATACGCACCGTTCTTTACAAGTAAGACGGCATCGTTACCCATTGTCACTGTAAAAGTCAGTGCAAGTTTGGACGGTAAGCAAGCAACGGATCACGATGAAAGCCAATGGATTACATCAAAAGCTGTTAAAACAGATGTTTTCAAGTTACGTCATATGCATGATGCGATTGTAACTGGGAATGGAACGTTAACCGCGGATAACCCGAGCCTTACAGTACGTACAGCTGATGGTCGACATCCAGCGCGTGTAATATTGACGCGTTCAGGAAATATCAATTGGGATGCGACATTGTTCCACGATCATTTAGCACCAGTTTATGTGTACACAGATAACACAGCGCTTGTATCACCATTGGAACATGTCAACATTGTACAACTACCTAATACTGAAACTGAGACAGTCTTACATGATTTATATAACAAAGGTTTTGGCCGTGTCCTTATAGAAGCTGGGCCGAAACTAACTTCACAATTTTTAGCTTCTGAATTTATTTCAACCTTTATCCTTTATTTAGCCCCGAAAATAATAGGTGGTCAAGGTAAGTATCAATACTTTCAAACTGAAGGTGTGACGCCACTTGATCAGCTTAACCATTTTGAAATTGTACATTCTGAAATGATAGATACGGACATGAAACTACTCATGAAAAGGAAGTGATCTCATGTTCACGGGTATCGTTGAAGAAATTGGTACAATCCAATCGATAAAAAAGCAAAATCCTATAACAGAATTAACGATTCAATGTGAAAAAATCTTAAGTGATATGCATATCGGTGACTCGATTAGTGTGAATGGCACGTGTTTAACAGTCGTGCGATTTGATGCAACATCATTTACCGTTCAAGTCATTGCTGGCACAGAAGATAAAACGTATTTAGGACAATTATCGACAGGTCAATCAGTGAATCTAGAACGAGCCCTACTTGCGACTGGTCGTTTGGGCGGTCATTTCGTCCAAGGTCACGTCGATGATAAAGGCGTTATTTTGAATATTAAGCAATCCCGTAACGAATGGATTTATACGATTAAAGCACCGAATCATATTTTAAACCAAATGATTCCACAAGGTTCGATTGCGGTAGATGGTGTCAGCTTGACTGTTTTTAAAAAAGAAACGACAAGTTTTGATATTCATCTGATTCCTGAGACGCGTAAAGCGACAATATTATCGATGAAAAAGCAGGGCGATCCTGTCCATTTAGAAACAGATATGTTATTCAAATATGTTGAAAATATTACGCGTCAAAATAACGGTGTATCGGTAGATAGTTTATTACGTGCAGGTTTTTAACATTGATGAGAAGTCGAGGAGGGCTAAAGGATGGCGTTTGACAAGATAGAAGTTGCATTGCAAGCATTAAAAAACGGTGAATCAATTATTGTTTGCGATGATGACGACAGAGAGAACGAAGGCGATTTGCTCGCCATTACACAATGGATGAAAGACGATACGGTTAACTTTATGGCACGATATGGTCGCGGGTTGATTTGTTGTCCGGTTGATCAATCAATTGCACAACAAGCAGGTATTGATGCGATGGTGCAAAATAATACAGATCCACATTCGACAGCATTTACTGTCAGTATTGATCACGTTGATTCAACAACGGGTATTAGTGCGTTTGAACGAACACGTACTGCACGTGCGTTAATTGATGACAATATGACGGCTGCAACATTCAACCGACCTGGGCACGTATTTCCGCTCATTGCACATGAAAAAGGTGTATTAGGACGTCGTGGTCATACAGAAGCGACTGTCGATCTTGCGAAGTTAACAGGTGCGAAACCAGCGGGTGTCATCTGTGAAATTATGAATGAAGATGGCACGATGGCAAGAGGTGAAGCATTACAAATGTTCAAAGAAAAGCATGGTTTGTGCATGATTACGATTGATGATTTAGTAGATTACATTAAAACGAATCAGTCACTTATTACGCAAGAAGCGAAAGTGCAATTGCCAACACGCTATGGCACGTTTGATATGTATGGCTTTACGTCGGATATTGATGGTTCGGAATTAATCGCTGTTGTGAATGGTGACATTCAAGATGAAATGAATGTGCGTATTCATTCAGCGTGTGCAACGGGCGATATTTTTCATAGTGCAAGATGTGATTGTGGTGAACAATTAGAATTTGCCATGTCATATATTAACAATCATGGTGGTATGGTTATTTATTTACCACAAGAAGGTCGTGGCATTGGACTCATGAATAAGTTAAAAGCTTATGAATTAATTGAACAAGGCTACAATACCGTTTCGGCCAATGAGGCACTTGGGTTTGCGCCGGATATGCGTGACTATGATAATGCAGCACAAATTTTAAAACATTTCGGTGTTACGTCAGTGAACTTAATGACGAACAATCCGGAAAAATTTGAAGGTCTGGCACATTATGGTATTACGATGACAAATCGCATACCTGTTATTACGGAAACGAATGTGCACAATCATGACTATATGGAAGTCAAAAAAAATCAAATGAGACATTTAATATAATTGGAGGATAAAAACATGAATTTTGAAGGACAATTAGTAGGACAAGGATTAAAAATTGGTATCGTTGTAAGTCGTTTTAATGATTTGATTACAGGTCGTTTATTAGAAGGTGCATTGGACGCGTTGAAACGTCATCAAGTAGAGGAAGATGCGATTGATGTTGCATATGTACCGGGTGCATTTGAATTACCGATTGTTGCGAAAAAAATGGCACAATCTGGCAAATATGATGCAGTGATTACACTCGGTTGTGTCATTCGAGGTGCTACATCACATTACGACTACGTTTGTAATGAAGCGGCAAAAGGGATTGCCAAAGCGAGTGATGACACAGGTGTACCGGTTATTTTCGGTGTACTAACTACAGAAAATATCGAACAAGCCATTGAACGTGCTGGTACAAAAGCTGGTAATAAAGGTTCAGAAGTTGCAGTTGGCGCTATTGAAATGGCGAACTTATTAAAAGCGATTGGTTAATAACCATAAAATATGAATCACTAAAACAATGTGGTTGGTTGTGCTTTAAAGAAACATTACAATGTGTTGAGAAGAAAAAGGTATCTTGTTGTGTTTGGCGTGTCATCTGATTCTATACTTACCAATCATCCATACAACGATTAATAACCCACAACTCAATAATGGTGGTATTGAAGGGATAAACAATAAATCAAGTTAATAAAACGCGTATCGTATAGCTATCGAAATTTTGATAACTTCAAAGCACGGATACTGTTGATTTTCAGGCTGTATCAACGCCCTGTCAAGGACGGCCTAACGCGTTATGTTGCTTAAACGTTACGTGGTAATAGCTAGAACGCTTATTATGTTGACGTATTTATTTTGCATCACGAAGTAATCGTTTCTATTGCGAGACTCCTTGCAGAATAAGCCGACGTGAGAAATCCATAAACGCTTCTTAATGCTTTAAATAAAAGCGTTTATTAGTTCGAGCGAGGCCTGCAGGAAAGCGAGCAATAAAGAAACGATGGTACTGAAAAAGCGCACAACCCATCAAGATTGTACGCTTCGACATGCCTAGCTATTCCTACGTATATGAAATTATAATATAGGTACTTTTAATTATCTATCCACCACAGAAGATAGACAGTATAAAATAACCCCTTGAAGGTTTTGAATGAAATCTTCAAGGGGTTTCTGCTATTTAGTGTTTTTTACACTTTTTACCTAACAGTAATGCTGTTACAGCAACTGCACCTACTACAGCGAGTGATTTTGGTTTAACGAACTCTTTGAATGCAAGTGCTAAGTTTTGCGGACGTTCCGCAAGACGTCTCATAAAGTAGCCAAACCAGTCATCGCCATAAGGCACATAGATTGTAAAGTTGTAGCCTTCTTTTGCTATGGCTTCAGCAAGCTCAGAGCGGAAACCATATAGCATTTGAAATTCAAACTTAGACTTATCAATATTATGTGCTTCTACAAATGCTTTCACATGATTAATAACACGATGGTCGTGCGTCGCAATCGATGTAAAGTTTTGCGCATTTAATAATCTCTTTTCAATTAAACGAATGTAATTGGCATCAATTTCTTCGGTTGTTTGATAAGCGATATGTGGCGATTCTTTATAAGCACCTTTAACCAAACGAAGTCGTAAGTCAGGATATTTATCAATCAGCTCATCCGCTTTAAAGAGGTAAGCTTGAATCACTGTGCCAACATTAGAAAATTCAGTCTTTAACTGATCTAATGTATGTGTAATGTCTGATAAACTATCATATTTTTCAGTGTCAAAGTTAATGTGCATATGATTGTACTCATCTGCTTTTTTGACGATTTCGTATACGTTGTCGTAAGCAAGTTGACGATCGAATTCTGCCCCTAACTGACTAAGCTTAATAGAGACATGTGCGTCTAATTGATTTGTATGTATAGCCGACATGATTTTTAAGATGTCATCTTTGGCAGCAATCGCTTCTTGTTTTGAATTCACAAACTCACCAAGGTTGTCGACAGTTGCTGCAATATTTTTATTGTTAAGACGTCGAATTGTTCTGACAACGTCTTCGATAGAATTACCAGCTACAACTTTGTTTGCGCCTAGTGACGGACCAATTTTTTTAGCTGATGCATTAAGAAAAGCGTTGTTTGATAAAGCAATAAAAAAGTCTTTGAATAAACCCATTTTTATTCCTCCCATAACTTTGTTTGATGTTTAATTACAGTGTATCACGAACATTAATGTGATGAAAACGTTTTTAATGGAAAACTTTACAACGAAACATACGAAGTGCCCAAATAAGCTGTAATTGGAAATTATTTTTTGTTCAATATCATAGCGTTGTGCAATATTTGATTTTTATTAGCCATGATAGGGTAAGACAAGCTATAATGAAATATAAAAGTATTTAGCAAGAAAGGTTCGGTACATATGTGGAAATGGGAAACAGTAAGTGAAGCAAAAGGTGTCGTTGTTATTGTTCATAATTTGTTAGAGCATACAGGACGATATGCGTATGTTATTACACATTTGAGACGAAATGGCTACCATGTAATTATGGGGGACTTGCCAGGACAAGGGCAGACATCTCGTATGAATAAAGGTCAAGTAGACAGTTTTGATGAATATCATGAATCTGTTTTAGAGTGGTTGAAAATCGCAGAAGGGTACCATTTGCCGATTTTTATGATTGGTGTAGGTTTAGGCGGATTAATTGCCGTTAATTTACTTGAAAAAGTGGACTTAGGTATTGAAGGGCTTGTTTTAATCTCGCCACTGCTTGCTTTTCAAAATAATGGTCACACGCGTAAAAATATTTTAACGTCGAATATCGGCGATGTATCTAAAGCAGCGAAATTTGATTTAGGCATTGATGTAACAGATTTAACATCAAATGAAGAAGTACAAGAAGAAACGTTAAGCGATGCGCTTATGCTGAAAAAAGTGAGCTATCACTGGTATCAAGAAGTCGTGCGCAACATGAAAGAAACGGCGAATCATATTCATAATATGAAAGCTGTGCCGCTCTGCTTAATGTATGGTACGGCAGACCGCATTACGGATACTTCTGTGACACGCCAACTTGTGACCGTATGTGACTATGAGGAGCTTTATGTGAAGGCGTGGCAAGGCTTTGCACATGAAGTGCATAATGAACCACAACGAGAAGCGGTAATGCGCTATATTTTAAGCTTTTTAAACAATCGCGTTCACGCTGCCGGTTTTTTAGTGGAAGATGAAAATACACTAAAATGACATATATAAGGAAATGTTTGTTTCATAAAACGTGTAAATCAATTGTCTATAACTAAGATAATGTTATAACGTCATTTGCTAATGATAGTAAATAGACCATTTAATTTTAAAAATAGTATTAAAATGTTATGTTGGTAATAAATAGCGATATTATATATTTTTAAAACTTGAACTTAGCGGTAAAGCGTGATAGATTATTATATGTGAAATGCTTCACATATAAAAACGGTTATAACATTGATTATAGATAGATTGGAGAGAGTCTTTATGGCGAAAAAAGGTAATAAAGTAGTATTAGTAGGTGACGGTGCAGTAGGTGCAAGTTACGCATTTACAATGGTCAGTCAAGGTATTGCAGACGAGTTAGTGATTATTGACATTAATGAGGACAAAGTTCGTGGTGATGTACTTGATTTAAATCACGGTGCACCATATGCAATGTCTCCAGTAAAAGTTAAAGCAGGTCAATATTCAGACTGTGGCGACGCCGATTTAATCGTAATCTGTGCGGGTGCACCACAAAAAGTGGGCGAAACACGTTTAGACTTAGTTGAAAAAAATGCTAAGATTTACAAAGGTATTATCACACCAATTATGGATAGTGGTTTCGACGGTATTTTCTTAATCGCAGCAAACCCTGTTGACGTATTAACATATGTAACGTTGAAATACTCTGGCTTACCAAAACACAAAGTTATTGGTTCAGGTACAATTTTAGATACAGCACGCTTCAAACATTTATTAAGTGAAGAGTTCGATGTAGCACCATCAAGTGTACATGCTAACATTATTGGTGAACACGGTGACTCTGAAGTGCCAGTATGGTCAAGTGCAACAATTGCAGGTCGTCCATTATACGACTTATTGAAAGAAAACCCTGAAAAAGAACACTTAATCGAAGACATCTATGTAAATACACGTGATGCTGCATATGACATTATCAAAGCAAAAGGTGCAACTTACTACGGTGTTGCAATGGGCTTAATGCATATCTCTAAAGCGATTTTACGTAACCAAAATGTTGTATTAACAGTTTCTAGCTACTTAGAAGGTGAATACGGCGTTGATGGTGTTTACACAGGTGTACCAACAGTGATCAATGCTGAAGGTGCTGTACGTATTATCGAAACACCTTTAAATGAAGATGAAGCAGCGAAATTCAAAAAATCTGCGCAAATTCTTAAAGACATGCAAGACTCAATCAATCATTTATTCTAATATTAGATAAATTGTAAAAAGATGTCGTCCTTTATTGGGCGATGTCTTTTTTTATTACGTTATTGTCGGTTTCCTAGATTGTATTTGTAGGATATTATAATACAAAAGAAAATATTCTAAATTTGCTCAATATTATTAGTTTCAAAAGTTGCTTTAGTGGGTATATTAGTAATGTTGATTATGTTTCAAGATGGGAGAATGATGAATGACTGATGGTAAAGCAGATAACAAAAATGGTATTAAAGCATTGTATTCGTTGCAAACGGAAATAGAAACAGTGTTTGACGCAATTGCTGAAAAGTTCGAATTAACAAAGGACGAATTGCTAATCTTGTTGACGCTTTGGGAAAAGGGTGCGATGACTTTAAAAGAAATGGACAAATTTGTTCAAATCAAGTCATACAAACGCTCGCGTACATACAATCATTTAGTGAGTAAAAAGTGGATTTTTAAAGAGCGACCAACTAATGATGAGCGCACTGTTATGATTTACTATAACGAAGATATGCTTGATAAAAAGCGTGATTTATTTGCTATGATTGCTTCAGAAATTAAACATCATCAGACTAAAATGGACCAGCAATATAGCCAAATTATGAAGTTGGGCCTTGGAAACTAAAGCGCTTCATATTAAAAACTGTACGGATTTTGATGCCGTACAGTTTTTTGCATTTATCTTTTTTCTATTGCAATCACATAAGGTGGATGATTTTGCTGGTTAATAAAGCTGTATTGTAATATATGTGCTTGTTGTTGATCGAATGCTTGTAAATAGCGATACACGTGTTGGCTTTCAATTTGACCTTCAGGGTGTCCTGGATACACAACTAACACAATAATACCTTCTGGACGAAGCTGCTTAAAAATGGTTTCAATCGCTGAAATGGTTGTTTCTGGCTGTGTCACAATATGTTTATCACCTTTAGGCAAGTAACCCAAGTTGAAAATAGCAGCATCTAAGCGTGTTAAATGTTCAGCACTGATATGATTGACGATATTTTCATGACCTGTTTGAACGAGTGTCACATGTTGGAAGTTTTGTATTTTTTGATGTGTTGCCTCAATTGCTGCTCGTTGAATATCACAAGCATAAACATGGCCATCAGGTACTGCCTCTGCCAAAAACAAGGTATCATGCCCGTTACCACACGTTGCATCAATGACAGTACTATCTGCTTGAATATGTGACGTAATGAGTAATTTGGCAAACGGTAAGATGCGTTGGACAATCATTGTTGTACTGCTTTCTGATAACGACTACCTTGCGTCGATCCACGGCGCTCAAGCTCAGCATCAATATCGTTAAGTACTTCCCATTTGTTAACACTCCACATTGGTCCCACCATTAAATCAATTGGGCCATCGCCTGTAATACGATGAACAATCATTTCAGGTGGTAGAATTTCGAGCTGGTCACATACAAGGTTGATATAGGCTTCTTTCGACATAAATTGTAATAACCCTTTATCATATTGCTTTACCATTGGCGTGCCTTTTAAAAGGTGTAGTAAATGGATTTTAATACCTTGAACGTCCATATTCGCAACCGCTTTGGCTGTTTCCATCATCATGTCATAATCTTCGCCAGGTAACCCGTTAATAATATGGCTACATACGTTAATACCATGTTTGCGTAGTTTTGCAACACCTTCATAATACACATCCATATCATGTGCACGGTTAATGAGATCTGATGTTGTTTGATGGATCGTTTGTAAACCGAGTTCGACCCATAAATAGGTTCTTTCATTTAATTCTGCTAAATATTCTACAACGTCATCTGGCAAGCAGTCAGGACGTGTGCCAATGGATAATCCAACGACGCCTTCTTCTTGTAGTGCCGCTTCAAATTTTTCACGCAATACTTCGACAGGGGCGTGTGTATTTGTAAATGCTTGGAAATATGCGATGTATTTGCCTTCGTGCCATTTTTCATGCATGCGAGATTTGATTTCTTGAAATTGTACAGGAATGGCATCTGCGCGATTACCGGCAAAGTCACCGCTACCAGCTGCCGAACAAAATGTGCAGCCGCCATGTGCAACCGTGCCATCACGGTTTGGACAATCAAAGCCACCGTCCAATGCGACTTTAAATATTTTTTCACCAAATGTATTTTTTAGATGATAGTTAAGCGTATGATAGCGCTTGTTTTCGAAAGCATAAGGAAATACTGTTCCCATTTCGTCTCGTCCTTTCTCATTTACACAATATATTCCAAGATTTTACCATATTTTTTGACTGACGTGTTATATTGAAAGATATGACCATAGAGAGAAAGAGGAGATAATGATGCGAATGCCGCGCGCGATATGGTGGTTAGTTATCGGTATGGCAATTAATATTACCGGTGCGAGTTTTTTATGGCCGTTAAATACGATTTATATGACGAATGAACTCGGTAAATCATTGAGTGTTGCTGGTTTAGTGTTAATGATTAATTCGATTGGCATGATTGCTGGCAACTTACTAGGTGGGACAATGTTTGACCGTCTAGGCGGGTACCGTACGATTATGATTGGAACAATTTTTAGTTTAATTGCGACATGTCTTTTAAACTTTTTTCACGGATGGCCGTGGTATGCGATATGGCTTATTATGTTAGGTTTTGGTGGAGGTATGATTATCCCGGCAATTTATGCTATGGCAGGGGCGCTATGGCCACAAGGTGGACGCAAGACATTCAATGCCATTTATTTAGCACAAAATATTGGTGTCGCACTTGGAGCGGCATTAGGCGGTATCGTTGCGGACTTTAGTTTTAACTATATCTTTTTAGCGAACTTATTGATGTATGTCGCATTCTTTATTATTGCGATATGGCAATTCAATGTAGAATATCAAGCTACAGTGAAACAGCATACGACAATTGAAAATGTTGCAAACGTGCAAAATAAAAAGCACTTTACAGCACTTATTTTATTATGTGTGATGTTTGCATGCTGTTGGGTTGCTTACGTTCAGTGGCAAACAACAATCGCGTCTTTCACACAAGAAATAGGTATTTCTATGCCGCAGTATAGCTTATTATGGACATTAAATGGTGTGCTAATTTTAGTCGGTCAACCGTTAATTGCACCGATTGTTCATTTGTTGAAAGGGCAATTGAAAAAACAATTATACGTTGGTGTCTTTATTTTAATTTTGTCATTTTATGTTACAAGCTTTGCGACATCTTTTTCATTTTTTGTTGTCGGTATGGTGATTATGACCTTTGCAGAAATGTTTATTTGGCCAGCAGTGCCGACGATTGCCAGTCATCTTGCCCCTCAAGGGCGTGAAGGCGTGTATCAAGGTATCGTCAATTCTGCATCGACAGTTGGTAAAGCATTAGGACCGCTTGTGGGCGGTTTACTTGTCGATTATTTCAATATGCATGTGATGTTCTTATCAATGATTGGATTGCTCGTTATCGGTTTATTCTTTTTAGCCGTATTTGATCGTGGGATTAAAGGTCATTCAATGTTTCAGTAATGTGTCACAGAAATAAAAGATTATGCTTGCAACGATAGGTTAAATTGCCTATTATAGAATATAATATAGTGTCTATATTAAGTGGATTTTCAACGGAGTAGTAGCTTAATGTGTAATCTTCAGAGAGTTAGTGTTGGTGCGAACTAACGATTGCAATTAGGTGAACTTGCCAATATAAAAAATGAATAACAGAACATCTCAACTATTATTGAAATGAAGTGCACGTATGTGAATGAGGGTGGTACCGCGGCATGATTGTCGTCCCTAAGGAATAACAGTAGTTTGAGGTGTTTTTTGTATTTTAGGAGGGCAATGCTGTGAATTATGATCATAAGCAAATTGAGAAAAAGTGGCAAAATTATTGGTTAGACAACAAAACGTTTAAAACGGAAGACAATCTAGGGCAAAAGAAATTTTATGCTTTAGACATGTTCCCATATCCATCAGGTGCAGGGCTACACGTTGGTCATCCTGAGGGTTACACAGCAACAGATATCGTGTCACGTTATAAACGTATGCAAGGCTATAATGTCCTTCATCCAATGGGGTGGGATGCGTTTGGCTTGCCGGCTGAACAATATGCGTTAGATACGGGTAATGACCCAGCTGAATTTACGAAGCAGAATATTCAAACGTTTAAACGCCAAATTCAAGAGCTTGGCTTTAGTTATGATTGGGATCGTGAAGTAAGCACAACAGATCCTGAATATTACAAATGGACGCAATGGATTTTTATTCAACTTTATAAAAAAGGTTTAGCTTACATTGATGAGATTCCAGTTAACTGGTGTGAAGCACTCGGTACAGTACTATCTAATGAAGAAGTTATCGACGGTGTGTCTGAACGTGGTGGGCACCCGGTTGTCCGTCGTCCGATGAAACAATGGGTATTAAAAATTACCGAGTATGCAGATCGTTTGCTTAAAGACTTGGAGGATTTAGATTGGCCAGAGTCAATTAAAGATATGCAACGCAACTGGATCGGTCGCTCTGAAGGGGCAAAAGTAAGCTTTAAAGTTGCGTCATCTGATGAAACGATTGAAGTTTTCACAACACGTCCAGATACGCTATACGGTGCGACATTCCTTGTATTAAGCCCAGAACATCGTTTGGTAGATGAAATCACATCATCAGAACAGATGGAAAAAGTGGCAGCGTATCAAGTAGAAGCATCTAAAAAGTCAGATCTTGAACGTACAGATTTAGCAAAAGTGAAAACAGGTGTCTTTACAGGTGCTTATGCAGAGCATCCACTTTCAGGTAAACAAATTCCAATTTGGATTGCGGACTATGTACTTGCGTCTTATGGTACAGGTGCTGTTATGGCGGTTCCAGGTCATGACGAACGTGACTATGAGTTTGCTGAAACATTTGGTTTAGACGTAGTGAATGTCATTGAACACACTGAAGATACACCGGTTTATACTGGCGATGGCCCACACGTTAACTCTGGTGAATTAGATGGCCTTAACAATGCAGAGGCAATTGACAAAGCGATTGCGATTTTAGAAGAAAAAGGCGCTGGTGAACGCAAAGTAAACTACAAGTTGAGAGACTGGTTGTTTAGCCGTCAACGTTATTGGGGCGAGCCAATTCCAATTATTCATTGGGAAGACGGTACAATGACAACAGTGCCAGAATCAGAATTGCCATTGCTATTACCGAAAATGGATCAAATTAAGCCATCCGGTACAGGCGAATCACCCCTCGCAAATAGTGCGGAATTTGTGAATGTTGTAGATGAAAAGACAGGCATGAAAGGCCGTCGTGAAACAAATACAATGCCACAATGGGCAGGTAGCTGCTGGTATTACTTACGTTATATCGATCCGAAAAATGATCAAATGTTAGCAGATCCTGAAAAGTTAAAACATTGGTTACCAGTTGACCTATATATCGGTGGTGTAGAACATGCGGTACTTCACTTGTTGTACGCACGTTTCTGGCACAAAGTGCTTTATGATCTTGGTGTCGTACCAACGAAAGAGCCATTCCAAAAACTTTTCAACCAAGGTATGATTTTGGGCGAAGGTAACGAAAAAATGAGTAAGTCTAAAGGTAATGTCGTGAACCCAGATGAAATTGTTGCATCTCACGGGGCGGATACGTTGCGCTTGTACGAAATGTTCATGGGGCCACTTGATGCGTCTATCGCTTGGAGTGAGACAGGACTTGACGGTGCGCGTCGTTTCTTAGACCGTGTATGGCGTTTATTCGTGACAGAAGATCATACGTTATCAGACAAAGTTGTGGATGCACCGACGCCAAAATTAGAGCAAGTGTATCATCAAACGGTTAAGAAAGTAACGGATGACTTTGAAACATTAAACTTTAATACTGCGATCAGTCAATTGATGGTCTTTATTAATGAAGGCTACAAAGCGGACGCTATCAATCGTGTTTATGTGGAAGGATTCGTTAAAATGTTAGCGCCAATCGCACCACATATCGGTGAAGAATTATGGGCAATTTTAGGTCATGAAGAAACAATCACGTACCAACCTTGGCCAACGTATGATGAAGCTTTATTACAAGCGGATACAGTTGAAATCGTTGTTCAAATTAATGGTAAAGTACGTGCGAAACTTGAAATTGCGAAAGATACACCGAGAGAAGAAATGGAGCGTATCGCTTTAGCAGATGACACGGTAAAAGCGAACTTAGAAGGTAAAGACGTTAAGAAAGTCATTGCTGTACCGCAAAAACTTGTGAACATTGTTGCAAAATAGGAGTGAGACGATGAAAGAAATTTCAATGGATCAACTAAAAGAGAAAATATTAAGTAATGAACCACTTCATATCGTTGATGTGCGAGAGAATGACGAAGTGGCATTAGGGATGATTCCAAATGCGACACACATTCCAATGCAAGAAATTCCACAGCATGTAAATGATTTTGATAAAGATAAAACATACTATATTGTATGTGCCGCTGGTGCGCGTAGTGCGAGAGTTGTTGACTATCTAACTGATCAAGAGATTGATGCAGTGAACGTTGATGGCGGTATGAATGCATGGGGCGACGGTGGTTTAACATACGGTGGGATTTAATCCCGATATCATAACTTAAATAAGCAGAGGATGTCCACAAGTGTATGGGACATCCTCTGTTTGCGTATTATGGTGTATATTGTCCGGCGTAGTAACCGGCAACGTAACCAGTAACAAGTGCACTTGTAATATTATAACCGCCAGTGTAGCCGTGTATATCGAGTAGTTCGCCACATAGAAATAGGCCGTCTTGGCATTTCGAACCCATTGTTGTAGGGACGACTTCTTTAATGGAGACACCGCCACCTGTTACAAAGGCTTTTTCTAATGGAAGCGTACCATTGACTGTAAACGTGAAAGCTTTAAATTGATGGGCTAAGTCATTTATTTGTTGCATGCTTAAATGATGATACGTTGTTTCTAAATCAATGTGTGCTTGTTCAAGCATAAAGTGTAAATAGCGTGTTTCAATCAAACCTTTAAGTGCATTTTTAATAATTTTATCCGGTTGTGACTTTAATAATTTAATAATCTGTTGTTTCACCTGTTCTTCATTCATTGATGGAAATACATCAAGTTGCATTTGAATGTCTTGACGTTTTTGTTGCTGTTGTTCTTTGTAAATAAATTGACTACATCTTAATGCGGCGGGGCCACTAATACCGAAATGGGTGAACAACATATCCATTTGATGTGTAATACGCTTTTTACCATTTTTACGTAATACAGATAAGGCAACATCTTTTAAACTGAGTCCTTTCAGTGTTTGTTCACGAATAAATGGTTCACTTGAACGAATCGGTACTTCGGTTGGAAACAAGTCTGTAATCGTATGACCAAAAGCTTTGGCGAATGCATAACCATCACCTGTTGAACCTGTATGCGGCACACTTGTCCCACCTGTTGCAATCACAACGGTTTGCGCGTCGTACGTTTTACCATTTTCTAATGTCACAGTAAAGTGGGCGTCTGACGTAGATATAGCTGAGACAGGACTGTTCTCTAAAACTTCAACATGATGTTTGTTCAATTCTGCAACTAATACATCAAGTACATCTTGAGATTTGTCCGTCACAGGAAACATGCGTCCGTGATCTTCTTCTTTAAGTTTTAACCCACGTGATTCGAAAAACTGAATAATAGATTGGTTATCAAAAAGTGAGAAAGGGCTATACAAGAACTTACCATTCCCCGGAATATTTTTAATGATTTCTTCGTAAGGTAAGTTATTCGTTACATTACAGCGCCCACCGCCTGATATTTTAAGTTTGCGACCGAGCCCTTGCTTCTTTTCTATCAGTAAGACACTTTGATTGTTTTGACTCGCTGAGATGGCAGCCATAATACCACTTGGTCCACCACCGATGACAATAGTTTGATACATGTATGATTTTCTCCTTCAAATTGTATATATTATTGATTTTAACATAATCGGTTTATGTGTATAATGATGTTGTTATGCTATAATGAGTGTTCAAAAAATCAAAAGTAGGTTGATGATTCTATGAGTGAAAATAAGGAGTTAGTACGGGGGACGTTTTTATTAACGATTAGTATTTTAATCACTAAAATATTAGGTATTTTATATATCATTCCGTTTTACCGTATTATTGGTGGTGCAGATAATTTGGCACCATTTAACTATGCATACGGCCCCTATAATATTGCGATTGCCGTCGCAACAGCAGGTGTGCCACTTGCAGCTTCAAAATATGTGGCGAAATACAATGCGTTAGGTGCGTATCGTGTCAGTCAGAAGTTGTATAAATCAAGTTTTATTGTAATGAGTATTACAGGTGTGCTTGGTTTTATCGCCCTGTATGCTTTGTCGCCTATGATCGCTAATATTACCATTGCGAACAATACGAATCAAAATGCAGGTTGGACAGTGGATCAAATTACGAGCATTATTCGTACAATCAGCTTCGTTGTAATTTTTATTCCGGTACTTGCGACATGGCGTGGTGTTTTCCAAGGCTATAAGTCTATGGGGCCTACAGCTGTATCGGAAGTCACTGAACAAATCGCACGTATCGTGTTTATTTTATTAGGAAGCTATCTTGTATTAAACGTGTTTGACGGTTCGGTGTTATTCGCGAACGGTATTGCGACATTTGGTGCAGCGATTGGTGCCATTACGGGTATTTTAACTTTATGGTGGTATTGGATTAAACGTCGTAAAGGGATTCATGAAATGGTTGCATCTGATATGACTGGGATCGATGTATCATACACACAAATGTACAAAGAAATTATTTCTTATAGTATTCCATTTGTTATCGTAAGTTTAAATTATCCATTATTTATGATTGTTGACCAACTAACACATAACAATGCGTTAAACGTTGCCGGCATTTCGCATAGTATGCAAGACATGTTCTTCACAATTTTAAATATGACAACGAATAAAATTGTAATGATTCCGACTTCATTAGCAGCTGGCTTTGCGGTAAGTTTAGTACCATTTATTACGAAAACGTATGAAGAAGGTAACTATAAAGAAATGCACAGACAAATTCAAACAGCGCTAGGCATTCTTACGTATATTACAATTCCAGCAAGTTTCGGTATTATGGCGCTTGCTGTGCCACTTTATACGGTGTTCTATGAATACAGTATTGAAGGAAGTCGTTTACTCTTTATCTATGCGCCTGTTGCCATCTTAATTTCGTTATTAAGTGTTATTGCATCGATGTTACAAGGGATTAATAAACAAAAGTTAACCGTGTTTATTATTTTAGGTTCTGTCTTAATCAAGCTAGTATTGAATCATCCATTAATCGTGATGTTCCATACGGCTGGTGCCATTTTAAGTACAGCGATTGCACTGACATTTGCGATTGTCGCAAGTCTGATGATTATTCGAAAATACGCGGGCTTTAAATTAGCGGATACGGTGTTAGACGTTGGAAAAATATTGATGTACGGATTTGTCATGATGATCATTGTAGAATTGGTTTACTACGGTTTACAATTCTTTATTTCTCCAGCAAGCCAAGTAGGTGCGTTGATTATTACCGTTGTATGTGCGCTTATAGGCGTTATCGTTTATGGTACGATTACGATGAAAACACGTATGGCCGATAAGTTTTTAGGAGAAATTCCAAATAAGATCCGCAGAAAGTTAGGGGTTATCTAATGCGTTTGGATAAGTTTCTAGCGAACATGGGTGTTGGGACGCGTAATGAGGTCAAAGCAATGTTGAAAAAAGGACAAGTGACAGTCAATGGACAAACAATAAAAAGTCCGAAACAGCAAATAAATCCTGAGGCTGATGATGTGCGTGTTGACGGTCAACAAGTGATGTTCGAACCTTATGTCTATTTGATGTTGCATAAGCCTGCTGGTGTTATATCGGCAACTGAAGATCCATCACAAAAGACGGTTATCGATTTAATTCCAGAATATGCACATTTAAATTTATTTCCAGTTGGCCGTCTTGATAAGGATACGGAAGGTTTATTGTTGATTACGAATGATGGGACGTTTAATCATCGTTTGATGAGTCCAAACAAACATGTGCCGAAACAGTATTATGTTGAACTTGCTAAGCCGGTTGCGCCAAATGCAGTCGCGCAGTTTAAAGCAGGTATTGAACTGAAAGAAGGCTTATTAAAACCAGCAACACTTGAAATTTTAGAGCCCAGTCACACTGCACGTGTGACGATTCATGAAGGAAAATATCATCAAGTGAAGCGAATGTTTCATGCAGTAGATAATGAAGTAGTGTATTTAAAAAGAGAGGCAATTGGCGTTTTACAACTTGATGCGCAGCTCGAAAAAGGGGCGTATCGAAAGTTAACTGAAGCAGAAATTGCATTATTTCCAGAATAAATGTAAATAATAGTGAGAGGCTTAACAGTTGAGTCTCTCGCTTTTTTTAGGTAAATAAACTAAAAATGTTTAACGTATGATTCGGTAGGGAAAGAGTATTAAAACATACAGAGGTGATGACTATGGCAAAATCTAATCAAGTCTTAAAAACAATGATCGGTCTCGGTGGCGCACTGGCAGCAGTTGTTCTTTCAAATAAAGCACGACGTGATAAAGTGAAAGAAACGTATCAAAATTATAAACAAGATCCTGAAGGCTACAAACAGTTAGCACAAGAGAAAGCGTCACAGTTGAGTATGATCGCAACAGACGAAATTAGCAAAGTAAAAGAAGACCCAAAAGCATATGTGGAAACAATTAAGCAAGATCCGAAAGCTTTCTTGAATGATAAGAAAGAACAATTATTACAAGAAGAAGCTGTGAAGTCAGAACGCAAAGAAGATGACTTCGTTGGAGAAGGTGGCGGCGATCCGTCACAAAATCTTAATGAGTCCACAAAAGAAGTTTTGAAAAACAAAAATGAAGCGTAGTAGTTAAAAGGTTGGGATAATATTCCTGGCCTTTTTTCATTTGTAAAGGAAAAATGTTACAACGCTATTTATCAGAAAATTAAAAACTATATCTGTTTTTGCTGTTGCTGAACAAGAAAATCATGTAAAATGAAAAGTACAACTATTTTAGAAAGAAGCTGAGACGCATGTGGAGAGAGAAAGTAAAAGAATATGAAGATCAAATCATTGAAGACTTGAACGGATTATTAGCGATTCCGTCTGTTCGTAATGATGCGGAAGCGACGGCGGATGCACCCGTTGGTCCTGGTCCGAAAGCGGCACTGGAATATATGTATCAATTAGCGAAACGTGATGGTTTTAAGACGTTTGATACAGATCACTTAGCTGGACGAATTGAAGTCGGCAAAGGTGAAGACTTATTTGGTATTTTAGGGCATGTCGATGTGGTACCTGCAGGCGATGATTGGGATACAGATCCATTCACACCTGTTGTGACAGACGATCGTGTTATTGCGAGAGGAACGTTGGATGACAAAGGGCCGACAATCGCAGCTTATTATGCGGTGAAGATTTTAAACGATATGAAAGTCGATTGGAAGAAACGCATTCACATTATTATCGGTACTGATGAAGAGTCTGATTGGAAATGTACAGATCGTTACTTTGAAACTGAAGAAATGCCAACGATTGGTATTGCGCCTGATGCCGAATTTCCATTAATTCATGGTGAAAAAGGTATTACAACTTTTGATATTCAGCAAACGGCTTTAGCGCACGATGATGACGAGCCAGAAATCGAGTTACATCAGTTCACATCAGGTGAGCGTTATAACATGGTGCCTGACGTAGCACAAGCAGACTTATTAGTGAAAGAAAATATGACGAATACGATTCAACATTTTGAAGCTTTCTTGTCGGAACACCAACTTGCCGGTAATCATGAAGTTGAAAATGGCATTTTAAAGCTAACGGTATACGGTAAAGCTGTGCATGGCATGGACCCATCAATTGGCGTGAATGCCGGACTATTTTTATTACACTTCTTAAATACACTCAATTTGGATCAAACAGCACGCAACTGGACAGCGTTTAGTGAACGTTACTTGTATGCGTCACATTTTGGTGAAAAAATGGGCATGCAATATCATACCGACCAAATGGGTGATTTAACGACGAATATCGGCATTTTAAAATATGACAAAGCGCATGGTGGGACGTTTGGCATTAATTTACGCTATCCAGAAGGTTTTGATTTTGATCAAGCGATTCAACAATTTGAAGATGATATTCAAGCACTTGGCTTTGAACTTAAAATAGGTAAAGTACAAAAACCCCATTTTGTAGATCCGAGTGCCCCATTTATTCAAAAACTGTTAACAGCGTATCGCAATCAAACAGGGGATATGTCACCTTCTTATACGATTGGCGGCGGTACATACGCGCGTAATCTTGATAAAGGGGTTGCATTTGGAGCGATGTTTGACGACTCTGAAGATTTAATGCATCAAAAGAATGAATACATCACGAAGAAGCAATTGTTTAATGCGACAAGTATTTACTTAGAAGCAATTTATTCTATTTGTGTGGAGGAATGAGTATGACAAAAATTTTAGTAAATGATGTTTTAGTAGATGAGCAAGATGCAAAGGTATCCTACAATGATAGGGGCTACAACTTTGGTGACGGTATTTATGAATATGTTCGCTTGTATGATAATAAGTTATTCACTGCGAAAGAGCATTTTGAGCGTCTATTAAGAAGCGCACAAGAAATTGGTTTAGATATTGATTATACGGTTGAATCATTATCAGCGTTAGTGCGCAAGTTAGCTGAAGCGAATGGTGTCACAGATGGTGGTGTGTACATGCAAATTACACGAGGTGCTGCACCAAGAAATCATGCTTTTCCAACACCACCCGTTCCACCTGTATTAACAGCATTTACAAAATCATATGAACGACCATATGACGAATTAGAAAATGGTGTTTCAATTGTGACAACGGAGGACGTACGTTGGTTGCGTTGTGATATTAAGAGCCTTAATTTACTCGGCAATGTGTTAGCGAAAGAATATGCGACAAAATACAATGCTGAAGAAGCAGTGCAACATCGTGACGGTATCGTAACAGAAGGGGCATCAAGTAACGTTTTTGCGATTAAAGACGGTGTGGTGCATACGCATCCTGCGAACAATCTTATTTTGAATGGGATTACGCGTCGTGTGATTCAATGGATTTGTGAAGATGAAAATATTACGTTTAATGAAGAAGCCTTTACATTGGATTTCTTAAAATCTGCTGATGAAGTGATTATTTCAAGTACATCAGCTGAAGTGATGCCAGTTGTGAAGATTGATGGAGAAGTTGTAAACGATGGTAAAGTAGGACCTGTTACGCGTAAATTACAAGCAGGTTTTGACCGTTATATCGCATCACATTCTCATTAGTTAAACGAACAAAAATATTTTAACAAGAAGAATTGACTGTTTCGTGACATGTACATGACACACACAAGTAAAAAGACACATTTTGTGTTTGATTTTTGGTTGAAAAAAAAGCGTAATAACTATAAACTTATAAATGAGTCTAAAAATAGTACGTGGATAAAAAATTAGGAAATAAATGGCAATTCATCAAGGGCTGGGACATATATCTCGGCCTTGAATAAGCTATGGCGGTAATGTGTTGTGTCGAAAGCGTGTGTGATGCTTATTTGATATGCATGCTATTTGCCGGGGTGGGACGTGAAATGCTCATACAATTTATGAGTGCATCGTCTCACTCCATTTTCTCTTTGAAAGTGAGGTGAACATGTTGTGGAGCAGTTCTATCAGTTAGGTTGGACATTAGATTCAGCAGGTGGTGTATCAGGTGAAGCATACATGGCTGAACAAGATGGACAGAAGTTATTTTTAAAACGAAATTCTAATCCCTTTATTGCTGCATTATCAGCAGAAGGGATTGTACCAAAGCTCGTTTGGACGAAACGTATCGAAACCGGTGAAGTTGTGACGGCACAACACTGGAAAAACGGTAGAGAGCTTGAAGCGGACGAAATGGGTCAAGCACGTGTCGCGCAATTGTTAAAGAAAATCCATCAATCACAACCGTTACTGACGATGTTAAAACGTATGGAAATGGCACCAATCACACCAGAGATTATGCTGAATAAAATTAATGCGTCATTATCACGAGATGTCCTTACACATCATATTGTCAGAAAAGCATTAACGTATTTAGAAGAGCATATGCCTGAGTTGGATGCAAGATTTTATACAGTCGTTCATGGCGATGTTAATCATAACAACTGGTTGCTATCAGACAAAGATGAATTATTCCTTGTCGATTGGGAAGGTGCGATGATTGCTGATTGGGCAATTGATATTGGTATGTTGCTTTACAACTATGTTCCTGAACGCCAATGGTCTGACTGGCTAGACACATATGGTGTTAAAGAGACGATGGATCTTAAGAAACGCATGAAGTGGTATACAGTGATTCAGTCGATTGGTATGGTGCAATGGAGTGAAGAGCACAAGCGTTTTAAAGAGATGAATACATGGCTTGAATTTTTAAATGACGTCATGAAAAGTAATTTATTTATATAAGGAGTTATAATCATGAGAATGCGACATAAGCCATGGGCAGAAGATTATTTGCGTGAGCACCCAGAGATTGTCGATATCGATTGTGATCATGCACAAGCCGTGTCACAATGGTTCGATAATGAGCATCCGATTCATATCGAAGTCGGTTCGGGTATGGGGCAGTTCATTACAACACTCGCTTCACAAAATCCACATATTAATTATATTGCCATTGAACGTGATAAAAATGTGATGATTCGTGTTTTGGATAAAGTAAGAGATAAAGGTTTAACAAATATTAAACTTTTATGTAATGATGCGGTCGTATTAACAGATTATTTTGCGACTAACGAAGTTGCACGTATTTATTTGAACTTTTCAGATCCATGGCCGAAAACACGCCATGCGAAAAGAAGATTGACCTATCATACATTTTTAGCAATATATCAACAAATTTTGCATGACGATGGCGACCTGCACTTCAAAACGGACAATCGCGGGTTGTTCGCATATAGTTTAGAAAGCATGTCACAATATGGCATGTATTTTACGAAAATTAATTTGAACTTGCATGAAGAAGATGCAGAGGATAATATCGAAACAGAATATGAGCATAAGTTTGCTGAAAAAGGGTCACGCATTTATCGCATGGAAGCGAAATTCCATAAGCCAAGTGTGTGAAATCAGAACTTATAAAAAGTACCAGTCACTAGATTGGTGCTTTTTTGCATTTTATTTGAAGTTCGGGCAAGGTTATCGCTAAAATAAAAGTAATGATAGGGGGAATGCGTAATGAAATTAGGTAAATTCCAAATCGATGTACTCAACGGTGGAGATGTACAAATGGATGGTGGCGCAATTTTTGGTGTTGTTCCAAAACCACTATGGGCGAAAAAGTATCCTTATAATGACAACAACCAAGTACCACTTACAACGCATCCAATTTTAATTAGAACGGGCGATTGTCATATCGTGGTTGATGCGGGTATTGGTAATGACCGGCTCACTGATAAGCAAAAACGCAATTATGGCGTCGGTCAAGAAGCACAAATTGAAAAAAGTTTAGCACAGTTTGGCTTAACACCAGCTGACATTGATATTGTGTTGATGACACATATGCACTTTGATCATGCGACGGGATTAGTTGACAATGAGGGTCACGCAACTTATCCGAATGCACGTCACTACATTCAACAAGATGAGTGGCACGAGTTTGTCAGCCCGAATATTCGCAGTAAGGCGACGTATTGGCCGGCGAATAGGGGAGACTATGAGGCACGAACAGTTTTATTTGAACAAACGTGCACACCGTATCCTGGTATTACGATGACACATACGGGTGGTCATAGTTTTGGTCATGCGGTCATAGAAATTGAAAGTGATGGCGAAAAAGCGGTACATATGGCGGATATTTTCCCAACTGCAGCGCACGTTAATCCGCTATGGGTATCAGCGTATGACGACTATCCAATGCAGTCAATTCGCGCAAAAGAGCGCTTAACGAAGCGATATATTTTAGAGGATTATTGGTTTTTGTTTTACCACGATGTCAATTATCTTGCGGTAAAATATGAGACAGATGGTAAAACGATTAAAGAAACGATTGATCGACCAAACTTCAAGTAAATGATATTAAAAAGGACACACTGGAGTAGGGACTTAAGTAAATTGCGTTCCGGGAAACCGATAAACGCTTTTGTCCCAACCTTGTGTGTCCTTCTGTATTTCAAGTTAAACTTCAACAATGTCTATAACTTGCCCGTTATAGGCATCGGCAATAAATGTGTAGTGATAGGTTTTGCCACTGCGGACTGCACTAACGCCACCTTTATAAACTTCATATTCAATGCCAAATTTACGGTAAGTTGTTGGTTCATAAACGATATAAGACCCTGTGACATTTTGGAAATAATCTTTAACAGATGTGATGACTTTTTCTGCTGGATAATAGCTTTGTTTGTTTTTATTTAATGTGTAAAAATAACTGCCTGTCATAATGATGCCAATGGTAATAGGAATCAACAGTGGCCATTTTTTATTTGTATTTTTCAATTTACTCGCCCCCATGAAAACATATTTCTAGTGTACCACAGCTGAGATGTTATACTAAAGTAAGAATATAACAGAAATATGAGGAGTGTGTGTCTATGACAGAAAGTACAATGGCGCATATTAAAAAACTGACTGAAATGCATGGCGCCCCTAACTTTGAGCATCGCGTTCGTGATTATATGAAACAAGCGATGACACCGTATGTTGACGGTTTTGTTGATGATCGTATGGGCGGTTTTTACGGTGTTAAAAAGAGTGCGAATCCGAATGCACCACGGGTCATGGTTGCGGCGCATATGGATGAAATTGGCTTTATGATTACTGAAATCACTGCGCAAGGGTTTATCAAATTTACAGCATTGGGCGGTGTTGCTAATGATATATGGCAAGGGCAACGTTTGAAAGTTTTGACACAGCACGATGAAGAAGTTGTGGGCGTTGTTGCGAATATTCCAAAACATTTTAGAACAGGTCAAGAAGGTGCCCCTAAGATTGAAGATTTGTTATTAGATATCGGGGCAACATCACCAGAAGAAGTAAAAGCACGTGGTATTTCAATAGGAGATCCGATTGTTCCGCATACCGAATTGATACAGTTATCAGAACATCGCTTCGCTGCAAAAGCATGGGATAATCGCTACGGTTGTGTTATTGCTATTGAATTATTAGAACAGCTTAAAGATGTTGCTTTAGATTTTGATTTATACGTAGGTGCGAATGTTCAAGAAGAAGTCGGTTTACGTGGCGCACGTGCTGCCGCAAATTTAATTGAGCCGGATATTGCTTTCGTCGTAGATTGTTCACCTGCAAATGATATGAAAGGGCGTCAAGGATTGTCAGGCGTTCTTGGCGACGGCGCGTTATTGCGTATTAAAGATGGCACAATGTTGTTAAAACCAGCATTCAAGCATTTTCTTATAGACGTTGCTGAGACACACAATATTAAATATCAACACTATATTTCTCCAGGTGGTACAGATGGTGGTGCGATTCATCAATCGGGCATCGGTGTACCTACAGCGGTTATTGGCGTTTGTGCACGCTATATTCATAGCAGTGATGCAGTGTTTGATATACGTGACTATCAAGCCGCTAAAACATGGCTGACAGCGTCTGTGCAAGCATTGGATGAACAGGTCATTTCAAAGTTACAATATGAAATTTAATTAAAAAAAGAAGGAGTCTTAAAAAATGAAACAACTTGAAAGTATTGAACAATACAACGCATATAAAGAAAAAGAAACGGTCTTTTTATTTACAGCAGGATGGTGTCCAGACTGTCGTGTCATCGAACCGGGGCTTCCTGATATTGAAGCAAAGTTTACACAATTTGATTTTGTTTCTATTGATCGTGATCAATTTATCGATTTAGCGATTGAAGAAGGTGTCATGGGTATTCCAAGTTTCTTAGTTTATAAAAATGGCAAACGTGTCGGGGACTACATCGGAAAAGAACGTAAAACAATTGAACAAATCGATGCGTTTTTAAGTCAATTTTAATAAAACTAGCTGTTTAACAGATTTAAGCAAATCCAGTGGCTAGCCGCATAAAATATGCTTATAATGGAAGTTGTTTGAAGTGCAATTGCGTTTTTTAAAATACTTTTTTCACTTCTAGTCACTTCGACAATAATAATGCAAGATTTCAGCCCTTAGGACGTACGTTTTTTCTAGTCCTAAGGGTTTATTTATTGTAAACTAATATAAGGCATGAAATTAGGAGTGAAAAAATGAATGTCTTTAAAATGAGAGATTTATTGAAATCACGTTTGAATTCGTTAGATGTTGCATTTCAATTCAATCGTGATAAAGAATCACTAAGAATTTATCGAACTGACAATCAAAAGGGTGTGACAGTCAAGCTATCACCAATCGTTGCCAAATATAACAAAGGACAGCAACAAATCGTTGATGAAATTGTCTATTATGTTGAGGAAACGATTGCGCAAATGCAAGATGAATCGACAAAAACACTCGAAGATATTAAAATTTTACCTGTTATTCGTGCAACGAGTTTTCACGAAAAAACGCCGGAGGGTAATCAATTTTTAACAGATACCCATACAGCTGAGACACGCATTTATTATGCGTTAGATCTTGGAAAGTCGTATCGATTGATTGATGATAAAGTACTTCAAGACCTCAAGTTGACAGCGCAACAAGTTAGAGAGATGGCGACTTTCAATGTTCGAAAGTTAGACATTCAGTATAAGACAGACGAGGTCAAAGGGAATATCTTTTATTTCTTTAATACAAATGATGGCTACGATGCAAGTCGTATATTAAATAAGCAATTACTACAAGATTTTGAGGCGAAATGTCAAGGAGAGATGTTAGTCGCAGTGCCACATCAAGATGTTTTGATTATTGCAGATATTCGCAATCATACAGGCTATGATGTGATGGCACATATGACCATGTCATTCTTTACGAACGGTTTAGTCCCTATCACCTCATTATCATTGAGTTATCAAGATGGCAAATTTGAGCCAATCTTTATACTCGGTAAAAATAATAAGCAAAAATCAGCACAAGAACCGAATGTGGTTCAGCATTTACGTGCGACAAAAGATATGAAGTCTGAAGAGTAGGAGAGAAGAACATGAATTTATTTTATAATCCAACAGGTGTTGGCGATGTAGCATTTGTACAATTAGAAGTGGCGGAAGGACCTTTTGACTATGAAGCGAAAGGCGATGTCGTAACGATTAAAAAAGATAATAAAATTGTCGGCTTTAATATTTTCCATGCATCGAAGTCTTTGAATATTGAAGGTGTTGGACATATTAAAATGACGGATGCATTGTTATCAGACATTCAATCAGCACTTCAAGCATCAGGTGTTGAAACAGAATTAGACGTAGATTTATCGCCGAAGTTTGTAGTCGGTTACGTACAACAAAAAGAAAAACATCCGAATGCAGACAAGCTGAGCGTTTGCCAAATTGATGTTGGTAACGAAGTGTTACAAATTGTTTGTGGTGCACCGAACATTGAACAAGGACAAAAAGTTGTGGTAGCTAAAGTGGGTGCCGTGATGCCAAGCGGTATGATCATTAAAGACGCAGAACTACGCGGTGTGCCATCAAGCGGTATGGTATGTTCCATGAAAGAACTTGACTTACCGAATGCGCCACAAGAAAAAGGTATTATGGTTTTAGAAGGTTCGTATCAAGTAGGACAACCATTTTTTGAAGAATAAGGAAAGGGTGTGAACAAATGAGCTGGTTTGATAAATTATTTGGCGAGGATGACAAGTCGACATCGACACGCCGTTCTTCTCAAAAACGTTCACATCAATCATCTAAAGCAGACGCTGATGACGCACTGATCCCACAATCGAATGATATCTATCAACGACCGAGAGGGAAGTTTCGTTTTCCAATAGATATGCATGATGCACATCAACAAAAGGTCGAATCGCATGCAACATCATCAGTGAATTACGAAACGACGCATACACATGTTGAAACTGATAAACGTCCTGCATTTACGTTGGATAGAAAACAAAGAAGGCATCGTAACGGTGTGCGTGTAAAAGGTATTGAGACACAATCGTCATCCAATATTCAAGTCACACGTAGTAATGCGCTATCGACGCATTATCGTCGTCCAACCACACAATATCGTGCAAATGGCGAACGAGAGGACAAGCGTCAACAAGAAGTTCGTCCAACGTATCATCGCCCTGACTTTAAAGCATCAGAAGTACCATCAGCAATTTTTGGTACCAAGGCACGTCGTGAGATTAAAAATAGTGGCTTAAAGCAACCGGTGTACACACAGTCGGATAAGACGAATACGACACGTAATACGTCTCAACCGTCACGTAAAGCACCTGTCAAACGCCCAACGTATCAAAAACAAGCAACACCGAATTATTCTAAACGTGACAACACGATTAATATTGAGAACATTTATGCGTCTCAAATTGTGGAAGAGATTCGTCGTGAGCGTGAAAAGAAAGTACTACAAAAGAAACGCTTCAAAGCTTCTTTAGAACAGAAGAAAGCGGCGCAACAAAAAGAAGATGGCGGTACCATTCAACAAGCAATTGATGCGATGCATGCGCAACAAGCGAAACAATTGTTAGGTTCAGCTTATGATGCAGATGCGAACGAGGAAAAAGATATTCTTGGAACTGTAGATATGCCAGAGGTAATGGATACATCGGTACAAGACGATGATGCAACATCGCATGAAGATCAGTATCAATATGAAGAAGTGAATTTATCACAATTTGAAGATGTTGATGCACATGAGCCGGTTGAAGATACGTCAGCCGAAGCGACAACAACTGATCAAGAAAAAGCGGATGAAATAGATACACTGAATCAAGATGTGTCAAATGAAGCGAATGCATATGATTATGATACATCAGATGAAGTGGCACATACTGAATCGCCAGTTGTTGAGCAGCATGCACAATATAATGCGAACGATGACATAACCCAAACTGCTAATGATGAAGATACGCATGATACTGCGACGGATGTCACAACGTCTGACAGCGTAGGTGCAGAAGAAGAGACATTGGCAAGACGTGAAGCAGATGTTGTGACTGACACATCGGATGATACAACTGTATTAGAAACGCATGTGCAAGACGTTGAAAATACAGAACGTGAACAACAGGAAACAGATGTAAAACGCCCTGTTGTTGCACCGGTCTTGAAGCCAACGATTGCGCAACATGAATCATCAACATCAGTTGCGGACGAAGAGACGGTTCAAGCAGCACGTGCGAACGATGATGAGACTGAAGCACATGCACAGCATGACGAAAGTGCTGAAGTGACAATGCATGAGTCACAACACACGCCACAAGTGGAACGTGACGAAGTGGCTGACGACAAAGACGATGTCGAGGCTGTTGCGCCAACGTCTGACGTGAAGGCGATGCCGGAGGGCAAAGTGAACGAAGGCGGAACGGCACGTGATGAAGCGGCGGCAAAAGTACCAAGTGCTAAGCCGATTCGACGTGGTAGCAGACCATTTAATGTTGTGATGACGCCATCTGATAAGAAACGCCATATGGAACGTCAACAACAGCAAATGGAGAATCGATATAGGCCACAAGAGAGTGCTACAACAGAGAAAGGCCAGTCACAACCATCACAACAAAGTGCTGAACGTGTGACAAGTCCTGAATTAGTGGATACGACTCATGTGAATGTACAACAAAAAACACAACAAGCGACACCTGTTGCAGAAAAGAAAATTCGACGTGGTCCAAGTTTAAGCTTACCTAGCGTTGAGTTACTTGACGCACCAGAAGTACATGAGCGTGATGAGTCTTGGATTGCTGAAAAGAAACAAGAGTTGAATGATGCGTTCTATTATTTCAATGTACCGGCAGAAGTCGTGAATGTGATTGAAGGCCCAAGTGTGACACGCTTTGAGCTTTCTGTAGAAAAAGGTGTGAAAGTATCACGCATTACAGCATTACAAGACGATATTAAAATGGCACTCGCCGCAAAAGATATTCGTATCGAAGCACCGATTCCAGGAACGAGTCTTGTAGGAATTGAAGTGCCGAATCAAAATCCGATGAAGGTTAACTTACGTGCCATTATTGAGTCGGAAAGCTTTAAAAATGCGTCGTCTAAGCTGACAGTAGCGATGGGGAACCGCATTAACAACGAGCCGCTATTAATGGATATAGCGAAAACACCACATGCTTTAATTGCGGGGGCGACTGGCTCAGGTAAATCGGTGTCTATTAATAGTATTTTAATTTCGCTACTATACCGTAATCATCCGGAAGAATTAAAACTGTTGCTCATTGACCCTAAAATGGTTGAGTTGGCACCATATAATGACTTACCACATCTCGTGGCACCTGTTATTACAGATGTAAAAGCAGCGACACAAAGTTTGAAGTGGGCTGTTGATGAGATGGAACGTCGTTATAAATTGTTCGCGCAAGCACATGTGCGTAACATTACAGCTTTTAATAAAAAAGTAAGTTACGATCAACGCATTCCTAAAATTGTGATTGTGATTGATGAGTTAGCTGACTTGATGATGATGGCACCACAAGAAGTGGAACAATCTATTGCACGACTTGCGCAAAAAGCACGTGCATGTGGTATCCATATGTTAGTGGCAACACAACGTCCATCAGTCAATGTCATTACAGGATTAATCAAAGCAAATATTCCAACACGAATTGCATTTATGGTATCATCAAGTGTGGATTCAAGAACAATATTGGATAGCGGTGGCGCAGAGCGTCTACTCGGCTATGGCGATATGTTGTATCTTGGTGGCGGCATGAATAAACCAATTCGTGTACAAGGCACGTTTGTGTCAGATGATGAAATAGATCGAGTTGTAGACTCTATAAAGGCACAACGTGGTCCAGAGTATTTATTTCAAGAACAAGAGTTATTAAAGAAAACTGAAACACCTGCCAAAGATGAACTATTTTATGAAGTGTGTGAATTTATGGTGCGTGAACAAAGCATTTCAACATCATTGATTCAACGCCATTTCCAAATAGGTTATAACCGTGCAGCACGCATTATCGATCAATTAGAGCAGTTAGGATACATTTCTGGGGCAAATGGTTCAAAACCAAGAGATGTTTATTTAACAGAAACAGAGTTGAACGAACTATAAAAATTAGAAAGGAGCGATTGTGTCATGACGAAATACCATTTTGTCGGTATTAAAGGTTCTGGTATGAGTTCATTAGCTCAAATCTTATTTGATTTAGGCC
Organism: Staphylococcus microti; assembly: GCF_000934465.1. GTDB lineage: Bacteria > Bacillota > Bacilli > Staphylococcales > Staphylococcaceae > Staphylococcus > Staphylococcus microti. The sequence goes on along the minus strand of NZ_JXWY01000100.1, from coordinate 34,539 downwards.
ATGACGTTCAAGGATCTGATATCGAACAATACGTATTTACGGAAATCGCATTAAAAAACAAAGGGATTACGATTTTACCCTTCACGGCTGATAATATTAAAGAGGGGTTAACCGTTATACAGGGGAATGCTTTCGCTGATACACATGAAGAAATCGCTCGAGCACATGAACTCGGACTAAAAGTAGTGCGCTATCACGACTTTTTAAGTGAAGTAGCTAATGAATATACATCTGTTGCTGTGACAGGTGCGCACGGTAAAACATCTACAACAGGTTTATTATCACATGTCATGAATGGCGACAAAAAAACATCATTTTTAATTGGTGATGGCACAGGTATGGGCTTACCGCAAAGTGAATATTTTGCTTTTGAGGCTTGTGAATATCGTCGTCATTTCTTAAGCTATGCACCGGATTATGCAATCATTACAAATATTGATTTTGACCATCCGGATTACTTTAAAGATGTAGATGATGTGATCAATGCGTTCCAAGGTATGGCGAAAAATGTTAAAAAAGCATTAGTCGCTTGGGGAGACGATCCATATGTCAAGTCGATTAAAGTAGACGTGCCAGTGTACTACTATGGATTTGATGAATCAATGGATGTATACGCTAAAAATATTAAAATTACAGATCAAGGGACAGCTTTTGATGTCTATATCAAAGGCGAGTTTTACGATCATTTTGTGTCACCACAATTCGGTGATCATACCGTATTAAATACATTGGCTGTTTTAACAATCGTTTATTTAGAAAAACTAGACGTTGAGAATATTAAAGATGCATTAGTAACGTTTGGTGGCGTGAAACGTCGTTTTAATGAAACGTTTGTACATGAACAAGTACTTGTCGATGATTATGCGCACCATCCTAGGGAGATTAGTGCTACAATTGAAACGGCAAGAAAAAAATATCCAAATAAAGACGTTGTGGCGATATTCCAACCACATACTTTTTCAAGAACGAAAGCATTTTTAAATGAGTTTGCTGAAGTACTCAACCTTGCAGATAAAACATATTTATGTGATATCTTTGGTTCTATTCGTGAGAACGATGGCGAATTAACAATCAATGATTTATTAGCACTTGTTGAAAATGGTGAACTGATCTCTGAAGCGGATGTGTCAGTATTGAAAAAACACGAAAATGCTGTCCTTCTTTTCATGGGTGCAGGCGATATTCAAAAAGTACTAAAAGCATATATGGAAGAAGTGGGGATTGACCCTACATTTTAATGTTTGACCTTGACAAGGGTGGGTATTTATATAAAATATATAGCATAATTAAATGTCATTAGGAGGCGTTTTTGAATGGAATGGATTTTACCAATCGCAGGGATTATTGCGGCAGTAGCATTTTTGATTTTATGTATCGGTATTGTATCGGTATTAGTGTCTGTTAAGAAAAACTTAGATCATGTAGCTAAAACACTTGACGGTGTAGAAGGTCAAATTCAAGGTATTACACGTGAATCTACAGACTTATTACACAAAGCCAATCGTTTAACTGAAGATATTCAAGACAAAACAAACCGCTTAAATTCAGTGGTTGACGCTGTTAAAGGTATCGGGGACTCAGTTCAAACGTTAAACGGTTCAGTTGATCGTGTAACACATTCAATTACTCACAACATTTCACAAAATGAAGATAAAATTTCTCAAGTTGTGCAATGGTCAAATGTCGCAATGGAAATTGCTGACAAGTGGCAAAACCGACAAAATCGTCGTAACCACGTTGCAAAGAAATAATACAACATTAAAAATGAACAGAAGATAGGGCTGACAAAATATTTGAGTCAGTCCTATTTTTTTTAAACGCTAAAAGGTGGTATTCTATAAGAAAGTGGCTGTTAGATGTAGCGAAATAATGAGGTTTTAACAGCTTAAACGAGTTGATGATATTAGGGAGGAAAGTGTGTATGGAAAATAAAAATCAAGCACAGTATACGCAAAGTGCGGACACGAATAACTTAGACTTTGCGGTAAGTTTTATCGCTGGGACGTTAATCGGAAGTGTCATAGGTTATGCGGTTAAACCTTTCGTAACACGAGCAGTTAATTTTACGCAAGAACATGAGCTAACAAATGTGAATAAACACTCGCAAAAATTGAAGCAAGAAGCATTGCGTAAAGCTGAAGAAATTAAAGAAAAAGCACAACATATTAAAGATGAAGCACTTCATAAAACCGAAGTACAGCAAGGTGAACCAACTACTGAAGCACTTGAAGCACAACAGCGTGCCATTAGAAGTGAAGTAGATTCGGATAAACTACAAGTACCAACAAAACCAACATATCATTTTACTGATCAAAAAGATAAACCTGTTGATTTGTCAGCTTTAAAAGCACGCCATGACACAATGACGACTTCTGATAAACCTAAAGAAGAAGTAGCAGTTTCATCATTAGCAGCAGTGCGTCAAGCAACGGCTGTTGATAAGAAAAATGAAGAAGTGAAAGAAAAAGCGGTAGTGGATATGCCAAAAGAAACATCTAAAGAAGAAGTGCCAGTTTCGTCACTAGCAGCAATGCGTCAAGCAACGGCTGTTGATAAGAAAAATGAAGAAGTGAAAGAAAAAGCGATAGCAGACAAGCCAGACGAAGCACCGAAACAAGAAGTAGCAGTTTCATCATTAGCAGCAATGCGTCAAGCGATGGCGACTGATAAAAAAGATGGCAAAGTCGTAGAAGAGAAGCCAAAAGTAACAGAAAAAGCCGAGCAAAAACAACAAGCAACGACGGTTGAACAACGTGTGCCACAAACACATCGTGAAGCAAGATTTGAAAATGGTGTCATCACACATGAAAAATCAAGCCAAGCGAAGCAAGCAACACCAAAGAAAAAAGCAACACCGTCTAAGAAAGCGAGTCAATCTAAACCTACAGCAGATCGTAAAAAAACAACACAATCGAAAAAAACGCAAGCAAAGAAGACGCCTGCCAAAAAAGCACCAGCTAAAAAGTCACAAGCTAAAGCGACGTCACAAACTGCGACGAAATCAACAAAAGCGGCAGAAGCAAAGTCAACACCCGCAAAAACGACACAAACGAAGCGTAAAGCGTCTCAAACGCAAACAAAAGCGAAGTCGACACAGACAAAGCGCAATGCATCACAAACACAAACAAAGAACGAAGCTAAAGTTAAAAAAACAACGAATAAAGTAGAAAAACATACGTTTAAAAGTAATGATTAAAAGATAGTTTTTAATTAACGGTCATTGGCGTAATTTCAGGTAAAACTGTTATGCGTCAATGACCTTTAACATGAATTTTCTAAAAATTTAATAAATATTGGTTTGTATGGTTGCAAATAGATGTTATACCTGTTAATATACTAAATATCCAATAAAGCTTTTTATCGCTTTAAAGTGTATCAGAAATTCATTGAGGTGACGAATATGGCAAATAAGTTAGAACAATACAGAGCAGAAATAGAAGATATAAACGACCAAATACTTGATTTGTTGTCGAAACGCGGTCATTTGGCACAAAAAATTGGTGAGGAAAAACGTAAGCAGAGTACGATGATTTATGATCCACAACGTGAAAAGGAAATGCTGAATACGTTAATTGATAAAAACCAAGGCCCATTTAACGATAATGTCATCAAACAATTGTTTAAAGAGATTTTTAAAGCATCTACTGACTTGCAAAAATCGGATAATGAGAAACATTTATACGTATCACGCAAGTTAAAACCTGAAGACACAATTGTTCAGTTCACTAACGGTGGTATTATCGGTGAAGGGCATAAATCTTTCGTGTTTGGTCCTTGTTCTGTAGAGTCATATGAACAAGTTGAAGCCGTAGCAAAAGACTTGCATGCGAAAGGTGAAAAATTCATCCGTGGTGGTGCATTCAAACCGAGAACGTCACCTTATGATTTCCAAGGTTTAGGTGAAGAAGGTTTACAAATCTTAAAACAAATTAAAGATAAATATGACTTAAATGTTGTGAGTGAGATTGTACATCCTAACCATTTTGAATTAGCCGATCAATATTTAGATGTCTTCCAAATCGGTGCACGTAACATGCAAAATTTTGAATTGCTGAAAGAAGCAGGGCGTACGAATAAACCGATTTTATTAAAACGTGGTTTATCTGCAACGATTGAAGAATTTGTATATGCAGCAGAATACATTGCATCTCAAGGCAATCAAAATATCATTTTATGCGAACGTGGTATTAGAACATACGAAAAAGCAACACGTAATACGCTCGATATTTCAGCAGTGCCAATTTTAAAACAAGGTACGCATTTACCTGTCCTTGTTGATGTGACACATAGTACAGGACGTAAAGATATTATGTTACCTGCAGCAAAAGCAGCACTCGCTATCGGTGCAGATGGTGTAATGGCAGAAGTACATCCAGAACCAGCTGTTGCCTTAAGTGATAGCGGACAACAAATGGACTTGAACGAGTTTAATGCATTCTACAACGAGATTAAACCATTATCAGAAATGTACAATCAGAAAAAATTAAAATAGGGCACAGGGCAGAAAGTGTATTTTTGCAAAAAGCTTTCGCATCCTAAGCCTATTCCATCAAGCACAATGAAATCTGTGGAAGCGTTGGATTTCATTGTGTTCCTTTTTGTGTCGATCAAAATTTACTATTAGTATAATAAAATACAAATATTCTTTTATTTCAATGGATAAAAATGACAAATATTTGACAGGAAAGCGTTTTATATTTCAACTCTAATGGAAGTGTGTTAAACTTTGAAAATGATATGAAAACAGATTACAATAATATAGATACCGCTTTCAAGGAGGATAAAAAATACAATGACAGTAACAATTTATGATGTTGCACGTGAGGCGAATGTTTCTATGGCAACGGTGTCTCGTGTTGTGAATGGTAACCAAAATGTGAAACCTGCAACACGTGATAAAGTAAACGAAGTAATTAAACGATTAAATTATCGCCCAAATGCTGTGGCTAGAGGTCTCGCAAGTAAACGTACGACAACAGTGGGTGTCATTATTCCGGATATTTCTAATATTTACTATTCAGAGTTAGCACGTGGGATTGAAGATATTGCGACAATGTATAAATATCACACAATCATTTCAAACTCTGATGATGACCCGAAAAAAGAACGCGAGATTTTCAATAATCTTTTAAGCAAACAAGTAGACGGTATTATTTTCTTAGGTGGTACAATCACTGAGGAAATTCAAGAACAAATTAGCAAGTCATCTGTACCTGTCGTTGTATCAGGTACAAACGGCAAAGAAGCAGATGTTGCATCTGTAAATATTGACTTTGTAAAAGCAAGTGAACAAGTGACTGAAAAATTACTTGAAACGGGTGCGAAAAAGTTTGCTTACATTGGTGGCGGTTATTCAAAAGTTGCCCAAGAAGAAGTAGCAAAAGGTTTGAAAAACACATTACAAAAACATGGTTTATCAGTAGACGATCACTTAGTATATGTCGGTAATGAAACGTATCAAGACGGCTTGCGTGCGTTTGAAGCAATTAGCGAATATAAGCCAGATGCTGTATTGTCAATTAGTGATGAGCAAGCAATCGGTGTTGTTCACGGTGCTTTAGACCATGGTTTACGTGTACCTGAAGATATTCAAGTTGTGAGTTTCAACAATACACGTTTAGTTGAAATGGTACGTCCACAGCTTTCAAGCGTCATTCAACCACTTTATGATATTGGTGCGGTTGGTATGCGCTTATTAACGAAATATATGAATAAAGAAGAAATCACGGAACAAAATGTGACATTACCACACACAATCCGTTATCGTGGCACAACAAAATAAATGACATTGAAACAATGTGGCGTTATGCTACATTGTTTTTTTAGGGTGCCCGGCATGGATAATAACTTGACGGTGAAAGTCCGTTACAGACTTGGTAATAGGAACTGTTAGTGAAAGACTTGATTGTGTGAGAAGACGAACAGTCAACTAATGGCTCCTACTCGATTGGCTGTGTTGTCGAACATTATAATGAATCGCATGGGAGTTAATGTGTGTTTGCAGACTTATAAAATATGTAATGCGCTTACAATATTTGGTATTGTTCGACAATTATTGAAGAGTTCGATATTATTAATAGTGGGTAGAATTTACAGAATAATATGAGTACAACCAATCCAAAAAATAAATATAAGGGGCTGAATAATGTGAGTCATTTATCAGATTTAGAGATTGCAAATCAAGCAACATTAAAACCGATTAAGGAGATCGCTGATAAAGCTGGAATTGCGGAAGAGGCTTTAGAACAGTACGGTCACTACAAAGCTAAAATTGACATCTCTAAAATTCAAACCAAAGGCAAAAAAGGGAAAGTCGTTCTTGTTACAGCGATGAGCCCAACACCAGCGGGTGAAGGGAAATCAACGGTAACGGTTGGTTTGGCAGATGCGTTTCAACATATTAATCAAAATGTAATGGTGGCATTACGTGAACCAGCACTTGGACCTACTTTTGGTATTAAAGGTGGCGCAACAGGTGGCGGTTATGCGCAAGTATTACCGATGGAAGATATCAACTTACATTTCAATGGTGACTTCCATGCGATTACAACTGCGAACAACGCATTATCTGCATTTATTGACAACCATATTCATCAAGGTAATGCTTTAGGTATTGATCAACGACGTATTGAATGGAAACGTGTGTTAGACATGAATGACCGTGCGTTACGACAAGTTGTTGTTGGTTTAGGTGGTCCAACACAAGGTGTGCCACGTGAAGATGGTTTTAACATTACAGTTGCTTCTGAAATTATGGCAATTCTATGTTTAAGTACAGATATTATGGACTTAAAAGAAAGTATTGCAAAAATTACGATTGGTTATACACATGACCGCAAGCCTGTTACGGTAAAAGATCTTGGTGTTGAAGGCGCACTTGCGATGATTTTAAAAGATGCGATTAAACCAAACTTAGTTCAAACAATTGAAGGGACACCTGCATTGATTCACGGTGGACCATTTGCGAATATTGCACATGGTTGTAACTCAATTATCGCAACGGAAACGGCACGTGACTTAGCAGATATCGTTGTGACGGAAGCCGGTTTTGGTTCAGACTTAGGTGCTGAGAAGTTTATCGACATTAAAGCGCGTAAAGCTGATTTTGAACCGGATGCTGTTGTACTTGTAGCAACAATTCGTGCGCTTAAAATGCACGGCGGTGTGGCAAAAGACAACTTAAAAGAAGAAAACGTTGAAGCGGTGAAAGCAGGTATTGCGAATCTAGATCGACATGTTAATAACATCCGCAAGTTCGGTGTTGAACCTGTCATTGCGTTAAATGCCTTTATTCACGATACAGATGCTGAATTTGAGGCAGTACAACAATGGGCGAAAGAGAACGATGTTCGTTTATCATTAACAGAAGTATGGGAAAAAGGTGGCGCTGGTGGCGTCGACTTAGCAGAAAAAGTGCTTGAAGTTGTTGAACAGCCACAAAGCTTTAAACATTTATATGAATTAGAGCAACCACTTGAAGAGAAAATTGAAACAATCGTTAAAGAAATCTATGGCGGTTCAAAAGTGACATTTACTTCAAAAGCACAAAAACAATTAAAACAATTTAAAGACAATGGTTGGGATCATTACCCAATTTGTATGGCAAAAACGCAATATTCATTCTCTGACGATCAAACACGTCTAGGCGCACCGACAGACTTTGAAATCACAATTCGTGAACTTGAAGCGAAAACAGGTGCAGGTTTTATCGTTGCATTAACAGGTGCGATTATGACGATGCCAGGTTTACCAAAACAACCTGCTGCACTTAAAATGGACGTCACTGAAGACGGTCATGCGATTGGTTTATTCTAAAGATTTAACTTTGTAATATAAAATAATAAGGAAAGGCGCTTTAATCTTTGGGAGCGTCTTTCCTTGTTTTATGGTATTAAATGTTGTGGGATATCATATGCTAAAGCGTCTGTATATTCTTTTTGAGTAATCACTTGTTCGATAAGCATACGCTTCAATACGTACCGTTGGCGATTAATAGAAGGCGTTAAATCTGCTTTAGGACGTAATTGGCCGTGTGCATCAAATGGCGTGTAGTAGTAGGGGCTTTGAAGCAAACCAGTAATGTATGCAGACTCAGCTAAATTTAATTCACTGGGTGCTTTTCCAAATATGCCATAAGCCGCAGATGTAATACCGGTGATATGTTGGCCATTTGTATCCAAGCCAAATGGCACACGATTTAAATACGTGAAAATAATTTCGTCTTTCGTCATTAATTTTTCCACACGCATCGCATACATAATTTCTTTTGCTTTACGGCTATATGTCTTTTCATTCGTTAATAGTTGGTTTTTAATGAGTTGTTGTGTAATGGTGCTGCCACCCGTCGCAAATTGATGTTGAAAAATATCTTGGTAAATAGCGCGTAGAACGGCTTTCGGTAAAATACCATTATGTAAATAAAATTGATCATCTTCAGCAGCAACTAAGGCACTTGTGACATACGGTGACACTTCAGATGGACCGGCAATAAGTACAGGTTCAGGTGCGTCATACAATGCGATAAAATCTGTATTTGGAGATGTCACGGTTTCCAGTTCAGGTAACTTTGTGACTTGCTGGATCAGCGCTGTATCATCCAATTCATGTGAGTCGGACACGATGCTCTCAAAATAAGCCAATGTGACACCTACAAAAAGCAGTAATGCCGTTATAAGCAGTAGTACACATGTAAAAAAGATCCGCTTCACACGTATAAAAATTGTATCATAGCGCGCTAGAAAATGATTTTTGTTATTTTGTGTTAGTTGCGACCGACACATGACCTGCACCTCCATTATACGAATAGTATAGCATACAATGTATTTGTAGGACGTATCGTATAGACGGAAGGGTTGACATACGTATGAGAAAGTTTATAATAGTAGGAAATTGTATATCTTCTTGAAACAGAGACCAAGTAACCATTGTACATGCAGCAACAGAGAGTTAGTGGGTGGTGCGAACTAACGGATGACAATAGGCGAATACAGCTCAGTAGACGTTTCAACGTATGGTGATGAACGTATCATCGCAAGAGTTTCAAGTATGGTGGTACCGTGCACAAATGTTTGCGCCCTTACGTAATGTAAGCGGTGTTTTTTTATGCTTAAAAATATAGGAGGTAATATTATGGCAAACGCATTACTTGAAGATTTAAAATGGAGAGGTTTAATTTATCAACAAACAGATGAAGCAGCAATTGAAGAATTGTTAAATAAAGAAGAAGTTAAACTATACTGTGGTGCTGACCCAACAGCAGATAGCTTACACATCGGTCACTTATTACCTTATTTAACATTACGCCGTTTCCAAGAGGCTGGCCATCGTCCGATTGTACTTGTCGGTGGTGGAACAGGTATGATTGGGGATCCATCTGGTAAATCTGAAGAACGTGTGTTACAAACAGAAGAACAAGTTGAAAAGAACGTGCAAGGTATTCAAGCACAAATGCATAAACTGTTTGACTTCGATACTGAGAATGGGCCGATTCTAGTAAACAATAAAGACTGGCTCAGTCAAATTAGCTTAATTGCATTTTTACGTGATTTCGGTAAACATGTCGGCGTAAACTACATGTTAGGTAAAGATTCGATTCAATCACGTCTTGAACATGGTATTTCATATACAGAGTTTACGTACACGATTTTACAAGCTATCGACTTTGGTCATCTTAATCGTGAATACGGTTGTAAAATGCAAATCGGTGGTTCAGACCAATGGGGTAACATCACAAGTGGTATCGAATTGATGCGCCGTATGTATGGTACAACAGACGTCTACGGTTTAACAATTCCACTCGTAACGAAAGCAGATGGTAAAAAATTCGGTAAATCTGAATCAGGCGCTGTATGGTTAGATGCTGAAAAAACAAGTCCATATGAATTTTACCAATTCTGGATTAATACAAGTGACGAAGATGTTATCAAATTCTTAAAATACTTCACGTTTTTATCTAAAGAAGAAATTGCAGAACTTGAAGCATCTGTAGAAGCTGAGCCACATTTACGTAAAGCACAAAAAGCACTTGCAGAAAATGTAACAGCATTTATTCATGGTCAAGAAGCATTAGAAGAAGCACAACGTATCTCTCAAGCGTTATTTAGTGGCGACTTAAAGTCATTATCAACAAAAGAAATTAAAGCTGGATTTAAAGATGTACCGCAAGTGTCATTGTCTGCTGAAACAACGAACATTGTAGATGCGCTTGTTGAAACGAAAATTTCATCATCTAAACGTCAAGCACGTGAAGATGTCCAAAATGGTGCGATTTACATTAATGGTGAACGTCAAACAGATTTAGCATATACACTTTCTGAACAAGACAAATATGACAATGCGTTTACGATTATTCGTCGCGGTAAGAAAAAATACTTTATGGTGAACTACCAATAAAATATGAATTCAGTTATTTTGTGAAGCATTGAAGCGTACAAAAGCTAGATAAAAAACCTCGCAACTCATTTGAGCCTGCGAGGTTTTACTTATTAGTGGGAGAAAATATATTAGATTGTGATAGTTGATCTTTTCGGTATAGACACGAATTTTATAAGCTATAATTTGGAAATTAGCAGGCATAGAATTACATAATTTTGCTCAAATTATATTGAGAATATTGTTAAGATAATTGTAAAATAGACTTGTAATATAGAGAGTAATAATTACCTAATAAGGAGGAGATTTAAGAAGTCTATAGAAACGTCATGATGAGACAACAAAGTCGTTAAGGATGATAACTCGTAGTAGATGCCGAAGTGAATGCAAAATATAGCAAATGCGAATAGGAGTGATTCTATGGGACTTTCTCATGCACCAGATTATAAATGGACAGACCATTTTGCCCAAAGAGCCTTAGAAAGATTTGATGTCGATCATGCTAGATTAGCAAAGTGGGTTGCAAGGCAAATAGGAACTTTGACACTTTATTCTGACGAAACCGCCACACAGCCTGAAGTGAAAAAATATGTAACAGATGATGGTATTATTTTTGTTTGTAATACCATTGAGTTGATTTTTGTTACATGTTACGAAGCAAATGATTTGATAGCCGAGGGTAAAAAAGTCACGATACATGAAAACAATGTGGACTTGTTTAATGAAGAGGTTAGTAAGTTAGCACGCAGATATAGACTGAAAGATAGCCAAGAAATGTTGCTGAGTGTAACAGCACACATTGATGAATTTTATAAACTAAGTCACAGGTTGATGAAGGGCAGACTGACCGAAAAGAATTATCTCCTCATACAATCTCTTATTGATGAGTTTCATGCTGTTAGATCAGCTATGCGTGTAATTGAAAGCAAGCGATCAGACTTTAAAGTGTATAAAGGCTAAAAATGGTATTTCATGGATTGTAGCAAATCAAAATAAGTGACTATTTTGATAATAAAGAGAAAGATGATTTATTTGTTTTTCTGATAAGACTTTTGTGATGTTAGTAGTGATTGTTATGTATATTAGAGTAGTAGGATGTTTTTGTTTCAATTAAGGTGATCAGTTTACTAAATCACTGCATAGTATGAAATAAAATACTGCCTATTACGTATAGTATATAAGAAAGCCATTGATGTGTTCGGAATGACATATCAATGGCTTTTAAAATTATGATTCTACTAATGTTACATCTACATTTTTAGTTTTGCCATCACGCATAATAGTAAATGTAACGGAATCACCTGGTTTTTTGTTTTTATATAAATATGAACGTAAGTCGGAATCATTTTCTACTTTTTGATCATCGACTTTTGTGATAATATCACCGCTTTTCAGATCAATGCCTCGTCGTTGTACTTCAGCGACATAGACGCCGCTATCCAACTGAAGTCGTTTTTGATATGATGCTGGAATATCGGCAACATTTAACATGCCAATACCGATTGATGGACGTTTCACTTCGCCATGTTTGACAAGTTGTTCAATGACAAGTTTCACTTCATTACTTGGAATTGCAAAGCCAATACCTTCAACTTGTGGAGCAGAGATTTTCATCGAGTTGATGCCGACAAGATTTCCGTTAATGTCGACAAGCGCACCACCAGAGTTACCTGGGTTAATTGCTGCATCTGTTTGGAGTACAGTGACTTTGTTTGTACCTGATGTTGTTTCTGCATCAATTGTACGTTCGCTGGCAGAAATAATACCTGATGTCACAGTATTTGCAAACTCTAAACCAAGTGGATTACCCATTGCAAATACGCTATCGCCTGTTTTGACTTTTGATGAGTCAGCAAAATCGATTGCTTTAATATCATTACGATTTTTAATTTTAAGTACGGCAATATCTGTGAGTGAATCGGTGCCTACAAGTTCGGCACTTACTTGTTTAGAGTTATGTAATTGCACTTTGATTGAAGAAGCACCATCAATTACATGGTTGTTCGTTACGATAAACGCTTCATTTTGCGTACGTTGATAAATGACACCTGAACCGATGCCGGATGGTTCAGCATTTGTGGATTTGCCACGCAGTAGGTCTTCTAAGCTTTCAGCCTTCTGTTCATTGATGACGCCGACAATAGATGGGGCTTTATCTTGAATCATGGTGTTGACGGACGCATAATTTTTAGACTTATTATCAAGTAAATTGCCACCTTTGTCGTTTTGAGCGACATTGACTTCTGCACCCGAGTCGCCGTTCATATTTGTTAATTTTGAAAAACCACTTATTGCGCTAAAAGCAATAAGACCACCGATTAGCCCAGCAACAAGCGCAATGATGATTGTACGGAGCACACCTGACTTTTTGCGTGGGGGTGGTGATTGATAACTTTGACGATATGCATGCTGTTGTGATGGATTTGCATTTGTCATATCAGTGTTTTGATTGGAATTATAATGGTTATCATTCGAATTCATAAAATGCCTCCTTTAATTATATTATGCGATTTTTGAACGAATTTTTCTAGTTACACGCCATCGGTCTCTAGTCTTAGAAGGTGACTGCTTGTTGAAATGAACGGGAGATGATAGAATTTAAAGAGTTAATTTTAAAAGAAGAAGGTGCCAAAATGCTATACAAATTCATTGGGTCGGTGCTTAATTTTATCGTAGCAAAAAGACTTAAAAATTTAGAAGTATTAGGAAAAGAAAACCAACCAAATAATAATGAATACCTCGTTACGTGTAATCATGAAAGTTATAATGAAATCGTGCTATTAGGTGTTGCATTATTGCCTAACCAAATTCACTTTATGGCGAAACAAGAGTTATTCCAAAACAAACTTTTCGGGAAGTTTTTATCTGCGTTAAATGCGTTTCCGGTTAACCGTGAAAATCCGGGGCCAAGCACGTTGAAAATACCTGTTAAGTTATTGAATTCAAACAAAACGGTAGGGATTTTCCCATCAGGTCATCGTACGACAGAAGAAGTCCCGTTGAAACGTGGCGCTGCAACGATTGCGATGCTAGCGAAAAAGCCTATTTTACCAGCTGCATATGTTGGTCCAACGAAACTGTTAGGCATGTTAACTGGTAAAGCATACATTAAATTTGGAGAACCGATTGATACAACGACGTTCCCAGAAGGTATGAAACGCCAAGAAAAAGTAGAATACATTACACAACAAATTAGTGAGCGTACGAAACAATTACAACAAGAGTTAAATGCGTATGTTAAAACAAAATAGTTAAATATTGTTAAAGTGGGTAGGATATAAGCCTATTTTCAATGTTTGGCGATAGACGTGAATGAGTCGATGCATCGATTTGTTTGCGTCTTTTTTGGGTTTAATAACATATTTTCTTCAAGAAATTACGGATACTTTTAGAGATTCTTTAGTTTCAGATGAAGTAAATCATAATTTGGATGTTTATCTTATTCATATGTGTCGTGAACTTTTGCGTTTTGTTAATAAAAATGAACGCTTAGTTAAAAATATTCGAACAAGCAGTATGTTTTCCGTGCTGATGGGCATTATGCTAGATGAAATTAGTTCGGACATCTATAGATTTCTTAGTCATTCACATCAAGGTGCTTTAAAAGAATCAGAAATCGAGGGAACGGCGTCATTTTATGCAGGAGGAATGATTAATACGTTATATCAACATTTAAGACGATATAATCAAATAGATGAAACGGAATTTATAGGGATGATTACACCACATTTCAAACTATAAACGGTCAGTAAATGGCGTGATGTATAGTATGGAAATGGTTCCTACTGAGTGATTCGAAATATGTAAGCGGCAGTAGGTAATGCGTTTTAACAACCTTTGGAACGCTAACGTATAGTCCTAGCTAAAATTTACTAACCGCTGTTTCGTGTTCTATGTTTTGCATGCTATAATATTGATATCTGAATATTCGGGAAGAGGGGTAGCCATGACGAAAGCGGTATTATTTGATGTAGATGGTGTATTTTTAGATGAAGCAAGATGTTTTGATGTGTCAGCTTTAACAGTTTATGAACTTTTATTTGATGAAGCGTATTTAAATTTAAAAAAAGGGGAAGACTTGTCGACGCTCACTGATTCACAGATTGCGGCGATACGTTCTGAGTTATTCGAGAATGATTTAGTGTTACATCGTCTCAAATCACTAGGTATTAATTCAAACTGGGATATGTTGTTTATCGTATTTGCAATCCATTTAATTGATTTATTGGAGCCATTGTCAGATGACGTGAAAGCATCATTTTTGGATGAAACGTCATTTAATGACACAGCTTTAGCGTCATTGCGTGAACATATTACATACAAAGGGATTGACTATGCGTTACCATTGGACTTTTTAAATAACCTAACGGAAGGTAAGGAACAAATTTATCAAGCGTTGCGAGATTATGCAGGACGTGTGTTAAAGACAGACCAAACAGCGTTATTCGATATTAACAGTCGCTTATGGCAGTTGGCACAAGAGTTATATCAAGAATGGTATTTAGGTACAACATTGTATGAAGAGGTTGAAAAGAAACAGCCGAAGACGACGTATAAAAAAGGCTATATATACGATGAAGTCGTACTTGCACCGGTTGAAGGCATTCGTACGTTGCTACAAGATCTTAAAGATGCGGGCTATATGATCGCGATTGCGACGGGTCGTACACGTGTTGAGACGTTGATTCCTTTTGAAGCGCTTGGCTTGTTGTCTTATTTTGATGATGCACATATTGTAACGGCAAGTGAAGTCATCGCTGCAGAAAAACAATATCCAGACTTGAAACCATTAGGAAAGCCAAATCCATTTAGTTATATCGCTACGTATAATGGCAATGATGTTTCACAATACTATGATTATGCGACGAATCAGACGAAACGTGTGAATCATAATGAAGTGACGATTGTTGGCGATTCACTCGCAGACTTGATTAGTGCACAAAAAATTAACGCAGCGTTTATTGGTACGTTAACAGGATTAAAAGGCACTGAAGCAGCAGAAGAGTTAAATGCTAAAGGTGCGGATGTATTAGTGAACCATGTATTAGAAATTCGCCAACATTTATTATAAGCGGTAAAAAACAGACATTTCGCGAGAATGTCTGTTTTTTTACGAGCAAATTAGGCAGGTAAGTGATTTAAAGTAACAGGTGTCACAGCTTTTAAACCGGGTATTGCTAATAATTTTTCTTCAACCGTTTCGTTGATTGGATGATCAATAGATAAAATCATCATTGCTTGGCCACCGATTTGTTTACGTCCAACATACATTGAAGCTATGTTGACATCACACTCACCTAAAATTTGTCCAGTTTGTCCAATCATGCCAGGTTGATCGGTATGCTGAATAATGAGTTGATGCTGTTCGGGTTTGAAATCAACAGCGTAGTCATTGATACGGACAATACGAGGACCAAAGCCGTTTAAAACTGTTGTACCAATTTTAACACGGTCTTCTTTGTTAATCAGTTCAACTTCAATATAGTTGCTAAAGCCTTGTTTTTTTTTCGTTTTTTCAATTGTATACGTGACATTTTGTTCATTCAAGAGCATAAGGGCATTGATTAAGTTAACGTGGTTGCCCATATCTTGTTCTAAAACACCTTTTGCTAATGTACGCGTCATAATGCTCGTATCATCCATTGCAAGATCACCACCGTAAGTGATATTCATCGTGCGTGGTGCTTTCGGTAGTAATTGAATACCGATTTCACCTGTAATTTGTGCCAGTTCGACAAATGGTTGAATCTCTTTAGATGTATTGAAAATAACGTTTGGCGCATTTACAGCATGTGTTACTTTTTGATGTTTCAGTATGTCGATAATCTCTCCAGCTACAGAGAGTGCGACTTTCTCTTGCGCTTCAATCGTTGAGGCACCAAGATGCGGGGTCACAACGATTTTAGGATGTTGCGTGACCGCTGAATCGATCGCTGGCTCATGTTCAAATACGTCAAGCGCCGCACCTGCAATTTTTTGTTCATCAAGCGCACGAATCAATGCTTGTTCATCTATAATACCACCACGTGCAACGTTAATAATGCGTAAGTTTGGTTTTGCACCGTTGAAAAAGTCGTCGTTAATCATGCCACGTGTTTTATCAGTGAGCGGTGTATGAACCGTGACAAAGTCTGCCGCTTCAGCAATTTCTTCAACTGTTGCGCGTGTGAAATCAAGCTCGTTCGCTTGCGCTTCAGTGAGATACGGATCAAATGCAAGCACACGCATACCGAAACTTTGCATACGTTTCGCAACACCAATTCCAATTCTACCCGTGCCAATCACACCAAGTGTTTTTTGATACAATTCTGTACCACGAAATGTTTTGCGATCCCATGTACCGCTAGTGAGAGAGGCATGCGCTTGTGGAATATTGCGCGCCATGCTTAATAACATTGCGACAGAGTGTTCCGTTGCTGAAATAGTATTACCGTCTGGTGCATTAATGACGATAATGCCTTCTTTCGTTGCGGTATCAATATCAATGTTATCTACACCCACACCAGCACGCGCGACGACTTTTAGTTTAGTTGCTGCTTGTAATATTTTAGCTGTCACTTGTGTTTGACTGCGTACAATGAGTGCATCATAGTCTCTAATTGCTGTGACGAGTTCCGATTCAGATAAACCTGTATTGTGTACGACTTCAAATGCATCATCCAAGTGTAATTGTTGTAAACCATCATCAGAGATAGGGTCTGCTACGAGTACTTTATAACGCATGATTGAGCACCTCCATAAATGCTGTTGTCCCTTTACCGATATAATTTTCATTGCGATAATTTGTTAAAATAAGTTCAAGACTTGCAATAAAAGGCAATAAGTCAAAAGGGGAAATAAAGCCCATATGACCAACCCGTAAAATCTTGCCTTTTAACTTACCTTGTCCGCCCGCAATCGAAATATTGTAAGTCGCTGACAACTCATTTTTAATATGTTTGAGTTCATCACTATCTCTTGGAACAAAGGCGGTAACAGTTGGTGATGCTGCATCTTCTGCAACTAATAAGTCCAATTTTAATGCTTGAAGTGCACGACGAACAGCATCTCGAATGATATAGTGACGTTGTACGACATGTGGTAACCCTTCTGCTTCAATCATTTCACTGTATTGCACAACGCCTCGAAATGCTGGTACATTCGGCGTATACGGTGTTGTATGTGCTTCAAGTGAACGATGATGTTTCGCAAGATTTAAATAAAACGATGGACTTTCAACCGTTTTAAATCGTTCAAGCGCACGGTCATTATAAGCAACAAATGCAAGACCTGGTGGTAACATCATCGCTTTTTGACTGCCGGCTACTAAAACATCAATTTGATCACGTGTCATATCGACGTCTACAGCACCGATGCAACTAACCCCATCGACGACAAAGTAAATTGAATCATCATATTGTTTTAACGCGTGTCCAAGTTCAGCTACTGGGTGAAGCACCGAAGTAGACGTTTCACAGTATTGAGTAAAAACAGCCGTAATCGGATGTTCTATTGATTGAATAAACGCAATGACTTCTTCCGTATTGAATGATTGCCCCCATTCTACGTTAAAAACATGAAGATTGTGGGCATATGTCTCAGCAATTTGTTGAAAACGTGCACCAAATGCACCGGATACAATCACGACAATATGATCTTCTGGATTGACGAGGTTGCGCATGCTTGCCTCTAAAGCACTCGTCCCACTAGAAGTTAAAATAATGACATCGTTTGGTGCACCGAAAGTTGTTTTTAAACCTGCAAAAGCTTGTTCTGCAATCGCTTCAAAGTCAGCAGAACGATGTCCAACCATGGGCAAATTCATCGCATTTTGTATTGCCAATGGCACGGGTGTTGGACCCGGTGTTAATAATAAAGCGTGGTGTGTATACATAGATAAGAACCCCCTATGAGTAGATTTTCTAATTTTATCAAATTTTCAGATAAAAAGGTAGGTGGATATTGAAAGAAATTTCTTTTGGAATAGGTGTGAAGAAAATAAAAAGAGGGTACGTGCACAAATGGATAGTCGCATTGTACACGTGATAACTGTCTAAAAATGATGAATTAAGTAGGGTTTTCAACTTTTATAGTAGGTTGCACGTCAATCGCTACGTTACCGCGTAAACTGTTAGAAACGATGCAATTTTGATCCGCAATAGCAACTAGGCGGTCAATACGCTGTTGGAGTTTGGTTACTTGTTGTGAATCAGACAATGTAATGATAGGGCGGTGTGTTATTTTAACCATACGAAACTTTTTATTTTCAAATGAAGCGGTACCAGTAGATTGCATTTCTATTTTGAGCGGTGTTAAATGCGCGCGCTCAAGTGTTGCTGCGAGTGAAATCGTCATACAACTTGCGGCAGCAGCGACTAACAATTCATCAGGATTCGTGCCTGTACCTTGACCACCTAACGCACTTGGAATGGAAACGTCATGGTTAAGTACATCGCCTGTTAATTGTCCGACTTCATCGCGCCCACCTTGCCATGTTATCGTAATTGGAAAATCGTGTTGAACCATTTTTGATATTCACTCCATTTCATTATGTGTTATGTTTAGTGTAGTGAAAGCTTGGACAAAAAGAAAGGAAGACCGTTTATGAAATTAGCGAGACCTAGTAAAGCATTTAAAGTGATTGCTCATCGTGGCTTGTCACAACAATACCCTGAAAATACAAAACGAGCGTATCAAGCAGCATTAAGCCAACATATTGATATGCTAGAAATTGATTTACATATGACGAAAGATGGTGTGTTGGTCGGTATTCATGATGATACGATAGACCGTACATCTAACGGAAAAGGTGCAATCAAAGAGCTTACGTTAGAAGCGTTGCGTAGCTTCAACTTTAGCCGTCAATCTGACTTTGCTGAAAATGTGTCGATTATGACATTTGATGAAATATTAACGTTGTGTAAAAACTATTCTAAGACGTTATTAATCGAAGTGAAAAAACCTAAAAATTATCCGAATATTGGCGAACAAATTATTCAAAAACTTAAAAATCATGCATTTCCAACAAACCGTGTGATCATCCAGTCTTTTGATCAAACATTTATCCAACAAATGGCTGAAATAGTACCTTACATGCATTATGGTGTGTTGATTAGTAAGAGAAAGTACTGGTTAAAACAGCCGACATTTAGTGAGATTGCAAAATATGCAGATTACGTCAATCCAAACTATCAACTGATTAATAAAAAATTTATTGCACGTGCACATGCAGTCGGGTTAAAAATCATGCCATATACAGTGAACGATAGTCAAACAGCGAAAAAGCTGATTCAATTAGGTGTCGATGGTGTGATTACAGATATACCCGATGAGATTTTTAAGTTATAAAATAAAGTGGTGGAGAGGGAGCGGGACAGAAAGCTCATTTTTAGAAAAAGCTTTCGTCGTCCCGCCCCGGCAAGGGTGACTAAGAAGTGAAAAAAGTTTTTTAAAACGCATTTTCACTTCAGACACCTACTGCCATTAATGCTTTTCCCTAACTTTTTGGGATGTTTTTTTCCTTATGCCTTAGCCCCTCGTTCCACCACTTTTTACGTGTTAATCATTTTCAATTGAGTTGAGTTTGTCCCAAGCACCTAACGCAACAGCTAAATCAAAGTGGGCTGCACCGACACATTTGAAAACTGTAATACTGTCATCATGCCGTGTGATTTGTCCATTTAAAGACAATGACTTCAAATCATCATCATGTTGATCAAAGGAAAATAGTCCTTTTTCATCAGCTTCGATAAATTCTCCCGCTTCTTCTTTCACACCTTCCAAATCATCGAAAACAATTTGAGATGCATGCGGAAATAGACGATTATCCATTTCTTTCATTTCAGGACGATATGAGCCGATGCCATTGATATGTGTCCCTTTTTGAATATCATCAGCATTGAACACAGGTGTTAACGACTGTGTTTGACAGTTAATAATGTCGGAACGTTTAACGAGTTCTGATACATCTGTCACGACTTCAAAGTCAACGTCTGGATGTTGTTCAGAAACACGTGCTTGAAACGCTGTTGCTTTATCAACGGTACGATTGTACAACAATACTTTTTTAATAGGACGTACAGCTATATTGCCTAAAAGTTGTTCATATGCCATACCGCCTGTACCAATCATACCGAGTGTTTGTGAATCTGTACGGCTCATATATTTAGAAGCAATGCCACTTAATGCCCCTGTACGTAGACGCGTCAAATAACTCCCATCTAAACTGGCAATATGTTTACCTGTCTGAAGGTCGGTAATAATAATATTTGCTTGTGTTGTTGGTCTATGATGTTGTGGATTCTCCGGTGTAATAGAAGTAATTTTAATAATCCCTTGTTGTTTGCCAAGGTGAACGCAAGGCATATAAAGCATCGACTTCGCACCTTCACCCGTTGGAATAACGACACGCGTTGTTTGGCTAACAGCATCCATATTTTTAAACAAATGCTCAATATCTTCAATAGCATCTGTCATATGATAATGTGCCTTGACTTGCGCTTCTGTATACACTTTCATCGTAACATCTCCCTTTGTCAAAACTTTAACTCCAGTATAGAAAAGATTTTGAGTAATGAAAAGTGATACGTGAAATTGAATAGGGGGTGTGCATTTCCGAATACATAATCATTAAAAAATGAAAAATTTTTAATCATCTATTCACCACAGAAGTTATTCATTCTTTTCTTTGTAACCCAGTGCTTTACCTGCTATGAGGCCAGCCAAAATATAGCCTAACGGTCTTAGAATTGAGTCACCTAATTCAGTTTTAAAGTAAAACATAGAAAGGAAGATAATGATAGCAATTAATAAAAGAAGCTTACTTTTTACGTATAACATCATATCAGCCTCCAATATACTTGTTACACACAGTTTAACATAATGTTTGAATCAAATTGTTTGAGGAAAGTACATACTAAAGGAACGTGATATTCAAAAAGGAAAGACGGCAGTTATACTCGCCTACCAAAAATTAATTTGGAACAGACTATTTTGTTATAGTATTATGTATTTAGAATCATGAAGGAATCGTTTCTATTGCGAGACTCCTTGCAGGGAGTGGCTGCAGAAGCCGTTTTGAGGCTTCGTAGCACCACCCCAACAACTATGATTAGACTTGTACTTATGCGTAGCAATATGTAGAAGTCAATCATAGACTGTGAATTAGCCGAAGTGAGAAATCCAGAAATGCTTCTAAATACTTCAAATTAAAGCGTTTATTAGTTCGAGCGAGGCCTGCAGGAAAGCGAGCAATAAAGAAACGAAGGTCGATAAAAAAGCACACAACCCCAATTGATTGTACGCTTGGAAATGCCTAGCTATTTCTACATTTATAAAATTACAACAAAACTAGGCATTTTTAATAATCTGACCACCACAAAAGATGGACAGCAACAAATAAAGAAAAAAACCAAGAAAGGGCGAACCCAATCTTGGTTTTGAAAACGTAAACGATATCTTAACGTGAGTAGTACTCAACGATTAATTGTTCGTTAATTTCAGCAGGTAACTCGCTACGTTCTGGTAAACGTACGAAAGAACCTTTTAAGTTGTCTGCATCGAAGTCTAAGTAGTCAGGAACAAAGTTACTGATTTCTACAGATTCAGCGATGATTGCAAGTTTTTGTGATTTTTCACGAACTGCAATTTCTTGACCTGGTTTTAAAGTGTATGATGGGATGTCAACACGTTTACCATCAACTAAGATGTGACCGTGGTTAACTAATTGACGTGCTTGACGACGTGTACGAGCTAAACCTAATGCGTATACTACAGCGTCTAAACGGCTTGCAAGTAATACCATGAAGTTTTCACCGTGTACACCACCTTGTTTACCAGCAGTGTTGAAAGTGTTACGGAATTGACGTTCTGTCATACCGTATAAGTAACGTAATTTTTGTTTTTCACGTAATTGTAAACCATACTCTGATAATTTTTTACGTTGTGTAGGACCGTGTTGTCCTGGTGCGTATGGACGTTTATCTAATTCTTTACCAGTACCTGATAATGAAATACCTAAACGACGAGATTTTTTCCAGCTTGAACCTCTGAATCGAGCCATAATTGACTCCTCCTTTTTCTTTTTTGTTGTTATGAAAAAACAAAAAAGAGTGTTAAATGCTCGATAGGATATGGTGTTTTCTGTGTCCTCGCCTCATAGCTACGGTTACACGGCACGCCCGCTTCGGGAACACTATAGCGCCTATCAATATTTAACTGCTATTTTCGTTTATTCACACAAATTCCATTTTAACATGTAGATTTTGTTTGTCAATGCTTGGACTTATTTTTCTTAAAGATGTTTTTCTAATGTGTTGACAAATGTTGCTAATCCAGCTTCATCTTCTTGTGAGAAACGATCTTTAATCGGTGCATCAATATCTAACACGCCGATGACTTGTCCATCTTTGTGCAGTGGCAATACAATTTCAGACTGGCTTGCGGCATCACATGCGATATGACCAGGAAAAGCATTCACATCAGCGACACGTTGGATGGCATCTTCTTGAACGGCTGTACCGCACACACCGCTGCCTACTTGAATATGCACACATGCCGGTTTACCTTGGAAAGGACCAAGAATTAAGGCGTCATTTTTCATTAAATAAAAGCCGACCCAGTTAATTTGATCAAGATTTTGATTTAAAAGGGCTGAGGCGTTACTTAAGTTTGCGATAAGATCTGTCTCGCCGTCGAGTAGTGCATCAAGTTGTCGTGCTACTAAAGCATAATCTGTCTGTTTCGTCGTCATCTTCTTCACTCACTTTTCCTAAAATTTAAAGATATTATAGCTTTTTCAATTTTTTCGTGCAATATTTCGAGCCGCTCGATACAAATATTTGTTGAAGTACTGAAAATTTTTAGATTTCGATTTAATGCCATGATAAATTACGTTATAATAGTTGTATGTATTTAGGAGGAGAAGAATGAACATGTTATTGTATATCATACTAGCGGTTATTATTATCATTTTAATTGGCATTGGTATCTTGTTCTATATGCGTTCAAACAAGCGTACGATCATTCAAGAAGCTGAAACGCGTAGGGAAAAGCTGAACAAGCTGTCGTATGACGAAAGTTTAGAAAAGCTGAAACAACTTCATTTATCTGGTGAAACGAAGCAACGCTATGAGTCATTAAGTAAAGAATGGACGCAAGCGACGAACGATTTTTTAGCACCGGTAGATGAAAAAATTCATGAAGCGGAAGTAACGCTTGATAAGTTTAAGTTTTCGCAAGCGCAGATTGAAATTGATGATGCGCATAGTTTAATGGATGAATATGAAGCGAAATATCAAACGTTAACTGAACAAGCGGAAGAAGTATGCAATCTTCATCAAGAAAGTGACAAGATTTATGAGGAGACAAAAGCGAGTCATCGTAAAATGAAGCGTGACGTCTTAGCAAATCGTCATCAATATGGTGAAGCAGCGGCGCCACTTGAACAAGAGATTGAAGCATTTGAGCCGGAAATTGAACGTTATCAAGCATTGAAAGATGCTGGTGACTATCAAGAAGCGCATACACACATTAAAGGCTTAAACGATGATATCACTTATTTACAACAAGATATGACAGAAATTCCAGACCTTATTCGAGAAGCACAAAAGGAATTGCCTGGTCAGTTCCAAGATTTGAAATATGGCGTGCGTGACTTGAAAGTAGAAGGTTACGATTTAGATCATGTCAAAGTAGACAGTACGTTACAAAGCTTGAAAACTGAGTTGAGCTTTGTAGAACCAATGATTAGTAAGTTAGAACTTGATTCAGCAAATCAAAAGTTGGAAGAGATTAATAACCAACTTGATGTGATGTATGATTTAATTGAACATGAAGTAAAATCTAAAAATGCGGTGGAAGAATCTAAAGAACGTATTACAGATGAATTATTCCATGCAAAAGATATGAACTATACATTACAAACAGAAATCGAATACGTTCGTGAAAATTACTATATTAATGAAAGTGATGTTCAAAACGTACGACAATTCGAAAATGAAATTCAAAACTTGATTGCTGTTTATGACGATATTTTATCTGAAATGTCTAAGTCTGCTGTTCGTTACAGTGAAGTGCAAGATAACTTGAAGTACATTGAAGATCACGTTGCGGTTATCAATGAAAAACAAGAAAAATTACAAAATCATTTGATCTCATTAAGAGAAGATGAAGCGGAAGCAGAAGAACATATTTTACGTGTTCAAAGTAAAAAAGAAGAGATTTATCGTCGTCTTCTTGCTTCTAACTTAACGAGTGTACCAGAGCGCTTTATCATTTTGAAAAACGAAATTGATTACGAAGTGCGCGATGTGAACAAGCGTTTCAACGAACGTCCTATTAATGTACAACAATTGAAAGACAAGGTTAACAAAGTTGTGCTTCAAATGAATAAATTTGAAGATGAAGCCAATGATGTTTTAATCAACGCTGTTTATGCTGAGAAGTTAATTCAATACGGTAACCGATATCGTAAAGATAATCATGAATTAGATAAGAGCTTAAACGAAGCGGAACGTTTATTCAAAAATAACCGTTATAAACGCTCAAGCGAAATCTCTGAACAAGCACTTGAACGTGTTGAACCAGGTATTAGCCAACATATTGAGCGTGAAGTAATGGCACAACAATAATATAAGTGCAGACCATGATGTGTTTTTTAAGCATCATGGTTTTTTTATGTCACTATACTTGGATGTGGAATGATATTTTTTCATCAGAACAGATAAGAATTGAAAATTGAATGGGGCTGGGACATAAGGAAAATCATCCTAAATAATTAGCGGAAAAGCAGTAATTGGCAGTAGGTGTCTGAAGTGAAAATGTGTTTTAAAAAACTTTTTTCACTTCTAGTCACCCTTGCCGGGGCGGGACGACGAAAGCTTTTTGTAAAAATGAGCTTTCTGTCCCGCTCCCAAATTCAAAGTGCTTTTGTCCTAACTTGGAAATGACGTTTAATTTTTGACATAAGACTTTATACAATAATCCTAGATTTTTAGCTATTCATTTCAATAAATTTTATAGTACAATGAAATAATGATTAATGTGAGAAGGAGTCCTAGTGATGCTATATTTTGATAATGCGGCAACGACACAGCCTGATGCGTCCGTTTTAGATAGTTTTATGAAGGTCAATCAGCAATTTTATTTCAATCCGAATAGTCCACATGACAAAGGCGTGGCGTCCAGCCGTTTGCTGCAACAAGCACGAACACAAGTTCACAAAACACTACAACTTCAAGATGAAACGGTTATTTTCACAAGCGGTGCCACAGAGTCTAACAATATGGCGTTGAAAGGTGTGGCTTATCAAAAGAAACATTTCGGTCGTACACTGATTACTTCTGTATTGGAACACCCGTCTGTGCTTGAAGTGATGCGTGCATTGGAAATGGAAGGATTTACATTAAAATATGTCAATGTGACGAAAGAAGGACGTATTGATTTAGAGCATTTAAAATCGCTCATGTCTTCTGATGTGATATTAGTCACTTGTATGCACGTGAATAATATTATGGGACAAGTACAACCTATCGCAGAAATTGTTGAATTGTTAAAAGACTATCCTAAAGTGCATTTCCATGTCGACGCTGTGCAAGCAATGGGCAAAGTACCGTTGATTACGAAAGGTGTAGATAGTCTTGCGTTAAGTGGACATAAGTTCAATGGTTTAAAAGGACAAGGCGTGCTTATTTTAAAAAACATGCACAATATCCAACCAATCATCCATGGTGGCGGTCAAGAATTTGCATTGCGTAGTGGGACGGTCAATGTACCGATGGATGTCGCTTGTGCAAAAGCGATGCGTTTAGCTGAAGATCGTCGCGAACAAATGATGACAACACTTGCTGACATCAACGAACAAATAAGAGCGTACGTGTCACAGCATCCGGGTGTGTATATTAATTCACCAGCCGATGCATCGCCACATGTGTTAAATATTGCCTTTCCAGGTGTGCGTGGAGAAGTACTTGTCAATGCGTTTTCAAAACAAGGTGTTATGCTTTCAACAACAAGTGCTTGTTCTTCAAAACATGCGAAAGTCAATGAAGTACTTCAAGCGATGGGTATTTCAACATCACGCATTTTAGGAAGTATCCGATTATCTTTTGATTACAATACACAACCAACAGACGTCAAAGCATTTCAAGATGCCTTTGATACAGTTTATGAAGAAGTTAAGGAGCTGCTCGAAAAATGATATATGATCATATTCTTGTAAGATATGGAGAACTAACATTAAAAGGTGGAAACCGAAAAGTATTCGTCAATCAATTGCGTTCAAATGTGAAGCGTTCATTGATGCCATTAACCGGTTATGAAGTAAAAGCCAACCGTGACCGTATGTATATTAAATTAGAACCACATGCCGATGTTGAAGAGATGATGTCACGTATCTCAAAAGTTTTCGGCGTGCATTCCATTAGTCCCGTTTTAAAAATCGAGAAGTCGATGGATGCAGTCTACGAACATGCGATTCGCTTTGCTGAAAAATATGCAGAAGGCGATAGTTTTAAAGTAGAAGTAAAGCGTAGTGATAAACAATTTGAATATGAAACTTTTGCAATTCAACGTATGGTCGGTGGCGAAGTGTTGAAAAATGTCCCGGGCTTACACGTAGATGTACGTCAGCCAGATCATCAAATTATGGTAGAAGTTCGCTTAGATGCTATTTATATGTATGATCGTAACATCCAAGCAATCGGGGGTTTACCGGTTGGAACAGGTGGTAAGACATTGCTTATGTTGTCAGGCGGTATTGATTCGCCAGTCGCCGGTATGGAAGTCATGCGTCGCGGTGTAACGATTGAAGCGATTCATTTCCACAGTCCACCATTTACGAGTGAAAAAGCGAAACAAAAAGTGATTGAATTGACACGCATTATGGCAGAACGTGTCGGTAATATTAAGCTGCATATTGTGCCATTTACAGAAGTACAAAAACAAATTCATAAAGTCGTACATGAGCGTTATACAATGACATCAACACGTCGTATGATGTTGCGTATTGCAGATAAAGTCGCACATCAAGTAGAAGCAGATGCAATTGTAAACGGCGAGAATTTAGGTCAAGTGGCCAGTCAAACGTTGAAGAGTATGTATGCGATTAATGCTGTGACATCAACGCCAATTTTACGTCCATTACTTTCTTTAGATAAGGAAGAAATCGTCGCAAAAGCGAAAGCAATCGGTACGTTTGAAACGTCGATTCAACCGTATGAAGATTGTTGTACGATTTTTACGCCAAAACATCCAGTGACCGAACCGCAATATGATAAAGTCTTGAAATATGAATCTGGCTTTGATTTTGAAGAGATGTTGAATGAGGCTGTCGCAAATATTGAAACACTTGTTATTGATAAAAATTATGATGCACAACAAGCGTCAGAACAAACATGGGAAGACGACTTATTCTAATATCATAAATCGACAAAGGGGATGATGATATGTTAATGGAATGGGATTGGACTGTAATCCTTATTATTATTGCTTTTGGCTTTTTAGCAGCGTTTATTGATGCTGTTGTTGGTGGTGGCGGCTTAATTTCAATACCTGCGTTGCTTGCAGTTGGGTTGCCACCCGCTACAGCACTTGGAACGAATAAACTTGCGAGTGCGTTCGGCTCGCTTACAAGCACACTGCGTTATTTACGCTCTGGAAAAGTAGATTTAAAAATTGTCGCCAAACTTTTCCCACTGTCATTTATTGCGTCAATCTGTGGGGCAATATTAGCTGTTTATTTACCAGCAGAATTACTCAAACCATTAGTTATTGTTGTATTAACATGTGTATTAATTTATACAGTGATGAAAAAAGATTGGGGCAGTATTCGTACATATGAAAAGTTGACACTTATGAAGTTAGTTTTGTTCGTCGGTGTTATTATACTTATCGGCTTTTATGATGGCTTTTTAGGCGGAGGGACAGGCTCATTTTTAATGTTCGCCTTTTTAATCATTGGTTTTGACTTTTTAAGCGCAGCAGGTAATGCGAAAGTGTTGAACTTTGCTTCTAACTTTGGTGCGTTGTTACTATTTATTTACTTAGGGCATGTAGACTATGTATATGGACTTGCGATGGCGGCGAGTATGATTGGCGGTTCATATTTTGGGGCATGGTTTGCATTGAAGTACGGTGTCAGTTACGTTAAAGTACTGTTTGTAGTCGTAACACTTATATTAATCTTGAAAAACTTAATCGATTATCTTTTTTAAGAACGTCAATATTACCTCTCATGACATCAGTTGTGAGGGGGATTTTTTCGTTTTTAACAGCATAGATTTTAAAATTTCATCTATAAATAGTACAAATAGAACAAGGTTTGTTATGATAAAAGAAATCAATTTTTAAAGGAGTGGGTAGAAATATGTCAAAACGCATTGTGGCAATTATATTAGCGATCGTTATTGTACTAAGTGGTATTTTAATGAGTGCAGTGACTTCGTTTGCGTCATCTATTATCAATTCAGATTTTACGATGATGAATGATGTGCCAAGTACAGTGATTGAAGAAGGCGATACGACAAAACAAATCGCTGAATTATCCGTTAAAGGGGAAATCGTTGATGCTGGTGCGGGCGCAGGTGGCTTGTTTGCGACTGCGGGTTATGACCATCAAGCAGCATTGAAACAGCTGGATACAATTAAACGTGATGATACGATTAAAGGTGTATTATTAACCGTTGATAGTCCTGGTGGAAGTACATATGCGAGTGATGAATTTTATCAAAAGTTAAAAGAAGTGAAAGCAGCAGGCAAAAAGGTCTATGTTCAAATGGAAACAATGGCCGCTTCAGGTGGGTACTATATCGCAGCACCTGCAGATAAAATTTACGCAGGACCACAAACGCTAA
Source organism: Staphylococcus microti (assembly GCF_000934465.1). GTDB lineage: Bacteria > Bacillota > Bacilli > Staphylococcales > Staphylococcaceae > Staphylococcus > Staphylococcus microti. Next base: position 5,338 of record NZ_JXWY01000100.1, on the reverse strand, counting down.
CGGGTTCTATCGGTGTTATTATGGAATCTGTGGACTACTCTGAACTATTGAACAATTTCGGTGTTAAGACGAATACCATTAAATCCGGGGAACATAAAGATATTTTGAGTCCTTCAAGAGAGATGACTCAAGAAGAACGCGACATTTTACAATCCATTAATAAAGATAGTTTTGATCAATTCGTCAATGTCATCGTGAAAGGGCGTGACATGCCGGAATCGAAAGTACGCGAACTTGCAGATGGTCGAATTTATAGTGCACAACAAGCGAAACAAAATGGCTTAGTTGATGAAATTGGCTATAAAGATGTGGCACTTAAAGATTTGAAGAAAGCCATTAAAGCGAATGATGCACAAGTCATTAGCTTTGATGAAACGGAAGCAGGATGGAATTCGCTATTCGGTATGAAGAGCTTTTTCCAAGGCGTTCGTGCGGATATTGAACAAGTAAAATCCATTTTAAACAACGATTCACAAACAAGACCAATGTACAAATATGAAGGGTAGGTGTTTGGAATGACTGAAATACAAAACATGACAAGTGCCAATCCAACGAGCAATCGCTATAAACAAGCAGCACCTTCAGAAGCAACAGCGCCGTTATCCATGAGCCAATATGAGTTAGATGCCTTTCTATACGCGGGTTTCGGCCGTCGCTTTTTCAGTTATATCATCGACATCATTATTTTGTGGGCTGTCACACAACTCATACTAACACCGTTATTCACTTTAACCGGTATGGATGAATGGGAGTTATGGATTTCTTATTTTAACGTGGCGAACATGTTAAAAGCATTACTTTATTTTGCATATTTTGTGTTGATGACACGTTACTTTCAACAAACACTAGGCAAAATGATTTTAGGCATTAAAGTATATACGAATGACATTACTGCATTGTCGTGGTCAGATGTTTTGATCAGGGAATGGATCGGGCGTATTATTTCTAATGTCGTAATGGGATTACCGTATTTAGCGGTTATCTTTACACCAAAACATATTGGGGTTCACGATTACTTTGCAGATACAGTCGTTGTAAAGCAAAAATATTTAAAGCATATTCAAGCCAGTAGAAATCAAATCCGTGCGAATCAGACACAAAGTCGTTATAATGATGGAGAAACACATCAATAAGGAGGAAGACCATTGACACAAATTACATTTAAACAAACACCAGTAAATTTATTAGGTGATGAAGTAAACGTTAACGATCAAGCCCCTGACTTTACAGTGGTAGATCAAGGCTTAAATCCAGTAACTTTAGCAGATTATGCAGGTAAGAAAAAATTAATCAGCGTAGTACCATCTATTGATACAGGTGTGTGTGATCAACAAACACGTCAATTCAATGAAGCGGCTAACGATGAAGATGGTTACGTTTTAACAATTTCAGCAGACTTACCATTCGCACAAAAAAGATGGTGTGCAAGCAATGGTTTAGATAATGTGATTACATTAAGTGACTATCAAACACATTCATTTGCGAAAAACTATGGTGTGTTAATGGAAGGCTTAGTATTGTTAGCAAGAGCTGTTTTCGTATTAGATGAAAACAACAAAGTCGTATATAAAGAGATTGTTCCAGAAGGCACAGATTTTCCTGATTTTGATGCTGCATTGGAAGCATATCGAAATATTTAATACACGTTTTGAAATAGAAGGTTGAGACAATGCAACGGTTGTGCTTGTTTCAACCTTCATTTTTTATTATGCTAGAATAGACAGGCATACAGTTTAAATTGTATGAGATTTTTTAACAATACTGGTATGATAATGATATAGATTAGATTTTTGAAAGGGCGTAACTTATGACACAATCACCGTCAATCATGGAGCAGTTATTCCAACAACTCGATGAAAAGACTAAATCATTAAATGAAGAAAATGGACAAAGTTTTATTGAAAACCTTGGATTAGCGATGGAGCATTTTTATGCAACAGATCGTACGTTGTTAGAGCAAGCATCATTTCAGGATAGACGTAAAGCTTTCCAATTTGCTTATTTGAGCCAATTACAACAGGAAGAGATTCAAGCGAACCATCAAATCACGCCAGATACTATTGGGTTAGTTGTTGGGTTCTTAATCTCTCAGTTCGAGCCAAATACATCAGCAATGCATATTGCAGATCTTGGCAGTGGCTCTGGACATCTCAGCGCGACCATTCACGATGTATTGAAAGATGTCACAGTGATGCATCATCTCGTTGAAGTAGACCCAGTCTTATCACGCGTAAGTATACACTTAGCGAACTTTTTGGAGATTCCTTTTGATGTTTACCCGCAAGATGCGATTATGCCGTTGCCTTTTGAAGAAGCGGATATCGTAGTAGGTGACTTACCAATTGGTTATTATCCAGTAGATGAACGCAGTCATGATATGCAATTAGGTTTTGATGAAGGTCATAGCTATGCGCATTACTTGTTTATTGAACAAGCGATTGCCGCATTAAAACCATCTGGTTACGCTTTTTTAGTTGTACCAACGCAATTATTTGAGGGCGAGCATGTGAAACAGTTGGAAAATTTCATTGCTACAGAAACAGAGATGCAAGCATTTTTGAACTTACCTGCCAACTTATTCAAGAACAAAAATGCACAGAAATCCATTTTAGTGTTACAACGTAAAGAGCAAGGCAAGACTAAGCCTGTCGAAGTTTTTCTAGCCAATATCCCTGATTTTAAGAGCCCACAATTATTCCAAAACTTCTTAGCGGAATTACAAGAATGGCGTTCTGAAAATCATTAAAAATAACCTGTAATACGCTTGAATTACAACTGTATTAATGGTTAAATAGATGTGGATAAATTTATAGATACTGGAGGACGTTCCTATGTCAAAGTTAATTTTGGCGATTAATGCTGGTAGTTCATCATTAAAATTCCAATTAATCGAAATGCCAGAAGAAAAATTAGTTACTAAAGGTTTAATCGAACGTATTGGACTTAAAGATTCAATTTTCACAATCGAAGTTGATGGTGAAAAATTCAAAGAAGTTAAAGATATTCATAACCATGACGAAGCAGTTAACATTATGTTAGATAGCTTCCAAAAACATGGTGTTATCAATGATATCAATGACATTGATGGTACTGGACACCGCGTTGTACACGGTGGCGAAACTTTCCCAGAATCAGCATTAGTGACTGATCAAGTTGTAAGCGATATTGAAAAATTAGCTGACTTAGCACCGTTACACAACCCAGCAAACTTAATGGGTATTAATGCATTCAGAAAGTTATTACCAAATATCCCACACGTTGCGGTATTTGATACTTCATTCCACCAAACAATGCCTGAATCAGCATACCTATACAGCTTACCGTATGACTACTATAAAGATTATGGTATTCGTAAATATGGTTTCCATGGCACAAGTCACAAATATGTATCACAACGTGCTGCTGAAATTTTAGAAAAACCAATTGAAGAATTACGTATTATTTCATGTCACATCGGTAATGGTGCATCTATTACTGCTGTTGACGGTGGTGAATCAGTGGATACTTCAATGGGCTTCACACCATTAGCAGGTGTTACAATGGGTACACGTTCAGGTAACGTTGATCCAGCGTTAATTCCATTTATTATGGAAAAAACAGGTAAAACAGCTGACGAAGTTGTTAACGTATTAAACAAAGAATCTGGTTTATTAGGTATCACAGGTGAATCATCTGATTTACGTGATATTGAACAAGCAGCAAGCGAAGGTAACGAACGTGCAGAATTAGCATTAGAAATCTTTGCTTCACGCATCCATAAATACATGGGTACGTATGCTTCACGTATGCACGGTGTAGACGTGATCGTATTCACAGCAGGTGTAGGTGAAAACTCTGATGTGATTCGTGCGCGCGTATTAGAAGGCTTAGAATTTATGGGCGTTTATTGGGATCCACGTAAGAACGAAGGCTTACGCGGTAAAGAGGCAGAATTAAACTATCCTCACTCACCAGTAAAAGTACTCGTAATCCCTACAAACGAAGAAGTTATGATTGCACGTGATGTTGTAACATTCGGTAATCTATAAGAGGTTTTCAAACCTGTTACATCAAAGATTTGATCGATTTACATGTAAGAATGAAGAATCTGATTTTCTTTCAAACATGTTAAGATAGTACACCTCTCTGTTTATTTTTCACAATAAGCAGAGAGGTGTTTTTTGCGGGAGCATTAGCATAAGGTTATTATCTCATTCTGATTGTATAGCATTTAACAAAACAAATTATTCGAATGCAGATAATTTAGCTAAAAATGTGTTGAATGCTTCATTTGTAACATTTAACTTGATGGCTAATCCGGATTCTGTGCCAATGTTTGAATATCGCAATCCAGAATCCAAGTTAATATAAACTGATAAATACGCGCTATTGAAATCAATAATTGTAAAAGATAAATCTGGCTCCATAAAATAAATTTCAGACACGGGAAAAGTATATTTAAAGCGTTTCAAATTCTTTATATCATGATCAAACATAGTAAAGTCAGTGAAAATTTCATTATCTTCAAATGTGGTGGTTACTTCAAAATAAAAAATTTTAGTACCTTCTTGTATTTTAGAATCTTTTAAGGTGAATGCGATTGATGAATGACTATCGGAATAGGAAACATCTTTTAAAGTGATTTTATTGAAATTCATTTTTAATACTCCTTTTTGTTTATAATTTATAATAACTTTCGTTCCTTGTATGACTAAGGATACAAAAAATACAAGACAATCAACAAATTTAACTTAGTTTAGGCAGAAGTCGCCCATCCTCGATAGGTGGGTGATGAATGCCGTCCAGTATAAAGGTTTTCTTTGGTAACTTGAAAATTGATATACATTGCGAATTGCCTTTTGGTTTTACTTGTGTTATTTTCATTCTACATAAAAAAGCGTTAATACAACAATGGCGTTAGATACAAATAGTCATTTAGAATCCCTTCTTCACTATCCTCTTATTTTGGCAACGAAATAGCGTAGACAAGTAATTGATAATGAAATATCTGATTACTTTAGTTGCGTGGCATTATGATAAAGGCCCTATACACATTATGTTCAAAGTTTCCCCCAATCAAGCGAATAATCATAAATAGATAGGTGGTGTATCTAATGGAACGATTAAAAGCGTACAAATTTAGATTATATCCAACAGAAGAACAAGAGATATTCTTTGCTAAGTCTTTTGGTTGTGTTCGGAAAGTCTATAATCTAATGCTTCATGACCGAATAAAAGCTTATCAAGAAAAAAGAACAATCCCTCTGAGAAAATGCGTTTTCCAACACCTGCAAAATATAAAAAAGAATTCCCCTTTTTAAAAGAAGTCGATAGTCTTGCTTTAGCTAATGCACAGCTC
>NZ_JXWY01000099.1 GCF_000934465.1 Staphylococcus microti | reverse complement strand
AATCAGAAAAGTTTCTTCTTACATTTTTGCTGTGCGCCCGGCATGGGTAATAACTTGACGGTGAAAGTCCGTTACAGGCTTGGTAGTAGGAACTGTTAGCGAAAGACAAGGGGGTCCATTGTGAAGTGGAATCTGAAGGAAGTCGGACGCAAACACTCGCACTGACGAACAGAAATATCATATAAGGCTATGTAGAATGGACGAATCTGCAATTCAAGATAAAGT
>NZ_JXWY01000098.1 GCF_000934465.1 Staphylococcus microti | reverse complement strand
ATTGATAATGAAATATCTGATTACTTTAGTTGCGTGGCATTATGATAAAGACCCTATACACATTATGTTCAAAGTTTCCCCCAATCAAGCGAATAATCATAAATAGATAGGTGGTGTATCTAATGGAACGATTAAAAGCGTACAAATTTAGATTATATCCAACAGAAGAACAAGAGATATTCTTTGCTAAGTCTTTTGGTTGTGTTCGGAAAGTCTATAATCTAATGCTTCATGACCGAATAAAAGCTTATCAAGAAAAAAAGAACAATCCCTCTGAGAAAATGCGTTTTCCAACACCTGCAAAATATAAAAAAGAATTCCCCTTTTTAAAAGAAGTCGATAGTCTTGCTTTAGCTAATGCACAGCTC
>NZ_JXWY01000097.1 GCF_000934465.1 Staphylococcus microti | reverse complement strand
TGATATCTTTTTCCTTTAACTTATTACAAAGCGTAAAAAAAATATCAATTTCCGTGCTTGTGAATTTACGCAAGGGAACTAAATTCAAATCGTTTTGATAAACAACAGTTTCCCCCGACATTTTTATTGACCTCCAAATTATAAGAACAAACTAAAGGCACCTAAAGAAAAAAAGGTGTCTTTGGTGTTGTTTGTAATTATAATACTAAACCTATAACAACAAGG
>NZ_JXWY01000096.1 GCF_000934465.1 Staphylococcus microti | reverse complement strand
CCTTTTGTAGAATGAACCGGCGAGTTACGATCTGATGCAAGGTTAAGCAGAAAATGTGGAGCCGTAGCGAAAGCGAGTCTGAATAGGGCGAATGAGTATTTGGTCGTAGACCCGAAACCAGGTGATCTACCCTTGGTCAGGTTGAAGTTCAGGTAACACTGAATGGAGGACCGAACCGACTTACGTTGAAAAGTGAGCGGATGAACTGAGGGTAGCGGAGAAATTCCAATCGAACTTGGAGATAGCTGGTTCTCTCCGAAATAGCTTTAGGGCTAGCCTCAAGTGATGATTATTGGAGGTAGAGCACTGTTTGGACGAGGGGCCCCTCTCGGGTTACCGAATTCAGACAAACTCCGAATGCCAAATAATTTAACTTGGGAGTCAGAATGTGGGTGATAAGGTCCATATTCGAAAGGGAAACAGCCCAGACCACCAGCTAAGGTCCCAAAATATATGTTAAGTGGAAAAGGATGTGGCGTTGCCCAGACAACTAGGATGTTGGCTTAGAAGCAGCCATCATTTAAAGAGTGCGTAATAGCTCACTAGTCGAGTGACACTGCGCCGAAAATGTACCGGGGCTAAACATATTACCGAAGCTGTGGATTGTCCGTAGGACAATGGTAGGAGAGCGTTCTAAGGGCGTTGAAGCATGATCGCAAGGACATGTGGAGCGCTTAGAAGTGAGAATGCCGGTGTGAGTAGCGAAAGACGGGTGAGAATCCCGTCCACCGATTGACTAAGGTTTCCAGAGGAAGGCTCGTCCGCTCTGGGTTAGTCGGGTCCTAAGCTGAGGCCGACAGGCGTAGGCGATGGATAACAGGTTGATATTCCTGTACCACCTAAATTCGTTTTAAGCGATGGGGGGACGCAGTAGGATAGGCGAAGCGTGCTGTTGGAGTGCACGTCTAAGCAGTGAGATTGAGTGTTAGGCAAATCCGGCACTCGTAAAGATTGAGCTGTGATGGGGAGAAGAAATTCGTTTCTTCGAGTCGTTGATTTCACACTGCCGAGAAAAGCCTCTAGCTAGAAAATAGGTGCCCGTACCGCAAACCGACACAGGTAGTCAAGATGAGAATTCTAAGGTGAGCGAGCGAACTCTCGTTAAGGAACTCGGCAAAATGACCCCGTAACTTCGGGAGAAGGGGTGCTCTTTAGGGTTCACGCTCTGAAGAGCCGCAGTGAATAGGCCCAAGCGACTGTTTATCAAAAACACAGGTCTCTGCTAAACCGTAAGGTGACGTATAGGGGCTGACGCCTGCCCGGTGCTGGAAGGTTAAGAGGAGTGGTTAGCTTCTGCGAAGCTACGAATCGAAGCCCCAGTAAACGGCGGCCGTAACTATAACGGTCCTAAGGTAGCGAAATTCCTTGTCGGGTAAGTTCCGACCCGCACGAAAGGCGTAACGATTTGGGCACTGTCTCAACGAGAGACTCGGTGAAATCATAGTACCGGTGAAGATGCCGGTTACCCGCGACAGGACGGAAAGACCCCGTGGAGCTTTACTGTAGCCTGATATTGAAATTCGGTACAGTTTGTACAGGATAGGTAGGAGCCTTAGAAGCGTGAGCGCTAGCTTACGTGGAGGCATTGGTGGGATACTACCCTAATTGTATTGGATTTCTAACCCGCAGCACTTATCGTGCTGGGAGACAGTGTCAGGCGGGCAGTTTGACTGGGGCGGTCGCCTCCTAAAGAGTAACGGAGGCGCTCAAAGGTTCCCTCAGAATGGTTGGAAATCATTCATAGAGTGTAAAGGCATAAGGGAGCTTGACTGCGAGACCTACAAGTCGAGCAGGGTCGAAAGACGGACTTAGTGATCCGGTGGTTCCGCATGGAAGGGCCATCGCTCAACGGATAAAAGCTACCCCGGGGATAACAGGCTTATCTCCCCCAAGAGTTCACATCGACGGGGAGGTTTGGCACCTCGATGTCGGCTCATCGCATCCTGGGGCTGTAGTCGGTCCCAAGGGTTGGGCTGTTCGCCCATTAAAGCGGTACGCGAGCTGGGTTCAGAACGTCGTGAGACAGTTCGGTCCCTATCCGTCGTGGGCGTAGGAAATTTGAGAGGCGCTGTCCTTAGTACGAGAGGACCGGGATGGACATACCTCTGGTGTACCAGTTGTCGCGCCAGCGGCATAGCTGGGTAGCTATGTATGGACGGGATAAGTGCTGAAAGCATCTAAGCATGAAGCCCCCCTCGAGATGAGATTTCCCAACTTCGGTTATAAGATCCCTCAAAGATGATGAGGTTAATAGGTTCGAGGTGGAAGCGTAGTGATACGTGGAGCTGACGAATACTAATCGATCGAAGACTTAATCAAATTTAAATCACAAG
>NZ_JXWY01000095.1 GCF_000934465.1 Staphylococcus microti | reverse complement strand
CTAGTTAAATGTCGTAAGAGCGCACTTATACGTCAAGTAAACAGACGTGTGCCAAATAGTAATTGGTTTTCATCGATTTTTTGTTTTTAAAATTCAAAGAAACGGCTTGAGGGATTCTGAGCAGTTATAAAAATTAATTTGTGTTGAATATTGCTACTACATTCTTGAAAAAGTGATGTAGATTTATAGCCCATAACTTTTTTGAATTCCATCGACGATATGGCG
>NZ_JXWY01000094.1 GCF_000934465.1 Staphylococcus microti | reverse complement strand
GGGGCTGGGACATAATTCCCGGCTCTTTTTTTCGAAGAAGGCCTGATTAAATGTTTTTTGACATTTAATCAGGCCTTCGTTATAGATATTATTTAAAAAAATAAAGCACTTCCTTTATAATTGTTAATAACGACAAAAACAAAAAAGGAGTGCTTTATATGTATAAAGAGTATAACATAAATCAGCTTACACTACCAATCGAAACTGAAATTTCTTTTCCAGAAAATGATATCGCATCTATTATCAATAAACTCGTTGAATCTATTCCCCAAGAAACTTTCAATCAATATTACAATCATAGAGGGCCTTCGTCCTACCACCCTAAAATGATGTTAAAAATCATTTTATATAGCTATGCACACTCTGTTTTCTCAGGAAGAAGAATTGAATTTCTACTTAAAGATAGTTGTCGAATGATGTGGCTCGCACAAGGTCAAACACCTTCATACAGAACAATCAATCGTTTTAGAGTGAACCCACATATGATGGAGTTCTTACATGTTCTTTATGTTGGTTTAAGGGCACAACTATTAGAAGATAAGCTAATCACAGAAGATGCCATTTATATAGATGGTACAAAGATAGAAGCGAATGCGAATAAGTATACGTTTCAATGGCTCGCTAATACAAAACGTTTTAGTAAATCTGTTGTTGAAAAATCAACCGCTATGTATGAACAGTTAATCACAGAAGAAATTATTCCTGAAATTAAACGAGAGTCTTCAGATGACTTAACTAAAGAAGAATTAAATCGTATAGAGATGTATTTAGATGACAAAAATGACGCACTCACTTCTGAAATTGAAACATCCCAAGATGTTGAAATAAGAAAAATACTTAGAAAACAAAGAAGTGAAGTGAGAAAGCATAAAAAAGCATTCAAAGATTTTAAAGAACGCAAAATCAAATACGAGAAACAAATGGAAATTTATGGTGACAGAAAAAGCTACTCTAAGACCGATCATGATGCGACATTTATGAGAATGAAAGACGATCATATGAGAAATGGGCAATTGAAACCTGGCTATAATCTGCAGATAGCGACAAATAATCAATTTGTTTTGGCATATGGCGTCTACAGTAACCCTGGCGATACACGGACACTTGAACCTTTCTTAAAATCAATTGAAGCATTATATGGTGACATTCCAGAGTATATTGTGGCAGATGCCGGGTATGGTAGTGAATATAATTATACAATGATACTTGATGATTTTGAGAAGACACCATTAATCACTTACAGTATGTATCTAAAAGAGAAGAAACGAAAATACAAAAAGAATCCATTCATCACTGCCAATTGGACATACAATGAGAAAGATGACTACTACACATGTCCGAATAAGAAGGAATTACACTTCCGAAGTTATAGTAAAAGAAGAGACAGATATGGTCATCAAAGAGATTTTAAATTATATCAATGTGAAGATTGCGTTGGATGTCCACTACGAAGTGAGTGTATGAGATTCAGTACAAATCCTAATACAAACAAACGACTATATAAAAATCTGACGTGGGATTATTTTAAAGCATTCACAAATAAGCAGCTTTCAGATCCAAAGACAAAAGATATCTATAAAAAGAGAAAGATAGATGTCGAATCAACTTTTGGAAACCTGAAGGCTAATTTGGGTTTTCAAAAATTATCCGTTCGCACGCGATCAAAGGTTGAATGTGAACTCGGAATAGCACTTATGGCAGTAAACATCAGGAAACTAGCCAGATAAGTGCTAGTTTTTTGTTTATACATAAGATAAAAAAGTCGTTAAAATCCCAAAACTGAATTTTAACGACTTTTTATCAAAGAAACTGGATGCCTATGTCCCAGCCCC
>NZ_JXWY01000012.1 GCF_000934465.1 Staphylococcus microti | reverse complement strand
CAGATAAGTGCTAGTTTTTTGTTTATACATAAGATAAAAAAGTCGTTAAAATCCCAAAACTGAATTTTAACGACTTTTTATCAAAGAAACTGGATGCCTATGTCCCAGCCCCAATTCTTTATTTTATCCCCTTTTCTATTAATTAAGTATCCATATATAAGTAAGTTACTAATCCTTTAAGTTTCACAATATAATATTATTTCACTTTTTACTTAACACTTACGCACGATTTTATACGCCTAACTGTCATTAAAAATACGTTTTAGAGACATATAGGAACCCAAAACAACAAAGTAGGAAACTTTCCACTAAAAATGATATGTCGATGATAAGATGTAATTAACAAATCAAAGGAAGGTGAAAACAATGAAAGGCTTATTTGAAGCAATTAACGGCATTGTTACATCAGCAATCAATCACGAATGGACAGACTTAGGTACGTCAATCGTTAGCACAGTAGAACAAGGTGTTGGCTTACTTACAAACATCTTAGGGTTAGGCTAAGACACATAAAATAAAATAACCAATACGGAGGTGATCGCCATGTTTATCGTAGAATTAATTAAAAAAGCAATCGAATTTTTCAAAGGTTTATTCAACTAATTATGTTGAAAAGATGGGTAACTCACTACCCATCTTTATTGATGTTTAGACGTCAATCACAGTACCATCAGACATCCCTCTGTCTTAGAAACAAAAAGCAACCCCATTGCGAGGTTGCTTTTTTTAATGCTTATTTTTACTCAGCTACAGCAAATTCAACTGATGCTTCGAATTTAACGTCTTTACCTAACATTACGCCACCAGTTTCTAAAGTTTGGTTGAATGAAATGTCATAGTTTTCACGGTTGATTTTACCAGTTACGATAAAACCTGTTACGCTTGAACCGTCTAATGGGTTTTTGCTTACGCCGTTAAATTCTACATCAAATGTTTCTTCACGTGTCACACCTTTAATTGTTAAATCACCTGTTACGCTATCTTCGCTCACTTTTTTCGTTACGAATGTAATCGCATTGAATTCTTCTGTTGCAAAGAAGTCACCTGATCTTAAGTGATTGTCACGATCTTCATTACCTGTATTAATTGATTTTGGATCAATCGTTACAGATGCTTGAAGTGTAGATAAATCATTGATATCCCCTTCAACATTAACAGCGAAATTGTCAAAGCTTCCTTTTGTACGAGATACCATTAAGTGTTTAATTTGAAAGTCTAAATCGCTATGTGCTTTGTCAAAAGTAAATTGTGTCATAATAAAATCCTCCAGAAATTTAAGTATATTTTTTATATTAGAGCCAGTTTATCAGATATAAAGTTAAATAGCAATGATTTAATTTCAAAAACCTAAAATTTTTTCTTTTATAATATTCAAGTGTGCAATAACCGATGATCATATATTAACTGTAACCGCCCCATGACGACGAATAGACGCAATCGGATATCTCTTTTAGTATCTTCAATTTATACGTGTATTATTTTATAATTGGAAATAGAAACTAAAGTGTTGTTTTTTACATATCAAAAACTATAAGGGGACAGTAAAAATGACACATCGTTACAAAGGGGACAATTTTATATGAAACAGTTTTACATCATTTCGATTTTACGCGGAATTATCATAGGTCTCTATGCACCTATTTGGATTTTATCTCTCTATCATGCCGGCTATAATCTTTTTTGGCTCGGTGTCATTGGTACAATTTTTGAGATTATGAAGTTGATTTTTGAAATCCCATCAGGGGCTATTGCTGATAAATTGGGTGTTAAATTCAACTTACTAGGCTCATTTATATGTCTATCGCTCACATGGTTATTATTTCCTTTTGCATCACATATTTCGGTGTTACTCTTGTTATTACTAACATGGACAATATCAGAATCTGCATTTTCTGGTACGTTTGAATCTTGGTTAAGTCATAGCATACCAACACATACATTCTCTCAAGCTATGTTTAATAACACGAAAATCTTTATATTTTTTATTATTCTAACCTCACCATTATCAGGTTATTTATATCAAATGCATCATTACATTCCTTTTGTTTTAGCTGGAGTTCTTGCTGTTATCTTAACGGTTTACATGCTCTTTTTTGTGAAAGTTCAACCGATGAACCAAACGAGCACTTCTCAACAAAGCGAATCGATATTCACAATTATCAAACATGCCATTGTTGTTCTTTTCAAAAGTAAACGCGCTTTCAACATCATAATAGCCAGTTTCTTCTTCGCCTTTATCATTGACGCTATTGATAGATATTGGCAGCCGTATTTTCAAGATATTGGGATTAGTACGCATTTGTTCGGGTGGAGTACAACCATTGGTGGCTTTATTTTATTGATTGTTTTACATCTATTTTCTAAATATGATGCTCATTTCAACAAACTACCCGAGATGTATCATGGGCTTATCACATGTCTTACGATTATCTTGATTTTTCTTTTAGCTATTGGTAAGAAAATCCTAACATTTATTAGTATTTCTTTAGTGACTGTCGTCGATGATTTAATGAATACATTCATTAACAATGCGTTAAATCAAGAAATGCGCCAACAAACGTCCAGTATGGCGACAATTTTTTCTTTAAATGGCGCATTCGGGGCTATGGGAGAAGTTTTATCCGGTATTATTTTTGGTTTGATCATCTCACAATTAGACTATCAATATACGTTCGTTCTATGTGGAATTATTCTTTTCATCCCGCTTCTTCTATACATCCTTAATATTAAAATACTATTAAAAAGAAAGAGTGTATAACAAAAGGGTCGAACACCTTTTACTGATGTTCGACCCTTTTTCGCCGTATTACACTTGTTTTAATACGCCATCTTCCATATGATACACCTTGTCACAATAAGACGTTAAACGTTCGTCATGTGTCACAACGATGCATGTTTTATTTTGTTCTTTCGTTTGTTCCTTCAAGATGCGCATAACTTCCAACGCATTTTCCGTATCCAATGCCGCAGTCGGTTCATCCGCTAAAATAATAGATGGTTTCGTATATAAAGCTTTCGCAATCGCTACACGTTGCTTTTGACCGCCCGAGATTTCACTTGGTAGCTTGTTCTCAAGTGTGTCCAAATTCAATTGTGTCATTAGTTTTTGATACGCTTCTTGACTTAACACATCTTTTTTCTGCTTAGCCAACAGCTTGAATTGTTGTTTGACTGTTAAAAATGGCACGAGGTTCGTTGCTTGTAAAATAAAGCCGATTTCTTGCATACGTGTATGAGCCAGCGCTTTTTGAGACATTTTAGAAATATCTTTATCATTAATTAAAATATCGCCAGAAGTTGGTGTCTGTAATGCACCTGCCATCGTTAGAAACGTACTTTTCCCAGAACCTGATGGCCCAATAATCGCAATGAGTTCATTCTTATCAAACTTCAATGATGTGGGTTTCACAGCTTGTATGGTTTGATTACCATCTTTAAAATCTTTCGTCACATTTTTAAACTCTAACATGTCATTGTCACCTCTCCTTTACCCAATGGCCTTCAATGGATCTACTTTTCGGATTGTTAAAATAGAGAATAAACTACCGATTAACGACACAACAATCAATACAATGCCGTAAATCACTAATGTAAGTGCGTTGAACTTAATCGGTACAACGGGTGGTAGAAACGCGCCTGTCACAATCGTTAAGATTAACCCAATTACCGTACCAGTTAGCGCAATTAAAAATGTTTGCGACAATACCATTTTAGCTAAATAGCCATTCGTGAAACCTTGCGCCTTAAGAACGCCAAATAAACTCGTTTTTTGTAACGTAATGACATATAGGAAAATACCTATAACCGTTGCTGAGATAATGAATAAAAATGAAATCATAAAGTTTAAAGTTAAATTTTGTGCTTGATAACCTGGCAGATTTTCAATAAAGCTTTCAATTTCAATTGCTTCTAAATCACTATTGATTGTTTTCTTATCCCAATTGCTATCTTTTACTACAACCGCATTTGTCACTTTATCATTTAAAGACGGATTCAATTTCTCAATTGTTGCATCGTTCCCAAATAATACAGGTGCTGCGTTATACTTTGCACTTTCACTAAATCCTACAATTTTCAATGTTTCATCTGATTGAGAAAGCGAAAGTGTATCGCCTATTTTAAAGCCTTTATCTTTTAATGTTTCATCGGCAACCACTTCATTGTCTGCGCTGAATTTCTCCCCTTCAAGCATTTTCGGCATTAAAAAGGACTGTTTCGTCACGCCATATAACAATGCATTTTCTTCTTTGTCACCATTCGATACGATGACACCCACTTGTTTTAACGTCGTTTGTTTATCATAAACATCGGCAACATCTTTCGTATCAAATACTGACTGCTGAACCGTTTGATTGGCATCTTTATTCAATACAATTGCGTCTGCTTGCCAGCGATCAATTCCTTCTCGGTTCATATTCATTAAGCCACTTGCTAATCCAGACAGTAAAAACAACAAGTAACTGATCATAATGAGCACACCGATAATAAGACCAAACTTCAACTTATTCCGCTTAATTTCATTCCAAGCTAAAAACATAAATACCCTTCTTTCCTTTATTTCTTACTATTCCCTCATAAGCACAAAATACATCATCATTTTGCCCAAAATAGTTGATACGTATAAACTTAATAGAGTATATCTTACCATTTATTTGTCTAGACATGCAGTGATAATGCTTTATAGATTAACATCTTATCAATATATTAACTACATGAAATGATTTAAGTACTTTTGTTCTGTGAATTAATTGGTGTGATACCATGAATACACATCATTTCTAATCCATTAAATACTTTTCAATAAAATTATTCTGATTTTTTGGTGTTGTAATTTGTATCATATATGTTATAATGTACTCGAAACATTTCTATCAAATAGCATTCACCAAAAGCCCCACACTATGGCAGTAGTGTGGGGCTTTATGTTGGCCTGGCTTTTATCGCCTATTTTTATCATCGCGTTTACGCAGCCAGTGCGCAAACAGTGCGACGATACAACCACTGATGATTGTGGCTATCACATGGTAAAACATCTCTACCATTGCACTCACCTCCTCCCTACGTCAGTTGATGCCTAGGAGTTAGGCGACTTGCTATTATCATAAACTTTTCGATACATTTTCGCCGAATTCGCATTCTTCAATTTTTGACGAGATTTTTAGCATTTTATTTACCATGTGTTTACTGTGCTATCCTTGGTAAATCAGCAAATTTCAAGGCTGAGTCACTTTTTGTTGTTTTTACATTTCTTAATATTATTCATATGTTTCAACTACAGAATCTTAACTTTCGTAGTTTTTCTTTTTTTATACAATGTGATATGATGTAGTTAGTAAATAACTCAAGCAATTTACACTCACCAAAAGCCCCACACTACTGGAGATAGTGTGGGGCTTTATGTTGGGCCTGACTTTTATCGCCTGTTTTGATCATCGCGTTTACGCAGCCAGTGCGCAAACAATGCGACGATACAACCGCTGATTACTGTGACTGTCATATGATGAAATGACTCAAGCATTAACACTCCCCTCCTTTCTACGTCTGTTGACGCCTAGGAGTTTGGCGACTTGCTATTATAATATACTGTCTTATATCTTTTCGTCGAATTCGCATTCGTCAATTTTTGAAGGGATTTTTAGACTTTTATTTACCATGTATTCACTGTGCTACCCTTGATAAATCATCATATTTCAAAGTATAGTCACTTCTTTTACTTTTACATTTTTTAATATTATTCATATGTTTCAACCACAAAACCTTAACTTTCGCAGTTTTGCTTTTTATTCAGATAGCGTTATACTATTGTTAACAAATATTTATACATGTACAAACCCAAGTGCTAGACTATTGCTCATGGTCAACATTTTTTTGGTCTTAATCGCTTATTTTGTTCCTTTTCATGTTTACGTACCAGTGCGCAAACAGTGCGACGATGCAATCATTTTTTATTCAACTAAACATGTATGAATATTGACCTTCATCATTTAATATGGTGGAGGTTTTTTGTTTGCCATTGTATGACGGATGCACTAAAAAGTAGTGAAGTTATCTAAAACCATAGATTGCTTCACTACTTTTCTGAATTTATTTTTATTTCGCTGCTTCAGCAGGTTGTTCTTTTACTTTCTTTGTATATACAGCTGTGACGAATGATACAATGCCAAAAATGATGAATACTACAAACATCCACATTGTACCGTTCATTGTTAAAGCTACACCATCATATAACAATTCTTTCAATGTTGAAACGTAATGATAGAAAGGATTCCAAGGTAGAATATAGTTTTGATAAAATTCCGGTAACATTTGTGACGGTAATACGGACGCCTGTATTGAGAAAAATACAAATAACATCAAAATAGGCACTGCACCAAACCCAATCCATGCCATACAACCGAAGATAAGTAAAGAAAATCCCATAATCGCAATGGCAATATACATCGCAGTTTCTGTTGCTTGATTGAAATCAAATCCAAGTACATAGTCCATGTAATGTATATATGCAAAAGATCCAATTAACGCTGAAAGTATGATGCCACATACTGTTTGCGTTACATATATCAATTTGTCTTTATGTGATACTAAAGCGCCTCTATTTTTAAATAATGTAAAAGATATTACACCTGTAATCAATGATGTCAACCAAACAGGCATAAACATAGATGCGCCTGCATTACCATTTGCTTGATGGTCTTTAATCTCATGTAACGTTGTCTGATCGACTGTCACAGGGTTCGCGAACATTTCATATTGATCGCTAGGCAAGTCCACATTATTTTGAACGAGTGCTTTCGCATTTTGTTCACTAATTTGGTTACTGATTTGATCTGTGATTTTTCCTAAAGCTTGTTGTGCAATCGTTGCGATTTGTCCGTTACTACCTTGGTTCACGATTACTTCCATTTTTGCTTTTTGTGGATTTGGAATCGTTGGTGCACCTTTACTTAGTAACGCTTGTTGTTCAGGAGACAATGCACCTGATTGTATTTGTGCTTTAACCTCTTTTTGTTTTTCTGTCATGATGATACTTTGTGCCTGGCTCATCGCATTTTTTGAAAAGTCTTTCTCAAGGACAAGTGCACCGACATATTTGTTATCTTCTAACCCTTTATCGAGTGCTTCTCGATTTGTCACTTCTTTCCAAGCGAAAGTATCATTCCCATTTTCTTTCATTTTGTCTACTAGCGTATTCCCTACGTTGGTCTTTTTACCTTGAATTTCAACGCCATTATCTTCATTTAAAATCGCGATTGAAATCTCTCTAGGTTCCGGATTATATGCGGGATAAAATGCTGTTGCTAAAATTAATAGCACTAACATTGGTATTAACCATAATAAATATTTTTTCATCGTTCATTACTCCTTTTACACAACACGTTGTTGTTTATCATTCTAAGTGTTATTATAATGACGAAGAAATAACATTCAATAATCAGTTTTAAGCAATGTGTCTGTTATCCAACACTTGATATCGAAGTGTTGCTTATCTAATCACCTAAAGGAGCGATATACCATGGACCGACGCGTAAAAAGAACAATTAACGCGATTGAATCAGCTTTTATTCAACTATTAAAAACGTATGATCTTGAAGAGATTACAATTCAACAAATTGCAGATTTAGCAGATATTAATCGCGCGACATTTTATACGTACTACCAAGATAAATATGAGTTATTAACGACACTTGAAGACAGAGAAATTGAAAGAATCAAAGAAAAAGTGGATCATAATAAGCTACGACAAACGATTATGAATGACGCAGACAATATAAAAAATTTAATTAAAGAAACACCACAACAAGTGATTCAAGTCATCTTAAAGAACATCACGTTATATGAAGTTTTATTCAATATGAAGCGCGAGAGTAGAATAGAAGCAAAACTATCTGAATCTATTGCTCAAAAAATAACATTGGTTGTCAAAAACCAAAAAGATATTAATGGTATTCCGTTTAGATATTTTCATAGCTTTTATGCAGGTGTCGCTATTTCATGCATCAAATTCTGGGTATTAGACCCTAACCGTATACCAGAAGATGAATTTATCGAACACATCTATACGTTGATGTACAAAGGCCCTCTGCAACAACTCATCTCAGAAGTATCAAAGCAATCTACTTCACAAAGTTCAACGATTCAATGGCATGAACTATAAGCTTATTCTTAGTATGCGGGGTGTCTAAAATAATGGAAAAGCATCTTTTTTATAATTTTCGCAGTTGTCAGTCTTTTTGTTGTTTGGTACGCTTAATATACTTCATAACAAATTTTTAGACGCCATTATTAATAAATTTTTCAAAATCATAAGCGAAAGGTGATTGAAATATGTAGCATAACGCCTCTTATATATGACAATTTAATATTTAAATAAAGGGGCGTCATTGTTATGCATAAAAATGCTTTTCGCTATTTATGGATTGGACAGTCATTTGCGAATGTAGGCGATGTTTTTTACATGGTAAGTCTTATTACATTGATGTATCAGATCACTTCATCTGTTACTTATATGGCGATGATTCCATTTTTTATTACAACATCACGCTTTTTAAGTGGGCTGATTGCACCATTGATTATGGAGCACCTTCCATTAAAAAAATTATTGGCTTATTCTCAGCTTGGCAAGACTATCATAATGCTACTACTAACTTATACTGCGACATTCTATGCGTATAGCCAGTATATATACGTTATTTTTATACTCGCTATTATCGTTGCTTTTCTAGACAGTTGGGCAACCCCTGCGCGTAATGCTTTAGTCCCTGCCTTTGTTGATAAAACTGACTTAACGAAAGCAAATAGCTTCTTAGCCGTTCTTGATCAAACTATCAACCTATCGGGATGGGCAGTTGGTGGCATTATCGTTGCGACAATTGGAACTCAGTATACACTCGTACTTACTTTTGTATTGTTTAGTATTGCGACACTATGCATGTTTCACATTGAAAATACCAAATCCGCTGATAACATTCATAAGAAAAACACATCTAAATTTGACATGTTCAAAGAAGGCTGGGTAACAGTCTGGCAGCACCGCACTTTGCGTACTATTTGTATCGTTGACTGCTTGGAATCTATTGCAAACGTAGTATGGATTGCAGCAATCATGTACGTCTACGTTGAACAAGTACTACATGTCAGCACACAATGGTGGGGCTATATAAATGCAAACTTTTTTGTTGGCCTGATGATAGGTGGGACGCTAAGTTTCAAATACGCGCATATGATAGAGCACTATTCTCGTCGTGTAATTATTTTTGGTGCTTTCAGTAGTAGCATCATCACATTTGTTTTCGCACACATTTCCTTACCTTGGACTACTTTAATCTTTTCGTGCTTGTTTGGGGCTGTGAGCCAATTAAAAGCCATTACACAACAGACACTCATACAGAAAAGTGTGATTCAAAGTCTGCTTCCAAAAGTGTATTCTGTACAAGATGTCTTAATCACAGCAACTTTCGGTATTTCGTCTATCATTTTTGGTGCTATTACAGACATATGGGGTGTGAAAGTGACATTTATCATCGCATCCGTGTTCCTTTTTATCAGTACCATTTATGTGATTGTAAACAAGCACTATTTAGATGAACGTATGTCTATTTAATCTTCACTATTTAGCAGTGGCAACTTATACATATTG
Organism: Staphylococcus microti; assembly: GCF_000934465.1. Taxonomy (GTDB): domain Bacteria; phylum Bacillota; class Bacilli; order Staphylococcales; family Staphylococcaceae; genus Staphylococcus; species Staphylococcus microti. The sequence continues at coordinate 6,816 of NZ_JXWY01000012.1, read as the reverse complement.
TCGCTGCTTTCTTGTCTACTATGAAATGGGGGTTAACTTATGTCATTATCTTTTTCTGAGGAACAAGCGCACTTAGCTCAAACCATTCAATTTCTTGAACAAGCTTTACAAAAAATCGAAGCTTCACGCATGCAAACAAAAAATAAAATTATTGCTCAGCGCAAAAATATGAATGAACATGAGAGCTGGATGGCGAATGCCGAAGCTTCTAACGCTGTTGACAATGCGCAAGATTTAACGTCTTTACGCATACAAGAATCGACATATAATCAGCAGGATCAACAACTCAAAATATATCAGCAATTGTTAAATCGTCCTTATTTTGGCAAGATTATTTTGGAAGATGAAACGTTATATATTGGGACGCAAACCGTGACTGATGAGAACTACAATGTTTTAATTTGCGATTGGCGTGCACCTGTTGCAAGTTTATTTTATGAGAACACCCTGGGTAGACTTTCCTATGAAACAGAATACGGCCAAACGATTTATGAAAATGTGCTAGGTAGAAGGCAGTTTAAAATTGAAAAAGGCGAATTAATTAACTATGCAGATAGCGATATGTTCATTGGGGATACAGATTTGATTAATTACCAAATGCAAACGGCAACGCACAAACTCGGTAATATTGTAAGTACGATTCAAAAAGATCAAAATGAAATTATTCGATTGCCACTGCATGAAGATGTTGTCGTTCTAGGACCACCGGGAAGTGGTAAGACTGCCATTGCTATGCAACGTGTTGCCTATCTATTATTCAAATATAAGACAACCGTAACACACGAAAATTTGATGCTTATGACACCGAACCGTCTTTTTAATGATTACGTCTCGGATGTCTTACCTGAACTTGGCGAACAAAATATTAAAGTGAATAGCTTGTTAAGTATTGTTCGAAAGATTCCTTATTTAAAACGTATTGTTACAGAATCGAAACCCCAGATGCTTAAACGTGTATACAATAACGACACTGAAGCAAAACAATTTTATACAAAATCAAGCACTGACTTTTACCGCTTCTTGTCACAACAATTAGCATTGCCTGAGTGTGTCATTCACTTTAAAAATATTGTAGATAGTGACGGACGAACGGTATTAAGTCGTCATGAACTGACAACGGCATTTCAAAAGTATCGTGCAAATCACGACCTACCAACAGCAATCCAAAAGTTAAAATATGAATTGAATGACCACTACCAAACGGCATTTGAGGAATTATATAAACAAAATTATGCAGAACTTGAAAAGATAGACACCTATGTGGGCGAAAAAGATGAATTAATGGCAGTGGCTCAATCTAAGACTGACCGTACGCTAAAACCTGTTAAAAAAGCGATTAAATTCAATCATTTTCTGGATATTCCAAATCTATATAAACAACTCTGCAATCAATATCCAGTTGAGGTTGACTTAACACAACATGTGCTTAATTACGAAGACTTTTGGGTACAAGCTTGGCTCTATTTCTATCTCACGAAATATATGAATCACGACATCAAGCATATCCTGATTGATGAAGTTCAAGATTACAGTATCTTCCAGTTAGAAAGTATCCGCCTTATATATCCAAAGGCCCACTTCACATATTTGGGAGACCTTAATCAGAATTTCTTACCAACACCATTGATTGACTTTAGAGCGTGGGAAACGCCTATAAAACAACTGCACACATCTTACCGTTCTACTAAAGCGATTAATCGCTATCTGGATACATTGAAACAAACAGATACGAAAGTGGTAGGCGAAGAAGGTGCACCCGTTGTAACTATGTCAGATGCGACTGTCCAAGACTTACAAACGATTATGGAAAAAGTGCAACACCCAACCGCCATCGTCGTCCCGTCTGAGACAATTGGTAAATCTTTATATACTGAACTTGCCACTCATATTGATATTCGCTTAGTTGAAGCAAACGACACCTTTATTACAAAAGGACATGTCATCATTCCTTATGATCTCGTAAAAGGCTTTGAATATCATACCGTTATTTCATGGCAACATAATCTTTATCAAAATAGCAATATCCAATACATTATCGCTTCACGTGCTATTGCCCAACTTTATTTGATGGTCTCACGTGAAACATAAGTTAATATTCGTGCGTAAAAGCGTACCAAAGAAACCACTTTTGTTTCTCTGATACGCTTTTTTTAAATTGTAGTCTAATATGGGGATGAAGTATCTTTTTAATAGCATTATATTCAATAATTAATTTAATGTAACATGTTGTTTATCAATTAACTCATGATCATAGTCGTTATACATACTAACAGTGCCATCTTGATCTATAACAAAACGATATGTTGTACCTACACCACTTTTATTATTTCCCTCAATTACCCAAAGACCACTACCTTGTTCATTAAAAATAGGTTGTTGGAAAGTGATTAATGATGCATCTCCACCACCTTGGTTGATACCTGCTATGAGATAATCAAACACATTGTCTCTATTAATTCTAAAGTGTGCGAGCTCTTGCTTAAGAACCATTCTATGATTCCCACCTGCATGAACTTCAACATATTCACTGCCGTCATTGGCTTGAGACTGTTGCTGTGTCGCTTCTGCTTGTGTTGATTGATGAGACTGCTCCTCAGTTGCTTCTGATGTATTCTCATCTTGTGAGACACTCTTTTTATTATTTTCTAACTCTTTTTCAAGTGTTAACTTTTCTTTTTCTAAATTAACTTCTTGAAATTTATTATACGTAAACATTCCACCAGCTACTAAAATGCCAACTATGCATAAAGCCGTAAATGTAATTACTATTTTTCTCATATACTATCCCTTATCTATTCATCCATTTCATCTTCACTTGTATAATCTAATATTTCATCATCTTCTTCATACTGACTTTCTTGGGCTCTCTCTTCAGCTATACGTTTATACATTGCATCTCAGTCCGTTCCATAATCCCCACCTTGAAATGGCTTTTCTTCTTCAGGTTGAACTTGTTCAGGCTCTTGAGGTGTCGGCTCATTAACAATCGGCTGTTGTGGTTGCTGAACTACTGTATTCGTATTTTCATTCTCAGTTTCCTGACTTTGCTTATTTTTCTCATTATCTTGTTTTTGCTTCTTTTTATCTTGAACTTGCTTTTCTAAATTTTGAACATCTGTTTTTTTCTGTGCAATATCTTGATAACTTCCATAAGCAAATAGTCCAGCAACACATAAAATAGTGATGAGTAAAATAACTACTAAACTTGCAAAGACTTTTTTCACCTTTCTCCCCTTACCTTTCTTAAACTTTATTTTTAGTTTAATAACATGAAATACCTAGTAATAATGTACTAAACGATGTATACATAAATTATTTAATTAACTCAATTGTAAATGGGACAACAAAGTCTTCTCCTTTGTTTGTCGCAATAATTCCTAGTACCGTATAAACAATTCCAGCAATTCCTACTACAAACATCAAAATAATACCAACCAAAACCCACGATAATATGAGCCCTGCTAAAACATATAAAGAATAACTAATGCAATAATTAAAGTAGTTTTTACCTTGTTGATTGATATAGGCTGACTCATCTTTTTTCGCAATCCAAATAATTAATGGTCCTATAAAACCAGTAAAAATGTTGAGCCCCCATAATAACATCGCCATTGTTTTTTCGTTCTGGCTAACATTTGGAAAAGCATTAGGATTTTTTGATTGATTCTGTAAGTTCATCTTTTCTCCACCTTTGACAATATTTTAATTATGAATGTGCTGTTTGAGATATGTTGACTGTAGTCGCAACAACTCATCTATCACTTCTTCTTTTAATTCTGAAGGCGCAATGATACGAATACTGGATCGATACATAAAACATAATTCTATCGCTTCAAACCTCGTCATTTTAAATGTGACAATTAAATTATTTTCATCGTAACTTTCAACTACATGAATATGATAATATCGATGAATCTCAGACCAAACATCTCGATCTATTTCAAACGTAATATAATAATGTGTTGGCTGTTGTTGTTCATCAAACGTTTTATTCGTCAACGTTAATGCCATCTTATTAATATCTGTCATACGCACATTTTTATTTAATTCATACACTAGATAAAAAGAAAATCTTTGATAATTAATAGCTAAAGGCAATAATAAATTTCTATTGTATTGTAGATACTTATGCTCGTTCAACGCACGAAATGCTAAAGACAGCGATGATACAACAGGTTTACTATCATCTACTTCGAAGTTTCTCAGATATTTCAATAGAGTTGCTTGATTGTCTGAATGATGTTGCGTAATTAATAACTTAAGATATTGATAAAAATATCGACTTAACGTTGGTGTTGTAGCGTATAAACTCGCCAATATATCATACATGTGATGATCTTTCTCATTCTCGTTATGACGTAAAGTATAGCTTTCTGATTTATAGTCATATGTAATTTCATTTTCGATACCTATCCAATCTTTTGATTCATATAAAAAGTTTCTGATATCGTCTATATCTCTTTGTATCGTACGGGGACTAGAGTTAAGTTCTAATACCAATGCCTTTTTATTAACTGCCTTATGTTGTAACAGTAGATTGTAAATGGTTAATATTCGAAATGCGCGATCCAATTTGTCGCCTCCTTTGATTTATATATTACAAAACAGTGTTGCCAACATAAGTCAATCTTTTACGTTTTTTTAAAAAACATTAAAAATTTTTGAATACTTCAAATTTCGCACAACAAAAGCATTCTTCAATATTTCAAAACTACTTCAAGGTTATAATTAGACACTATGTGGCTAACCTATATCTATTCTTATTTAAGTAACAGCATTACGTTCTCTTTAAAACAAAAAAAGTAGTGAGGACGCTTACTTTTCTCATAAGTTTCCTTACTACTCATTTAGATAATTTAGTTTTTAGTGGCTCGGCCTTCTCACATCAATAGATATTTAGTAATACGTCCATTATTAATCGGTCATATCTGTTCACGCTAAACATATATTACTTTGCATCAACACTGATTTATAATAAAGTTGTTAATAAAGGAGTTGTTCTCATGAAATTTAATAGTTGGACCATTAATATTGAATACGACTATGTCTACGAGGTGCTGAAGAACGAGCATACACTTGCAATCTTAGATAAAGACAATGATTTGACCGCACTATTCAAAGAAGTAAATAATGAGCTCAAAGTTGTTAGAAATGACTATGGTAACTCATTCCGAATCAATGCGGAAGATAAGATCTTAACTCTGGAAATAACGAATCCATTTGAAGATGAATAAACTGAACAAGCGCGTAGGGATTAAACATACATTTTAATCTCCTACGCGCTTGTTTCACTTTCTATTTAACTATATTTTTAAGCTTGCTATTAATTTTCTTGCTTTGTTGCACATTAACCATGAAATATATGAACCAAATCACAAGAAATATGAGTGTAAAGGTCACAAGTGCACCTATCAATGCTTCTGCTTTTAGCGGTACCCAATGATTGATACTTGAGATAATGAAAAACGCTACGATACTGCCACCTAAATGAATGATGAGTTTCAAAGGTAATGGTATGCGCTCGATGTCATAAACAATCGGTAATAGTCCGCATATTGCACCGAAAAGATAAACACTGAAAACGTCTTGAAACGTGATTATAACGTCAAATATAGCGATAAATACGAGCATGATACTACTACCAATACCGATACCTTGTAACATTGTTTTAAATGTTTTAGTCATAACTTTCCCTCCTTATATACCTAAACTTTTCGTTAAATTTTTGACGTACCTTCTAGATATTGTCACTTTTTTACGATTGCTGAGTGTCGCATATAAATTCCCAGAAAAAGAAGGGGCTACTTTTGTGATGTATTCGATATTTACGATAGATGACTTGCTGATTTGAATAAATTGATGATCGGGTAATGCTTCTTGTAAACGACGGAGCGTCATTCGCGTTTGGTATGTGCCATCAGTCGTCACAACGGTCAATTCCTTATCAAATATTTCCGCAAATATAATATGCGATTTGACAATGAGATAAACGCCGTCTGCTGTTTTGATCCCTATTTTATTGCGAGGGATTTCATATTGTTGGATATGTTTTACTAAGTTAAGACCTACCTCTTGATCAAATGTGTTAACCGTGACATCCGTTTTGGTCATAGCTGTATCAACATTCAAGTGGACATTGAGCTGTTCTTTCATCGCTATCCCTCCTTCACATATATCGTATGCGTTTTTTTACATATTGTCAGTCGTTCTGGCACAACCGGTCTATTAATAAGGACAAGCGGTTACTTTTTTAGAAAATAAAAAAGCCGCCTTATATGATTTATCAAGACAGCTTTGATTTCGATATTCAACTTATTTTTTCACATTATCAGTTACCGCATCAAAAACAGTGACGCCCAATGCAAATAAAAATGCAATCATTATCCAATTATCATAGATACGATTTTCAAAAAAATGTGTGAATGTGATGTGATCCACCGCATTGAATATACGTGGATTCGGTGGTACGTACCCTATGAGTCGCATTAATACAACCGCACCTACACCGACAACTAATGTGCCAAAAAATGTTTTAACTTAGTTTAGGCAGAAGTAACCCATCTTCTATAGGTGGGTGATGAATGCCGTCCAGTATAGTGGTTACTTTTGGCAACTTGAAAATTGATATACATTGCGAATTGCCTTTTGGTTTTACTTATGTTATTTTCATTCTACATAAGAAAAGCGTTAATACAACAATGGCATTAGATACAAATAGTCATTTAGAATCCCTTCTTCACTATCCTCTTATTTTGGCAACGAAATAGCGTAGACAAGTAATTGATAATGAAATATCTGATTACTTTAGTTGCGTGG
>NZ_JXWY01000093.1 GCF_000934465.1 Staphylococcus microti | reverse complement strand
ACGAAAAAAGTTCTTGTAGGCTTTATCTAAATTAAGTTGTGCATTAGCTAAAGCAAGACTATCGACTTCTTTCAAGAATGGAAATGCTTTTTTATATTTGGCAGGTGTTGGAAAACGCATTTTCTCAGAGGGATTGTTCTCCTTTTCTTGATAAGCTTTTATTCGGTCATGAAGCATGAGATTATAGACTTTCCGAACACAGCCAAAAGATTTCGCAAAGAAAACCTCTTGTTCCTCTGTTGGATATAGTCTAAATTTGTACGCTTTCAATCGTTCCATTAGATACACCACCTATCTATTTATGATTATTCGCTTGATT
>NZ_JXWY01000092.1 GCF_000934465.1 Staphylococcus microti | reverse complement strand
AGCTAACAAAGCACGCTTTGACAACTTACGTTGCTCACGTCTGAGTTTCTTTTCCATTTTAGCCGTGAATTTATGATTATCAATTTTTTGACCATCAGAAAGGATCGCAAAACTCGTAATACCCAAGTCAATACCAATTGCAGAATTAGATTTAGGCAATTCATTTATCCCTTCTTTACATAACAAAGAGATATAGTATTTACCGCTAGCATGACGTGATATTGTCGCTGACTTAATAACCCCTTTTGGTTTTCTGTGAAGTTTAATTCTGATTAAAGATTTTAATTTAGGAACTTTGACAAATTTATCATCAATCAAAGCAACTGTCCCATTTTGATTATTCGTTGTATAACTCTGAACAGGATTTTTCTTACTTTTGAACCGAGGAAATCCGACAGATTTATCGCGAAAAAAGTTCTTGTAAGCTTTATCTAAATTAAGTTGTGCATTGGCTAAAGCAAGACTATCGACTTCTTTCAAGAATGGGAATGCTTTTTTATATTTTGCAGGTGTTGGAAAACGCATTTTCTCAGAGGGATTGTTTGTTTTTTCTTGATAAGCTTTTATCCGGTCATGAAGCATGAGATTATAGACTTTCCGAACACAACCAAAAGATTTCGCAAAGAAAACCTCTTGTTCCTCTGTTGGATATAGTCTAAATTTGTACGCTTTTAATCGTTCCATTAGATACACCACCTATCTATTTATGATTATTCACTTGATCGGGGTAAACTTTGAACATAATGTGTATAGGGTCTTTATCATAATGCCACGCAACTAAAGTAATCAGATATTTCATTATCAATGACTTGTCTACGCTATTTCGTTGCCAAAATAAGAG
>NZ_JXWY01000091.1 GCF_000934465.1 Staphylococcus microti | reverse complement strand
GAGTACAGGCTCACATTGCCTTAACTCCTCCTATGACACCATCATAGTGGGAGTTAATTATTTAGTTAATGGTCTTTTTTTTAAGTGTCCTTGACATGGGGTCCACTTTACATGTTTGGGATGTTTAGGTTTTTTCTTTGTTTTTTCCGCATTTTCAGGAGTAGTGTCAATTCTAACTGGCAGGAGTGAAAATGTTTTTTTTAGTATTTTAATCACACTTTTTTTAATTCTTCTATCTTACTACTGTTTTCTTACTCTAAAAAATAAAAGGGGAAATTTGCAGTATAACCAAAAAAACAATTCAAACTCTGCTTTGTCACCAAAATACATAAATCCTATTTCAAAGCAGATAAATCAAAATAAACAAATAAAACAAGTTGACGAGGATACGGAAATTGTAGTTTCCGAATTAAGCACTGATAAAATTATAGATAATAATGAATATATTCCCCAAAAAACAAACGAACTTAATGCGCATGATTTATTAGTACTTCATCTACATAACAATCGAGAAGTAGGAAATGAAACTAGACACCATTCTTATTTTAAAGAGCATCAAATTGATATTGATAAAAATTTATCTCGTTTAATTAGTCTTAAAAAACTGGATATTAAAAGTGATTTTGATCACTCATTGCCACATTTGAAAGTTCCAGAGTTAAAACAAATATTAAGAGAAAACAACTTAAAATTGAGTGGCAATAAAAAAGATTTGATTGAAAGAATTAAACTAAATTTAAGCGCTCATGAAATCGATTTACCCAAAGTTTATGTCGCTACTTCAAATGCAGAAGAGACCCTTATAAACACTAAATATATAAAACATTTCTATAACTCAGACATCATAAGTCTTGCTGCTGCTAAAAAAATTATAGACAGTAACCTTAATGTTGATGACAAAATCGAATTCATTTATGTTTATCTAATTAACCAATTTAGAAAATCAAAGAGTGATAGAAATAAATTAAACCGTGTGATTTATAGTCTGATTATATACTACAAGTCTATCAATAAAAATGTAAACATAATACGAAAGTATATTAATTATAATACATTCATTTCAATGTCTATGTCTTTAGAACATTTGAAAGCTGTTATTCATTTTTCTAACTATTCAACAGAAAATAATTTATTAAATTATTTCCATCTCATTCATCGTGAATATTATGAAAATCAAATTTTTATAGAAAATATTAACAGAGATGTTCTTAAGAAGATGTTTTACCTAGATATCTCCAATTTTGAGTCAGTAGAAAAAAGTTTATGTGATGATTTCTTTGAATTAATTCTTGCAGAAATCCATAACAATACTTCTATAACATTGGAGGACATTATTACAATAAAATCCTTATTACTGTAGTAATATAAACTTCATTGTTATTTCTTAACGTATATTTGGCAAAGTAATTTTATAGTAGATGATTAAACCGCTTCATGCATTTAATAAATTAATTTTAGGAGTGAAAGTGATGAAAGATTTTCTATATTTAGATACTGATTCTATTTCGAGTATCTCAGCTCAATTATTTGAAGGTAATATACTTGAAATAATTGATGAGAAAGCAGAAGTTAGAGGTGAAAATATAACTGATAATTATGGTAGTAATGAAAAGAAAAGTAATTCTGCGAAATTGGGTATCAGTGCCACAAATGTTAGTGGAACTGCTGAAAATTCTACGTTTGAAAATAAAGCTGTTCAATTCATGAATAACGACACTTTCAAAATGGGGATAAAAAAAGCTTATGATGACTTCTTATACAATAAAGTATACGATGAATTAAATTCAAAAGAAGCAATACAACAATTAAAGGGTAGTAATCAATTTGATTTTGTTGCTATTGACGGTAATTATAGTGTGTTAGATTTACACACATCTTCTAAAATATTTGATACAGATTTACTTAGACAACTCCCATACATTAACGATCGACTTGAATTACCGAGTATTAAATCTTTAGAAGATAAATTTAAAAGTGCAGAAAGGCACCTTTCAAACTCAAGTTCAAAAAAAATTCCAAATCACTTTAAAGACCAAAATGAACTAATAGCTTTCTATAGTAGTTTCAAGGAACTGTCTGCGATAAAAACTTTTAATGAGATGAGCAAACACTTAAATGCCACTTTAGGTCATAAAATAATCTTAAACAAAGATAATACCATATTGATTGGCGACAGAGAACATTTGCGCATTCCAGGTGAAACCATATCTTTAGCAAACAAAATAAATCTAAAAGGTTTTGGTAGAAAAATAACTATAACAGAAAAAATATCTAATATAACTGACTTTCAAAACAAGAGTTCGGACACCCAAGAATTTCTTTCAAAAGGAACTCAAGGTATGTTAATGATATTCCTTAGTTCAGTGTTAAACTTAAACGAAGAAGACACCTTTGATATAATTCAACCAATTGGTTTGGAATTCTCAAAAGTGTCTGAATAATTCTTTTTCAACATGTTTTTGAAGATTACTTTTATTCTCATATGCTCTATGCTTTAAGCTTCTTTGTTTAACAGTTTCATAGTTTGTTCGGTGACTTTTTAACATATCTATGCGTTCTTTTTCAATTAGATTGATTTTACTTTTAACTAATTTAATCATAATTAGCACCGCCCGTCTCTAGTGTGATTATAACACAATTGCTATCTCTCTGTAATTTTAGATATATAAGCATTCACCTTCTGCCGGTCAAAGCAAAGATAAAACGTAAAAACAAAATATAAAAGGAATAGAGAGAATATCCATGTTTAATTAAAAAGATAACCCCAGGAGCAAAGGAATTCTCAGACAATAATGTCCTACTCCCATCCGGGAACCCAACTTTATCCTTCACAAGTTATCTTAATGTTATTATAAATCATATTGTAGTTTAATTTAATGAGAATATACTGGGTAGCTCGCCTACCCTATATATTTTTAAGCAGAAATAGAACATACGTTCTCAAAGAAGAGAGGCGATATAAAAAGAAAGACTTTAAAACGAAAAGAGAAGCGACTGAAGCTGAAACAATTGCTAAAAACAAACTAATGCAAGGTATAGTTATTAACAACAAAAGTTCTTTTATCGACTATTATGAACAATGGATTGAAGTCAACAAAAAGAATGTAATTACAGATAAAGCATATCAGACGTATGTTAATGCTATTAATCAGTTCAAAAAATTTTTAGCAACTGAAAATCTAGACGACATTACATTAAACAACTTCTCGACTATTTTGTATCGTAAATTTATCAAATGGTATGGCGCTAATCACGCCACCGAATCGGTCAAAAAGATACACAATTGTCTAAAAGCATCTTTAACAGACGCAATACAAGAAGGTCTTATATATAAAGACCCCACATACAAGGCAGTGGTTAAAGGTAAAAAGCCAAGCCAACCAGAAGAAACCAAGTTTATGAATATAGAAGACTACAAAAAATTGAAAGCATATGTAGCAAGTCCCCCTATCCAATCATACCTTTTCATCTACATTTTAGTTATTACCGGAGGACGTTTTGGAGAAGTTCAAAAATTAACAACTGATGATATTGACTACTTAAATAATACGATTCATTTGAGAGGTACGAAAACAGAAACATCTGATCGTATTGTTGATGTTCCACTGGAAGATATGAAAACATTACGAACAACATTGTCAGAAATGCCAATCAATATGAATAAACAAATATTTAACACTGGTTACTCCCTGATAACAAACAATGCTGTTACGAAAGTTCTTCAAAAATTTTGTTTAGAAAACCGACTTGGTAAGCTCACATTGCATTCGATTAGACACACACACTGTTCTTATTTATTACACGGTGGCGTTTCAATTTACTATATATCAAAACGTCTTGGTCACTCTACTATCAAAACTACATTAGATGTTTATTCACACCTACTTGATGAAACTAATAAAATCGAGACCCAAAAGGCTCTAAAGCTAATAAAATCAATGTAGGGGACGTAATATTATTTCTCGGGGACGTTTTTCTATTTTTCCAGCATTTCGGGGACGTTTTGGGGACGTTCCAGTCAAAATGCCAAGTTTAACGAAATTTAACAAAACATAACAAAAAGCCGTCATATCAACGTTTATGGTTACGAGATACAACGGCAGAACAACGAAATATAAGCAAATACCGGAAGATGGGGGATCCGAACCCCCGAGACGCTTGTGGCGCCTACACACTTTCCAGGCGTGCTCCTTCGGCCAGCTCGGACAATCTTCCATATCAAAATAACAAAAAATCAGAAGCGATATTTCACTTCTGATTATATGACCCCTACGGGACTCGAACCCGTGTTACCGCCGTGAAAGGGCGGTGTCTTAACCGCTTGACCAAGGGGCCATGGCTCCACAGGTAGGACTCGAACCTACGACCGATCGGTTAACAGCCGATAGCTCTACCACTGAGCTACTGTGGAAAAATTAAAATGGAGCGGGTGATGGGAATCGAACCCACAACATCAGCTTGGAAGGCTGAGGTTTTGCCATTAAACTACACCCGCATTACAACGATATGGGCGGCTGATGGGAATCGAACCCACGAATGTCGGAACCACAATCCGATGCGTTAACCACTTCGCCACAACCGCCGTAATTTAAGAAGTGGTTCAGGACGGAATCGAACCGCCGACACAAGGATTTTCAGTCCTTTGCTCTACCGACTGAGCTACTGAACCATAATAATGGCGG
>NZ_JXWY01000090.1 GCF_000934465.1 Staphylococcus microti | reverse complement strand
TTCAAGAAATCAAGTAAGCTTTCAATTATTAACTTTAGATGAAATGATTGAGGAGGAAAACCCTGTTCGGGCAATTGATGCGTTTGTAGAGTCTCTCTGTTTGAAAGATTTAAGAATTAAAGAATATAGTAAAAACAACCGTGGGCAACAACCTTATGAGAGAAAAGATTTATTAAAGTTATTTATATATGGATACTTTAATAAAATTAGATTATCACGATCTTTAGAAGTAGAATGTAAAAGAAATATTGAATTAATGTGGTTAGTAAATGGTATTTGCCCTGACCACGGAACTATCTCGTTATTTCTTAAAGAGAATCGTCAGAGTTTTAAACAAGTCATGAAAACTTTTACATATATTTTAAAAGGGTGGGGATTAATTGACGGTAGAATTATCGCAATTGATGGGACAAAAATCACTGCTCAAAATAGTAAAAGTAATTATATTACTCCAAATGGACTGAGGAAAGTATATTAAACCAAGAAACAGTTTCATCGGTTAAGTCAAAAATCATACGATATGAAGTGAAAAAGAAAGAGTTAACTGAACTAAAAAATGAAATGAAAAAAGAAAATAAGAAACAATTAACCACTACTGATCCAGACTCAAGAGCTATGAAAAATAATGGGAAAATCGACATATCTTATAATATGCAATCCTCTGTTGATAGTAAACATAAATTAATTGTTACACTAGATGTTGTGAATGACATAAATGATCAAAGTCAATTAGCTTCTATGGTTTCAAAAACAAACAAATTATTAACTAAAGATAAGAATAGAATTATATTAGCTGATACAGGCTATTACAATATGAAAGAAATTAAAAACTGTGTAGATGACGATAATACTGTATACATTAAGCCGCAAAAATCCAAAAATATATTAGGTGGGACACAATACTCAAAAGAAAAATTCCAATATCAAAAAGATACAGATTCTTATATTTGCCCAGAAGGAAAAGAACTTCCTTATACAGAAAAAACAACTAAAAATGGCATGATGTATAAAAGGTATATTGGTGAAAAGAGTTGTCAAACTTGTTCTGCTTATCATTTGTGTACAAAGTCTGTAAGGGGTAGAAATATTCAGCGCTGGGAATATGAAGAAATACTCGAAAAAGTAAAGAGAGAAACTGAGAATAATAATGAAATTTATAAAAAAAGTCACATATTGTAGAACACCCTTTTGGGACTATTAAGAGATATTACGGTTATACGTTCTTTTTTTAGGAAAGGGGCTGGAATCTGTAGGTGCAGAAGCAGCCCTAATTTGTGTTGCTTATAATTTTAAAAGACTAACAAAAATCAAAAAAGTTTCAGAAATAGTAAGGCTAC
>NZ_JXWY01000089.1 GCF_000934465.1 Staphylococcus microti | reverse complement strand
GCAGAAGCAGCCCTAATTTGTGTTGCTTATAATTTTAAAAGACTAACAAAAATCAAAAAAGTTTCAGAAATAGTAAGGCTACTTGCAAGTTGATTTTATAGAAGTATTAGATGTTCCTCCATATTTAAAGCAAAAATGTAAGAAGAAACCTTTCTGATTTCCTCTTACATTTTATTTGTTAGACAGTCTGGCGTACGGATCCGTACTTGGCGGTTCAATATCTTGCGTAAGCCAACTCTGCAAGTTCGACTAACGGTATTAGTCCCCACTCCCCACTTGTAGAGTTGTTTTGTTGTAAGCGCGAGATGGACTTCTTTGGTGCTTGAGAGTCGCCAATACTTCTTACGTGATTGTGCGATTTTCATGGCACTTTTATGGTCAAGTCCATATTTACGTAACATCTTGTATTTCGTTTTTGGTTTCTTCCATCTTTTGAGAATTAGTTGTCTAATGCGTCGGTTTAACCAAGATTGTAACCTCTTTATAAAATCTTTAATAAAACCTCTACCAAAGTAATTTATCCACCCTCGAGTCACTTGATTAATTTCTGTTATAATCTCTTTGAAGGTCCCTGGTCTATTTCGTTTCGTTAGACGTCTTAAGGAGCGTTTTAAATTTCCTTTGGCTTCCATAGTCGGTCTGAAACGATAAGTGCCATTTACTTTGGTCATTAGACAACTCAAGAACTTTAAACGTGTGACTGCACCTACTTTACTCTTTTCCTTATTTACAATAAGTTTAAGGTCTTTTTCGATGAATTTTGTCACACTT
>NZ_JXWY01000088.1 GCF_000934465.1 Staphylococcus microti | reverse complement strand
AGTGAGTGAGAGCGACTCTACGAGCATGAGTAACTCAACGTCAGTAAGTGAAAGTGACTCTACGAGCATGAGTAACTCAACGTCAGTAAGCGAGAGCGACTCTACTTCAATGAGTAACTCAACATCAGTAAGTGAGAGCGACTCTACGAGCATGAGTAACTCAACGTCAGTAAGTGAAAGTGACTCTACGAGCATGAGTAACTCAACGTCAGTGAGTGAGAGCGATTCTACTTCAATGAGTAACTCAACATCAGTGAGTGAGA
>NZ_JXWY01000011.1 GCF_000934465.1 Staphylococcus microti | reverse complement strand
ATTTTCAGGCTAATACTAAGAAATGAAATTCTTACTATTTAAATTTTTTACGTTTTCATTTTATTACAAAAACTTGTTGTTTTCTTCTTTATGTTGATTATTATGGTTAATTTGTTCGCAATTATTATTTTTATCTGTATAAAATATATTTTTGGATATATAGATATGTAAACACAAAAAAGAGGTCTTAAAGCTACTAAATCAATTATATGTTATAAATTCTATAAAAATTTATAATATACTATGATAAACTTTAAATGAACTTAAAAATAAGGAGTATTCACAATGCATTGCTCAAACTGTGGCTCATTAATAAGTAAAAATGATCGTTTTTGTGGAAAATGTGGCAAGCAACTACAAGCCAATTTTCAATCCTCTGAATCACCAAGTAATAACAATGGAAAAGTAGAGATGTTTAAGCAAAATGTTACTCAATACTCAAGTGGTATTTTGGTTGAAGGTAAGACATTTTTTCAATCTATATTCACAAAATTAGATTCAGAAATTGAAAGTACGAGAACCTTCTCATATAAATTTATAGCTATCCTTTTAGGCATTGGCTTAATTATATTACTCATTTTTTCGTCTATCTTAATACCTACTGAGATAGGTTATCTTGGTATATCAAAAGGTTCTATCGTTGCAAAATGCTTCTTCTTAGCAATTATTGGATTAATAGTTCTCTTCGCGATTACGGTTGGTATCAATAAAATTTTAAATATTAAAACAACCACACATAAAACCTTATCTGATTTCATTTCATTTAATACGTATGCCACACTATTATTTTTTATTGGTGCTATTTTCCTAGTAATACAAATAACAAGCTTTGCTGTTTTCTTAATTACTATCAGTTTATTACTATTTATTATTTCTCCAATTTATTTATTCACTAAATATAGTTCATCAAGTAACTTACGTGTTCCTGTGGTATATGGAATTTTAATATATTTTATTATCATCGCAATTATTATGAGAATTATAGGTGAAAGTAGCATTACAAGTACAGCAAATCTTTTTCTTAGTTAGGAGCTTAGGTATATGAAATTTTGTAGAAATTGTGGCGCAAAAATAAAAAATCGCCAAAAAAACTGTACCAATTGTGGTCAATCTTTAGAAGATAATAAGCAAAACATTAAAAAACCTTTAATTATCATTGGCGTAATAGTTGTGATATTAATTTTGTTTTTCTCGCTGTTCAAAATTATTGAATCAACATTATCACCAACAAACCAAGCGAAAGCAGTTGCTCAGGATTTAAAAAAGGGTAACACAAACAATCTAGCAAAAAACTTAGAATTTAATGGAAGAAAGTTAAATAAAACAGAATCTAAAGCACTATACAAATATATTGAAGAAACAGATAGTCCAGATCGAATTGCTAATGAAATTGAAAGTAATGTTAAAAGTATGCAAGAAAATAAAACTGGTATTGCTTCAGTAAGGGCAAATGATATTGAAATTATTAATATAAGAAAAAATGGTAAGAAATATGGGGTTTTCAATAACTATGACTTCACTGTTGGTAAACAAAGTGTGAAAATTGAATCTGATAGTAATAGTACAATCAAATATAAATACAATAACAAAGAGCATAAAATTAAATTATCACAAGATGAAGAAAAGATTTTTGCTACATTACCAATTGGCGATTATAAGCTAAAAGCGAAGAAAATGATAGATAAAGATACATTTGATGGTTATATAGTAATTAAAATGTCTGATGATACTGTTAGAGAAGATTTCGAAGAAAAATATTTAGATGTTAGGATTAATGATGATGCTATTAGTAATAGTTCAAAAACATACTTATACGTAAATAACAAGAAAATATCAACTTATGATGTATATGGTGATCATCTATATGGGCCGTATAAACCAAATGCTAAATTAAATATCTTTGCACAAGCAATCGTTGATGGTAAAACATTTAAAACAAACTTAGTAGAAGCGCCTGCATTAGAAAAAGG
>NZ_JXWY01000087.1 GCF_000934465.1 Staphylococcus microti | reverse complement strand
TGTTACGTAATCATAAACTGGCAAAAAGTATTTCTGATGTCTCTTGGTCTCGTTTTGTGACGCAATTACAATATAAGGCTGATTGGTACGGACGGAAAATCATTAAGGTAGATAAATGGTTTCCATCTAGTCAAATCTGTTCCAAATGTGGTCATAAAGACGGCAAGAAGTCTCTTAAAATCCGAGAATGGACTTGTCCTGTTTGTCGTACACATCATGATCGAGATATCAATGCCAGTATGAATATCTTGAACGAAGGTCTAAGAATAATGGCATTCTCTTAAGTAGCATCAAGAACCGTAGGAACTACGGGGATAGCTTGGTAAATAAGAGACACCGCTGTTAGCAAAGAAATAAACTATCAAGTACGCTCTATTCCCAAGAAGCTCCCACTTCAAGCATTAAAAACTTTAGGTTTAGCTAAGTGGTGAGTAGTTCACCGTTTTTTGCCGTTCAACACTCTGGCAATCATAGCAATCGTCGGTAAAATCATAATGAACAGTACGATGTAGTAAAGATTAACAACCCCATTCTCCATCGAAACTGGTACAAACAAACCAACAAGTGTAATAAGCGCTAAAATAATAAAATTTATAAATACACATGTAAGTAGTTCAGAAACTTTTGAAATTCCTTTGTAATCAAACGTTTTTAACCAATATTCTTTGTACACGAAGGCACCTCCTCATAAAAACATCATCACTTCTAATATTCATGTTCAAGAAACGATTTGACTGAATCGTTCTGTCGTATTTGCTACAACATTTTCTAAAGCAATCATGAAGTTTTCAATCAGTCCCCACTTAATTTCAGCTTACTGAACCGTTAATAACATGTCAAGGTATGATAACAAAGGCAAAAACAAAACGACTAACACCCCAAAATTGTCAGTTGCTTTCTGTGTCGTATACAAAATATATTAATTGAAGAAAATGAACAACGCGTAATATGATTTTTTCATTCTAACAGTTCATTTTATGATAGACTTTTCTCGAGAAAGTACTTTCTCCAATAATAAGCATAGCAACTACAAACACAGTTTAACTGGCATTCTTAAAATATTGTCAAAACAGCCCTGTGAACTACTCACCACTTAGCTAAACCTAAAGCTTTTTAAAGCTTGAAATGGGAGCTTCTTGGGAATAGAGCGTACTTGATAGTTTATTTCTTTACTAACAGCGCTGTCTCTTATTTACCAAGCTATCCCCGTAGTTCCTACGGTTCTTGATGCTACTTAA
>NZ_JXWY01000086.1 GCF_000934465.1 Staphylococcus microti | reverse complement strand
GTACGTCAACTTCAGTGAGCGAAAGTGATTCAGCATCAATGAGCGCTTCTACTTCAGTAAGTGAGAGCGACTCAGCGTCAATGAGCACTTCTACTTCAGTAAGCGAAAGTGACTCAGCAAGCATGAGCACATCGACTTCAGTAAGCGAAAGCGACTCAGCAAGCATGAGCACTTCTACTTCAGTAAGTGAAAGTGACTCGGCATCAATGAGCGACTCAACATCAGTAAGTGAAAGCGACTCAGCAAGCATGAGTACTTCAACTTCAGTGAGTGAGAGCGACTCAGCATCAATGAGCACATCAACATCAATGAGTATGAGTGACTCAGCGAGCATGAGTGATTCAACATCATTGAGCGAAAGTGATTCAGCAAGCATGAGTACATCGACTTCAATGAGCGAAAGCGACTCAGCATCAATGAGTACATCAACATCAGTAAGTGAAAGTGACTCAGCGAGCATGAGCACATCAACATCAGTAAGTGAAAGTGACTCAGCGTCAATGAGCACTTCTACTTCAGTAAGTGAGAGTGATTCAGCATCAGTGAGTACGTCAACATCAATGAGTATGAGTGACTCAGCGAGCATGAGCACGTCAACATCAGTAAGTGAAAGCGACTCAGCAAGCATGAGCACATCGACTTCAGTAAGCGAAAGCGACTCAGCGAGCATGAGCACATCAACATCAATGAGTGAAAGTGACTCAGCAAGCATGAGCACATCAACATCAGTAAGTGAGAGCGACTCAGCGTCAATGAGTACATCAACATCAATGAGTGAAAGTGATTCA
>NZ_JXWY01000085.1 GCF_000934465.1 Staphylococcus microti | reverse complement strand
ATTTCTAGTCGAACGTATTCAAAACGTATTCAAATGCAAAAGCCTAATACCACAAACCGCATAATGACGGGGTTTATAGACCTATAATTATGTTAATTCATTAATTTGTTATGTTAATGCTTTCATTTATGTTGTATGATATAGATAGTGAAAAAAACAAATAATTTAACATAAGAGGTGTTACAACATGCATATTATTATTGGGATCGTCGGCATCTTAGTATTCTTAGCCCTCGCACTCCTCGCAAGCTCGGACAAGAAAAATGTTCGTTGGCAATATATCGCGCTTATGCTTGCCATCCAAGTCGTTTTAGCATTCTTCTTACTTAAAACGAACGTTGGGATTAAGATCGTTGGTGGCGTTGCATCAGGATTCGGTTATTTGCTCAAACAAGCATCTGAAGGGGTTAACTTCGTATTTGGCGGTTTAATGAATGACGGTGCATCTACTTTCTTCATTAACGTACTATTACCAATCGTCTTCATTTCAGCATTAATCGGTATTTTACAATACTTGAAAATCTTACCGGTTATCATTAATGTGCTTGGCTTACTTATTTCAAAAGTGAACGGCATGGGTCGTTTAGAATCATATAACGCGGTAGCTTCAGCAATTCTTGGGCAATCAGAAGTATTTATCTCATTGAAAAAACAATTGCCATTCATTCCGAAGCATCGTTTATACACATTAACAGCATCAGCTATGTCAACAGTTTCTGCGTCAATCGTTGGGGCATACTTCACAATGATTAAACCTGAATACGTCGTGACAGCTGTTGTCTTAAACTTATTTGGCGGTTTCATTGTCGCATCTATCATCAACCCTTACAAAGTCGATGAAGAAAATGATAAATTAATCATTGATACAGATGAAAAACAACAATCATTCTTTGAAATGTTAGGGGAATACATTTTAGATGGTTTCAAAGTAGCAGTCATCGTTGGGGCAATGTTAATCGGTTATATCGCCTTGATTTCATTATTAAACGGACTTGTAGGCGGCGTTATCTCATTCGTTTCTGGTGGTTCATTAGATTGGAACTTCCAAACATTAATTGGTTTTATCTTTGCACCACTTGCATTCTTAACAGGTATTCCATGGAGCGATGCAGTCGATGCAGGTTCAATCATGGCAACAAAACTGTTATCTAACGAATTCGTCGCAATGACAGAACTTGGCAAAGTACAAGGATTATCAGACCGTGCTGTTGGCGTTGTTTCAGTGTTCTTAGTATCATTCGCCAACTTCAGCTCAATCGGTATCATCTCAGGTGCCATCAAATCATTAAATGACGAAAAAGGTGACATGGTTGCACGCTTCGGATTAAAACTTTTATTCGGTGCAACACTTGTATCATTCATCTCTGCAACAATCGCAGGATTCTTTATTTAATATATGACGAAAGCCATTAAAATTCGACACTGAATTTTAATGGCTTTTTTCATTTTATGATTTAGGATTTTCTTCCCGTTTTTTCACATATGGATAACTTAATGATAACACCAACATCACGGCCAGAGTCAATTGACATTGCCATCCGAAGCAGAGGTTGTGAGAAAAGCGCATTTAGGATTTGAGCAGAACCAGAAACGATGAGAAAAATCGCTTTCCAGATTTTGTCGAATCGTGAAGTTCTGCCGAAAATCCTGCTTTTCGAACACCGTTTATTAGTTTCCCAGAAAATAAGTAATTGTAATTTAGCGTTCACTTCCATACTCTGTGTTATTCATACGTTACCCTTAGCGAGCCGCTCATAAACCATATAAGATGAAACGCTCTTCCTTATGCGCCAACCACTTTTTCAATAAAGTAGCGCATCATCGTCGTATCATCCGTTAACTCTGGATGGAACGACACACCGAGATAACGCCCTTGTTGCACAGCGATGATTTTGTCATCAATCGTACCTAACACTTCCACACCTTCACGAACGGATTGAATATGTGGTGCACGGATAAATACACCTTCCACAGGTTGTGCGATACCTTCAATGTCTAATGTTGCTTCAAAGCTATCTACTTGGCGTCCGAATGAATTACGTGCCACTGTAATATCTAACTTTTTCAAGTAGCCTGTTTCGCCTTCAATATCATCCGCCAACACGATCAATCCTGCACACGTGCCGTACATCGGCAATGTAGATGCACGCAATGCCTCTCTGAAGCCATATAACGTCATAAGGCGACGTAAAGTAGTCGATTCACCACCTGGTATCACTAAACCGTCTAGCGTCTCTAGTTGTGCTACAGTCTTCACTGCAATCGCTTCATGACCACACGCTTCAATTTGTCGCATATGCTCACGTACCGCACCTTGTAATGCTAATACACCGATCTTCATCTTACCAACCACGCTCTTGCATACGTTCTTCTAATGAAAGTTGATTAATATCCAACCCTTTCATTGCTGCACCTAAATCTTTCGCCAGACGACCGATTAATTCATAATCTTGATAATGCGTTGTAGCTTGTACAATTGCTTTAGCAAATGTTTCAGGGTCTTCAGATTTAAAGATACCTGATCCAACGAACACACCATCTGCACCAAGTTCCATCATTAACGCTGCATCTTGTGGTGTCGCTACACCCCCTGCCGCAAAGTTAACAACCGGCAAACGACCATGTTTTTTAATATCTTGTAAAATGTGATATGGTGCACCTAAGTTTTTCGCTTCTGTCATCAACTCATCGTCACTCATCACTGTAATGCGTGCCACCTCTTGATTTACTTGGCGCATATGACGTACCGCTTCCACAATGTTACCTGTTCCTGGTTCCCCTTTTGTACGCAACATCGCTGCACCTTCACCGATACGACGTGCTGCTTCGCCTAAATTACGACATCCGCATACGAACGGTACGGTATAATCACTTTTTTTCAAATGGAATACTTCGTCCGCTGGTGTTAATACTTCCGACTCATCAATATAATCGACACCCATCGCTTCTAATACACGCGCTTCTGTAATATGGCCAATACGACATTTCGCCATAACAGGAATCGACACTGCATTCATCACTTCTTCTACGATTTTTGGGTTACATGCACGCGCTACACCACCTGCTGCACGAATATCTGATGGCACACGTTCTAACGCCATAACAGCTACCGCACCCGCTGCCTCCGCAATTTTTGCTTGTTCAGCGTTAACCACATCCATGATTACGCCACCTTTTTGCATTTCTGCCATACCGCGTTTTACACGCTCTGATCCAACTTGTTTCGTCATAAAAATTTCCCCCTTTTAGTATGTATAGATGTAGCTTATACTAATAACTGAACTGGTTAAAGTGTCAAAATAACAAAAAATAAAAGGGTCAGATAGAGGGGATATCCATGGAAATGTTGATGTTTCATATTGATAAATCACAAAAACAGCCAATTTATATGCAATTATATGAAAAAATTCGCGATAGTATTATAAACGGTCAGTTGCAAGAAGATGAAAAATTACCGTCCAAACGTCATTTAGGCGATTACCTTTCTGTGAGTCAAACAACCGTAGAAAATGCCTACGCGCAATTGATAGATGAGGGGTATATATATAGTAAGCAGCGTTCTGGTTTTTTTGTAAGTGCAATTGACACATTACCACTTATACCGCAACAACGCGTCAGTAGCGTGTCACCTATCAGACGAGTAGAGACACAGCCATTATCACGTTATAGCTTTCAACTCGGTGCCATTGACAAAGCTCATTTTCCCTTCGAGCAATTTCGTAAATATGCGAAAGAAGCTTTTGACACATTACAAGACACTTTAATAGAAAGCGGAGATGTACAAGGCGACTTTATGCTACGTCAACAAATCAGCCAATATTTATTTCACAGTCGTGGCGTAGAAACAACACCCGAACAAGTCATTATCGCCTCATCAACCGAGCAGCTTTTATCAATTATTACAGATTTACTCCCAGAGAATCACTCGTTTATATTGGAAGATCCTATCTATCCACAAGTACCACAACTACTCTCAAGAAAACACATATCATATCGCTTTGTACCTGTATGTCACGATGGACTACACGTAGAGCATATCGACCAGTATGACGACAACATTGTTTATATTACGCCAAGCCATCAGTTTCCGATCGGTGTGACAATGACTTTACAAAATCGAATCAAGTTACTGAAATGGGCAAGTCAACATCCCGAACGTTATATCATTGAAGACGACTACGATTCTGAATTTCGCTATGAAGGAAAGCCCATCCCCGCCTTACAAAGTTTAGATAAGGCTGAGCGTGTTATTTATGTCAGTACATTCTCAAAATCCATCGCACCAAGCATTCGTATCGCTTACGCCGTATTACCAAGACATTTGGCAAAATTATATCAAAATAAAATCAATATCGAAGGCGGAACCGTTCCACGTCATACGCAATATATCGTCAGTCGCTTTATGGAGAGCAACCAATTCGAACGACATCTCAATCGCATGCGTAAAATTTATCGTCAAAAGCGTGACGTACTCATTGAATATTTCTCACAATATCCGACACTCTGTCAGATTAATGGCGCCCAAACTGGCATGCATTTCGTTGTCACCATTCAGAATGGTCTTAATGAGCAAACATGTATGGCGCGTTTTAAAGCACATGATATTGACGTGCAACCTTTGTCGCAATATCTTTTTCAACATCACAATACGACACCGCAATTTGTGATAGGTTTTGGTGGGATCCCAATGGAAGACATCGAAGCACATGCTACACAACTACTTAAAAGCCTTGAAATAAACGAATCTTCTTAAATGTAAAATAGCCGTTCAACACTGTGACATTATAGTGTTGAACGGCTATTGTGAATAATTTAATACATATGACTATAGGTCTATATTTCAATATTGCCTTCTGAATCTGA
Source organism: Staphylococcus microti (assembly GCF_000934465.1). Classification (GTDB taxonomy): domain Bacteria; phylum Bacillota; class Bacilli; order Staphylococcales; family Staphylococcaceae; genus Staphylococcus; species Staphylococcus microti. The sequence goes on along the minus strand of NZ_JXWY01000085.1, from coordinate 2,610 downwards.
TTCTTTAAGCGCTGCACGAATTCCTTCAAATAATCCTATAACCCCAGGTATTCCAGTCCAACAAAACATTAAATGCAAAAATCCCAATCCTTTTTTATGAATATAAAATTTGTGAACGCCTAAGCCACCTAAAAAAATTGCGAAAAATGCATACGTCATTTTATTTACTTTCATAAATAAAAAACCCTTTCAAAATCCAATAAATTATATACTTACAAAAATAACAGAATTAGTCTTCCTTTAATTTATTATACCCTGTTTTTACACACAAAATTATAATATTTTCGGACTATGTCTTATCAAGCAGATGCGTCCATTTTACATAATTTCTGTTCGTCAGCGCGAGCGTTTGCGTTCGACTCCCTTCAGATCCCACTTCGCAATGACACCCTTGTCTTTTGCTAACAGTTCCCACTACCAAGCCTGTAACGGACTTCCACTGTCGAGCTATTACCATGCCAAGCATAATAAAAAATCCTCCTTCAAAGCAGCCATTCGCTTTGTTAGGAGGATTTATCATCAATCAGGTAATAAATTCGGGTTACGTTGATTACCTTCGTCATACAACGCAATTTCTTGTAACTGTATTAACGCCTGACGAATTTGAGCATAATTGGCTAAAGGCGGCAGCGTCACAATTTCCTCTTGTGCAACACCATGTACAAAATGTTTCGCCATATTTTCATAAGCTAATAAGTAGGCGCCCATTGTTGTTTGGTCTAACTTTTCTTTTGGTGGTGCTTGAATACATTGAAGTAATTTAAAATGAACCTGTCTCAATAAAAACATCGCTGGATAGTAATATTGCGTACGCTTTTTATTTGAAGACCATTCACCGTATGCATGACGGTACATCGTTTCCATATTATCAATCTGTAACTTCAAACGTAAAATATCACGTCGTGCCGTTTTTTTAACTGAATAATCATTATTAGAAAACAAATAGTGAAACATCTGACTTTCAACACGCGCAACATTTCCCATCATTTCTGGCAATCGTTTACTTGCCAAGCGTCGACCAATTAATAGCACACCTATAACCGCAATGACGATACCTACTGTTGTATCTAACAAACGTGGGAGTGCAATCATCATCGTTAAATGCCCTTGTGCAAGACCACCTAATAAAATAACTTGTACAGTGATCACACACATCGCCAATGCATAGTTCGCACCAATTAACATTTCAGTCAATGCGCTACATATACACATCACAAGTACAACAATCAGAAGATTCGGTTCAAACAGTAACACTACAATGGCAATACCTATACCAACAAGCGTCCCAAACCAACGCCCGCCAGCACGTTCAATACTTGCAATCGTCGTCCCACCAATCATGACTGTATGTGCACTTAATGGAATCCAATAAGCCCGTTCAAAATCAAAGACAAGCGCAATCATAATCGAACAGCCGATAATCACGGTATACTTCAACGTTGCAATAAAGTTCATCGACTCAGGGGTCAAACTGTATACTAAGCGTGCCAAATATTGTGGCGACGTCACTTGTGCTTGACGTTTTACTTGTTCATCCGGCATTTGTAAAACTTCATCCACATGGAAGATTAATTGAACTAACGCATCATATGTATCTGCTACATCCACACGCTTTCGCCAAGGCCTGTTTGGCGCAACACCTTCCACAATACTAGACGTCACATAATCCATCATCTCAACAATAATAGGCGGAAGTGGACGATGCCCTTTTGCATTCAACTCCAATAGTTCAGAATAAATCCCTTCAGCAATACGATGTAACAAAATCAGACGCTGATACGCTGCTGCTTTCTTTTGCAAAGTAGAACGTGTCGTACTTAAAACATCCGATGACAACATAAGCGTATTGACCGTAGATTTCGTGAGATCATTAAACGTCGCTTGATCATTAAAATGCTGAACCAATTGACGTACCTGTTTGAAATCTTGTTGAACCGCTGCCTGCTCAGGTTGTTCCCCTTTTAACTTACTCTCTACATACACTAATATCATGCCTAATAATCCACCTAAACCAACCATCAAGCCACGATATAGAAAAGCTTCAGGTTGCTCTGGCATCACACTTGATAAGCTATATGCAATAATAAAAAAGGTAGACGAGGGACCAGGAATATGTAATGTCGTAAAAATATAATAAGGAATCACAGCAACAAATAATAAACCAATACCAAATAATAAAGGGTAACTCACCGTTAACGTCCCTAACACCATCGCAATCACAAGACCGCATGTCGCAAAAGTAACAGCCCGCATACGCGATGTAAATGTACCACTAAACACATAAATATGCGCAAACGTCCCAATCGACACAAGCAATGCAAGCGACATATTATTTGCAAATACACCGTATAATAAAGGCAATAACATCAGCAATCCTTGGCGAATACCACGATTGACATCAATCTTATCCGTCGCAATAAATGCCACATTTTTCAAATATGTTTTCATGCATGAACCTCCTTCCATAAAACGCAAAAAAAGAGAAGTCATCATGACCTCTCTCTCGTTGAATTACCTGGCACCGTCCTACTCTTGCGGAACGTAAGTCCGACTACCATCGGCGCTAAAGAGCTTAACTTCTGTGTTCGGCATGGGAACAGGTGTGACCTC
>NZ_JXWY01000084.1 GCF_000934465.1 Staphylococcus microti | reverse complement strand
ATTCAAAGATCTACCTGCTTGTATTGTGTATTTTGAGGCTTTTGTCCAACTAGGAGTCATATTAGAATATCCTGAAAATCTCATGTTGTATCTTGTTGAGGATATAGTTTTTTCTTTTTGTGATAGTCCAACAGCTCTTGGTTGTATATTGTTGTTTTGGTCATTTAAGTACATTTGTTTGTCTTCTTCGCTTTCAAAGAAGATTTTGTCTCCATTTTCTTCGGT
>NZ_JXWY01000083.1 GCF_000934465.1 Staphylococcus microti | reverse complement strand
GAGCTATATCAAGCTTACTTCTTTTATGGAGAGTTTGATCCTGGCTCAGGATGAACGCTGGCGGCGTGCCTAATACATGCAAGTCGAGCGAACAGACGAGGTGCTTGCACCTCTGACGTTAGCGGCGGACGGGTGAGTAACACGTGGGTAACCTACCTATAAGACTGGGATAACTCCGGGAAACCGGGGCTAATACCGGATAACATATTGAACCGCATGGTTCAATAGTGAAAGACGGTTTTGCTGTCACTTATAGATGGACCCGCGCCGTATTAGCTAGTTGGTGAGGTAACGGCTCACCAAGGCGACGATACGTAGCCGACCTGAGAGGGTGATCGGCCACACTGGAACTGAGACACGGTCCAGACTCCTACGGGAGGCAGCAGTAGGGAATCTTCCGCAATGGGCGAAAGCCTGACGGAGCAACGCCGCGTGAGTGATGAAGGTCTTCGGATCGTAAAGCTCTGTTATTAGGGAAGAACAAACGTGTAAGTAACTGTGCACGTCTTGACGGTACCTAATCAGAAAGCCACGGCTAACTACGTGCCAGCAGCCGCGGTAATACGTAGGTGGCAAGCGTTATCCGGAATTATTGGGCGTAAAGCGCGCGTAGGCGGTTTTTTAAGTCTGATGTGAAAGCCCACGGCTCAACCGTGGAGGGTCATTGGAAACTGGAAAACTTGAGTGCAGAAGAGGAAAGTGGAATTCCATGTGTAGCGGTGAAATGCGCAGAGATATGGAGGAACACCAGTGGCGAAGGCGGCTTTCTGGTCTGCAACTGACGCTGATGTGCGAAAGCGTGGGGATCAAACAGGATTAGATACCCTGGTAGTCCACGCCGTAAACGATGAGTGCTAAGTGTTAGGGGG
>NZ_JXWY01000082.1 GCF_000934465.1 Staphylococcus microti | reverse complement strand
TTTATGATTACGTAACATACCTTTTGTGTTTAAGTCTTCAATACAGATGACATCGTGGTTTTTGATAATTTCTGTACTTAACTTATTCAAGAAATCAGTACGTTGGTTCATTACCTTTTCATGTAATCGCGCTACTTTTCGTTTTTGTTTTTGATAGTTCTTTGCTTCAAAGAGGTTGACACCCCTCTTTTTAGCTAACAAAGCACGCTTTGACAACTTACGTTGTTCAC
>NZ_JXWY01000081.1 GCF_000934465.1 Staphylococcus microti | reverse complement strand
TCTTTTCATGTAATCGCGCTACTTTTCGTTTTTGTTTTTGATAGTTCTTTGCTTCAAAGAGAGAGACACCTTTCTTTTTAGCTAATAAAGCACGCTTTGACAACTTACGTTGCTCACGTCTGAGTTTCTTTTCCATTTTAGCCGTGAATTTATGATTATCAATTTTTTGACCATCAGAAAGGATCGCAAAATTCGTAATACCCAAGTCAATACCAATTGCAGAATTAGATTTAGGCAATTCATTTGTCTCTTCTTTACATAACAAAGAGATATAGTATTTACCGCTAGCATGACGTGATATTGTCGCTGACTTAATAACCCCTTTTGGCTGTCTGTGAAGTTTAATTCTGATTAAGGATTTTAATTTAGGAACTTTGACAAACTTATCATCAATCAAAGCAACTGTCCCATTTTGATTATTCGTTGTATAACTCTGAACAGGATTTTTCTTACTTTTGAACCGAGGAAATCCAATAGATTTATCGCGGAAAAAGTTCTTGTAAGCTTTATCTAAATGGAGTTGTGCATTAGCTAAAGCAAGACTATCAACTTCTTTCAAGAATGGGAATGCTTTTTTATATTTGGCAGGTGTTGGAAAACGCATTTTCTCAGAGGGATTGTTCACTTTTTCTTGATAGGCTTTTATCCGGTCATGAAGCATGAGATTATAGACTTTCCGAACACAACCAAAAGATTTCGCAAAGAAAACCTCTTGTTCCTCTGTTGGATATAGTCTAAACTTGTACGCTTTTAATTGTTCCATTAGATACACCACCTATCTATTTATGATTATTCGCTTGATTGGGGGAAACTTTGAACATAATGTGTATAGGGTCTTTATCATAATGCCACGCAACTAAAGTAATCAGATATTTCATTATCAATTACTTGTCTACGCTATTTCGTTGCCAAAATAAGAGGATAGTGAAGAAGGGATTCTAAATGACTATTTGTATCTAATGCCATTGTTATACTAACGCTTTACTTATGTAAACTGAAAATAACATAAGTAAAACAAAAAGGCAATTCGCCATGTATATCAATTTTCAAGTTACCAAAAGTAACCAATATACTGGCCGGCATTCATCACCCGCCTAGAGGATGGGCGACTTCTGCCTAAACTAAGTTAAACATAAAAAGTCATATAAAACAGTTCATTGTTTTGAATATCGCCCTATCGATATTGTATAATGAATACTAACGTTGAAAAGAATAGCCTGTCAAAGTGCATTTTCAATTTTTAAAATTGTTATAAAGGAGTTTCTAACATGTCTGAAATTACACATCGTAAAAATACACGACCTGTCAAAGTTGGTAATTTAACTATTGGTGGTTCTGATGAGGTTGTTATTCAAAGTATGACAACGACAAAAACCCATGATGTAGAAGCAACTGTTGCTGAAATTAAGCGTTTAGAAGAAGCTGGTTGTCAAATCGTTCGTGTAGCATGTCCGAATGAAGAAGATGCACATGCCATTAAAGATATAAAAGCACAAATTAATATTCCGCTCGTAGTAGATATTCATTTTAATTATAAATTAGCATTGATCGCGATTGAAAACGGTGCCGATAAGATTCGTATCAATCCGGGTAACATCGGAAGACGCGAAAAAGTAGAAGCAGTCGTTGAAGCTTGTAAGAAAAAAGGGATTCCAATTCGTATCGGTGTTAACGCTGGTTCATTAGAAAAACATATCTTAAAAAAATATGGCTACCCTACTGCTGACGGTATGGTAGAAAGTGCGTTACATCATATTAAAATTTTAGAAGACCTTGATTTCCATGATATTATCGTGTCAATGAAAGCAAGTGACGTAAACTTAGCAATCGAAGCTTATACAAAAGCGGCACAAGCATTTGACTATCCACTACATTTAGGTATTACAGAAAGTGGTACTTTATTTAACGGTACAGTCAAATCATCTGCAGGTCTTGGTGCAATTTTAGCATTGGGTATCGGTAATACATGCCGAATCTCATTATCAGCGGATCCAGTAGAAGAAGTGAAAGTTGCGAAATCATTGTTAAAAGCATTCGGTCTTGCAAGTAACGCAGCAACATTAATCGCTTGCCCAACTTGTGGCCGTATCGAAATTGACTTGATTTCTATTGCGAATGAAGTTGAAGATTATATCGAAAAACTTCAAGTACCATTGAAAGTGGCGGTACTTGGATGTGCAGTAAATGGTCCGGGTGAAGCACGTGAAGCGGATATTGGTATCGCTGGTGCACGTGGCGAAGGTCTCTTGTTTATGAAAGGTAAAACTGTACGTAAAGTGCCTGAAGAAACAATGGTAGATGAATTAAAAATGGAAATTGATAAATTAGCTGCTGAATGGGAAGAAAACTACAAAAAAGCAGTACAATAATATATAAAGTGGGATGGCATGTGCTGTCTCACTTTTTTTAGCATTTATATGGCAAACTTAAATTGAAGTCAGTCAAAACATATAAACACATCTAGAGACAGCTTAGCGTATCTTTTAAGTTTTAAGGACAGCTATAACATCTTATGTTGCATAAACGTTACGCAATAGCTGAAAAGACCTATTATGTTTTAGACTCATGAAGAAATTATTTCTATTGTGAGACGCCTTGCAGGAAAGCGAGCAATAAAGAATCGATGGTACTGAAAAGCACACAACTCATCAAGATTGTACGCTTCGACATAACCAGCTATTTCTCCTACGCATATGAGCTACTTTTAATGATCTATCTATTACAGAAGTTGGCAATAAAATAAGCTTTGTAAGCGTGAATTGTGCCTACAAAGCTTATTTTTTAACGACATTTTTCACAGATGCCGTATACTTCAAGTTTATGCATTTCAATTTCAACTTCTGGTAATGACTTTTTGATTTCAGTCATTGGACAATAATCAATCACTTTCGTATCGCCACAAGATTTACAAATAAAATGATGATGATGGTGATTCGTACAAGCGATTCTAAATTTCATTTCACCATCTAACTCTGTTCCTTCAATAATACCCAAAGTTTTGAATAAATGCAGGTTGCGATAAATCGTATCAAACGAAATACCTGGGTATGTGTCATTCATCAATTTTTGAACATGTTTTGCGTTGATATATTTATCTTCTTTAACAAAGATGTCAATCATATCTCGACGTTTATCTGTATATTTGTGTCCTTCATCTTTGAGTAATTGAATAGCTTTTTTAGTTTCCATTCGCTTTCACTCCTTTAACGCGCCCTTTTGCAAGTGCTTGATAAATCATTGTAAGACATAGCATAAGGACGAGTATTACAACAATAATTCCACCCGGTGAGATATTCAAATAAAAGGCAGTTATCAAGCCTGATATAACAGAAAATTCACCGATTAAAATACTCATTACAATAAACTGCTTATAGCCCTTTGTCCAACGCATCGCAATCGCCACGGGTAATGTAATCAATGCGCTTACTAATAAGACACCAATCACACGCATCGATGCTGAAATAACAAGTGCAACGATAACGATAAATAAAAATTGGATCCATTTCGGAATACCGATTACTTGGCTATATTCTGCGTCAAATGACAAAATAAATAGTTCTTTATAAAATAGCAAGATAAATAATAGGACGAGCACAGTGATAATAATAATTGTTACTAAATCGCTGAGTGACACAGCACTAATCGAACCGAATAAAAGCCCTACGAGTTCTTGGTTAAATCCGTCTGCTAGTGAGATAAAAATCGCACTTAAACCAATCCCTGTACTCATAATAATCGGAATGGCAATTTCTTGATAATTTTTGTAAGAACTGCGTAGTTTTTCGATTAAAAGCGCCCCAATAATGGAAAAAAGAATCCCCGTCCATATTGGGTTAATATTCACAAAGAGCGGTACGGCAGAAATTAAAAACATGCCGAATGAAATCCCACCTAAAGTGACATGACTCAAAGCGTCTGCAATGAGTGACAGCCTACGTACAACAATAAATGTCCCTATTAACGGTGCAATCAAACCTATCAGGATCCCACTAATAAATGAATACCTAATAAATTCAAAATTTAATAATGCATCAATCATAAACAACAATCCCTATCGTGTTTATGGTCAACGAATTTAATCGGATGACCATATATTTTTGAAATTTCAACTTCATCAAGCGACTTAAATTCATGTGCTGTCCCATGAAAATGTAAGTGCTTGTTGATACACGCGACTTCAGTTGCTGTATCTGCTACAACACCAATATCATGTGTCACTAAAATAATTGTTACGCCTTCTTTCTTCAAACTATCCAATGTATTATAAAATTCGCCGACATGTTTCGCATCAATCCCGTTTGTTGGCTCATCTAAAATAAGGACGGTTGGATTGCTGACAAGGGCTCTCGCAATTAAGACACGCTGTTGCTGACCGCCTGATAATTCAGCAATATTTTTATTTTTTAAATGGCTGATGTTCAGACGTTCCAACACTTGGTCTACTTTTTGTTGATCTTGCTTATTAAACCATCTGAACAGACGTTTTTGACGTGTTAACCCACTAAGAATGACTTCATTCACAGTTGCTGGGAAACCCGCTGTAACTGCTGATGCTTTTTGTGAAACATAGCTTATTTTATCTGACGTCAGACTTTTATGATATGCAATGCCATCTACAAAAATTTCCCCTTTTTGAATCGGTAGTAGTCCAAGAATAAGCTTCAACAATGTTGATTTGCCCGCGCCATTTGGACCAACAATGGCTAAAAATTCCCCTTTATTAATACGAATATTGATATTCTCTAACACTTTTTTATTTTCAAAATAAAAGTCAATATCTTTTAACTCAAATACAGGTTGCATTATCATTTCACCTCAATATTACTATATACGCCCGAACCTTAAATGTAAATAGTAATGTTTACGACTCGAAACAAATGAAAACTACACATTAACAGAATGATTTTCTATCAATGTATAGTTCCCTTTTAATTACTTTGTTAAAATTTTATTTTTCATATCCGGATCGAATTTTTGATTGAGGAATGCTTCAATTTCATATGCATATGGTGCTTTTTTGTTCTTTTTGTCTTCTCCGACATAAGGTGTTTCTAAAATTTTAGGAATATCTTTGAATTGGTCGTGGTGAACAACGTAGTTCAAAGCATCAAAACCAATATGTCCAAAACCGATATTTTCATGACGGTCTTTATGCGCACCAACAGGATTTTTACTGTCATTCACGTGGACAACTTTAATGCGGTCGACGCCAACAATTTTATCGAATGAGTTCAGTACACCGTCAAAGTCATTCACAACGTCATATCCCGCATCGTGAATATGACACGTGTCTAAACAGACAGATAAGCGATCGTTATTATGAACGCCATCAATAATTTGTGCAATTTCTTCAAAAGTACGTCCGACTTCTGACCCTTTACCTGCCATTGTTTCCAAAGCGATACGTACGTTGTTATCATTTGTCAGTACTTCGTTTAAACCTTCAATAATACGCTTAATACCTGCTTCAGCACCCGCACCTACATGCGCACCAGGGTGTAATACAATATCACGTGCGCCTATTTGTTCAGTACGTTCAATTTCATTTTGTAAGAATTCGACACCGAGTTGGAACACTTCTGGTTTGTTCGTATTTGCAATATTAATAATATACGGTGCATGCACGACAATATTTGATAAACCATAATCTTTCATCGCAGCTTGTCCTGCTTCAATATTTAGCTCTTCAATCGGTTTACGGCGCGTATTCTGTGGTGCACCTGTATAAATCATAAACGTAGAAGCACCATAACTATGTGCCTCTTCCGCTGATCCTTGTAACATTTTTTTACCGCTCATTGAGACATGAGATCCAATTAACATCTTGATACCCTACCTTTGCTTTTTACTTTTACGTGCTTGACGATTTTTACGTTTGCTAAATTGACGTTTTTCTTGGCGTTTCAGATTTTCAAGTTCCTGATTGAACTTTTTCTTATAGCCTGGTTTAACTTTCTTTTTATTTCTTTTTACTTTATGTTTCACCTGTTGCGTAATATGATCGTCCTGCTTTTGGCGTAAACGACGTGTATTGTGGGCTTTGATTGGTACTAATTCCCCATTTTTTACATCTACATTTTCAAAATGGTAGCCTTTGGCTTCGATTTGATGAATTAAAGTCTCTTCATCAGGTGTATAAAGCGTAATGGCGATACCTTTATAGTTACCACGTCCCGTACGGCCGACACGGTGAGTGAAGAAGTCGATATCTTTAGGTACATCAAAGTTAATGACATGACTAACGCCTTCAATATCAATACCACGTGATGCTAAATCACTCGCAATGACATATTGGAATTCCAAGTTACGAATACGTTTCATTTGTTGCTTACGTTCACGAGGAGATAAGCCACCGTGAATCATGCCGACTTGAATTCCTTCAGCAGTCAATTGTTGTGCCAAATGATCTGCATTTTCACGACTATTACAGAAAATAATACCGAGATATGGATTTAATGTATGAATTAATTCGATTGTTTTTTCAATTTTTGCTGATCCACGCGTAGGAATAAGGTAAAATTCAATGCTGCTCTTATTTTTTGATGTTGTTTTAACTTCAATAAACGCTGGATTTTCCAAATATTTATTAAGAAATGGATGCAGTGACTTCGGAATGGTTGCACTGAATACCGCCATTTTAGTATCGTCATCAAGGCGTGCAGCGATTTGATCGACTTCTTGAATCAAGCCAAGATCAATCATTAAATCTGCTTCGTCCACGACTAAGTAATGCGCAAGATGAACGTGTAATGCGCCGATTTTCGCCAAGTCATTAATACGCGTCGGTGTTCCAATAATCAGTTGCGGTTGAATCGTTGTTTTTTGTTTATCTTTTTCAAAATCTGTGCCGCCGATAAATAAGCTGACTTTGACACCTTGTTTGTGTTCTGCTAGTTGTAATGCTGCATGATGTAGCTGTGTCGCTAACTCACGTGTTGGCGCAACGATAATGGCTTGTGGCTCCGTTACGTTTGGAGCGATTTGATGGAACAACGGAAGTAAGAATGCATGTGACTTCCCTGTCCCTGTTTGTGATTGCCCGATTAAGTTTGTTTTTTTCATCATTTTCGGAATAACACGTTGTTGTATATCAGTTGGTTGTTTAAAATTTAATGCGTCTATTGCCGCTAATATGTCCGAGTCAAAGTTAAATTGCTCAAATGGATGCTTTGCCATTGTTTGGCCTCCTTAAAGATTCATCTCTATATTATAAATGAAATAAAGCATAAAGAAAATAAACAATGTGACAATGTATTAGAAATCAAAGTATTTTGAGGATATTTATCGTGAAATTTGTTAAGAATATATGTGGAAAAGTTGCCTGTAGAATGAACAGTCAGATAGAAAGGTCTTTGTCAGACTTAAGTAGCAAGCATCTGATTTTTGAATATGCAAATTAAAAGTGCAACGGATCATAAGTATAAATGATTTTAGAACATCAACCCCTTTTCTTTTAAACGGGCATATATGTTGCTATAATAAATGTTTGAAGGAGGTTCGTGAAATCTATGGAAATAATTAAGATTACACCACGTGGTTATTGTTATGGTGTTGTGGATGCAATGGTGATTGCCCGCAATGCATCATTAGACCCCAATTTACCACGTCCGATATATATACTTGGAATGATCGTTCATAATAAACATGTAACGGATGCATTCGAATCTGATGGGATTATTACTTTAGATGGTCCTAATCGACTTACAATTTTAGAACAAATTGAAACGGGCACAGTGATTTTTACAGCGCATGGTGTCTCACCTGAAGTCAAACAACGTGCAAGAGATAAAGGTTTAACGTGTATCGATGCAACGTGCCCTGATGTTGAAAACACTCACGAACTGATTAGAGAGAAGAAAGCGGCGGGTTATCACGTTGTTTATATCGGTAAAAAAGGACATCCTGAGCCAGAAGGTGCGGTCGGTGTTGCACCGGACATTGTGCATCTTGTTGAAACAAAAGAAGATGTCAATGACTTGCCGGACAATTTACATGACTATCCACTTATTGTGACGAACCAAACGACGATGTCACAGTGGGACGTACTACATTTGATGGAAGAATTGCAAGTGAAGTATCCGCATATCGAGCAGCATAAAGAGATTTGTCAGGCGACACAAGTGCGTCAAGAAGCAGTTGCAAATCAAGCTGGCGAAGCGGACTTACTTATCGTTGTCGGCGATCCGAAAAGTAATAACTCTAACCGCTTAGCGCAAGTGTCTAAAGATATCGCGCATACGAATTCATACCGTATTGCTGATATTTCACAATTAGATTTGTCATGGTTGGATGGTATTGAGACGGTGGCTGTAACTGCTGGTGCGTCTACGCCAACACCAATTGTTAAAGAAGTGATTAACTTTTTTAATCAATATGACCCATTAGATCCTTCAACACATGATACAACATCACATGTGCCTGTTGAGAAAATCTTACCTAAAATTAAAAAAGCAAAACCAGTTGAAATTATGGAATAACATTGAAAATCCCCTTACGCCTTTGCGAAATAGCCAAAAGCTAAGGGGATATTTTTTTACATATATTGATAAGGATCGGTATGTGTTTCTGAGGCGCAAATACGACCGTCAAATTGCTGTTCTAACCAGTGATTTAATAAGGTGACAAGTCCTTCTTTCATGACATATTCACTGTAATGATTAATATCTAATAAATTCATACCTGCAGTTTTAGCATCTAAGGCGTCGTGATGTTTAATATCACCAGTTAGGAAAATGTCTGCACCTTGTTTCATTGCTGACATTTCATACCCTATGCCCGATCCTCCAATCAGTGCGACAGTCTGGATCGCCGCATTCTTATTGCCAATAAAGCGCACACTTGGCATGTTTAATTGCTTTTTAACGTGTGTTGTGAACGCCTCAACAGTCATCGGCTCAGATAATTCACCAATCATCCCTAAACCACGTTGAATTTCTTTTTGTAAAGGTAAAAAGTCATATACAGGCGTTTCGTAAGGATGATGTTGATTAATTAATTGTTGTGCTAATTGATATTGTGACGCATCAATCATAAATTCAATTTTTACTTCATCAACCGTCTTAATTTCACCGATTGCACCAATGTGTGGTTGTGCATCGCCGACTGGTTTAAATTGCCCTTGCCCTTTTGTATTGAAAAATGCGTGCTCGTAGTTGCCTTCTGTTGCAAGACCGTGTTTAGAGAGCTGAAGCTTAAATGCAGTGGCATCAGTTTCTGGAATATAGACTTGCACTTTATAATAATCCGTTGTTTCAGGTAATAAAATTTTACATGATTGTAGTTCAAGGTGTTCGGCAAGCATCGCATTTACACCTTGAGGATGCACATCTAAATTTGTATGCATTGCAATTAAATTGATTTTATTTTGAATGAGTTTATAAATAATACGGCCATAACCGGCATCTTCAGTAATCGCACGCATCCCTTTAAAAATAAGTGGATGATGCGCTACGATTGTATTACATCCTTTTTCTATCGCTTCATCAACGACTTCGGCAGTACAATCTAATGCAGTCATGATACCTGAAACATTGCATGATGAATCGCCAACTAATAAACCGACGTTATCCCATGATTCTGCGCTGTCAAAAGGGACTTGGTTGTTTAAAATATCTAGAAATGTTTTTAATTTCATTGATTTAACACCTCTTTTATTTCATTTTCTTGTCTTGTAATTTCATCATAGCGTGCTTGATGACGTATAGGAGCCAATTGTTTCTTAATGTCTTCCAAAGCTTCTATTTCACGTGTCCATTTTTCAACAAACAGTTCTGAAGGCGTTGGATGTAAAAATGGTCCAAACTTTAAGTCTCTAGCAGACAGTGACATGTCTCCCGGATCAGCAACGATAATTTCATAAATATGTGCGCGTTCCTTGATTAATGTTTCAGTTACAATTTGATAGCCATTTAACTGTAAAAATTGACGAATTGGTTCAGATTGAATATTCGATTGTAAAACGAGTCTCGGGCGGTTTGGAATATGTTGGAAGCCTTGTGTTAAAATTTTAGCAATCAGTGGTCCACCCATGCCACAAATCGTGACAGTATCAACGTAATCAACTTCAGGGTTTAAAATTGTTAGTCCGTCCCCTAATCGAATATCAATTTGTTGTTGAAAGCCATGTCGTTCTACACTTTTAACAGCGGATGTGTATGGACCGGGAATCACTTCTCCTGCGATAGCACTTTTAATTTGTCCTTGTTCCAATGCATACATCGGTAAAAATGCGTGGTCTGAGCCAATATCTGCTAGGGTATCCCCTATAATATACTCACTTACTTTTTGTAAACGTCGATTGATTGGTATCATGCTTGTTACTCCTTTAATTATCACAACTCGTTATTGCAATTCTATTATACAAAATTTCATTTATTGAGACTATGTTTGATATATTGTTCAATATGATTGAATCCTAAATCAAAAAAGCGGGAATAACGTCCACATTATGAAAATGCGTTCATATTCCCGCCTATGCGTTCATTTAGTTACTGATTAATCCATAAAGTCTTTAAGTCGTTTACTACGGCTTGGGTGTCTTAATTTGCGCAATGCTTTCGCTTCAATTTGACGAATACGCTCTCTTGTAACACCGAATACTTTACCCACTTCTTCAAGTGTGCGCGTGCGACCGTCATCTAAACCAAAACGTAAACGTAATACATTTTCTTCACGGTCTGTTAAAGTATCTAAAACATCTTCCAGTTGCTCTTTTAATAATTCGTAAGCAGCATGATCAGATGGACTTTGCGCTTCTTGGTCTTCAATAAAGTCACCTAAATGACTGTCGTCTTCTTCCCCGATAGGCGTTTCTAATGACACTGGTTCTTGCGCAATTTTTAAGATTTCACGTACTTTTTCAGGTGGTAAATCCATTTCCTCCCCGATTTCTTCAGGTAGTGGATCACGACCTAAGTCTTGAAGTAACTGACGTTGTACACGAATTAATTTATTGATTGTTTCGACCATATGCACTGGAATACGGATTGTACGTGCTTGGTCAGCAATGGCGCGAGTGATCGCCTGACGAATCCACCATGTCGCATATGTTGAAAACTTGAATCCTTTGCTGAAATCGAACTTTTCAACGGCTTTAATTAAGCCCATGTTTCCTTCTTGAATAAGGTCAAGGAATAGCATACCGCGCCCTACATAGCGCTTTGCAATACTTACAACAAGACGCAAGTTGGCTTCAGCTAAGCGTGCTTTCGCTACTTCATCACCTTGCTCAATTCGTTTTGCAAGTTCAATTTCTTCTTGTGCACTTAATAAGTTGACACGTCCGATTTCTTTTAAGTACATACGGACAGGATCGTTAATTTTAACTCCTGGAGGTGCACTTAAATCATTCGGGTTTAGCTTTTCATCTGTATCTGTACTATCTTTTTCATTGATTAATTGGATGTCATTATCGTTAATCATATCGAAAAATTCATCCATTTGATCAGAATCCATTTCAAAATTTTGCAGTTTCTCTGCTACCTCTTCATGGCTTAAATGACCCTCTTTTTTCCCCTTTTCAATCAATTGTTTTTTCACATCTTCAATTGTGAGTGTCGGATCGATTGTTTCTTTTTTGATTACTTTTACTTGGTTGTCAGACATAAAAAGGCCTCCCGAAATTAATCTTTACTTCTTAAACTCTCTCTTTTTCTATTTACAATCTGTTCTAAATAATATTTTTGTGCGTCACTATCCCCAATACGAATGGCTTCATTCAAACGTGCTTGTAAAGTTTCAAGTGTCTCAGTTGAACGATTGGATGTCATAACAGAAATGTAATCCAACATTTCATTTTCGTATGGATTATGGTTTAACGGGTAATCTACAAGTTGTATGAGTGTCTCTTTTACATCATCATGCTTGATGTACCCTAATATATCACTGATTGTAAACTGTTCAAATTCTGCATAATATTCCTGTAAGACATTAAATATACGTTTAAAATGCTCATTTGTAAAGTCGCTTTCTTCAATATCTTGATAAAAACGTAAAAATAAGGACTTATCATTGAAAAAATGCTTCAGAATAGCACGTTCCGCTTTTTCATTTTTTGATAATCTCATCGGTTGTGGTGTCTGCTGAATTGCTGGCGTTTGTTGATAATGAGATTGCGGATGACGGCTCTCTACTTCATTTAATAGACTATCTGGATGCACTTTAAACAATTCTGCCGCTTCTTGTACAACTTTTTGACGTAAAATTTGAGATTGTATTAATGCCGCGTCATCAACAAAGACTTTGTAATGCTTCTCGAAAGCAAGGTCGTTATTTTGAATTTCTTGTTGATGTTGTTTCAGTTTAAATGAGACAAATGATTTCTTTTCATTAGAGACGAATTCTAGAAAACGTTCTGCCCCATACTTTTCAATATATTCGTCTGGGTCCATATCAGTCGGTAGTTGAATGACAAATACGTCAAACTGTTGCTCTAATAAAGCTTGACCTGTTTTTAACGTTGCTTGAACACCTGCAAAGTCACCATCAAACATCATTGTCACGTTTTTACATAATTTCTTGAGAATGGTCATGTGTTCTTTAGAAATTTGTGTCCCCATGCTTGCGACGACATTGTGTAATCCAGCTTCACTCGTTTTAATAACGTCCATGAATCCTTCTAACAAAATGATTTCATCTTGTTGTCGAATACTTTTTCGCGCTTTATCTAAATTGTAGAGTAGTTTTCGCTTTTGAAAGATAGGTGACTCTGGACTGTTTAAATATTTAGGCGTTTGATCATCGTGATAGGCACGTCCCGAATAACCGATAATACGACCTTGCGCATTCGGTAATGGGAAAATAATGCGATCTCGAAATCTATCGTAATAGTCGAAAGTAGATTCATTTCTTGATAAAATCCCAGCTTCATAACCTAACGACAGTGAGTAGCCTTTTTTCTCCATATAATCTGTCGCAAAATTTGACGCATCAGGTGCATAACCAATTTTACGTTGATCAATCATTTCATCGGTAAATCCACGACTATATAGGTATTTTAATGCCGTTTCGCCTTCTACAGTCTTTTTCAATAAATAATGATAGTAATCGAGCAATTCCTCATGCATTTGAATCATTACCAAGTCATCTGATGCGATGTCTTGTTTTTGTGATGATAGTTCGGTTTGAACTTTAATATTTGCTCTTTCGCCAAGATGTTTGACTGCTTCGGCAAATGAGACTTTTTCAATTTCTTGAATAAATTGAAAAACATTGCCGCCCTTTTTACAACCGAAGCAATGACAAATCTGCTTATCTTCAGATACTGTAAATGAAGGTGTTTTTTCATCATGAAAAGGACACAAACCAATGTAATTGCGTCCTCTTTTCTCTAATTTTACATATTCGCTTACAACATCTATAATATCTGTATTTTGCTTAATTTCATCAATCGTTGTTTGTGGTATTCTCACACACATCACCTATCAATTTGTCTTCAATTTGCAATATACCAATGACTTTAGAATAACGTCACTATTATACTATTTCTTAATTTAAAATGGAATCTTTATGCTCAATAATTTGAATAATGTTATTTGCTGTCTCTTCAATAGCTTTTTCGGAAACATCAAGCACAGGACAGCCGATTTTTTCAACAATGCGATTGAAGTATTCGAGTTCTTCTTCAATGCGCTTGTCATTTGCATAACGTGCAGAATCTGACAAACCGAGTTGTTTTAAGCGCTCTTTACGAATCGCATTTAATTTTTCTGGACTGATTTTAAGTGCGACACATTTTTTAGGGTCAATTTCAAACAACATGTCAGGTGGTGAGACTTCAGGAACGATTGGCACATTCATCACTTTATAGCGCTTATGTGCAAGATATTGCGAAATCGGTGTTTTAGAAGTGCGTGAGACACCAATTAAGACGATGTCTGCTTTTGGTAGCCCTTTTGGATCTTTACCGTCGTCATATTTTACCGCAAATTCCATCGCTTCAATTTTTTTGAAATAATCTTCGTCTAATTTATGCACAATACCAGGTTCGTTCATCGGTGCTTCTTGAAAGACATGTTCCATCGTTTGCATGATAGGGCCCATAATATCAACCGATTTAATCTTATGTTCTACAATGAGTGCTTCCATATATTCACGTATTTCAGGTTTTACAAGTGTATAGATGACAATGCTATCACATTCTTTTGCCATTGCGATAACTTCATCAATATTTTGTTTTGTTTCGATATAAGGATAGCGTAAAACTTCAGAAGTTAACTCACAATTATTGAATTGTGACATACATGCCTTTGCTACAAGTTCAGCTGTTTCACCAACTGAATCTGATGCGATAATTATTTTTGTATTGGTCATCGTTGGTTGCCTCCTACTAATCAAATAATGAAACGAATAGTTTCGTAATAGTCGTTTTTGAAATACGTCCTGTGACTTCATAGTTGCCATTTTCTTTTTTCTTAACGATAGGAATTGAGTCGATTTCTTTGGTGATCATTTGCTTTGCTGCGTAGAGTACGTAATCATCTTCTTTAAGTAATACGATATTCGGCATGCGTGTCATGATAATGTTTACCGGCATGTTATGAATATCTTGTCCTGCCATCGATGCGCGCAATAAGTCTTTACGGGAAACGACCCCAACAAGATCATTGTCGGCATTTACAATAAAAAGCGTCCCTACATCTTCAATGAAAATAGAACAAATGGCATCATACACAGTGACGTCACTTTTTAATATAACAGGATGTGATTGATAATCTTTAACAATTTGATTTTTGAGTGGCTCCGTTAAAAGTTGCGCACGTGATTTTCCTGAATAAAAATAGCCCACACGTGGTCTTGCTTCCAAAAAGCCGGACATAGTTAAAATTGCCAAATCGGGTCTCAGTGTTGCACGCGTCAAATTCAATTGTTCAGCTATTTTCTCACCAGTAATCGGGCCAGATGATTTTACGATTTCTACAATTTTTTCTTGTCGTTGATTGAGTTCGATGATCATCTCTGTCTATTTAAAACCTAGTAAAAGCTTTAAGGTTATGCTCGTTAAATAGCAGAATTGCCTCCTATTCTTCATATTAGCATCATATTTATTTGAAGTTATTTTAATGTATAAACGTCTAAAGACTAACCTTCATATTATTTGAATCAGTGAATTTTAATATAAATACTATTATAGCCTGTAATTTATTGTTATACAATTATGTTTTCACTTGCCTTTCTACGATTGATAGCATAGAATTATGAATAAGCGAGTTAAGGACGGTGGAAGCTTAACAACTAAAATTGGCTTACAATTAAAATGTTTTAAAGTGAGTGGCGACACTAATTTGGGTGGAACCGCGGATTACAATGTTAATTCGTCCCAAGGTTAAGAATATTTTTCTTTTCCTTGGGACTTTTTATTTTGAAGGAGTGAACATCTATGGAAAAAAATATGGATACAATTGTTCAATTAGCGAAACACAGAGGATTCGTTTTCCCAGGTAGTGAAATTTACGGCGGGCTTGCGAATACATGGGACTATGGTCCGTTAGGCGTTGAATTGAAAAATAATATTAAAAAAGCATGGTGGAAAAAGTTTATTACGCAATCCCCTTATAACGTAGGGTTAGATGCAGCTATTTTAATGAACCCAAAAACTTGGGAAGCATCAGGTCATATCGGTAACTTTAACGATCCAATGATTGATAACAAAGACAGTAAAATTCGTTACCGTGCGGACAAATTAATTGAAGATTACATGGCGAACGTTAAAGGTGACGAAAACTTTATCGCGGATGGTATGAGCTTCGATGAAATGAAACGTTTAATTGATGAAGAAGGTATTACGTGCCCTGTGAGCGGCACAGCCAATTGGACAGACATTCGTCAATTCAACTTAATGTTTAAAACATTCCAAGGTGTTACAGAAGATTCTACTAACGAAATCTTCATGCGTCCTGAGACAGCACAAGGTATTTTTGTGAACTACAAAAATGTACAACGTTCAATGAGAAAGAAATTACCATTTGGTATCGGTCAAGTTGGTAAATCATTCCGTAACGAGATTACACCAGGTAACTTCATTTTCCGTACAAGAGAATTTGAACAAATGGAACTTGAATTCTTCTGTAAACCAGGTACTGAAATTGAATGGCAAAATTACTGGAAAGAGTTTGCGGCAAAATGGTTAAAAGATTTAGGTTTACAAGATGAAAACTTACGTCTACGTGACCATGATGAAGATGAACTTTCACACTACTCTAATGCAACAACAGATATCGAATTCCGTTTCCCATTTGGTTGGGGCGAGCTATGGGGTATCGCAAGCCGTACAGACTACGACTTAAAACAACATAGTGAGCATTCTGGTGAAGACTTCAGATACCATGATCCAGAAACAAATGAAAAATACATTCCATATTGTATTGAACCATCACTTGGTGCAGACCGTGTGACATTAGCATTTTTATGTGATGCATACGACGAAGAAGGTGTTGAAGGTAGCAAAGATGCGCGTACTGTATTACACTTCCACCCTGCAATTGCACCATACAAAGCAGCTATTTTACCATTAAGTAAAAAATTATCTGCCGATGCAATTAAAGTATATGAACAACTAAGCGAAGACTTCGTTGTAGACTTTGACGAATCACAATCAATTGGTAAACGTTACCGTCGTCAAGATGAAATCGGTACACCTTACTGTATTACATTTGACTTCGACTCACTTGAAGACCAACAAGTAACAGTCCGTCATCGTGATACAATGGAACAAGTACGTATGCCAATCGGTGAATTAAACGCATTTTTAGCTGAAAAAGTAAAATTCTAATAGTGCATGTGAAAAAGCGGCAATCGGTTATGAATCGGTTGTCGCCTTTTTTACACATATAAATAAGCATTGCACGCATGACCTTAATATCATGTTGCAATGCTTATTTTTGGTTCTTCCATTTTCATTGTGAAGTTATGAAAGAGTCGTTTCAATTGCGAGACACCTACTGCCATTTAAAAAGCATTGCTTACTTTCGAGAAGAAATCTCACTATATCTTGTATAGTTCGAGCGAGGCCTGTAGGAATGCGAGGTACTGAAAAAGCGCACAACCCATCAAGATTGTACGCTTAGACATGCGCAACTATTTTGGTTCTATTCAAAGGACGCATTGAAACGTCGTAATTGGTTAATCATGCGCTGACTTTTAAAGTACATCCCCGCATATTCTTTATAAATCATTAAAATAAATTGCGACATTTCTTCAACAATTTCATCGTGAATAGAAATTGAATTAATTTTTGACAATGGTAGTTGCTTTAAAATCGCCATTAAATAAATCGCTTTATTGGATAATGGCATTAGGTGTGGATCTAGATGCCCTGCTGACTTAGAAATGACACCATCATATTTAAAACTGTATCCGATAAATTCACCCGGTTGATCTGTATTTTTAACAGCACAGTGTGTCAAATTAATATCAAATCCATAATATGTGATACATTTCAGCATAACAATATTCGCAATCAGTTGCGCGGACACACCTTCATCAATTTGACTCAGCGCAAAATCTAACAATGCATACAGGTGTGTATCAACTTGATCTGTATCGAGTGCCCCATCAATTGTTTCTAAGCACAAGCTTGCATAACTGTTCGTAAAAACGTCCATACGTAAATCATAGTGACTATTAATGACGTCGATAGATGTTAACGTCCCCATACCACGCCACTTATTATAAATAAACAAAGCTTTTACAAAGTGCTGTGTTGTTGCTTGCAAGCCTGATTTCACTTTTTTAGCACGTCGCACCATGAGTGGAATTTTAGCACCATGTTCATTTAATATCGTAATAATTTTATCCGATTCGCCATAGTCAACGGTTTTAATAATAATCCCTTTTTGTTTGACGAGCATTTATTGCCCCACCTTGTTACTATTCGTCTTCAACATAGCCCATTTGTTTAATGAAATGAGATTTGTTACGCCAATCTTTTTGAACTTTTACCCATAAATCGAGATATACTTTTGAACCTAGTAAATACTCAATATCTAGACGCGCACGTTTACCGATTTCTTTCAGTTTTTTGCCACCTTTGCCGATAACAATCCCTTTTTGTGAATCGCGTTCAACATAGATGACCGCTTCTACTCTTACACGGTCTTCCGCTTCTTGAACCATGCGTTCTACGTTGACACCGATTGAATGTGGAATTTCTTCAGACGTTGTTTGTAATATTTTTTCACGAATCAGCTCACTGACTACAAATTGTTCAGGGTGATCTGAAATTTGCCCGTCTGGATAGTATTGTGGTCCTTCTGGCAAGTAGCTTTTTAACACGTTCAGAAAATGATCCACGTTATGCCCTTCTAACGCAGAAATTGGGATAATTTCCGCAAATGACATGTACGATTGATATTGCTCAATTTTTGGCATTAATTCATCTGGATGCACGAGGTCAATTTTATTTAAAACTAAAAAGACAGGTGTTTTGACCGTTTTCAGCATTTCCATAATATATTGATCGCCACGACCAATGTCTTCATTGGCATTTACCATAAACATCACAGCATCAATTTCAGAGAGTGTATTTTTTGCCACTTTCATCATGTAATCGCCAAGCTTATGTTTCGGCTTGTGAATACCCGGTGTATCTAAGAAAATAATTTGTGCGTCATCTTGTGTCATGACACCTTGAATTTTATTGCGTGTCGTTTGCGCTTTATCTGACATAATCGCAATTTTATGGCCAATCACACGATTCACAAACGTTGATTTCCCGACGTTTGGTCGGCCAATAATTGTAACAAATCCCGATTTATATTCATTCATTAGTTATTTAAATCCTTTCCTGAAAATCCAAGTGGTAATAATTCTGCAACCGTACGTTCTTTCATTTCACCTTTGTGATTCGTCATATATACCGGCATGTCGTCATCACACAATTCTTTCAACACTTGGCGACACGTGCCACATGGTGAAGATACTTCATCACTATCAACTGTTACCGTAATAGAAGCGAAGTCTCCTGGTCGATAGCCTTGTGACATCGCTGCAACGAGTGCAGATCGCTCCGCACATATTGTTGCCGGGTATGCAGCATTTTCTATATTTGCACCGTAAAATGTTTGACCGTCTTTCGTTACAAGATAAGCGCCCACTTTGAATTCGCTGTATGGTGCGTAGGCATTTTGTTGTGCTTTTCTAACTTCATCAAAATGTTTGTCTGTGTAAGGCATATGCGTCATCTCCTCAAAATAATTTCGGTAAAAATATAATGGCACCGATAATCAGTGCAAAAATAGAAGCAAGTAATACGCTAAATGCTGCAATATCTTTCGCCCGTTTGGCATCAATATGATAGTCAGTTGTAACAAGATCTACCGTGTATTCAATTGCTGTGTTGAGCGCCTCTGTAAGCCAAACAAGTACAATAGCAGTTATAATAAACAACCATTCCAATGTACTAATTTGGCAAATAAAACCGAGTACGATGGCACCGAAACCTGCTAAAAGGTGCATGAAGAAGTTACGATCTTTCTTTAATAAAGTCCATCCGCCTTCAAAAGCATGTTTAAATCTACCAATCATGCGTCTCTCGTTAATCCGAACGCATTTAAAATCGCGTCTTGGCGTCCGAACATTTCTTTTTCTTCTGCTTCAGTCATATGATCATATCCAAGTAAATGTAAGAAACCATGTAATGCGAGGAATCCTAATTCACGTTCAAATGAATGATTGTATTGTTCGGCTTGCGCTTTCGCCACATCTGTACAAATAATAATGTCGCCTAGTACACGTGGGATTTCAGCGCCTTCAAATCCTTCAAAGACGTCCTCTTCTTCTTCAAACGCAAATGAAATGACATCCGTGACTTTATCTTTGTCACGATAATCACGATTAATCGTTTGGATTTCTTCTTCATCGACAAAACTTACAGATAGTTCTGCTGCTTCATCTATTCCTTCTTGCGCTTTCGCAAACGTTAATAATTGCTCGATTTGATCAATCCATGCTTGTTCTACTAAATCGGTATGATCATTGAAATCGATGGTGAACATGTTATTCCTCCTCATATCTTGTAATGATGCGTCCTACGAGTGGGTGGCGAACGACATCGGCTTGGTCAAGGTGTTGAATGCTTAACCCTTTCAATCCTTTGAGACGCTGTTCAGCTTCAACAAGGCCGCTCTTAACCCCTTTTGGTAAGTCAATTTGTGTTTTATCTCCGGTTACAACCATTTTAGAACCAAAGCCAAGACGTGTTAAAAACATTTTCATCTGTGCTTGTGTCGTATTTTGTGCTTCATCTAAAATAACGAATGCATCGTCCAAAGTACGTCCACGCATATAGGCAAGTGGTGCAATTTCAATGACACCACGTTCAATAAAGCGGGTCGTTTGTTCAACACCAAGTACAGTATGCAAACCATCATATAGCGGGCGCAAATATGGGTCTACCTTTTCTTTTAAGTCTCCAGGTAGAAAGCCAAGAGACTCGCCTGCTTCTACAGCGGGTCGCGTTAATACAATACGTTTTACTTCTCCGGCGCGCAGTGCTTTTGCAACATAAACGACTGCTAAAAATGTTTTCCCTGTTCCAGCTGGCCCGATACCGAAAACGAGATCGTGTTTTTTCATTGCATGAATGTACATGCGTTGTCCCATCGTTTTTGGTCGTATCGTTTTTCCGTACGCATCTTTTGTAATTGCTTCATCATACAAATCAATTAAATGTTCAATCGTGCCATTTTTAGCCATTTTAATCGCGGCTTGTACATCTTTAACACCAATCGACTCACCTTTCTCAATTACTTTTAATAAGTTGCGTAATACTGACTCAGCTGCTGTGACATCATTTACTTTTTGACCTTTCACTGCAACTTCTTGTCCGCGCGCATGAATGATTACACCAAATGCATTTTCAACAAGCGTAAGATGTTCATCATTATTGCCTAACAACGCTTGTGCTTGGTGAATATCATCTATCTGAATAAGTTCAGGCATACAGTCGCTCCTTTACATCATTGTTAACTTTAATCTATCAAAAATCATCGAATAGATACAATTAAAATCATTCTATACTTGTCTATATTATAGCATGATTTTAACGTTTCGTTTGCATATAAATCTATCCGATAAAAATGAAAATAGCGAACTGATGCGACATATTTTGCCGTCTCAGTTCGCTATCTATTTTAAAGCTGTTTAGGCTTATTCAAAATCTCAGACCAAATCATACCATTAATGACTTCATTATCTGAAAATGACAACCCTTGTTTTGCACTTGCTTTTACATTTGACGCATTCATCAACGCTTCAAGTTTAATGGCCTTTGTGCGATTCGATAAGTATTGATCTTCAATAATCGCTTTCGCACGTCGCTCAATTCTAGCAAGTTGCTTTTGACGTTCACGATGCAATTCATCATCAAGCTGGTGCATGCGTTGATGAATCATATCTTGCAAACGCTGACGTTCTTGTTCCTCATCATTTCGTCTCGACGTATATTGCGCTGGTTGTGCTTCTTCACGTGTTGTCTGTGGTCTCTCAACACGTTCTACAACTTTCCGCTCTGGACGAGACGTTTGCTGAGGCGTTTCAGCTTTAGGTTGCTCAGGTTTAGGTTCATCAGGTACTGAAAAGGTTTCTTCTATCTCAGCAAGCGTATCTTGAACTTTCTCGAAAAAACCCTTTTCCTCAGTCTGTATTGGCTTTTGTGGGCGAGGTGGTTGTTGCTTTTGACGTTTTTCATGCTGCTTATCCCCTAACGCACTGAATATAGAAATTGCGATAGTGATTAGGAAGATTATGAAACCCATACTCATAAAATCACCTCATTTATTGATCAGATGGTGTGTTGTTTTGTTCTTGAGAATGTTTGTTAATTGCTTCTCTCATACCTGTATCTGCTTCAATATTTTTTAAGTTGTAATACTCTTTAACGCTAATATTACCTGAGCGAAGTGCTTCTGCCATCGCAAGTGGTACTTCTGCTTCAGCTTCCACAACTTTCGCATGCATCTCTTGGACACGTGCTTTCATTTCTTGTTCTTGGGCAACTGCCATCGCACGGCGTTCTTCAGCTTTTGCTTGTGCGATATTTTTATCAGCAATCGCTTGTTCAGTTTGTAAGTCGGCACCAATGTTTTTACTGATGTCAACGTCTGCAATGTCAATTGATAAAATTTCAAATGCAGTACCTGAGTCTAATCCTTTGCTTAAAACCGTTTTTGAAATGTTGTCCGGGTTTTCAAGCACTTGGGAATGGTGTTCACTTGAACCAATCGTTGAAACAATCCCTTCACCAACACGGGCGATAATAGTATCTTCACCCGCACCACCAACAAGGCGAGAAATGTTCGCACGCACTGTAATACGTGCTTTCGCTTTTACTTCAATCCCGTTCATCGCAACACCCGCAATAAATGGTGTCTCGATTACTTTAGGATTAACAGACATTTGAACGGCCTCTAACACGTCACGACCAGCAAGGTCAATCGCTGCACCACGTTCAAACGGTAAGTTAATATCTGCACGTTGTGCGGCAATATTGGCATCAACAACGCGGTCTACGTTACCACCTGCTAAATAGTGTGATTCCAGTTGATTCGTTGTGATTTGAAGGCCTGCTTTGTGCGCTTTGATTAATGGCCCGATAACTTTTCTAGGTGATACGCGACGTAAACGCATACCTACAAGTGTACCAATACTTACTTTAACACCCGCTGCTAATGCGGAAATCCATAGTCCGATTGGTACGAATGAAAATAAAATCATTAATGCAACGATAACAAGTACCGCTATAATAACAAGAGAAATAAATCCTGCTGTAAACATATTTTTCCATCTCCTTTTTCTTATGATTCATGCTGTCTTACAACAACTCTAGAGCCTTCTACTTCGATGATTTCGACTTGTAAATCTTTCAAAATAAAAGAGCCTTCAGACACTGCATCGATGCGTTCACCATTGAGCAAAATGATACCCGCCGGACGCAAATCAGTCATTGTTGTAGCAATCTCACCTACAAGATGAGAGCGATCATTGTGGGACGTGTAACCTGATTCTTTATTCGTTGCATCTTTTAAGACGACATTATCAAATAAAGCAATCGTTTTTTTGAAAATATTCACTAAAATCACCCACTCAATAATAGTTAAAATAAATGCGACTACAACGTTTAACAACATCATTGGCAAATTGTCGCCAATAGTCACTAAACTAAAAACAATGAGTCCCATTCCAATAAGTCCAAGAATTGCCCCAACGACAAACAGTTCTATGATGACGAGAATGACACCAATCATAAAAATAATAAGTGTTGCAGCCGATACATCACCTTGCACGATGAACCCTAGGAAGATTAACAATAACGCAATTAGAGATAAAACACCGGCAAAGTTAAACCGTTTAGAATATAGTTGGTAAACAAATCCTAAGAAGACAATACAAGTTAAAATTAACGATATAAATGGTGATGTCAACCATTCACCTACATCGTGTAATCCATCTTGAAATGAAATAGCAGCACTATTGATCCACATATGTAAACCCATCTTTGTCAAAATTCACCTCACCCTCACTATTTAGTATACATGAATTCATAGCACACTTATAGTGAAAGTACTAAAGACACCCATAAAAAGAAAGAAACCCCAAATCGTTGACCTTAGCCAAAGATTCGAGGTTTCTCATATATCATTAAACTTGAATGTTGAGGGAGTTCAACACGTTAATGATTTATCTGAATTTACGCTTACGAGCAGCTTCAGATTTTTTCTTACGTTTTACGCTTGGTTTTTCATAGAATTCGCGTTTACGAACTTCTTGAATTGTACCGCTTTTTGACACTGAGCGTTTAAAACGACGTAATGCATCTTCTAGTGATTCGTTTTTACGGACTACTGTTTTAGACATCTGTATTTCCCTCCCTCCAAATATCAAAAAAACTTTTTCATATTTACATAGTAACTCACCATGTATAAAACAGTATAAAATAAATCTTATTCTCGGTCAATCGACAAATTTACATTTTTTAAGCTAACAGCCAATTTTTGTTATAAAATCTTTATAAATCTACGCTAGTATTTCAATTTCAGATTGATTATTTGCATGTTCAACGGTTCTTAAAAATGTACCGTAGTTGATTGGATAGCCAACTTGATTGATTTTTACTTTACAAATTTCACCAATCAGTGAAGCATCTCCTTCAAATTCTACTTTCATGTAATTGTCAGCATATCCAACAAGTACACCATCTTTGGCACTTTTCTCTTCTGGAATCACTTCTAACACATCATTTTCAAACTGTGATGCATATGTTTTTGCGAGTTGATTACTTAACTCGATCAATTTGTGGACGCGTTCATTTTTGACTTCTTCATCAATTTGATCGTCCATGCGTGCTGCAGGCGTACCAATTCTTGGTGAATATGGGAATACGTGTAACTCAGAAAACTTGTGTTCAACGATAAAATCATACGTTTCTTGGAATTCTTCTTCAGTCTCGCCTGGGAACCCAACGATGACATCACTTGTGACAGCAAGCCCTGGTAATGCAGCGTGCAATTTCTTAATACGTTCAGAGAAGTGTGCCATTGAGTATTTACGGCGCATACGTTTTAACACAGTATCAGAGCCTGATTGTAATGGAATATGCAAGTGACGTACAACTTTTGAAGATTGTTGTAAGACTTCAATGACTTCATCAGTCAATTGACTTGCTTCAA
Source organism: Staphylococcus microti (assembly GCF_000934465.1). Taxonomy (GTDB): domain Bacteria; phylum Bacillota; class Bacilli; order Staphylococcales; family Staphylococcaceae; genus Staphylococcus; species Staphylococcus microti. The sequence goes on along the minus strand of NZ_JXWY01000081.1, from coordinate 26,139 downwards.
TAGATGAAATACGAATACGTTCTAAACCATCTACCGTCTCAAGGTCACGTAACAATTGTGCTAAGTTGTAATCTTTCAAGTCTTGGCCATAACCACCTGTATGAATCCCTGTTAATACAATCTCTTTATATCCAGATTGTACTAGCTGTGTTGCTTGTTCCACTACTTTTTGTGGATCACGAGAACGCATCAGTCCACGCGCCCAAGGGATGATACAGAACGTACAGAAGTTGTTACAACCTTCTTGAATTTTTAATGATGCACGTGTTCTATCAGTGAAATACGGGACATCTAATTCCTCATACGTACGGTTTTTCATAATATTGCTGACACCATTAATTGGTTGTCTTTCTTGCTGATACTCGTCAATATACGATAAAAGTTTATGACGATCTTGTGTCCCAACAACAATATCGACACCCGGAATTTCCATAATTTCTGCTGAAGATGTTTGCGCATAACAACCTGTGACACACACAACAGCGTCAGGATTTTGTCTAATCGCTCTACGGATAACTTGGCGACTCTTTTTATCGCCTGTATTTGTAACGGTACATGTATTGATGACAAAAACATCAGCGTTTTGTTCAAAATCAACACGTTCGTAATCAGCTTCTTTAAATAATTGCCAAATCGCTTCAGTCTCATAGTGGTTTACTTTACACCCTAATGTATGAAAGGCAACTGTTGACATGACTTCACCTCATTAATTCTATTTCGTAACTAATGGCACTTAACGCATAAAGCGGTGCCGTTTCAGCACGAAGAATACGCGGTCCAAGTCCTACTATTTGTGCGTGTGCTTCAAATTGTTTGACTTCTTCTTCGCTAAAACCGCCTTCAGGACCAACTAAAAGTAAAACTTTGTCGTTAGGTTTAAGCTGGGAAAGCATTTCTTTAAACTTTGATGTTTCCCCATTTTTTGCCTGTTCTTCGTATGCCATTAGAATATAATCATATTCACTAATCATATCATATACATATTTTAAATTCGAGTAATATTTTATATTTGGTATCTGTTGTCGATAACTTTGTTCGGCAGCTTCTTTAATAATTTTTTGCCATCTTTCAAGCTTTTTGGGTGCTTTTTGGTCGTTCAGTTTAACGACAGAACGCCCCATTTGTACAGCAATGAAATCATGTGCGCCCATCTCAGTCGCTTTTTGTAGCAACCATTCATATTTATCCGACTTAATGAGTCCACTCGCAATTGTGACTGAAACTGGCATCTCAGTGTGAATAGCCAACTTTTCGATAGTCTCAACTTCAATCGCTTGTTGATCTACAGCTGTGATTTCAACTTTATATGTTTGCGCATTGTGAAAGTTAATCACTAAATGATCACCCGTTGTATATCGCATGACTTTCGTTATGTGATGTATATCATCTTTGTTTGTGATAAAAAAACGCTGATGTAACTCAGCGTTCTCATTTAAAAAATAACGTTGCATTATGAAACCACCTTTTGTCCAGTGATACAAACCCAACCGTCTACATGTTGGACGTCAATAATTTTAAAGCCAGCAGCTTCCATTTGCGATTGAATCGATTCGCGCTTTTCTTCAATAATGCCTGATGTAATAAAGTAACCTGATGGGTTCAGTCGATTGTAACTATCTTCAATCATCAATTCAATAATATGCGGTAAAATATTTGCGATAACAACATCGTATTGTCCCGTTTCATTCGTCAATAAATTACCTGTCGCAGTTTCAATTGCTTGCGCACAATTATTCTTTTCGAAGTTTTCTTTTGCGACTTGTACAGCCATTTCATCTAAATCAATGGCTTTAATCGACTTGGCACCTAATAAATGTGCGGCAATACTCAAAATACCAGAACCTGTGCCTACATCTATGACATCGTGATGTGGTTGAACAGTGCGTTCGATGGCACGTAAGCACATACTCGTTGTTGGATGATCCCCTGTACCAAAAGCCATACCAGGATCTAGCTCAATATATAGGAAGTCATCCTCATTTGCGACAGTTTCCCAGCTTGGCACAATGAAAAATCTCTCAGACGCTTGAAAAGGGTGGAAATAATTTTTCCATTCATTTTCCCAATCCGATTCAGCAATTACCTTTGTAGTGACATTCAAAATTGTCGAGTCTATTTCATCGATTGCTTCGAGTCGTGCTGTTAATCGTTCTGTAAATGTATCATCGACTTGCATTTCCGTATAGTAGCCTTTAATAATCATATGCTTATCCGGATAGTCGGACGGATTTAATTCAAATATTTCACCATATTTATCTACTCTTACTTTATCGACTTCTTTTGAATCTTCAATTGCGACACCATTTGAACCAAATTCTTGTAGTATATTGGATACAATCGATTCAGCTTCTTCATTCACTGTTACAGACAGTTCTATCCAGTTCATAGTATTAATCTCCCTTAAAGAAACGACGTGCTTTATCTTTGAAGTTGCTTGGCTGTTCGTTAATTTCATCGCCACTTTCTTCAGCAAAAGCTTTTAAAAGTTCTTTTTGACGTTCTGTTAATTTTGTTGGTGTTACCACTTTAATATTAACAAATAAGTCACCATAACCGTAACCATGAACATTTTTCACACCTTTGCCTTTAAGGCGGAACTGTTTGCCTGATTGCGTACCAGCAGGAACAGTTAACATGACATGCCCTTTCAGCGTAGGAATTTTAATTTCATCCCCAAGTGCGGCTTGAGCAAAGCTAATCGAATGTTGATATAAGATGTCATCGCCTTCACGTGTAAAGTTTTCTGATGGTTTCACACGGAAAATGACGTATAAATCACCTGCAGGACCACCATTTTCACCAGGTGAACCTTGACCTGACAAACGGATTTGTTGGTCGTTATCGACACCTTCAGGCACTGTCACTTCTAGTTTCACATTTTTGATTTCTGTACCTTTACCATGACATGTTGGACATGGTTCTTCAAATTCTTGACCAGAACCGTTACATTCAGGACATACTTGTTGTGTACGTACACGACCTAAAATCGTATTTTGCTCAACAGACACATGTCCAGCACCATTACAGTAGCTACATGTATGCTTTTTCGTACCTGGTTTTGCACCTTCGCCATCACATGTATGACAAACAACTTCTTTACGTACAGAAATTTCTTTTTTTGTACCGAAAACAGCTTCTTCAAACGAAACAGTCATCGTATATTGCAAATCATCGCCTTTACGTGGTGCATTCGGGTCTCTTTGACGTTGTGCGCCACCGAAGAAAGAACTGAATATATCTTCAAAACCAGCGCCACCAAATCCTGAAAAGTCTTGGCCGCCAAAACCACCTTGTCCGAAGCCACCTTGAGCGCCCGCATGACCAAATTGATCATAGTTTGCACGTTTGTTATCATCACTTAACACTTCATAGGCTTCGCTGATTTCTTTAAATTTTTCATCTGCGCCTTCTTCTTTATTAATATCTGGATGGTATTTCTTAGATAACTTACGATAGGCACGTTTAATTTCATCTTTAGAAGCACTTTTTGAAATACCAAGGACTTCATAATAGTCTCTTTTTGCCAATGCAATCTCTCCTTTTATTGCGTTTATTAAAATAAAAGAGGCTGGGACGATGATTGTCCTAGCCCCTCTAAGCGACTGCTTACAGTCAATCTATAACATACGATACATTATTTTTGATCGTCATCTTTAACTTCTTTGAATTCAGCATCTTCTACTGTATCATCTTGTTGTGATGCGCCACCTTGAGCTTGTTGAGCTTGCTCATAGATTTTCATAGAAAGCTGTTGAATCACTTGTTCAAGTGCTTCTTTTTTCTCTTTGATTGCATCAATGTCGTTACCTTCAAGTGCTGATTTCAATGCTTCTTTCTTATCTTCAGCATCTTTTTTGTCATCTTCAGAAACATTGTCACCTAAGTCAGTTAAAGTTTTGTCGACTTGGAAAACAAGTTGATCTGCTTCGTTACGTAAGTCTACTTCTTCACGACGTTTTTTATCTGCTTCAGCATTTTGTTCAGCATCTTTTACCATACGATCGATTTCTTCGTCTGAAAGTGAAGATGAAGATTCGATTGTGATTTTTTGTTCTTTGTTTGTACCTAAATCTTTTGCTGTAACGTTAACAATACCGTTTTTGTCGATATCAAATGTTACTTCGATTTGTGGTACACCACGTGGTGCTGGTGGAATGTCCGTTAATTGGAAACGACCAAGTGTTTTGTTGTCTGAAGCCATTGGACGTTCACCTTGAAGTACGTGAATGTCTACAGATGGTTGGTTATCTGCTGCTGTAGAGTATACTTGTGATTTAGATGTTGGGATCGTTGTATTACGTTCGATTAACGTATTCATACGACCACCCATAATTTCGATACCTAATGATAAAGGTGTTACGTCAAGTAATACAACGTCTTTAACGTCACCAGTGATTACGCCACCTTGGATTGCAGCACCCATCGCAACGACTTCGTCAGGGTTCACACCTTTGTTTGGTTCTTTACCGATTTCTTTTTTGATTGCTTCTTGTACAGCAGGGATACGTGTTGAACCACCTACTAAAATAACTTCGTCGATATCTGAGTTAGATAAACCAGCATCTTTCATCGCTTGGCGTGTAGGTGCCATTGTTTTTTGTACTAAATGATCAGCTAATTCTTCAAATTTCGCACGTGTTAATGTTGTTTCTAAGTGTAATGGACCTGCAGCACCTGCTGAGATAAATGGTAATGAAATTTGTGTTGAAGATACACCTGATAAGTCTTTTTTCGCTTTTTCAGCAGCATCTTTCAAACGTTGTAATGCCATTTTATCTTGTGATAAGTCTACACCGTTTTCAGATTTGAATTCTTGTACTAAGTAGTCGATAATGACTTGGTCAAAGTCATCTCCACCTAATTTGTTGTCACCGGCAGTTGCTAATACTTCAAATACACCGTCACCTAATTCAAGAATTGAGACGTCGAAAGTACCGCCACCAAGGTCGAATACTAATACTTTTTCTTCTTTATCTGTTTTATCTAAACCGTAAGCTAAAGCCGCCGCAGTTGGTTCGTTGATAATACGTTCTACTTCTAAACCAGCGATTTTACCAGCGTCCTTAGTCGCTTGACGTTCACTGTCGTTGAAGTAAGCTGGTACAGTAATAACTGCTTTTTCAACTTTTTCGCCTAAATAGCTTTCAGCTGTATTTTTTAAGTTTTGTAAGATCATTGCTGAAATTTCTTGAGGTGTGTAATCTTTACCTTCAATATTTTCTTTATGATCTGTACCCATATAACGTTTAATAGATTGAATAGTGTTTGGGTTTGTGATTGCTTGACGTTTTGCCACTTCACCTACTTGTGTTTCACCATTTTTGAAAGCGACAACAGATGGTGTTGTTCTTGCGCCTTCAGGGTTTTGAATTACTTTAGGCTCGTCACCTTCTAATACAGATACACAAGAGTTTGTTGTTCCTAAGTCAATACCAATTACTTTACTCATATTCAAATTCCTCCTAATTTACAAACAATATTATTCTACATAAATGATGGTTTTTCGTCAAAATTATTGATTTACTTTAACCATTGACGCGCGTAACACACGATCTTTTAATTTATAACCAGCTTGCAGTTCTTCAGTTACAGCACCTGATTCAAACTCTGGATTATCATCTTGTAATACAGCTTGGTGATAGTTTGGATCAAATTGCTCACCTGCTGCTTGGATACGTTCTAATCCGTTATCTTCAAGTGCTTTTAGAAGACTGTCATAAACCATTTGTACACCTTTTTTCAGTGATACAAATGACTCATCGTCACCTTCTATTTGTAATGCTCTTTCGATATTATCAAGCGTTGGGAGTACATCGCTCAACACTTGTTGCGCACGGTATGTTTTTTGAATATCCGCTTCATTTTGGATACGGCGCTTATAATTTTCAAATTCTGCATATAATCTTAAATATTTTTCTTGAGATGCATCGACTTCAGCTTGTAAAGCCTCTAACTGTTCTTCTGCAGTAGGTTCTTTATTTTCTTCTGTCTCAGTTGCTGCTTCTTGCTGTGCATCTGCTTCAGTAACAGTCTCTTCAGTGTGAACGGCTTCTTGTGCCGTCTCCTCTTGCATCTCTTCTTCATGTAATGCTTTATCTTCTGCCATTTCCAAACCTCCATGACACTTTGTTGCAAGTGTGATTGAATTGTTATTATCTCGTTTGACTAAGCAATTGTATCACATTTTGATAACGCATTGCTGTTGGACCGACTATTGCAATATGACCTTCTATATCTTGTGTAAGCATATAGGGGCGCGTGACAATAGCAATCCCTTGTAAGTTACGGTCTATCTCAGAACCAATACTAATATGAATCGGCATATCTGACACTTGGTCAATCAAGTGTGTAATCTGATTAGATTCAATATATTTCAGTATTGGTTGAATAGAAGTTACAGTGTTCTCATTTAAACGCTCTATTAATTGGTGTTTCCCACCTAAATGGATACGCGACGTTTCAGACGCAAGATGTTTTTTTATGAGATAGTATACCTGTAACAACAACGTAACTTCTGCATCACTAAATCCCATCAATCGATAAGAATCTATGTGATGTTGATTTCCATCATTAAGAAATGCTTCAATATTTTTTGACATGAAGTTTGACAATTTGATAATAGTTTTATCATCTACATCAAGTGTCGATGATAAATGCAAATGTTTCACATGTCCGGTTTGATGAATTAAAACCACAATAATATGATTCGCATTTACGCTCATGAGATGGACATCAATAATGGATGATTTCGTATGATCTGGACCTACAACAATCGTCGTATAATGTGATCGGTCAGAAAACAATTGTGCCAATCGATCTAACGTAGTGGAAATATCATAGTGATTTTCACTAAACAACGTGCTTAGGTTAAGTTTACTTTGATGCCCTTCCACATCTGGTTGTTGTAATAACTGATTAACATAAAGTCGAAATCCCGCTTCAGATGGAATGCGTCCAGAAGAAGAATGCGTCTTTTCAATAAGATCTTGTGCTTCTAATGACTTCATTTCATTACGTATTGTAGCTGGACTCACTTGAACGTTATGTCTTTTAATCAATGTGGATGAACCAATAGGTTGGCCTAATTCAACATAATCTTCAACAATTGCATTTAAAATACTAAGTTGCCTTTGAGTAATCATGTTTCCACCTCATTAGCACTCATTTATCTCAAGTGCTAATTATAATTTATCAAATTGGTCAAAGAAAGTCAATGTTAAAGCTTTCGATTTTTTGATTTTTATATTTAGCCAATAAAAGTCTCGAAAACATAGTTGCCAATGACGCGTCCTTCTTCAGTTAACATCACGTGTGTAGGTGTATTATCAATTAAATTTTTGGCTTCTAGCGTTTGCAATTCCTTATGATAGTATTCGTTGATATCATGGCCGAATTTTTCTTTAAAGCGCGCTTTGCTAACACCTTGATTCATTCGTAATCCTAAAAACATTTCTTCCTCAATTTGTTCTTTTAGTGATACTTTTTCTTCTGTGCGAATAGGTGCATTACCTTTCTTCACTTCATCAATATAATGATTGACAGGGTTGATGTTTGAATACCTTACGCCATTTACATAACCGCTCGCACCCGCACCAAAACCATAATAGCTTTCATTTTTCCAATACACTTTATTATGTTCAGACGCATGGCCTTCTTTCGCAAAGTTTGAGATTTCATATTGCTGTAAATCATGTTGTGCCAGTTTATCAATCATAAAGTGATACATCTCAGCACCGAGATCTTCATTCGGTTCACTCAACTTACCCTTTTGATATAAATTATAAAATTGCGTTTGCTTTTCAAGAATAAGGCCATAGCTCGATATGTGATCTACTTCTAACGATAATGCTTCATTTAAACTTTCTTCAAATTGATCCATCGTTTGTCCCGGTAATTGATACATTAAATCTAAACTGATAGATGGAATCCCATATTTACGTGCATTGCGCACAGCTGAGTATATATCGGCGCGTTGATGACTCCGACCTAACAGCTTGAGTAAATCTTCATCAAACGTTTGTACACCAAGAGAAAGACGATTCACGCCATATTTCTTTAAAAGCGCAACCTTTTCTTCTGTAAGTTCATCAGGGTTCGCTTCAAACGTATATTCTTCGCTAATATTGAACTTTGCTTGAATCGCAGACAGTAAACGTTCCAACTGTGCTTCTGATAACGCTGTTGGTGTGCCCCCGCCTACAAACATCGTCGTTAAGTTCTTTTCTTTCGCCCATGACATTTCTTTAATTAAACATGTCAAATAGTCATCTACTGGCTGATGCTGTATAAAATATTTATTAAAATCGCAATAGGTACAAATCTTCACACAAAAAGGAATATGAATATAGGCACTTTTAACTGCTTGCATTTTTCATCGCTCCTACGAAATAAACTCCCAAGTCACACCGTTTAACAAGTGATTGGGAGCTTATAATAATTATTCGTCGTCCATTTTTAAAACTGCTAAGAAAGCATCTTGCGGAATTTCAACACTTCCGACTGCTTTCATTTTCGCTTTACCTGCTTTTTGTTTCTCTAATAATTTACGCTTACGGCTAATATCCCCACCATAACATTTAGAAAGTACGTTTTTACCCATAGACTTAATATTCGTACGTGCTACAATTTTGTGGCCAATTGCTGCTTGTACAGGCACTTCGAATTGTTGTCTTGGAATTAATGTTTTTAACTTCTCAACAAGTACTTTGCCACGTTCATACGCAAAGTCGCGGTGCACGATGAAACTTAATGCATCCACTTTGTCGCCATTTAATAAAATATCCATCTTAACGAGATTGCTTTCTTTGTTTTCGATGAATTCGTAGTCAAACGATGCATATCCTTTCGTATTTGATTTAAGTTGGTCAAAGAAATCAAATACAACTTCAGATAGTGGTAGTTCATAAACGATACTTACACGAATATCATCTAAATAATCCATTGTAATAAATTGACCACGTTTGCGTTGGCAGAGTTCCATAACTGCACCGACATAATCATTCGGGACCATCATCGTTGCACGTACATACGGTTCAAATACTTTTTCGATTTGATCACGGTCAGGCATTTGTGCAGGGTTATCTACTTTAATAGACTCTCCGTTTCTTAAAATAACCGTGTAAATAACTGATGGTGCTGTTGCAATTAACTCGATACCAAATTCACGTTCGATACGTTCTTGAATAATTTCCATGTGCAACATACCTAAGAAACCAGTACGATAACCAAAGCCTAGCGCTTTAGATGATTCAGGCTCGAACTCTAAAGATGCATCATTTAATTGTAATTTTTCTAATGCTTCACGTAAGTCGTTGTAGTCTTTATTGTCGATTGGGAAAAGACCACAATATACCATTGGATTCATCTTTTTATAACCTTGTAACGGTTCACTAGCTGGATTATGCTCGTGTGTAATTGTATCCCCGACACGTGAATCGTCTACGTTTTTAATGCTTGCGATGATGTAACCAACATCACCTACAGTTAGTTCATCAACTGGTAATTGTTTTGGCGTGTTAATGCCCACTTCTGTGACTTCAAAACTTTTGCCTGTTGCCATCATTTTAATGCGGTCACCAGCTTTAACAACACCATCAACAACACGAATAGATGATACAACGCCTCGATAAGGGTCATATTCAGAATCGAAAATTAAAGCTTTTAACGGTGCAGCTGGATCGCCGTCTGGTGCTGGTACAATCTCAACGATTTTTTCTAAAATTTCATCGATACCGATGTTTGACTTTGCACTCGCTAATACCGCATCATCTTTATCTAAACCAATCACATCTTCTACTTCCTGCTTAACACGTTCAGGTTCAGCAGCAGGTAAATCAATTTTATTGATAACCGGAATTAACTCAAGGTCATTATCTAACGCCAAGTATACGTTCGCTAAAGTTTGTGCTTCAATCCCTTGAGCGGCATCTACAACTAAAATTGCCCCTTCACATGCCGCAAGAGAACGTGAAACTTCATATGTAAAGTCGACATGTCCTGGCGTGTCGATTAAATGAAATGTATACGTTTCTCCATCTTTCGCTTCATATTTCAAACGAACGGCGTTTAACTTAATAGTAATACCACGTTCACGTTCTAAATCCATAGAATCTAACAATTGTGCCTGCATTTCACGTGACTCTACTGATTTGGTGTTTTCTAAAATTCGATCCGCCAATGTTGACTTACCATGGTCAATGTGTGCGATGATCGAAAAGTTTCTAATATTTTTACGTCTATTTAAACGCTCACTATTGTTCATAACATCCTACTCACTTTCATAAGATTCCCTATAAAAATCTCTTGCATCTTTGATATGATAACGTTTTTAAAGGACAATTGCAACAGTTGTAAAGCTGCGAACACATATGTTTCTTATTCTAATATCAAAAAATAAGTTTAAGGTTACAATTAATGATTGCACAATGTGGTCACATTTGATAGAATAAGTTCTGTTGTAATCAAAGTAATTTTGATACCAAGATGATTCTAGGAGGTGTCTTTCATGCCAAACATCAAATCTGCTATTAAACGTGTAAAAACAACACAAGCAGCTGAAAGCAAAAACATTTCACAAAAAAATGATATGCGTACTGCAGTGAAAAATGCAAAAAAAGCAATTGAAACTAATGCTGATAATAAACAAGAATTAGTAAGCAAAGCAATCAAACGTATTGATAAAGCTGCGCAAAAGAATTTAATTCATTCTAACAAAGCTGATAGAATGAAATCTAAATTAATGTCAGCAAAATAATCATAGTTAATACTATGTCGTGCCTCTAATGTTGAATGATTCAATGTTAGAGGCATTTTTTTGTTTAATAAAGGAGCGCTCCTGTAAACTTTAACGGCTTATATGTGCGCTCCTAAATACAATCTATTTATAAACTTAAAATAAACAACTCTAAAATTAATACTTTATCCATATAAGATGATTTCAACTTGTAATCCGTCTCGGCACACGCATTGATAATGTCGAGTAATTGCGCTAACTGATACTTCCTTGTCTGTTGCAATGCTAACTTCACACGATATGGATGAACGCCGACTGTTTTGGCAATTTGTTGTTGTGAATATCCTTTTTGACTGAGAATCAGTGATTGATAGTACAAGCGATAGTTACTCGTAATCAAGGCAAGTAACTTTATAGGCTCTTCTTTTAGCTTGATTAAATCTTTCATTAAAGCAATTGCTCGGTCTTTTTGCCCTTTTTGAATGTATTCCGTTAATAAGAAGACATTTTGTTCAAGACTTCGATTTACAATTGTCAGGACATCCGATTTTGTAATGGTCGGTTGATCGCCTATAAATAAGATAATCTTTTCCAGTTCTTGTTGAACGATACGATAATGAATACCCGTCAAACTAATAAGTGCATCTAACGCATCTTGCTTAATATCTTTGAACTGTTGATGCAATTGTGATTGGATCCATGCTTTCATTTCTTGTTCGGTAAATTGCTCTACTTTTTTTAATGACGCATGCTTCTTCAGTTGTTTGACGACTTTTTTTCGCTCATCAAGTTTCGTAGCATTCACTTGAAAGATAATCAATGTCTGACCATCATAATTTTCAAGGAACTGTATAAAGCCATCTAAATTCGGTTGTGTCGCTTTTGCTACCTTTTCTCCCGTGAATATATAACTATTCTGAACTAATACGACTTTTTTTTCTGAAAAGAATGGTAAAGTCATCGCCTCTTCCATAATGGCATTTAGTTCGGACTCGTATAAATTATATTTAACGAAATTAAAATCATCTCTCGGTTCTTGGTCTAAGTACTTATCAATAAGCTGATCACTTTCTTTATCAACGAGTTCAGGTACTTCTCCATATACGACATGCAAATACGACATGTGTTTCTTCCTTTCACAAATAAATGTATTCGTATTATAACATGCTTTTGTCTATTCGCATTGCAAATACTAATGATTTGATTGGCTGCTTACGGTGTATTGTTTTGATTGCCCTAGATTAAAGTTAATGATGATATGATGATTCGTTGCTGTACTGTAAATAGGAATTTCCTTTGTTCTAAATCGTTCTATAATAAGCGGACTCGGTAAATGATACATATTATGCTTTGCGACAGAAATTAATGCGAGTTTTGGCTTGATTGTTTCTAAAAAAGCCTCTGAGCTACTCGTTTTACTGCCATGGTGTCCGACTTTCAATATATCAACTTGCGGTAGCGTATAAGATGCCATTAATTTTTGTTCATTTTCTGTCGTTGCATCCCCCATTAATAAAATATGTGTTTGATGAATCGTAGCGAGCGTAACAATCGAATGTTCATTTGGGTCTTCACTTTCTTGAATATCGCTATTTAAAAATTGAAATGAAAAGTCACCTAGTTGAAGCTGTGGTAATTGATGATAATCTAACAAATGTGCATCTTCTAAAAACGCTACTTTTTTCACAAGACGACGATACGGTTCATCGAAATGATTAGGATTGATGATGATGTTCAATATGTTTACACGTTTGGCAAGATGTGCAATTTCGCCCATATGATCGGCGTGTGGGTGCGTAATCACAAGATAATCAATTTTGCGAATCCCTCGTTCTTTTAAAAATGGATACAATTTTCGATTCGTAATGGAATAATGGTTCTTAGATTGTTTTGAATGCTCCCGCTTACCACCTGTATCTATAAGTAATATCTTCCCTGTTTGTGTTTCAAATAAAATGGCATCCCCTTGCCCGACATCTATCACGGTCATGCGATTTGTATACTGTGGATGATAGAAAGTAATGATGAGTATCAATATGGCGACGAACAGCATTAATAAACGTCGTTGCTGTTTTGCAAGTAAGTAGGCAAATAGTGTTACAAAAACAATCAGCATGAAGTAACCCTGTTCTCCTAGTGAAGGAATGATCAGCTTCCAATATGTCAATGGTCTCAGTAACTTAATAAGCAAGTCATGTATATTAAAAAGTAAGTAAAAAGGGATTGTAAAAATAGCGAGTAAACTTGGAGAAACGAGTGCTATAAAGGTTGCTAGAAAAGAGAGCGGAATAATGCATAGACCGTAAAGCGGAATGAAAAAAAGATTCGATAAAAGCCCTAACCATTGGAGCTCATTAAAATGTTGATAGCTAATAGGTATTGTCGCCACCGTTGCAATAAAACTCGTTGTAAATAGTGCACGAAAAAAGTGTTGATGCGCATATGTTTGTCTAAGTGTGATCAGCAAAAAGCATATAGCATATGAAAATTGAAACCCGATATGATGATGGATTGTTGGTGTAACGATAGAGAGCAATATATAAGAAATTAATAAAATGTGTAAGGCAGCGAATTGAAACCAGCGGGCAAAAATAATAACGAGACAAGCCATGACGACCGCCCTTTGTGCACTTGGGCTATTGCCTGAAAAAATGAGAAAGAGTGGTAAAACAGCTAAAAGTAGTAGCTGTATAATGTACAGTGGAACAGGCAACCTTTTGCCAATGGTATAAAGCAAACCAGTTAAAATGGCAACATGTGTACCACTTACTGCAAATAAATGTGAAATACCAAGTGCTTGTAATGCTTGTTTTTCTTCAAAGGAAATATAATCCGTTGTACCTGTTACGAGTGCAATAATGTATGGATAACCTGGCATTTTACCGCGAATCAAGTGTTCTATCGCAATATTTCGCGCTAAAATGATGCGTTCAGTTAATGTGAGATCATCTTTAGATGTACATTGACTCGTATCAAGTTGTTTTGCAAATAATGTGGGGAACTGTGCGCTTTCATTGGGAGGTTTTATAGTGGCGTCTATGGGACATACATGTGTTGCCCAAAAATGTGCGTCATAATGCTGTGTATCTTGCCTAAAGCTACCGAAAATAAGATGATATTTTTCATTGTGGGCACGTACAACGGCACTAAAATACGTTTCTTTCTTAATGGGGACTGTTTCTATGTGCACTGACATGTGTACAGGCATTTCAGTGTCTTTCTCTGAAGTGTTCATTACCAGCTCATTCGGTTGAGATAGCATGTACGATTCTATAATATAGCCAAGCAAACATACTGCACACGCAACACATATGAATAATAGTCTTCGTTGCTTTATCATCATGCTTACGAGCAATATGATACCAATAAAAATTGCAGATAAAACATGATGATAAGCAAGCTGACCTAATATATATGCAAGAAGTAGATAAATCATTTTGTATCCATAATATAATTCGCGATACGCTCCGGTTCAAAAGGAATATGTTCGTATTTAACGCCTGACTGTTCTAATAATTTCAATGCATACTCATGATTATGGTAGTCTTTAGCATAATAAATCGTTTTAATACCTGCTTGAATAATCGACTTTGTACAATTAACACAAGGGAAATGTGTGACATAAATCGTTGCACCTTCAGTCGATACGCCTTGCTTCGCGCATTGTAATAAAGCATTCATTTCAGCGTGAATTGTACGTATACAATGTCCATCTTCTAACAAACATTCTTCATCAATACAATGGACTTCGCCGGCCACTGAACCGTTATACCCACCTGCGATAATGCGATTGTCTTTAATAATCGTTGCACCGACAGATAAACGTTTACAAGTGGAACGTAAAGCGAGTAAATGTGCTTGTGCCATAAAATAATCATGCCATTCTATTCTTTCCATTGTTTCACCCCTCAAATGGATTGTCTTTTTGATTATAACTGAATTTTTCAAAGGACACTAGTGAAGATAAGTTCAGACCGTGAAGTAACTGCTTAAATTTTCAAATGTTTTATCGCCGATGCCTTTAACTTCTTTTAATTCTTCGACTGATTGAAATTGCCCTTTTTCTTCACGATACGCTAATATAGCCTGTGCTTTTGCGGGCCCGATACCAGGAATTGTTGTCAAATCACTCAATTGTGCGGTATTTAAATTAATTGGTTGTCCTTGTGCGCCGTTCGTTGTGTTTGAAGTTGTTGCCCCGCTATTTTTAGTTTGCTCTCCTTTTTGTGGAATATAGATCATTTTTTGATCACTCAATTTTTCAGCAAGATTGATTTGTGATAAATCAGCAGTTGGTAAAGCTTCAGCCTTATCTAATAGTTGTTTCATGCGATCATCCGACATCATTTGATACGTATTTGGATGTTTCACAGCACCTTTAATATCGACAACGATAGCTGTAGGTTGTTGTGTCTGGGGCGACGACTGATGACTTAACTTTGTATCAGCTGAAGCGTTGTTCGTAACCGCTTCTTGTATCAAAGGTTCAGACGGCGTCACTTCACGCTGTTGAGAATGAAAGTTCAAGAGTAACACTATAATTGTGATAGCTAACAGTACACCCATTATTGCAAGCGCACGATTTTTCAGACACCACGCTTGTATTTGCGTAAAAATAGACATGATAAAACCTCCTTTACATCTTCATACACGTGTAAGGGAGGTTGATTACTTTTATTTGGTTGCAACGAAAAATAAACGATCACTCGTAGGATCATCCAGCGTTGGATCAAAATCATAAAATGTCGTGATTTTTTTAAAGCCGATGGATTCCAACATGTGATAATAAATCTCTTTATCTAACGTTCTTTGAAATTGTGATTCATCGTAACGCACGTATTGGCCGCTCTCTTGTTGCGCAAAAAAGACTAAATCATGCCAGACGCTATGTGGTAATTCTCCAGGCTCTGTTTGCCAGACGAGCGTCACATCTTCACGGTCATCAAGGTAAGTGGCCCCATTGAATTGTGTATCCATTTTGTGTGTTGTGTGCACGTCAAATATAAGGACACCCTCATTATTAAGATGTTGATACACATGATTCAATGTCGCTAATACGTCTTCTTCATCTGGCAAATAATTTAATGAATCACACAAAATTGTAATGACATCAAAGCGATGAGGTAGCGAAAAGTCTGCCATATTACCAACATGCCATGTTACGTTGTCAGATTTTCGCTGTGCGTAGTCGATCATTTCTTCACTTAAATCCATACCAACAACATGGTTAGAAAAATCTAAGAATCTTGTTGTGAGCGTACCTGTACCACAGCCTAGATCCAACATGTAATCAACATGTTGTTTAGGTAGGTATTGCTGCACGATTGCTTGCCATTGATCGTATGGTTGATCATCTGTCAATTGATCATAAAATGCACTCAATGTTTGATATGCCATTATGACTTAACGACCTCGTGGTAACCTAAAATTTCAGCGTCATGATATAGCTTTTCAAGGTTGTAATAATCACGTTCATCTTTATGAAATACGTGTACGACAACATCTGCTAAATCTAATAAAATCCAACGTGCTTCATCATAACCTTCCATACGTTTAACATGAATCCCTTGTTCTTCAGCTTGGTCTTTTACCGCTTTGGCAATCGCTTGTACTTGGCGCTCATTGTTACCATGACAAACTAAAAAGTAGTCTGCAATATCTGAGATACCTTGCATATTAATTGAAATGATATCCTCAGCTTTTTTATCGTCTGCAGCTTTAACACTTAACATTAATAATTCATTTGCGTTCATTTAATCATCCTCTAAAAAGTTAATTGAAATTGTAATAGTTGAGACAGTCAATGGTTGGTTGATACACACTGACATCTTTGCTCACTAAGTGTAACACAGTTCTTTTTGATATTTCATAAATTGTACGGTCTAGTCCTCCACCGTTGTAGACAAGATCACGAATTTCATCCACACCAGGTGTTTCTCGCTTAGGCTCAATGTAGTCTGCGATAAATACAAGTTTTTCGGTTTTACTCATATTTTTACGGCCTGTTGTATGGTAATGAATGGCCTGTAATACTTCTTCGTCAGAGACACCATATTGATGTTCCATAATGACTGCACAGATTGGACCGTGCAAGATTTCTGAACCGTAACTTAACAAGTCTGAATCCAGCTTGTATTTCGTCACTTGTTGATATAAATAACTTAAATCATCGTACTTGCAAAAGTCGTGTAAAATACCAGCAAGCTCAGCCTTTTCTTTATCCCCTTCATAAATTTCGGCAAGCTTCACTGCTGTTTCAGCAACACGCAATGAATGTTTAAAACGCTTTTTAGGTAACTTTTGTTCAACGAGTTCAATTGCAAATTGTTTATCCATATAATCCCCTCCTAGATATATACGACTCGACATTTAATGGCACCCACATATGAATCGTTTCTTTCTGCTTACATCTTTGGCGTATTTGTGTAGAACTGATTGCCATCTCAGGAATTTCAAGTGGCATAATTGATGAATCAGCCGCTTGAATATGTCGACCACGATTCACAACGACAAACGTCACAATCTGTTTTAATTCCTCAATGCGATACCATTGATTTAGTTGATCATATTGATCTGTTCCAATGATAAAAAAGAGTTTCGCGTTTGGTTCAGCTTGGTGTATGTCGTACAACGTATCATACGTATAGCTTTGTCCTTTACGTTCGATTTCATCCAATCGCAACGTCCCAAACCCTAAGTTATCTATCACTAATCGAATCATTGCAAGCCGATCTTCAATCGCAATGGGATCGTGATGTTCTTTTAATGGCGACATATAACTCGGCATAAAATAAAATGCGTCAGGTTTTAACGCGGCGTTGACTTCACTCGCAATCATTTCATGTGCACTATGAATAGGGTTAAATTGCCCACCATAAATGACGATGCGTTTCATTATGGTAACTCGATTTGTTTGTTTTCTTGAGATTCACGGTATAACACGATAATAGAACCAATCAATTGAACAAGATAGCTTTTCGTTGATTGTGCGAGTGTTTCTGCTAATTCTCTTTTATCATCTAAATTATTTTGTAAAATATGTACTTTGATGAGTTCGCGTTTTTCAAGCGCTTCATCAATTTGTACGATCATATTTTCATTAATCCCGGCTTTCCCAATTTGGAAAATCGGATCGATATGATGCGCTTCACTTCTTAAAAAACGTTTTTGTTTACCTGTTAGTGTCATAATGACCTCCTGTTTATATTATGAGTATAATTTTTGTTTGACATGTTCACGCATTACGGGGATATTCGCTTGTTGACCCGTCCAAAATTTAAAGCTTTCAGCCCCTTGATAGACAAACATATCCAACCCGTTATACGTGTCGTAGCCTTGTACTTTTGCAGATTTTAAAAAGGCTGTTTCTGCAGGAATATAAATAATATCACAAACTAAGACATCTTTTTTCAATTGTTGAAATGACACGACTTGATCAGTCGATTCGTGCATGCCAACGGGTGTTGTATTAATGATAATATCGTATTCATTTGCAATAGCATCAACATCTGACAGTGAATATGTTTCTACTTCAAATTGCCAGTCATTAAAACGTGACATCGTTCGGTTTGCAACAGCAATTGGCTGTTTCGTTTTATGTGACAATGAATAAGCAATCCCTTTACTTGCACCGCCAGCCCCAATAATTAAAATTTTAGCATTAGTTAAGTCACCGTAATAATCATTGAGCCCTTTCACAAAGCCAAGCCCATCCGTATTATGACCAATCCATCGTCCGTTGTCGATATAAACTGTGTTGACAGCCCCAATCGCTTTTGCCTCATCAGTCATAGCATCCAAATAAGGGATAATACGTTCTTTATGTGGAATTGTTATATTAAAACCATCCAAGTCATATTCTGAAATAATGTCACGAATATGATGAAAATGTGCAGGTGGAATATTTAAAGCCCGATATTCGTAGTCAAGCTGCAATGCTTCAAAATTCGCATGATGCATGATAGGCGAAAGTGAATGTTCAATTGGATGACCGATAACTGCAAACTTCATATTATTCCTCCTACATAATTGATGGACGTAAATAAACTTCTACATTCTCTGGCACAGTGACAACAACTTCAGCGCCCTCATCAATTGTAATAAAGCCGAGGCCTGCAATCATCACGTCTTTTTTACCGTCTTCTGTACGTAATGATACTTGTTTCAGTTGCTCAAAATCAAAGTGTTCGCGATTCGATGGAGGTGCTAATAAATCACCCAATTGTTCACGCCATAATTTGTCTGCTTTTTCAAGTTTTGTTCGATGAATATGTAATTCATTTGAGAAATAACAAATCAATGGTCGCTTTCCACCACTTACATAGTCAATTCTTGCTAAACCACCGAAAAACAATGATTGTGCCTCATTTAATTGGAACACGCGCTGCTTGATTTCTTTTTTCGGCATAATTAAGTTCAATTCTTTTGTTGTAACATAATGCGTCATTTGATGTGCTTGTACAACACCCGGTGTATCATACATATAGCTTCGATCGTCTAAAGGAATATCAATCATATCAAGTGTTGTCCCCGGAACTTTAGATGTTGTAATGACGTTCTTCTCACCGACACTCTCTTCAATTAATTTATTAACGAGTGTTGATTTACCAACATTTGTTGTCCCTACAATATAGACATCTTGGTGATGACGATGTTTCTCAATCGCTTGCATCAAATCTTCTATGCCATAACCTTTCATCGCTGACAATAACACAACCGCGTCTGGCTCAAGCCCATAAGCTTTTGCACTGCGTCTCAGCCATTCAGTTACACGACGTTTATTAATTTGTTTTGGTAATAAATCGATTTTGTTCGCTGCTAAAATAATTTTTTTATTACCAACGATGCGTTTTAAAGCATGGATAAATGACCCTTCAAAGTCAAAAACATCTACTAAATTAACGACAATACCTTGCTTATCTGCCAAACCGTTCAGCAATGTTAAAAAGTCTTCACTTTCCATACCAACATCTTGTACTTCATTGTAGTTTTTTAGACGGAAACAACGTCTACAGATGACATCTTCTTTTTCCAAACTCGCCTTGGGTACATAACCTGCTTCATTTGGATTTTCGGATTGTAACGTTGCACCACACCCAATACATTTTAATGCGTTCGTCATATTAAGACTCCTCCCAATTGATATAGCCTTTACGTTTAAAATGACTCAAAATACGACGTTCAATTAAACGGTTTAATTTCGTTGCTAAGCCGTCAGAGTTTTTCACTGGTACGACCATAATGGTATACAGACCACTACGGTTGCCACCAAACACATCGGTCATCATTTGATCGCCAATCACAACAACTTGATCTTTTTGTAAGCCCATTTGTTTTGTTGCTCTGCGCAATGATTTACCGCGTGGTTTTTGTGCTTTGAAAATATAATCTACGTTTAAATCTTTACAAAACGCTTTGACACGTTTTTCATTATTGTTTGATACAACAGTCACTTTAAAACCACGTTCATCCAATGCTTTAAACCATTCTTCAACTTTCGGCGTTGGATTCGCTTCATCCCAGCCAACAAGTGTATTATCTAAGTCTGTAATGACACCACGAATATTACGTGCTTCTAGTTGTCCAAAATCAATTTCGTGAATATCTTTCACGTATTGATTGGGTAAAAATAATCGCTTTAAAATCCCCATTATGTGCCTCCAAATTAAATAACTTCATTCCAAATATTATAGCATAATTACCGTATGAACCTGTATACCTTCTTACAGTTCTTTTACGAGTGCGTAGACCATGTCGCTTGATGATTTTGCAGCTACTTTTAAAAATTCATCGAACGTCATACCCGCTTCTCCATCTGCTAAGTCTGAAATCGCACGTGTCACGATAAATGGCTTACCAAACTGATAGCATGTTTGGGCAATCGCAGCAGCTTCCATTTCAGCTGCAATCGCTTGAGGAAAGTGTGTTAATATCACTTCACGTTGTGCTTCTGTGCCAATAAAACTATCTCCTGAAACAATCAAACCTTCCATCGCTGTCTGATCCAACGTTTGTAATACTTTTTTAACTGCTTCAATAAGTTTTAAATCGGCACTGTATGTTGCAGGCATACCTGGAATTTGTCCCATTTCATAGCCAAATGCACGTGCATCAGCATCGTGATAACCGACATTTGTGCTGACAACCACATCGCCTAATGATAAACCGGGTTGTAACCCACCTGCCGAACCGGTATTAATGATGTAATCGGGATTAAAATGATCGATTAATAAAGCTGTTGAAATAGCAACATTGACTTTCCCAATACCACTTTGTAGTAATACGACTTCTTTGTCAGCAAGTAATCCTTTATAAAAATGTGTATGTGCGATTTTTGTTTCTTCTAATTGTGTTAATTGTTGTTTTAAAATTTGTACTTCTTCTTCCATTGCACCAATGATTGCAATCATGATGTAGCCTCCTGTATATATGAACAAAATTTTTATTCAGTCGGTGCTATTTTACCATATTTATATGTGATTGCTCACATGATTTTATCCTTTCTCAGATTAATAAACTATAATAAAAGTGACCACTCTGCCTTGATTAAAAAGGGGAAATTCATTTAAATAAGTGAGTAAATATTTGTAAATGACAGTAGGTGTCTGAAGTGAGAATGCGTTTTAAAAAACTTTGGTAGCACTACAGATACCTTAGCTTTGTCGTCCCGATCCCTGAAACTGTCTAATCGTAGAATAATTGTTTGTTTCATTGAAGGCGAGCCATACAATAATAATCTAGCTTTTGTTTTGTAGCCATTATAAGCTGTTCATTTTAGGTCGTTGATGCAGCTTGAAAAGCAACACTTACTTATTTAAGCTATCCATTTAATCTGAAAAAACACGATGCATTTACTGCAATGAAAAAAGCCAAGACAACATAAATTGTCTCGACTTTAATACATCTCTTAATGAAATTATTGGTTCCAAAGGTCAGCTAAACCTTGGAATGCGAAAAATCCAGTAAATAATGTTACAACGACTGCGACGATACCGAAAACTAACATCCAAGTTGGGTGTTGATAGTCACCCACAATACGCTTGTTTTTCGAAGCAATAAGGATTGTTCCTAGTGTAATCGGAAGAATCAAGCCATTTAAAGCACCAGCGATAATCAGTAATTTTACTGGTTTACCGATTGATAAGAAGATAAGCGTTGAAATTAAAATAAATGCAATCACAACATAGTTATCATACTTGTTCAATTTATTGTGCAACGTCTTAATGAATGTGGTACTTGTGTAGGCAGAACCAATGACAGATGACATCGCTGCCGCAAACAATACGACACCGAAAATATTTTTACCGATTGGTCCGATTGCGTGTTCAAACACAGATGCTGGCGGGTTATCAGGGTTTAATGAAACGCCTGTTACAACAACACCTAGCACTGCTAAGAATAACAATCCACGCATGACACCTGTTGTTAAAATACCTGTAATCGCTGAACGATTGACAAATGGGATAAAGTCTTGTCCTTTAATGTCTGCATCTAAGATACGGTGTGCACCAGCGAATGTGATGTACCCACCAACCGTTCCACCGACTAATGTAATGATCGGTAAAACGAGTGCCGCTGGGTCTTCTGGTAAAATCATATGTTTCGCTGCATCAGCATATGGTGGATTTGATTGAACCATAACATATGCAACGACACCAATCATTAAAACACCTAATAACATTGTGACAATATCCATCATTTTTTGACCGTTTTTAGAAACGAATACGAGAATTGAAATGACCGCTGTGATTGTAGCACCGATGCGGACATCTAATCCAAAAATAGCATTCAATCCTAGACCTGCACCGGCAATGTTCCCGATATTGAATGCGAGACCACCGATACCGATTAAAATCGATATAAATGTACCTAAACCTTTCACGACTTCGTTGGCAATTTCTTGGCCGCGGTAACCCGTTACAACGAGTACACGCCAAATATTAATTTGTGCCCCAATATCAATAATGATTGATAATAAGATGGCAAACGCAAAACTCGCTAAAAATTGTTGTGTGAAAACTGCTGTTTGCGTTAAGAATGCTGGTCCGATTGCTGACGTTGCCATCAAGAAAACAGAACCAAGCAATAAACGCCTGTGTGCTTTCGTAAATTGGAATTCCCCTGGATTTTCGATTTTGTTCGAATTAGATTTCATACATTAACCCCCTATTTTGACTATCTCGACATTGACCTCCGATAATTTCTCTCTGATCTGTTTCACAAATTCTAATGCGTGCGCACCGTCCCCATGTACGCAAATTGTATCAGCAGAGATATTAATTTCTTCACCAGTAATCGCTGTTGTCTTCCCTTCAGTTACCATGCGAATAACTTGTTGTATTGCTTCTGATGTATCTTCTATGAGTGCTCCTGGTTTTTTTCTGCTTACAAGTTGTCCGTCTTTTTCATAACGACGGTCTGCAAAAACTTCAGACGCTATTGGTAAGCCTACTTTTTGTGCTTCATCTAACAGTAGAGAATTGGACAAACCAACTAAGTACAGATTTGGATCGACTGCATAGACCGCTTCTGCAATTGTTTTAGCAATCGCTCGGTCTTTGGCACCCATTTGATAAAGCGCCCCGTGTGGCTTGACATGATTCAGTCGTACTTCGTGAATGTCACAAAATGCTTTCAATGCCCCAATTTGATAAACCATCATATTATAGATTTCTTCTAAAGACATATCCAAGTTGCGACGACCAAACCCTTTTAAATCTGGAAAGCCTGGGTGTGCACCAATACTTACATTGTGTGCTTTGGCATATTTTACCGTTTCTGCCATCACATTTTCATCACCTGCGTGGAAACCACAAGCAACATTGGCAGATGTGATAAGCGGTAGCACAGCTTTATCATTCCCCATCGTGTAGTTGCCAAAACTTTCGCCTAAGTCACAGTTCAAATCTACCTTAACCATGGTGAGCCCCCTTAATAATGTCATGTCTTTCTAAAAACTTAATGTCTACGTCACTTGCATCCCCTTCACAATATGGTGGATAAGATAAGACAGCATATAAAAAGTCTGCAGTTGTTGTGAAGCCATCGATAATCATCTCATCTAAAGTTACCTTTAGCTTATCGATTGCATGTGTGCGTGTCTCACCTTTTACAATCACTTTTGCTACGAGTGAATCGTAGTACGAGGAAACAGTATAACCGCTATAAAGTAGCGAGTCAACACGCACATTAAATCCTTGTGGCAAATGTAATCTTTGGACAGTTCCCGGTGTTGGTCGGAAAGCTTGTTCAGGGTTTTCAGCATTAATACGTGCTTCAATAACATGCCCTTCAAATGGAATATCTTCTTGCTTTAACCCCAATGTGCCGTCTTGCATAATGCGCAATTGTTCACATACAAGATCAACATTTGTGCGCATTTCCGTTACCGTATGTTCTACTTGAATACGTGCGTTCATTTCAATAAAGTAATACGCATCTTCAGTTACTAAAAATTCAATAGTCCCTGCACTGCGATAATTCGACGCACGTGCAACTTTAACCGCATCATTACACATTTTTTCACGTTTCTCCGGTGTCAATGCACTACATGGCGATTCTTCAATTAACTTTTGGTTTTTACGTTGAACCGAACAGTCACGTTCCCCTAAATGAATGAAATTCGTTTCGCCATCACCTAACACTTGCACCTCAACGTGTTTGGCAACTGGAATAAACGCTTCTACATAGACGCGATCATCGTTGAAGTATTTATTCCCTTCACTTTTGGCTTCTTTAAATGCTTGCTCTAGCATGCTTTCATCTTTAACGATACGAATCCCTTTACCACCGCCGCCACTCGCAGCTTTTAATACGAGCGGATAGCCTAATGATTCAGCAAGTGCTTTTACTTCTTCAACAGATTCAACCGCACCTTTAGAGCCCGGAATAATCGGAACGCCTGCTTGGTCAACCGTTTGACGCGCTGTAATTTTATCCCCCATAAGCTCCATCGTTTTCTTCGTAGGTCCAATAAAATAAAGGCCTTCTTCTTCTACTTTTTCAGCAAATACAGGACTCTCCGATAAGAAACCATAACCCGGATGTACAGCATTGGCATTCGTAATCTCTGCAGCAGAAAGGATATTATGAATATTAAGATAACTGTCTAGTGGGTTTGCATTCCCAATACATACCGCATGATCAGCTAGTTTAACGTGCAAGCTATCTTCATCGCCAACCGCATATACCGCGACAGATTCCATATTCATTTCGCGTAACGCACGGATAATTCGAACGGCGATTTCACCTCTATTTGCGACTAATACTCGATACATCAGTATGTCCCCCTTATTTTAATTTAACGATACATTGATTGTGTTCGATATTTTCTCCATGATCAACAAGGATTTCGACAATTTCACCGCTCTCATCCGCTGTCACCTCATTCATCACTTTCATCGCTTCAACATAGCCGATAATATCGCCTTTTTGAATAACATCTCCCACTTTAATCACTGGTTTTGTCAGTTCTTTTTCATCTTGTAAATAGAACGTACCAATCATTTGTGAACGTATTTCTTTAAAATCATCAACCGGTGATTCTTCTTGTGGCTGCGTAGCTTGTGTTTGTGGCGTTACTTGTGCAGGAGCAGCCGGTGTAAACGCATAGTCTTCATTTTGTTGCGTTGCTGGCAAATCCAATTCAAGTTCCATTTCGTCATCGCCATATCTGAAGTGTTTCACACCATATGTTTTTAATAAAGTGAGTGTTTGTTCAATTTGTTTTAAGTCCATGGTATACTATCTCCTTTTAATACACTTTTAATTTTTCGTTGAGTTGGTCGTATATTTTTCAAATAACGTTTTGGGTATCTTCTAAGCTTTTCTTTCGCATCTGCTAACTTACGCCCTTTACGTGCAAGAATTTCGTTCGCTTCATTAAATGTTACCCATTCAAAACGAATGACTTCACCAGGACGTTTTTGAATGATGTCGACAATATCACTATCTATGACAGTCCCGATTTTTGTATAGCCCCCGACTGTTTGGCGATCATTCAACAAGATGATTGGATTCCCATCTTTCGGTACTTGAATACTTCCTAATGCAACGGGTTCAGAAATAATATCTGCACTTTCCATTGGTTGGATTGAGCCACCTTTTAAGCGGTACCCCATACGGTCTGAACTTTCTGAGACTTGAAACTCAATATGTTCAATTTCTGCAATCGTACGTTTTGAAAACGACTCTAGTTGTGGACCGTCCATAATCCCAATCGGTAAATTACTTGCAGCACTGAAACTTTTAAAGTCACTTGAACGCCCTATCAGGCTAATATCCATATTAGAAGCACGTAAACTGGACCCTATAGATTAGACACTAAAAAAAGAGTGTCGGTCTATAGGGTTATTTTAATGTATAATTTGAGTAACTACTCTAATGACTGAGAGGTGCAAATTGATGAG
>NZ_JXWY01000080.1 GCF_000934465.1 Staphylococcus microti | reverse complement strand
CCAGACAAAGTTCTCTTTTTTCTTCTTTGGTTAGTTTCTTTTTAGAAGAGTTGTTTTGAAGTTTTTGGGATTTTAGCTTCTTCTTAATCGCCTTTATTTTTTTCTTGTCATTTCTTTTCTTTTGTTTAAACATTTGAAAAATAATAGATTCAAGCTAGTACTTATGATTATTATTCAAGCTGTTACTTGTGATGTTATTTGAGTTATCATGTTGTTTATCGTTAA
>NZ_JXWY01000010.1 GCF_000934465.1 Staphylococcus microti | reverse complement strand
CTTTTCTTTTGTTTAAACATTTGAAAAATAATAGATTCAAGCTAGTACTTATGATTATTATTCAAGCTGTTACTTGTGATGTTATTTGAGTTATCATGTTGTTTATCGTTAACTTTACTGCTAGTTTCTTTTCCTACAACTATTTTTTGTCCATTCTCTGTTAGTTGTAGGGTATCTGCTGTAAGTAATACTTGGTTATTTTTGACAGTCATACCAGATAAACTGCCTAAAATATTATCAATAGTAATATCTTTATTACCCCTTACAAATTCAAGGGGAATCTCTCTTACATTTGTAAGGGGTACTTTGAGATCAAACGTTTTACCAATATTAGATAATGCACAATTTGTAAAATCATCGGTAATTAATATTATTGCGCGAGCAGTAATTGGATTTTGTGGGTAAACCGTTAATAGTTTCATGTTGTAGGAAGATAAAAACTTTTGAGCATCAAAAATTTTGAAGTAATTCATTTTCATCAATCTATACTCTGCTTTAGTGAATTTATCTTTTGGTTTAAAGTTATCAACTTTCTGATTTTTGACATCTATATCTCTAACAGTCACTTGTAAACAGTTAATACCATATACTAATACATCTTCTGAATTAATGTGATTCAAACTTACTTCATTACCTATAATGTCTAAGATGTTAACTTTATTGACTATGTCATCGTGCAATATAGCAGTGATGACTTTATTTTTATTCACATCAATATCAGTATTTTCATTGTATTTTGTGTGATCTTCAATTATTCTTAATTCTAACTTTATATGAGAATCCACTAACACTTTTTCTACCACAAGCCTCTTATCTTTCAAAAATGCATTTATATCAAAAGTTTCAAAGAGTTCTACATTGTTAAGTTTAATAGATGCTTCTAAATTGCTCGATTTATTTTGATTATCCAACATTTTACATCACTCCATTTTAAAATCTTTAATAATTTATATAGTTTAATTATAAAATATTTGAGTACTATAAACAATGTTATTGTTGATAAAAATATTTGAATTCAAAGACTTCATAATACGAATAATCTAATTAAACAGAGAATATATAATTATTTTTAAGGAAAATGTCACAATCATAATTCTTGAAATATATGAAATAAATATAAACATCAAAATCTCTATATTTAAGTGGGAATAATAATTTAATATACTCAATGTATCTATTTTACGTTAAAAAATCAACTAATTATTTTTTCGTAAATTTATAGTTTGAAATATCGTACTATATGATTTATAGTTAAAAGTGTAATACAAGTTCTTTTTAAAGAACTTTTATATATAGCCAAGTGATTTTATGAATGAACTTGCAAATATAAAGATAATAAAAAGGTTGTTCAAAGATATAAATATACATAATAGTTAAAGTTCATATTATGTATAAAAATTGCTAAAAAGCGTACCGAAAACTTTTATTAACCAAATCTGGTATGGAGTTTATTGTCATAATTATATAAGTGAATATACTTATGATTGAAAACATACGAAAATATAAAAATAATAGTTATTAATTGGAGAAAGGTGTTATATATGGCAAATACAAAAACACAAAAATTATTAAGTATTTCAAAGAGTAAAAGTGAAAACATCTCAGAATGGATTGTGAATGAAGCACATTGGAAGTTGCTTGCTGAAAACTTAGGTTTAGGTAAGACGGCAATCTTTAGATATAAGAAATTGATTAAAGAGATGGGAGAAGAAAAAACACCGTTTTATGCATTAGGGGAAGTGTTTACACTTAACCAGTTAAATGTTGTTATAGAGCTGTTTAACGATGCTATAGAGCATCCAGAAAAATATGAAAAACCTAAGAAAAAAGCTGAAGTGAATTTACAAGCACAGGCCGAAGTGATACAAAAACACACGCAAGATATGAATATGGATTATTTAGGGTACAAAAATAAGAAAATAGCATCAACAAAAGGGGATGAAACAAAAGAGACGGGGACTGATTATACAAGGGATAGAGCGTTAACTCAGACAGAAGTTTTAAAACGTCATATGGCAGAAAAAGAATATATACAAACACTACCTGAAGGAAGTCAGGAGCGAATTGAAAGAGAACGTGCTTATAGAGAGAGTGAAGCTGATAGAATTGCGGAATATTGGAGAGCTCAGACAATAGGACACAAGGATAAAAAGGAGTAAGAAGCTTATGGCGAAGATATGGAAATACACAATTGACTTACCGCCTATGGGGACGCCTAGACCACGTACAAGGCGTTTAGATGATGGTCGTACAATTACTTACTATGATCGTGCATACAGTGAGTATTTGGACGCTATACAAGCACGTTTAATAAGAGATAAAGCTATTAATGACGATTTTTTTGATGTTGTTAATACAGA
Organism: Staphylococcus microti; assembly: GCF_000934465.1. GTDB lineage: Bacteria > Bacillota > Bacilli > Staphylococcales > Staphylococcaceae > Staphylococcus > Staphylococcus microti. The sequence continues at coordinate 898 of NZ_JXWY01000010.1, read as the reverse complement.
GTTGGGTGTTAAAGCTGAAGTGATGTTTTATGTGCAAGCACCTAGAAGTCAAAATAGGCTTAAAAAACTGACAAGAACGACAGCACCAGATATCGATAACTTACTTAAAGCAGTGCTTGACGGCATATTTAGAGGATTAGAGGTTAAAGACAGTCGTATAGCAATGGTATCTATGGCTAAATTTCAAGAAATAGATAACCCGAGGACTGAGATTGTTTTAAGGGGGATAGAATAATGGCGACAACAAATCTAGATAAATTTTTGATTATAGAAAAAATGATGAGTGAAGCACGGGAGCTATTAGAATCATATTTAAATAGCATGGAAGAACGATATGAGTACATGATTGTGTTGAGAAAGGAATATACTAAGCTTTCGCAAGTGTTAGATAAAGTGCAACAAAGAGTGTTTAAACAAGGGGATAAGCTAGATATAGATGCAGACGTAAAGAATGTTGTACAAAGTGCTAAAAAACGCATAGATGAATGTATAGAAGCTATAGAAGAAGATTCAACCTATGAAGGCGACCAACGGTCGATTAAACAGCTAAAGCTTGCCAGAGAGAAGCTGGAGGGCAATTTTGACGAAGATGACATTGGAGAGTCATGGCGTTTGTTAAAGGTGCGTAAAATAGAAATTGAAGAATTAGATGTACTTATGGATTTAATAGACGCTATGGAAGATGGGCAACAAGATAAATCAGAAAGCATTGTTAAGAAGATAGATAGATTAAAAAGTAATTATATAAATGGATTTGCACACTATAGAGATGCTATAGAAAAAGGAGAAAATATCCAAAAAGAAATAGATGAAGTTATCGCTGATTTAGAAGATGGTGGTTATAAGCGAGAGTTCGAGTTACTTTTAGAAGCACGTCCAAACATAATAGGAGAAAGGG
>NZ_JXWY01000001.1 GCF_000934465.1 Staphylococcus microti | reverse complement strand
AAGTGAACACGTTGAAATGGTGTTGTCATCACAATCACTCCTTAAAGTTTTATGTCTTTTAATAATCTGTGTCTGCTTCTAACCCTTGCATAATTTGTACGCCTGCACTTGCGCCAACACGTGTTGCGCCTGCGTCTAACATTGCTTGGAAGTCTGCCAAGTTACGCACGCCACCTGACGCTTTCACTTCTAATGCATCGCCCACTGTATCTTTCATTAATTTCACATCTTCCGGTGTTGCGCCGCCACCAGCGAAACCAGTAGATGTCTTCACAAAGTCCGCACCTGCTGCTTTAGAAAGTTCGCATGCTTTGACTTTTTCTTCATCTGTTAATAAGACTGTTTCGATAATGACTTTAACCGTTTTATCGCCAGATGCTTCGACAACCGCTTCGATGTCTGCTTGTACATCATCATAACGCCCGTCTTTCAACGCACCGATATTAATCACCATATCGATTTCATCGGCACCTTTCGCAATTGCATCTTTCGTTTCGCATGCTTTCACGTCAGATGTTGACGCTCCTAATGGGAACCCGATAACCGTACATACTAAGACATCTGAGTCCGCTAATTTTTCAGCTGAATACGCCACATGTGTTGGATTCACACATACTGATTTGAAGTGGTATTCCTTCGCTTCTTCAATAATTTTGTCAATTTGTGCGCGTGTTGATTCAGGTTTTAATAAAGTATGATCAATATATTTTGCGTAATTCATGTTATAACTCCTTTTATGCTTCTGTTTTTGTCCAACGATTTAATACAACAAATAATACAAGTCCAACAATACTCATCAACGCTAAGATAATTAAAATCATACCAAAGTGAGACGTCAATGCTGTATTACCCGGGAAATTAAGTGCTTTAAAATCAATCAAAGCTGCTGCAATCGCAATTCCTACTGATACTGCCACGTTAATAATTAAGTTGTAGAAACCAATCGCAACACCTGTCATACTGACGTCGATTGTGCGAATCGCTTCATTTAATAACGGTGCGTACATTAACGCAAAGCTACCTGCGAAGAAAATCATTGAGATTACGAAAATCGATACATGTTGACCAACGACAAATGCTGGTAAGAACAAGCTCAACGCAATTAAGCCAATCGCTGTGATAATCGCTTGTTTTGAATTTAAGAAATTCGCAATTTTACCACTCAATGCACCGACAACAACTGCCACTAAATAACCAGGAATCAGTAATAATGATGTTGTATCTAATTCAAAATGATAAATCTGTTCCATAATAAATGGGAACGTAAAAATATAACCTAACTGTATCATATACATCACAAACACAATAAATAAAAATGATGCATAGCGTTTGTTTTGGAAAAATTTCTTATCAACCAATGGCTGTTTCGCATTTTTAATGTATAGCGCAAAAATAGCAATAACAATCAATGCACCTGCTAAATACCACCAGTTAAAGTTCGTAATAAACAACATCACCGTTGTCGCAATCGTTGACACTAAAACCAATCCAATAAAATCAAGATGTGCTTTGTTCACTGACTCTTCTTTTGGTAAAAGTTTAAACTAGGAACGGAAGTGTAAACACAACGATTAATGCGATTAAAAACATATTCGTCCAGTGTAAGTACGTTGAAATAAAACCACCTGATAACGTACCGATAACGAGTGATAATGAATAACTACTCGTACTCAAACCGAGATACGTCTTCTGATCTTCTTTGGACAAGTACTTCGCAACATAAATAACATACAATGTCTCAGCCGCCGCAAGTCCTGACGTTTGAATAATACGTCCTGTTAACAACAGCGGGAAGTTCCCTTGGAAAATATAACCAATAATTGAACCGATAATGATTAAACACACACCGTAAATAAACAGTGTACGGATACTGATCGCATCAGACAGTGATGAATACACCACTGCCCCGATACCAATTACAAGTCCTGCAAGAGTCGCTTGCCAACTTACCGTCGTTACCGAAATGTTCAAGTCATCCGCAATCGCAACTGAAATTAATTTGAACGAGTTGTCGATAACCAAACTGAAAACGAATAGAAAGAGTAAGATCGGTACCGCTTTTTTCACTTTGTCATATGATGTCATCACAGTCACTCCTTAAATGAGAGACAGTGCGATTTCAATCATATCCGTAAACGCACGTTCTCTTTCTTCTGGTGTTGTGGCTTTGTTGTGAATAATGTGGTCACTTACTGTAAACACACCTAACGCTTCGACACCTGCATATGTCGCATTCATATATAACGCTGCAGATTCCATTTCTACGCCTAAAATACCCATGCGTTGCCAACGTTCATTCGCTGTTTCATCTGCATTATAGAAAATATCACTTGATAACACGTTACCAACATGATAGTTCACACCTTTTTCACGTGCTTTACTTACCGCACCTTCTAATAAACGATAAGAAGCGATTGGCGCGTAGTGACCTGGTAAACGATATTGTTTCACATAGTCAGAATCTGTTGATGCCGCTTGCGCAATAATCACATCGTATAAGTCGATATCCGGTTGCATTGCACCGCATGAACCGACACGGATTAACTTCTTACAACCAAATGTATGAATCAACTCATATGAATAAATACCGATTGATGGAATCCCCATACCTGAACCCATCACAGATACTTTTTGACCTTTGTACGTGCCTGTGTAACCGAACATGTTTCTTACACCATTGAACTGTTGTACATCTTCCAAATACGTCTCCGCAATAAACTTCGCACGTAGTGGATCTCCTGGTAATAATACTGTCTCTGCAATCTCTACGCCGTTCATCGGCTTAATATGTGGTGTAGCTTTCATGTATAACGACCTCCAAGTTGTATAGTAATTTGTCTATTTGTCTAACCACTTATATCTTACAACTTGTAGATAGCGCTTTCAAGATGTAATTTGTGACAAATTGTCGAACGACGAAATTGAAACCAATTGAACGATGATATTAATTGCATATGCCTGAAAAACCAGCCTTATCGAGACACTACAACAAAGCTTTACTAAATAAAAAGCCATACAAGGTGGCACCGTTCATGTGCATTTCCTCATATGACTTTCATTTGTATTTTATTATCATAGACTAGACAACTACTTTTTATTTTAGACAACGCCAACAACATACTAAGCTCTGTCTACGTTGTTTCTTTCATACGTGTCACGGTTATATCTGCCTGCGTTTGCGGCACATACCATTTATTGATGACAATCGGACTTTCATGACCACTGTACACCGTCTCCACAATCAGCCAGCAATGTTCACCACCATCAAACGTATGAGCATCATGCGCAAAGTGCGGCTTTTGTGTCATAGTAAATTTCAAATCAGACTGCGCTGCATATTGATACACTTGTTGTTCAACAAACGTTCGCACAGCCGCTTCATCTTGCGTCGACACCTCATACATATCAATGACATTAATTGGAATAAACGTAAAGCACATCGCATCTGCTTGTTGTGTCTCATTGTCTTTGCGTGTGTAATAACGCTCCATCGCCACAACCACTGATGGATGATCCGGGAACAAATGATTCGTATACTCGCTTTCCAAATCAACACGATAGTGAATCGCATCAAGTGTCATCGGATAACGTGCCATTTGTTGGAGGGGATGCGCCAATCGTGCCATACTCGATGCACTGTGATCTCGATGTTGCGACACGACGAAATGACCTTTCCCACGAATACTCTCCACAACACCATCTTCCGTCAACAGCTTAATCGCTTGGCGCAACGTCATACGACTCACACCAAAACGTTCACAAAGGACCTTCTCCGTCGGTAATGCCTCGCCACCCGGAAACTTGCCCATTTGAATTTCTTCATAAAGCGTATTATAAATTGTTAAAAATTTTGGCTGTGCTTGCGTCACCAAAATAACCTCCCGTACTATACATACTTATATCCTTATCATACACCAACTACATTCAAGACATAAAGCGCAATATTTGCCGATACTCGGGCAATTCGAGACATCCTTCTGAGTGACCGCACTATGACAGCACACTGACCCAATCACTTCACATTGTGTTCTGACGCAACTTTCGCTATAGTAAAATACAAGTTATTGTATGCAAGGGGGAATACGCATTGAATCCATTTATGTACATCTGCTGTATGCTTATTTGGGGACTGAACTTCATCGCCGTGAAAATACAAGGCACTGACGCACCACTCGAAATTTCATTATTGTATCGGTCCATTATTGTATCGGTCCATTATCGCATTCGGTCTCTTTTCCATTCTTTTGTATGTTCAACACAAACGTCCAACAGGGTTAAAAAGAAATCTATGGACGGTCATTGGCTTTGGACTATGTAACTTTGCGATTAGCTATTTATTATTGTATTACGGCACGATACTCACAACATCTGCCCTTGTGACACTTATTTTCTCTATGAAAGTTGTAACAACACCGCTCTTTATTAGCATCGTTTTAAAACAGCGTGTAAGCAAGAAGATTTATGTCGGTGGTACATTAGGTATTTTAAGTGTTATCGTGACACTCATTCCACAACTGCATCAATTAAGTGGAGACGTTTTGTTAGGGGCCGCCCTTGCTATACTCGGTACATGTATCACTTCCTTAGGCGACGTCTTCTCACTTTATAATAGTGATAAAAATATTGACCCCGTACTAGCAAATACTGTTGGTATGTTCAGTGCCGTCGTGCTATTACTTGTTTTTTCAATAGTAAGTGGACAATCATTCGTCATTCCAACACAACCTACATACTGGCTCGGCTTAAGCTATCTCGCCATATTGGCATCATTTGTTGCTTGGCTCTTTTATTTAAAACTTGTTAAAAACATTGGTGCTTCTAAAAGTAGCTATATGGTTGCCGGTTTTCCAGCAATTGGGGGTATTGCGAGCGTGATGATTGGCGAATCACAGCTAACGATTTATCTCGTACTCGGTATTATTTTCGCAGTGTTAGGGGCATACATCGCCTTGTCAAAAGAGCGCACAACCGCATCGTAAATGTCTCTAATTACAGCCTTAAAAATGATACACTGGCTGTAAGGAGTGATTCTCTTGTATATTAAAAACCGACTGCTCTTTATTTTAGGACTACTCACCATTATATTAATGCTTATTTTTCATCAAACGTTAGCCAACACATTAATAAGGCCACTTATTTATTTCTTAGGTGGTTGTATAATCTCTGCATCTCTAGGTTATCGTGAAAAACAATAAATGATAAAAGCCGTACAATAGCGACATCTCTCACTATTGTACGGCTTCATTTTATGTAGTATTTATTTTATATCCGCGCCACAACGCCGATTCTCGTTAATGTAGTATTAATTTTCTGTCCGCGCTACAACGCTGACTCCCATTAATGCAGTATTAATTTTCTATCTGCGCTACAACGCCGACTCATTTACACACTTATTATCCGTTGTGTTTATAAAGATATTTTGTTTAAAATTTTATGTTGTTTCATCACATACTTACTTTTCCATATACAACGGCTATATTACCATTCCTAACAACAAGACAAAACCTAGACCAAGTACCGACAAGATAGACTCTAACAATGTCCAAGTTAAAAATGTTTCTTTCATTGATAAGCCAAAGTACTCTTTGAACATCCAGAATCCAGCGTCGTTTACGTGTGAGCAGAAAATACTACCCGCACCAATCGCAAGTACGACAAGTGCTAAGTTAACATCTGACGACTGCAACATTGGCAAGACAATACCGACTGATGAAATGGCAGACACTGTTGTGGAACCTAATGCTAGACGTAATAACGCAGCGGCTAACCATGCCAACACAATGGGTGACATGTTCGTATCACTGAAGATATTTGAAATGGCGTCACCTACACCACCGTCGATTAAAATTTGTTTGAACGTACCGCCACCACCGATGATGAGTAATAACATCGCAATCGGTGTAATCGCTGCTGTCACGGAATCCATAATGTTATTCATTGAACGTTGTTGTCTAATGCCCATTGTATAAATCGCAAATAGCACCGCAATCAGCATCGCTGTTGATGATGAACCGATAAAGTAAATAAATCCTTCTAATCCGCTTGCTTTACCATCTTCATGCCCTGTCACCAGTTGCACAATCGTTGCGATAATCATTAAAATAACTGGTAAAAGTGCTGTTAATAAACTCACACCAAAGCTTGGTAATGTGGTTACTTTTAATTCATTAACATCATTGTCGACAGCCGCTTCATTCACTTTATCAAAAGCAGATGGAGCCAATTTACGTGCCATCGCAGGGAATGTACCCCCTACAATAATTGCCAATGGAATACCGATAATAATCCCATACATTAACACGTAACCCACATTCGCATTAATTGCTTCTGAAATCGCAACCGGACCTGGATGTGGTGGTAAGAAACCATGTGTTACCGCAATCGCTGCAGTCATCGGTAGCCCAACCTGTAATCGTGGAATATCCATACGTTTCGCCAACGTAAACACGAGTGGAATCAATAATACGAACGCTACTTCTAAAAATAGCGAAATCCCAATAATAAATGACGCAATAATCATCGCCCATGTCACATGTTTCGTCCCGAACGTCACAATCAACGTGTCGGCAATTTTCGTTGCACCCCCACCGTCTGACAGCAGTTTACCTAAAATCGCACCGAGACCGAAAATAATCGCGATATGTCCAAGCGTATCGCCCATTCCTTTTTCAACAGTTGCGACCACTTGATCAATCGGCATTCCTAAAATAATACCCGTCACCATCGACGTAATAATTAATGCGATAAATGTATTCAACTTCAAGCCCATAATTAAAAACAGTAATAATGCCACACCAATGACAACGCCAATAATTGGCCAAACATCTCCCATCATATACAGTAACCCCTCTCTTATCCTTTACGTGTTTGATTCATTTGATAAACATTCGTTAACGTTTCAACAGCGCCAACATTTCCCGGGAAAATCACATACGGCATACCCGCATACTTCGCTTCATCTCCCGTTAACCATACGGGCACACCATTCGTCACTTGACCGATGACTTCCGCTTTTTTAATGCCTAACCCTTTCGTTGCGACATCACTTGACGTAATCCCGCCTTTCGCAATAATAAAACTTGGCTGGATTGTTAGATTTTGAACGATTTGAACTAAACTGTCTGAAATACGTGTTGAAATATTTAAGTTTTGATCGGTATCTGTCGTTTTCACAACATCACGTGACGTATACAGCACCACATCTTGCCCTGTACGCAACAACGCCTCTACTTGTTGTGTTAACTGTTGGATATAATCATCCACTAACTCTGGCGTTTCTAAAATTTTTACACCAAACTCCACCGCTTGAATATCCGAATGTGCTAACAAATGTTGTAACTGTTCAGACGACTTCTTCACATGCGAGCCAACAATCATCAAGCCACCGTGATCACTCTGTTGATAGTCGTTCAACTGAATAATTTCCCCCGGCGTCTGACAAATCGCTTTTACAAAAGACGCAGCCGTTCTAAAAATAAAGCGTTTCGGCTGTTGATTCAGAAAATCAATTAAGCATGCCACAAAATAATCCATATCTTCATCATTCAACGCATCAACAACCACCGCTTCAAAACCTTCAAGTTGTGCAAAGACATCGAATAAACTGTCTCGATTTCTTAATTGTTGCAACGTAATATGTTGTACGTTTTCTTGCTTAATTGCACCATGACTCTTTTCTTCTATGAAAGCTGCCATCGTCTCACTTTTAAAGCCAAACGTCGTATCATGCGCAAACTCACTATCTGAAACAGGAATAAGCACACCATTGTCTTCTAAATAGTGCACACCCTCGTATGTGAAGCGATTGCCTTCAAAAAATGCCGGCGCATAAAATACCGCATCGAATGGCTTGTCTGCCGCATCATTTAACACTTTAGGTTCTAAATAAAAATGCCCACGTAACGTCGAGTCACCACGGCTAATCACCATGTAAGGCATATCTAACTTTTGTGATACAGACTCAATATTTTTAATAATCGTCTGATGTAACACGGTTGTTTCTTTTTCAGTTAATGCACGTGAATTCGTTAAAATATAAAACATATTATGTGGTTGTCGAAAACCATCTTCAATATACTGTTCTGACCAATCTGTATACACCGGCAAATCTTTCACCGTTTGTGTCCCTGTTGGATCATCGTCTAATACAACGATTTTAAACTTCAACATCTCCAACCCTTTACGAAACTCATCGCCTTGGCGTTGTTCAATTAATTGTCGATTCAACATAACTCTCACCTACAATTGATTAATATTTTCGATATATTTGATCACACCTGAATGATCATTCATACCATGATCAGACGCCACTTCCGCCTTGTACATCTCTTTCACCATATTGGCAACAGGGAGCGCCAAATTCACAGTATCTGCCGTCATCATGACATTTTTTAAATCTTTATAGTTAATATTGATCGTGCCACCCGGTGCATAGTCTTCTGCGATCATCTTAGGGAACTTCGCCTCCATAACCGCTGAACCTGCCAAGCCACCACGAATGGCGTCAAACATATCTTGTAATTGAATATCGAACTTTTTCGCCAAAACAACCGCTTCTGACAATGCCACAATATTCGTATTCACAATAATTTGGTTTGCAAGCTTTACAACACTACCAGCTCCTACATCGCCGACGCGAATCACAGACGCCGACACAGGTGCCAACACTGTTTTAACCGTGCCTAACACTTGTGCGTCACAACCAATCATTACCGCTAGTTCACCGGTAATCGCCAGTGGCTCCCCACCACTAACCGGTGCATCACAATATTGTACGTTCACTTCTTCCAGCATTTTATGAATTTCCAGTGCTTCATTCGGTGTAATAGAACTCGTATCAATCACATACTTCGTGTTAATGGTCGGTTGCGCCATTAACGCATCTTCTCCGCTATATAACACCGCCTTCACAATTGCACCACTAGGCAACGACGTGATAATATATTCCGCCTGTTCCGCCATCATTTGCATCGTAGCAGGGTGGCCTCCTAGCTGCGCCAACTCATTAATAGCCGCTTCATTCACGTCATACACATAAACATCATGACCTGCGTTGATAAAATGCTTTGCCATCGGTTTTCCCATAATCCCAAGTCCAATGCATCCAATTTTCATATTAACCCCTCCAATTGTAAACGTTTGCAAGAGTTATTGTATATCATTTTTTATAAATTGTATACATTTTTCTTCTATTGCATTTTGTAGTACACTAATTTTGATAAGGGGGCACGACGATATGATGCGTAAAGACACATCGATCTATCAACAAATGCGGGACGATATTATTCACGGTATCTTACAACCCGGAGAAAAAATTACAGAAGTGAAAATGGCGGAAAAATATAATGTGAGTCGCACACCCATTCGAGAAGCAATGAAACAACTGGAACTTGAATATTTGATTAAAGATGGTTATATTTTCGTACCAAACGCAGAAGAATTTCGAAAAATATTTGAGCTACGCATCTTACTCGAAACACACGCACTCAAAAAAGCAGCCATCGTCTTTGTCCAAGAAGACATTGATGAACTGCGCAGTTATACGAATATTGACGTCGACGCCGATGAAAACTTAGTCATTGAAACAAATGATCAATTTCATCAAAAACTCATGAGCGCGACACATAATGAATTTATTATGGAAACTTATGAAAAAATGAAAGGCTTTATATTCTTATTCAGCAAAACCGTCATCAACAAGCGACGTCACGGCCTTATCGAAGAACATAGAGAAATCGTGACCGCATTAGAAAAAAGAGACATCGACCAAGCCGTTCACTTACTGAAAACACATCTGGAGAAAGATTTAACCTTCACACTGCATTACTTAGACTTATAACAGCGAAAAGCCATACAAAAGCGACATGTTCACTTCTGTACGGCTTCTTTTTTATGAATTTTTTGGCGGTTTCCCTATTAAGAAGAACCAAATAGCAACCAATAATAATGTATTCACAAGACTAAAGATAATCTTATGTTCTGAGATAACTGCGTACGGTACCAAGTAACGCGCTGTACAAAAAACAAGGAACGCAATTAGACCCGTTTTTAATGCATACATCAATCGGTCCATCGTTTAACCCCCTGTTTTTATTAGTGTAACATCGTTGCATCTTGGCTGATGTTATCGGCTATGCATAACAAAGCCTCTATTTATGTAACATCATCGCTACATAAATAGAGGCACAAATCTTAGTCTACTTTATCTACATATTTGTCGTCTTGTGAATCAAACATTGGCGTTTCAACCTTATCACCTACTTCGGTGATTAAGTATATCTCTTTACGCTGACTATAAAAACCAGCATATTTTTTATCGTAAATTTCAAAAGGATACTTAGGAACAGATATTGATACATTATACTCAGCAGGATCTATATTAAAATAATGATTTTCATTTACAAATGTAAACGTTTCTGAAGACGTCTCATTCCCTGAACCATCTGTGAAAACAGTTAATTCTATATCTTTAAATTCTGGCTCTTTGTATTTGATATTTTTTGCCTCATCATAAGATTTCTTTACATCATCCATTTTCAGCGAATTCAATTCTGCGTCACCTTCCAAATTTTCATCATCTTTGTGATTAATATAATACATATGTGATTTTAATTGGTCCAACTTGAATCCCTTCATTGTTTTAAAATACTTCTTATCATCTTTTAGCATTTTTTCTTTTTTCTTATCATCATCCAATTTGGCCATGTCACCTAAAGTAGTATCTGATTTGATATTATATAATTTTGATTTACCATCTTTAGTTACAATCATCATTTCAATTTCCGAATCCTTATCAATATCTTCTGAACCATCTACAACATAACTAATATGTTCTTTCCCACTATTGAAAACTTCACCCATTTTCAATTCTTTTGAGTTTGTGACATTTGAACAGCCTGTTAATAAAAATGTCGAAACAATCGCACCAAATAAAAGTTTTTTCATTCTTTTAATCCTCATTTCTTATCATTTTATATACCGTTATTATCTCATACAACATTCTAATATTAAAGTACTATTTTATTGATTTACTAAACATTGTAATGGTGTGTTATTTTGTTTAATGTGATGAAAATGTTACGATTGGTATAGCGTATGAAAACTTAACAAAGGGGGCGAGCGTATATGCCATCGTACATCACGATTCCTATTATTATTGTGATTTTGGCACTACAATATTTCATGGCAAGTCGTCAATCCGCAATATGGGGTGCAGTTATTCCTGTTCTATACGTTTTTGTGATGGGCTACTTGTATGTGACACACCATTTTCCAAGTTTCTTATCTTTTATCTTATTCTTTGCGTTAGGTGCTGTATTCCTAATTGAAGAATGGCATCGTGGCCGTAAAAGTATCAAATAGTCAAAAAGTGTGAGCAGGAGGTCGTTATCCCGTTCACACTTTTACTTTATATAACTAGATAGCTATATTCTTAATTTTACTTTTTCATCGCATTAATAATTTGTTCAGTAGATTGTGCCTGTTGATTGTTAATCATTTGAGCATTCATATAGCCATTGCGATGATCGTTATATTGATTGATTTGCGCAATGACTTTATCTGCAAATGCTTGAGCATGATGTGCCTCAAAAAACGGTAAAGGCACACTGACTGAATGACCGTTATTTTCATAGCGAAAAACAGTAATAATTCCAGAAGCAATTATCAATGCACCTAAGGCTAATAAAACAAACGCACGTATAAAACTCGTTCCAAATAAGCCAAAAGAAAGTAAACAAATTAATAATCCAAATATCATACGTACTAATTTGTATGAGCTACTTGTGTATACGTTAGATACATTTCCCAATGGCGTTGTATGCTTTCGACGACCAGCAGGTATTAATCCGAAAAGCACTGTATTGGGAATATCAATCATAACATTATGTGAGTCAACATCCATTTTCCCTTTAATCCAAGGTGTCGCAACTGAAACAGCGAATTTTTTCTCAATATCTTTATTAACTTGCACTATTATTGTCTCCTATCTTTTATTTTTTTACTTTTACTGCAAGGATGGTCTCTTGATACTCAAACACGTTCTAACCTATTTAAAGTATTGAAACTTTCCAAAACAGATAAATAATTGTGTATTTACATTATCTCATAAAATTTTATAATATTGAAGTACTATTTTAGTTATTCACTTTAATTTGTATTGATAATTCCTTTGATATTTCAAATTAACTTATATTCTGTAAATAAAAAAATGTGGGTAGCATAATTTGACTGTTATACTACTCACACTTTTGGTCTGATTTTATTCTTATGAAATTCTACTCTTCAATACCTTTTTCATCATATTTCGTTACAACACCGTCTGCACTCACAATATAAGATCCGGCTAAGTTCCCGGCCTTATCAAGGAATGAAAAGCCCCAACTACCATCGCCTAATTGTGCAGGTTCTTTGTACGTATACGTATTAGTGTCTAACAAATGACCTTCATAATCTTCTACTAAGTCGATTACATTTTCACGCGTTACTTTGATACTAGAGCTACTGCTAGATGAACTAGAAGATGTATCCTGTGCTTGTGATGTTTCTTCTGACGGTGCTTGTCCGATTACAATTTTGCTTGCCAATCCTTTGTAATCTTCACTACTATGGCGATTGTATAGGTCCTTTACATTGAATACATGACTTGCACCATACGGATCATTAACAATTTGATCATAAGTTTTAGGTGACTGTGTAATGTATATAACTACTTGATCATCACTGATTAATACACCTGTACCCCCTGCAGTTGTCTTTGCCGGTGAAGGTCCATAAAGTCTAACATTACTTGGTGTCCCAGGATGACCATTGGGATTCCCAGGAACAAGTGTAATCCGACTTATAGTCTTTATTTCACTGTGCCCACCATTATGTGTCTTTTCATACTGACCATTTGCTAAATCATTAGGTGTTACAACAATATCATTTATTCCACTTTCATATAAAGCCAACGCATATTTTTCCTCATCCGTTAAGTTTTGGACGATTTCATCGACAGACGGTTGTTTTTGACTGGATTGATTCATATTACTTTTAGGTTGGTTGTTCGATTGATTTGTAGTGTTATTTTCATTCGTTTTATTTTGGCTCGTTTCATTATTTGATGTTTTGTCTTGAGATTGATTGCTTTCGTTATTATCCCCACCCGAACATGCAGCTAACGTAAGGGCTAATCCTGTTGTTGTTAAAATACCTAGTACCTTCTTCAAATTCAAATCATCCTTCCTTATTATCACATCATTTAATTTAAAAACATTATCTCATACATCATTTGAATATTAAAGTTTTATTTCATTGATTTACTATCATTAAGTATAAAAACAAAAAACGCCACAATTTCTCTAAATTAGAGAGAACGTGGCGTTATATTAACGTTATTCATTTACAATAATATCTTCCGGCTGACAGTCCAAGTAATTACAAATCGCTTCAAGTGTACTAAAACGAACGGCTTTGGCTTTACCTGTTTTTAGGATAGATAAGTTGGCGATGGTTACATCAACGGCTTGTGACAACTCGGTCAGCGAGACATTTCTTTCTTTTAACACTTCATCACACTCTAACTTCCCTTATTCAGCTACTCTGGAAGTTACGCGCAAGTTAAATCCAATCTTCCCTCCAACGACACGTTTTCTCAATTAATGCTATACTTATTTATTATTGATGCGGACTGGGAAACGAAAATGATGACAATGATTCAATTTCTGTTCCACGTCCAATGACTAACAGTATCAACTTATTAAAGGGGTTCACGCAATGAAACAGATGCCATATTTATCCTTTACAGCTAATGAACGCATGGTGTTAAAAACGATTTTCAATCATAAACCGCTCTCGATGACGGATATTTCGCAGTTGACGAATACGAATAAGGCGACGATTTCGGGGGTATTAAATCACTTAAAAGCACAACAACTTGTCTGTGAAGTCGGGCAAGGCGAGAGTACGAAAAAAGGTGGGAGAAAGACGATTTTGCTGGAGATTAATCCGGATTTTGGCTATACGGTCTCTCTTGATTTTACGTATGATTCTGTCGATATGATGGTCAATGCGTTTAATGGAAAAGTGCTAGCCTATGATTCTTACCCACTAACGGAAAAAACGATGGCGCATGCATTGTCGATTGTGGAATCAAAGTTGAATCCAAGCGATCAACGTGGCACACAACATGGCTTGCTCGGGATTGCGGTGTCAATTCACGGCATCGTCAATCAAGATCAATCGATTCGTACGTTGCCGTTCCTTGAGTTGGATGACATTTCAGTACGTGAACGGCTGGAACAGTATGCGGAAGTGCCGATTTTAATTGAAAATGAGGCCAACCTTGCTGCGCTTTATGAACATGCGTTACGCAATCATACATGTACGGAAAGTTTAGCAACGTTAAGTATTCATAAAGGGATTGGTGCTGGGCTTATTTTAAACAATCAGTTGTATCGTGGTTCAGATGGCAGTGCTGGCGAAATTGGGCAGTCACTGGTGCTCGTCTCAGACACACAACCTGTCCACTATGACAAAATTGAAAATATTTGTTCTCAAGATGCGCTTGTTTCACGTTTGCGTGCACATTTGAACGAACCACTCACACTCGAAACAATCAGCCAATATTACAAAGCACAACACCCGATTGTTCGGGAAGAAGTCCAAACATTTGTTGAACGTATCGCGGTGCTTATCTATAACTTTTCTATGCAGCTCAATCCAGCACATATTTATATTAACTGCCCTATTATGAATGAAATACCTGAAATATTAACGCAAATTCAAGACCAACTCCACACGCTTTCATATGACGCGACAGCGATCCGCCTCACATCCAACGTACAATATGCAACATTGTTTGGTGGTGCGCTTGGCATTACCCAACAAATACTTAATATCGGCAATATTAAACTCGATTTTTCATCTTAACAAGAGGTACTACGGCGAAATCTAACCAACGTTTCGTCGTAAAACCTCTTTTTTATTTTCTAACCCCCAATAGAAAACGTTTACAAAATAAATAAAACGTGCTATATTCTAGTTAGTTAATTTATTAAACAAACTAACATGTAGGAGGTTTTCTCTATGACATATTTCGATATAGACAAAGTAGCTTATGAAGGTCCGACATCAACGAACCCTCTTAGTTTTAAGTATTACAATCCAGATGAAAAAATCGGCGACAAAACGATGAAAGAACATCTCAGATTTAGTGTGGCTTACTGGCATACATTCACGGCTGATTTATCGGATCCATTTGGTGTAGGAACGGCACAACGTGATTGGGATAATCTAGATGAAATGGATAAGGCGAAAGCACGTGTAGAGGCTATTTTTGAATTTATGGATAAAACAGGTATTGAATATTTCTGTTTCCATGACGTGGATATTGCCCCTGAAGGTAAAACACTTGCTGAAACGAACCAAAATTTAGACGTTATCACAGATTTAATTAAAGATAAAATGGCTGAAACAGGTAAAAAGTTATTATGGAACACAGCGAATAACTTTACACATGAACGCTTTGTTCACGGTGCAGCCACGTCTTCTCATGCAGATGTGTTTGCGTATGCAGCTGCAAAAGTTAAAAAATCGCTTGAAATTGCTAAAAAGTTAGACGCTGAAAACTTTGTATTCTGGGGCGGACGTGAAGGTTACGAAAGCTTACTCAACACGGATATGAAATTAGAGTTAGACAACTTAGCACGTTTCTTTAAAATGGCAAAAGCGTATGCAGATGAAATTGGTTTTACAGGTCAATTTTTAATCGAACCTAAGCCAAAAGAACCAACATCACATCAATACGATACAGATGTTGCGACAGCACATGCCTTTTTACAAAAATATGACTTAGACGGTTTCTTTAAATTCAATATTGAAGCGAACCATGCGACTTTAGCAGGTCATACATTCCAACACGAATTACGCTATGCGCGTGATAACGGTATGTTAGGTTCTGTCGATGCCAACCAAGGTCACCCATTGCTTGGCTGGGATACAGACGAGTTCCCATCAGATGTTTACGAAACGACTTTAGCGATGTATGAAATTTTGAAAAATGGTGGCTTAAATCCAGGTGGCCTCAACTTCGATGCGAAACCAAGACGTACGTCATTTACGCAAGAAGATTTAGTGTTAACACATATCGTTGGTATGGACGCCTTTGCGCTTGGCTTACGTGTGGCACATAAAATGATTGAAGACCGTTTCTTTGAAGACATCGTTGACAATAAGTATGCCTCTTTCAAAAATGGTATCGGCGAAAAAATCATAAATGATGCGACGTCTTTTGAAGAATTAGAACAACACGCCCTACAACTTGGCGATATCGCATTACAATCTGATCATTTAGAAGTTATTAAATCACGCATTAACCAATATATTTTAACGATTAACAACGAGGGATGATGCACATGAAATACGTAATCGGCATGGACATCGGAACGAGCGGGTTAAAAAGTTTAAAAGTCAATATGGCAGGAGACGTTGTAGATCAATACAGCGTCTCTTATCATACAGAGCACCCGCAATCCGGTTATAGCGAAATGAACCCTGAAGTATGGTACGACGCAACCATTGAAAGCTTGAAATATTTTATTAATGAAGAAACAGCACAAGACATTGTCGGCATCAGTTTTTCTGGCCAAATGCATGGGCTTGTCATGATTGATGCGCAAGGCGATGTGATTCGTCCTGCGATTTTATGGAATGATACGCGAACAGCTAACGAAGTCCAGTCATTGCTTAATACTGTTGGCCTGGACACATTCCTCGCACAAACGCAGAACACGGTGTTAGAAGGCTTCACTTTACCAAAACTGATGTGGGTGCGTCGACACGAACCTGATAACTTCGCAAAAATTCATAAAATCATGTTACCGAAAGACTATATTGCCTACCGTCTCACAGGCAATGTGTACAGCGAACCGTCAGATGCGTCAGGAACGTCACTGTTCAATGTCAAAGAAGGCAACTGGGCACAACCTTTGTTACAACAACTTGACTTAGACCCTGCGATATTGCCTGACATTATACCGTCACATGGTAAAAATGGCGACTTATCTACAGACATTCAAGCACAACTCAGCGTATCTCATGATATTGCGGTATATCAAGGTGGTGCAGATAACGCATGTGGTGCGCTCGGCTCAGGCATTACCGATGACCGTATGCAAATGGTGAGTATTGGTACATCCGGCGTCGCCCTAGCAATTCAAAATGATACAGATTTTGAAAATGATGGCAGCATTCACTATTTTAATCATTGTGTCCCGAATCAAAATTACATTATGGGCGTCACGCTGTCGGCAGGTTATAGCTTAGGCTGGCTCAAAAAATTATTAAATGTAACCGAAGACTTCGATGTCTTTTTAGACGACCTACCGTCTTCAAAACCCGGTGCGAATGGGTTATTGTTCACACCGTACTTGTTAGGCGAACGTACGCCTTACAACGATACGACGATTCGCAGTAGCTTTATCGGTCTTGATGCGACAACAACTGATCATGACTTAAAACGTGCTGTTATTGAAGGCATTACTTTCTCCATTCATGACAGCATCGACATTATTCGTCAAAGTGGCAAGCCGGTCGAACGTATCGTTTCAATCGGCGGTGGTGCTAAAAATGCGACATGGCTACAAATGCAAGCAGACATTTTCAATGCATCTATCCGAACGTTAGCACAAGAACAAGGGCCTGCTTACGGTGCAGCAATGCTTGCGGCAATGGGAGCCGGTTGGTTCGATGATTTCCAAACGATGCGCGAACAATGGATTACTTATCGTGATGACATCACACCGAACCCAGCACATCACCAAACATATGAACAGCTATTCCCAATTTATCAATCTGTATACAAACATACGCAATCCATCTCAGAACAGTTACTGTCATTTAAATAAACAAGGGGATGCATAAAATGAAAAACTACGATAATAAAAAGTTTATTTTCACCATTGCCTTAATCGCAACACTCGGCGGCTTGTTATTCGGTTATGATACAGCCGTTATCTCAGGTGCCGAACAATCACTACAAAAATATATTACTGCTGACTATAACGACTTTATTCACGGATTAACCGTTTCAAGTGCCTTAATCGGCTGTGTCATCGGTGGGATATTATCATCATCCCTCTCCAGCCGTTTTGGTCGTAAACGCACATTACAAGTCGCAGCCGTTTTATTCGTTGTTTCAGCTTTATTATCAGGGTTCCCAGAATTCATGTTCTTCACACCCGGTGAACCGACATTAATGTTACTCATTATGTTCAACATTTATCGTGTTATCGGCGGTATTGGTGTAGGTTTGGCGTCAGCAATTTCACCCGTTTATATTAGTGAAATCTCGCCTTCCAGCATTCGTGGACGTCTCGTATCGTTCAACCAATTTGCGATTATATTCGGGATGCTCGTCGTTTATTTCGTCAACTACGGCATTATTTTTGGCGAAACACAACAGTGGATAGAAACAATCGGTTGGCGTTATATGTTCGCAACCGAAGCCATTCCAGCAGCTGTCTTTTTCTTCTTACTGTTCTTCGTGCCAGAAACACCACGTTATCTGACACTGATAAACAAAGAAGCAGAAGCACTATCCGTACTCAACAAAATCTATACATCCGCATCACATGCGCAAAACGTATTTAACGACATCGTTTTAACAAAAAATAAAGAAAAAGATACGAAAGCCCCACTTTTTAGTTTCGGGAAAACGGTCATTATTGTAGGGATTTTCTTATCGATTTTCCAACAATTTATCGGTATTAACGTCGCATTATACTACGCACCACGTATTTTTGAACAACTCGGTGCAGGTGGCAATGCTGCGATGGTTCAAACCGTCGTGATGGGCTTAGTGAACGTTATCTTTACAGTCGTCGCTATTTTATATGTCGATAAATTCGGTCGTAAACCATTGCTCATCATCGGCTCAACAGGTATGGCGATTGGTATGATCGGCATGAGCGTCCTTACAGCAAACGGCACATTCGGTATTATCACATTGTTATTCATGGTCATCTACACAGCGTCATTCATGATGAGTTGGGGACCAATCACATGGGTACTACTCTCTGAAATCTTCCCAAACCGTATCCGTAGTGGCGCCATGGCCATCGCCGTTGCCGCACAATGGCTCGCCAACTTTACAATCACATCAACATACCCATCAATGATGGCATTCAGTGGTACATTCACATACGGCTTCTACGCCTTGATGTGTATCTTATCCGGCCTATTCATCTGGAAGTTCATCCCAGAAACAAAAGGCAAAACACTCGAAGCCCTCGAAAACGTATGGCAAAAATAAGCACAACACCCCCAATCATACGCATCACGCTTACGTATGTTGGGGGTGGTTTATTTAAAGTCCTTTTCGCTTCACTTGTCGTACGATAAATACCATCATTAAAAGACCGTGTATCATCGTCAGCCCTTTGAAAATTGGTGAACTAAACGAGATAAAGAAAGCGGTTAGTATCACTTCAAGGACGAGCATAACGATAATTATTGCCAGCAATACTTGTTGTGACTTAGGCATAGGTTGTTTTTGTTTATCCATCATAACTCCTTTGTCAAAATGTATTTACTTCCCCAAATGTGGTGTTCCCTTAATTCGATGATAACATAAGACCTTTACTTTATTAGAAGTAGGCTAACAGTCCAACGATTGTTAAAAATATCATTGACGATTACACTAAAAATAAATAATATGATCAGTAAGGAAAGAGACGCTTTGTCTCCGAGAGATACTTATCTCTTGTTTTTATGAATGCGTTATATACACTCATTCCGTTTTAAGAGGTTGACTGAGAAGTTGCCTCTTTTTTAATTTAACTGCCGATTCACATGCCAATATACTGCAAAATAGAGCACAAACAAGATGATTGCCTGGGAAATAACAGATGTCAGCAGTAAATTGTCATACCCCACTATTAAGAAAGCGATGTCCATCGCAAAAATCACGACTGAAACCATCAATGTATAACGAAAAACTTTTTCAAATAGTTCCGCAAACAGTTTTTGTACACGATCCCAATTTTCTTGATTTTTCATTGCTTTTCTAGAGCGAAAGCCAAAAAATAGTTGATTTGTTGTGGTGGGACATTCAAAAATAAACGCCCTATCAATACACTCATCGGACTGCATGGTAATAATGTCATACGCCTTCCCCCTTTGTATCATTATCATATCCTAATAACTTGTTTATACCGCACTAATTAAAAATCCACTCCTTCTTTTTGTGCATTACTAACAATAATTCTGAATTTTTCTTCCATTTATGTGCTAATAACACTATTCAAAAAGACTTATAATTGAATTACAAAGTAGAATAAAGGAGGAACAGTCATGAAAATTTTAGTTGCTGGAGAAATTCCTGAATCAGGTATGACGTTTTTAGAAAAGCATTTTGAACATGTGGACGTGTTTGAAGGAGAAAAGCTCATCACTAAAGAAACGTTAATCGACAAAATCAAAGATAAAGATGCGTTGATCAGCTTGTTGTCGACAAATGTGGACAAAGATGTCATTGATGCGGCACCGAATTTAAAAATTATTGCGAACTATGGTGCTGGTTTTAATAATATCGACATTGATTATGCACGTTCAAAAGGTATTGATGTGACGAACACACCGAATGCCTCTACAAATGCAACGGCTGACTTAACGTTTGCGATTTTATTAGCGGCGGCAAGACGTGTGGTTGAAGGAGACGAATTATGTCGTACAACTGGCTTTAACGGTTGGGCACCTTTATTTTTCAGAGGTCGTGAAGTGTCTGGCAAAACGATTGGTATTATCGGTTTAGGCGAGATTGGTTCAGCTGTAGCAAGACGTGCGAAAGGCTTCGACATGGATATTTTATACTGTGGCCCTACAAGACATGAAGAGAAAGAACAAGCGCTCGGAGCGAAATATGTATCACAGGAAGAATTGCTGAAAACTGCTGATTTCGTCGCAATTAACTGTTCTTATAATCCATCTATGAAGCATATGATTGATGCTGAAGAAATTGCGATGATGAAACCAACTGCGTACTTAATTAACGCTTCAAGAGGCCCGATTGTACATGAAGCGGCTTTAGCTGACGCTTTAGAAAACAAAGTCATTGAAGGTGCAGCACTTGATGTGTTTGAGTTTGAACCTGAAATTAATGACAAATTGAAAACGTTGAAGAATGTTGTGATCACACCACATATCGGTAATGCAACGTTTGAAGCACGCGATATGATGGCTGAAATTGTGACGACGAATGTCTATAAAAAGTTAAATAATGAATCACCGGACTACATTGTCAATTAGGAGGCTTTGTGTAATGGCTGAAAGATATTTTAAGTTAGACACGTTACATCAATATTGTGACTTTGAAGCAAAGAAAAACATTTTTTATCAATCTAAGCAATCAGCTGGTGCTGTATGGTGTATACGCCCTGGACAGTTTTTAAAAGCGCATAAGCATGCCGACGCTGATGACGTCTGGATTGTGTTGGAAGGTCAAGGCGAGTTTATCACAAATAACGATGAAAAACGCATCATCTCAAAAGGTGATATTATCGTTTCTTATCCAGGTGATATTCACGGTGTCTATAATACTGGCACTGAAAACTTTGTAATGTTAGGCTTTGCAACACCTATGCCACTAGATTTTATAGAATGTTAAAGTAACAACCATACTAACCCTGTGGGATAGATGAGACTTCTATCCCACGCAGTTCCCATACCCCAAATAGCAAAACACCGCTACAATGATGACTAACGATTCCCTCAGTTTTGTAGCGGTGATTTTATGTTTATTGCACGACACTTTTTAGTGGTCTCCAACGACATGCTAGACAAAAATAGGACTCGCGCCCTTTTACACGAGTCCTATTTTTTATAATGTAATTTTTGTACCAGCTTGTCCTGCTAAAGCATCAACAGCGTCTTCTAGCGCACAAATAATGGCTTCTTTGCCCGTCTTCGCAAATTCAATTGCTGCTTCCACTTTCGGCAACATACTGCCGGCTGGGAACTGACCTTCTTGAATATATTGTTCCGCTTCTGCAACGGTCATATGTGTCAGCTTCTGTTCATTGTCTTTACCCCAGTTAATATAAACGTTCGGCACGTCTGTTAACATCATAAAGACATCTGCATGTGTTTGTTGTGCCAATTTGAGACCGGATCTATCTTTATCAATCACTGCATCGACACCTTGAATACGACCGGCTTCATCTTTATAAACTGGAATACCACCGCCACCTGACGAAATAATAATTGTGTCATCGACTAATTGATTGATAGCGTCAATGCCATGAATTGTTTGTGGTTCTGGTGAAGGTACAACGCGGCGATAGCCTCGCCCTGCATCTTCTACCATCATGTAGCCTTTTGTGTCTTCCAATTGTTTGGCTTCTTCTTCTGTAAAAAATACACCAATTGGCTTCGTTGGATGTTCAAATGCTTTGTCATCCTTGTCTACTTCTACCATTGTCATTAACGTCACAACATTAATCGGCATCTGTTCTTTGTGCAGTTTATTTTTTAATGCTGCTTCTAACATAAAACCGATAAACCCTTGTGATTCTGCGCTACTAATAAAAATAGGTAGCGGGGCAATGGTTTCTTTAGCAGCTTCATTTTGCGCGATAATGTTACCAACTTGTGGCCCATTACCGTGCGTCACAATGATGTTATGACCTGCTTTTTTTATATCAATCATATTTTCACTTGCTTTAATAACGTTCTCATATTGATTATCATATGTTGGTTCTTGTTTAGGACGTAAAATTGCATTACCACCTAACGCCAACACGACTTTTTTACCCATACATATCCTCCTTTATAGAGCAGAAAAGATACCATAAGCGGTATCCTTTCCTGAAGAAGATCCGACTTTTAATAAGCGCGCTATATTTAAGGAAAGGGTGGTTTCATCTAATAAATCCATGAGGCGTGTACTAAATACACCATCAAGTGCTAGATTTAAAAACTGCTTACTTACCAAAGTCGTACAATCTTCTTGCAATATTTTTTTGATTTGCGCTATTTTAGAAAGGTCAATGAAAGGAACTATACGATGTACAAATAACATGCCTATTAATATATCGTCGCCTGTCGGGGTCAGACCACTGCCTCTTCCAATAAAATAGCGCAACATCTCCTCATCATCGTTACCATTTGTAAGTTCTGCTAACAGTAAATCCACTTTTTGCTTGTTAAAATCTGTATTTTCATACGCACGAAAGTCTAATTTTTTTATTTCATCGACAAATGCTAGTTGGGGGACTAATTTATCTTTGAAATTCAGTATATTGCCATTCAACTTTAAAATATGATGATCAAAGTAAAGGCAGTTATTTTTTGTTATGATTTCTGAACCAATTTCTACGTCATCTAATAACCATGACTTTGTTTGCTGGTCTACATTGATACCAAAAGGGAATAATCCATTTTCATCCGTACCAATGAATATCATGTTTTGACGTTCATTCACGATATTGAAACCTTTGTTGAACTTACTATGGACGATGAGACGGTCGGCATCCAAAAAGTTGAATACTTCATGACCAATGACTTTTGAATCGAATATCAAGATGTGTAGCCTAACTTTTTAGCATATGCTTTGATTGCTTTCTCAAAGCATTCAATCGGCGGATGCACCGTACCTGCACCAATTTGTCCATAGCCTGCAATTTTATGTGCAATACCTGTATTAATCACTGGTGTAATACCTGTTTCAACAACTTTTCTTGCATCAATACCGAGTGGTGCACCTTTAAAGTTCCATGTCGGAATAATAAAGTTAGGGTTCTCTGCGACACAGATTTCGGTCATTTGATTGGATGTTTCAAGTGCATCATTAAAGCCACCTGTTCCTACAAAACGTGTAACGGCTGGTGCCGCAATCATTGACATACCACCAACACCGATTGTTTCCGTAATGGCAGAGTCGCCAATGTCTGTGTTCGCATCTTCAGCTGAGTAACCTGTAAAGTATAAGCCTTGTGGCGTGTTAACCGGGCCTGTAAACCATTCGTCACCCATACCAGCAATGCGAATACCAAACTCTTTACCGTTACGGCACATGGCAGTGACAATTGTTCCTGCTTGAATCGTACGTGCAGCGTCCATCATCGCTTTACCAGTTGCCATTGCGATATTTAAGAAAAATTGGTCCGTATCTGACAAGAACTGTAAAACATCTTTTTTATCTTTATCGTCGACATCTTCAAGTCCTGAAATAATAGGTGCCATATCACGTAAAAATGCGTAAGATGCGGCAATATTACGTTGGTGGAATTCATCACCCATCGCAATCGCTTTGGCAATTAAGACGTTGATATTTAAACCACCATCAATCGTTCTCAATGCTTTACTCAAGACAGGCCCTAAGACGTTTTTCATCCAGTGCAAGCGATCGACAACTTGTTGATTGTATGCACCAAATCGCAAAACCGCACCGATGCCTTCATTCATTTGACAGTATGCTTCATTGCCGTTTTCTTTATTAACAACAACGAGTACAGGCATGTTCATCGATGTAATACCACCCATTGGGCCAACCGCATTCACGTGATGACATGGGATTAACTTGATTTTGCCTGCTTCTAATAATTGTCTTGCGCCTGCTTCGTCACTTGCCCAACCTTCAAATAAAATGGCACCGACACATGAACCTTGCATTGGATCTGTCATATCTTCATATGTCATCGGTGGTCCGGCATGTAACAACACATGTTCTTGCAATTCAGGAATCACTTCATATGCTGGCACGACATCAGTTAAAAATGGAGACGCGGCAATAACTTTTTCAACAACTGCTTGGTTCGCTTCATCTATTGTTTTAAAATTCATCAGTTAGTCTCCTTTTCATAGTTATTTAAAAATTGTAGTACTTTGATTAACTCTGTATCTCCACCTGCAACTGGTTTCCAATTGAATTGGACATATGGGGTATCATGATCTTGAAGTGCTGTTGTGAAGCTCTTCAAACCGATATTAATCACGCTCGGTTTGTCGTTAATCAACTGCATCACTTTCTCATCAACCGCAAGATCTTCTGTAACTTTGTCGAAAGTTTCGAGTGTTTTTTCAGGTTGCGCTACTTTGCCACCTAACAATTCAATCGCCGTGCGCACCATTTGATCATTCGTATCACAAATATGTGCCCCTGCATCTGCTAAAATGGCTTTTTGTGATTCATAGCCTTGGTAATCTTTCGTCGTACCAACCACTGTTGCTAATACGACAATTTCACGGCCTGCTTGTTTTGAACGTTCAATCACTTCAGCAATAATTGGTGCGAGTTCATTCGCCATATCATCATGACTACCGTAGCCAATAACGTTGTCTAGCATAATAACAGCTGTTTTTTCATCTTCTGCCGCTTGACGTAGCTTTTCTTTACGAATTTCCGGATCAATCATCGGATGTGGCTTACCTTGTGTATACATATCATCGCCTAAATCAATCACTTCATGATGTTCTGATTTCAACGTATAACCTTCTTCATGATCACCTGTGACATCAAAAGCATCTTGGATTAAAATAGCTGCTTCGTAGGCTAATGTGCCACCTGAATAAAATCCTTTAATACTTGTTTGTTCTGCTTTAAATGCTGGTTGTACGTCAGATAATGACTTCGGTGCATACGCTGGTGTTTCGCCGTTCGCTAGTTGTACTGAAACAACCGCCGCTTCTTCTAATGTGTACGCATTGTAAATATTTTGCTCATCGAACGTCGGTTTATGTCCGAGGAATAGCGTCACAATTGGCTTAGCAATATTTCGTAGCGTGTTCATTACCTTTTCTTGAACTTCCTTCGCAGGTGGCTTAGAAATGACAGTAATCACATTGACAGTCGGATCTGCATTCAACGCTTTAATACTGTCGATCATCGTAATCGCACCGACTTCAGTAGATAAATCTCGACCACCTGTACCAATTGCATTCGTGACACCTTTACCAAGTCGATCAATGATTGTTGTAACTTCTTGAATACCTGTGCCAGACGCACCGACAATACCAATGTCACCCTTGCTTACGGTATTCGTAAACGCTAATGGCACACCATGCACAATACCCGTACCACAGTCAGGTCCCATCACTAATAACCCTTTTTCATGCGCCAATTGTTTTAACTTCACTTCATCTTCTTTTGCGACGTTGTCACTAAACATAAACACATTTAAGTTCTGCTTTAATGCGTTCTCAGCTTCCATCGCAGCATATGTGCCAGGAATCGAAATCAATGCTAAATTCGGTTTATCCGCCATATCTAACGCTTGTTTCCAACTGACTGCTTCCTTATTCGCTGTACTACTGTCAGACTCTGATTCACCTTTTAACGCCGCTTCCACTTCCACTTTTACCGTCTCTACTTTTGACGGATCTTCTGTGTCAATGACGATCGCAATATCATTAGGGCCCGCTTGTTCGAGCGCTTCTGTCGCTAATCCTGAAGATTTGAAAATATCTTTGTTCGCAGGTGTCCCCATCATGACCGACGCTTTATTAACCCCTTCAATACCGCTTAATTTATTGGAGAGTAACATCAGTACGATAGAGTCTTGATACGTATTTTCCTTAATCACTGTGTATAGCATCATGTTCCTCCTTTATTATTCTGCAAATCGATTCTTGCCATGATATCTGTCATAATGCACGTCATCACTCATTAAATAGTCGTAAATATCATCTGGTATTTCGATGCCGTGTTTATCATAATTTTCAGCACGCAACTTACCGCGTTCACCCGGATAATACACTTCATCATATCCTTGTGCGGCAGGCTGTTGCTTCAATTCATTTAACATCGTTGAAATCTGTGTTTTAAACTGCTTTGGATCTGTAAAGAACGCTGGATTGATCACGATGTGTAACTGTCCCAAATCGCGTCCTTTCGTCAAGTCTGCATACATAGATGAAACGTGAATGCCTTGAGGTAGGCCAAGTAAAGCGCCAGAGAGGATGTCGACCATCATCATCAAACCATAGCCTTTCGGACCAGCCACTGGTAAAAGGGCATGCACATCTCGAGAATTCGTTGTTGGTACGCCTGCAGCATCAACTGCCCATGTATTCGGAATGTCTTTCCCTTTACTACGCGCATCGAGAATTTTGCCCCACGCCTGTACTGTCGTTGCCATATCAAATGTAATAATGCGTTCGTCATCCGTTGGGCAACTAAATGCGATTGGGTTCGTGCCAAAGTATGGCTCTGTGCCACCAAAAGGCACGACCATTGGATCTGATTGACAGACACTGATTGCGACCATACCTTCTTGCGCTGCTTTTTCAACAAAATATCCTAAAGCACCGCTATGCGAAATCGCTTTTACACCTACAACTGCAATACCGTTATCTTTCGCCATAGCAATCGCTTCTTCCATCGCATATAACGCTGCTTCGTGTCCAGGTCCATTGTCTCCATGATAAATAGCAGAAGCTGGTCCTGTTTTTTCCAAGCGATAGTTCGGCTGTACCGTAATACCGCCTTTTGCAATTCTTTCTGCATAATATTCCACACGAACGGCGCCATGCGAATGAATACCTCTATGATCCGCAAAGACTAAAACATCTGCGACATGCCCAGCAGACACATCTTGTAGTCCTGCCTTCATTAACTTTTCTTTGATTAACTTAAATAACTGTTCCTTCGTCACTCTCACAGTGATGACCCCTCTCTATTGCAATACTTACTTCGTTAAATAGTCATAGATTTCTTTGGCAACGGGGATGCCGCTTGCTTCATATTTAGCAATGACCGCTTCTTGAATTTCTCCAGGATAGTACACTTGATCAAAGCCTTTCGCAGGTGGTATCGCATGTAATTCATCAACCATTTGTGAGACTTGTGCTAAGAAATGCGCTTTATCTCCAAAAAATGCTGGGTTAATGACAATATGCAATTGCCCAAGCTTGCGATATTCTGATAAGTCTTTGTACATAGATGTCACATGTTGTCCAAATGGCAAGCCAAGTAATGATCCAGATAAAATATCAATCATCATCATAAGGCCGTAACCTTTTGGACCTGCAACTGGCAATAACGCTGCAACATCATTTGGATTCGTCGTCGGTTCGCCTTGCGCATCTACAGCCCAAGTATCAGGAATGCTTTTCCCTTTACTTCGCGCATCCAAGATTTTGCCCCATGCTTGTACTGTCGTTGCCATATCAAAAATAATCGGTTTGCCATCTTTTTTCGGTGTCCCAAAAGCAATAGGGTTCGTACCAAAGTAAGGTTTTGTCCCACCAAATGGCACAACCATCGGATCTGATTGACACACTGTCAATGCAACCATGCCTTCTAAAGCAGCTTGTTGCGCATAGTAGCCGATTGCACCGCTATGTCCCATTTCTTTTACACCAACGACTGCCACGCCTTTATCTTTCGCCATGGCAATCGCTTCTTCCATCGCTTGATAAGCAACATAGTGACCAATTGCATTGTCACCGTAATAAATACCGCTACACGGCCCCGTCTTCTCAAACTTCAATTCTGGATTTAGATTGAAACCTTTTGCTTGAATACGATTTGAATAGTATTCTGCTCTCACCGCACCGTGAGAATGAATGCCACGTTCATCCGCAAAGATCATCAAATCCGCTGTTTTTTCAGCAAACTTTTCCGGCAGACCCGAATTAACTAACTGTGTTAAAAATAATTGTCGTAATTCATCTCGCTGAACATACACTAATTCTTCTGCCACGATAATAGCCCCTTTCTACTAAAGTTCAATGTCTCTATTCGCATCTTTAGAATAGATATACGCAAACGGCTCATCTAATCCAATCGCATACGTTGCTTGTGGTGAGTACGCACCCATAAAGATGTAGTCGCCTTTATCTACAGGAATCCAGTTTTTATCAAGGTTATACATACCTCTACCACTCAATACATACGCACCGTGTTCTTGTACATGTGTTTCAATATAACCATGTGATGCACCTGGTTTGAACGATAAAATGTGGAAGTTCATATCGAATTCTAAAGATTTAGGGAGTAAGTCTTGAATTAACACTTCCTCCATACCTTCATATGCTTCCGGTTCAATATCATTGACGTTGCCGACTACGATGTCCGGTTTACCAACATTTTCCGCTTCTTGATAGCGTTTTTTATACAAGAACAGACGACTGTCTTCGCCACCATTGTTGTTTTCAAATGTTAATTGAAGATGTGGTGGGACATACAAGTAACCGCCTTGTGTTAAATCATATGATTGACCGTCTACTTTTGCTGTAATCGCACCGTAAACGACATAAACAAACGTTTGAATCCCGTTACCGCCAAAGCCTTGTTTGTTACCGCCTTGATTTTTAACCGTTACTAAATAGTCAACGAATCGTGCGCCTAATCTTGGTGAACCTAAAATAGTCATATCGCAATCTTCAAATCCTGGTACAACGTTGTTGACTAAGCCGTCTGGTGTAATTAATGCAAAGTTGTCTTTTTTAATGACTGATCTTGTTTCTAATAATTCTTCTCTATAACCTTGTTTGTGATTTAAATAGCCCACGTACAATCGCTCCTTCTTCTAATATGCTAATTTGTGTAATACGCTCGCTAATACTTCGATACCTTTTACTAAATCTTCTACGTTTGTTTCTTCTTCAACGTTATGTGAAATACCTTTAATAGACGGTACAAAAATCATGCCTGTTGGTACGTGTTTCGCAAAGATTTGAGAATCGTGTCCAGCACCTGATGGCATCACTTTATACGCTTGTCCAGCCACTTCTTCGGCAGCTAACTCAACATTTTTAATAATGTCGTCGTCCATTAATGTTGGTTCTTCATCCATCCATAAATTGATATTCACGTCCATACCACGTTGTTGTGCGACTTCTTTAATGGTTGCTTCTACTTCATCCGCAAAATCATTCAGTGCCGCTTGATCAATGTGTCGGCAGTCTACTGAGAACTCTACTTCACCCGGCACAACGTTCACGGTATTCGGTACAGGCGTTACATGACCAAACGTCAATACAAGCGGATCACCAATTTCTTCCGCTCTTTTCACAAGACGTTGTACAATTTCTGTAAATGCAACGACTGCATCTTTTCTAAGTCCCATTGGTGTCGTACCTGCATGGTTCGCTTCACCTTTTAAATTAATCGTATAGCGTTTTTGCCCAACGATACCTGTCACAACACCGATTGATTTTTCTTCTGTTTCAAGCACTTTACCTTGCTCAATGTGCATTTCGACAAATGCTTTAATATCGTCACGAACAGCGTCATCTTGTCTGAAATCAAAGCCAGATTGACGCATTGCATCTGTAAATTTCACACCTTCTGCATCTGCAATCTCTTCTACATCTTTTTTATCTGCGAGATTGAAGAAGTTTTTACTCCCCCAGAATGTGTATGGGAAGCGACTGCCTTCTTCTTCCGCTAAAGATAATACCTCTAAAGACTTTTTCGGTTGGCCATATTTTTCGACTAAATATTTCATTGCGATAATGGCAGATAAAATACCGAACTGTCCGTCTAAGTGACCGCCTTCAACAACCGTATCTATATGTGAACCAGACATGATTGTTTCTTCAGGATGTTCACTCCCTTCGATACGACCTGTCAGGTTACCGACGTCATCAAACGACACTTCAAAGCCTTCCTCTTTTAGAAGTGTTTCCAATGCACGGACTGCTTCCGTCCACTCATCCGAATATAATAATCGTGTAATACCGCCACCTTGAAGGCCACCATAACTAGTAAATTGTTGATCTAAACTTTCAAACATTGTACGAATATCCACAGCATTTACCTCCTCGTTTTATCTTCTACTTTAATTCTATACCGCCAGTAGGGATTATTCTTTGACACTTCAGATAATACTCTCGCTACTTTTTATACAAGTTATACAAATATTTTTTAGAATTATCGCCGTATACTAAAGTCAGGGAAGTAGCTTCAAATAGAGAAAGAGGTGTATGTATGCAAGAAGTTCATATTTATAGCGGAGACACGTATACACTCAAAGGCACTTTGTATCGTGCACAAACGACATGTCAACGTATATTGATTTATTTTCACGGAGGTGGCTTAATATTCGGTCAACGCAATGATTTACCGACAGAATATATCGACGTCATCACGCAATACTACCATTTATTAACAGTGGATTATCGCTTGCTACCAGAAGCGAACTTTCAAAACATACTGGAAGACTTGCAACATATTCATACATACGTTAATACTTATGATATGGAAGTATATTGTATGGGACGTTCTGCAGGTGGCTTTTTAAGTTTAATTTATGCGAGCCAATATCCGACCCAAGGCGTCATCGACTTTTACGGCTTTTATGATGTAAGTCATCCTGATTTTAAAGCGATACCGAAAAATCATCTTAACGTAACAGCACTACTCACTGACGACATTAAAACACAATTTACACAACCAACCGTCTCAACGTGCATCCCGCCACATCCTAGATATCTCTTATACCTCTATTACAGACATTGCGGGCTATGGCCAACGATCATCGACTATCACATTGATACATCTGCACTCACCAAGTTACCAAAACTATTCATTGCACATGCAAGCGATGATCCGGACGTACCGATTACTTATAGTGAAAACTTAACGAAAATCAATCCAAATGCAACACTCGTGAAAATCAACAGTGACGCCCATCAATTC
This sequence comes from Staphylococcus microti, assembly GCF_000934465.1. Lineage (GTDB taxonomy): Bacteria > Bacillota > Bacilli > Staphylococcales > Staphylococcaceae > Staphylococcus > Staphylococcus microti. The sequence continues at coordinate 11,787 of NZ_JXWY01000001.1, read as the reverse complement.
GATGAAACTGTGACCCATGAAACACTGAAAATCTATCATCAAGCATGTGCATTTATTAAAAATGAGGAGGCGTTGTAATGAACATACATCGCATATTATCAACCTTAAACAGCTTTAATAATTTAGGCATTAGCACGAAGTTAGATGGCATCAATCGTCTTGCATTTACACATAACGAAAGACTGGCCGCACTGAAATTCTCCATGTACTGTCAAGAACTCGGCATGACCGTCTACTTCGACAAAGTCGGAAACGTCATCGCACGACGCGACGGGAAATACAATGATTTGCCGCCCGTTGTTATCGGTTCACATATTGATACCGTACCTGAGGGCGGGCAGTATGACGGCCTGCTAGGTGTTGTCGGCGCACTAGAAGTGGTACGCCATCTTAACGACATCAACTTCATCACCGATCATCCGATTGAAATTATCGCCTTTAGTTGCGAAGAATCTGCACGCTTTAACGTCGCAACGATCGGCAGCAAATATTTGTGCGGTATGTTAAACGAAGAAGATATGAAAACAATCCAAGACAAAGACGGGCAAACTTTACTAGACGTCGTGCAATCCATGACCTCTACCGAACCGAGAAAAGCCCCTCACACCGATAAGATGAAAGCTTTTCTTGAATTACACATCGAACAAGGCCCTATTTTAGAAAACAAAAATAAAGAAATTGGGATTGTCACACATATTGCAGCACCTGAACGTTTTAAAGTGAAATTGACAGGTACAACGAGCCATTCCGGTTCAACACCTATGCCGATGCGTAAAGACGCCATGACTTGCGCCGCAGAGATTATTCTTCAAGTTGAGTGTATCGCCAACAACTACCATCATGACGGCATTGTCGCAACGGTTGGTGGCGTCAATGTCACACCAAACACGATGAACGCCGTACCCGGTGATGTTCAACTTTTAATTGATGTCCGTGGCATCGACAAAGATGTTCGTACGACTGTCGTGAACGAAATCATGACGCAAATTCATACAATTACAAGCACGCGCAACATTCATGTCAATATCGATTCTCTCGGTCAAGACACACCCGTTGCATTATCAGAAAAAATCGCCGACATTATTGAAGAAAAAGCCAAACTACAAAAACGGACGTATCACAAAATGTTTAGTGGTGCCGGCCACGATGCGATGAATATGGCACATCTGTGTCCTACGAGTATGATTTTTATTCCTTGTAAAGACGGGATTAGTCACTCACCACAAGAATCCGTCACAACACAACAAATCGAAAATGGGATTAGCATCTTGATTGATACAGCAATCGAAGTTGCATCTTCTAACATAAAACTTTAAAAGCCCAGCTGGCGTGTCGTGCCAGCTGAGCTTTTTTATGCTGTTTCATTATTTTTTAATAAATTGACCTACAAATTCTGATAATAAACCTTTTTCTTGTTCATACGTTGTTTGCCCGCGTAAAATCGTTCTCACAACTTGCGCACCAATTTCTCTGCCTACATATGGGCTAATTTGATGTCTGTATGCTAAATCTTCTGCTTTTAATGTGTAAGGTGCATCACGTTTAATCAATACGAAGTCTGCATCTTTACCTTCTTTAATGCTACCTTTTTCTTTAAGATCGAATCTTTCTGCTGGGTTTTTAGCAATAATTTCTGCAAAGCGTATTAAAGACATATCGCGTTTTTGAACACCTTCATCAAATAACACATCAACGTTATTTTGTACGCCTGCAATACCGCCCCACGCTTCAAACGCATTGTCTTTATCTTTTAATTCAGGATTACATGGTGAGTGGTCACTCGTTACAAAGTCAATGTCATCTAACTCTTCTTTGTAGAAATACAAGTAGTGTGTGCATGTTTCACATGTAACGTCTACGCCTTCTTTTTGTGCTTTCACAATCGCTTCGACACCTTCTTCACATGCAACGTGTACGATGTGAATACGACAACCCGTTTCTTTCGCGAATAAAATTAATTTTTGAATCGGCTCAACTTCTGTAAATGCTGGTCGGCTATCCACATAAGCAGCCATCGTTGTTTCACCATTTTTGTAAGCAATCTCGCCTAATTTATCCGTAATCGCAGCATTTTCAGCATGGATAGATAAGATTTTGCCTGTTTTCGCAATTTGTTTCATACCTTCATACAGTGAATAGTCATCCACATTCATGAAATCTCCATCAATCGAACGGTCACCACATGTCGCAACGAAACATTTGTATGCGACAACACCATCTTCATCCAGTTCTTGGATACCACCATCAAGATTGTATGGCACCAAACCACCATAACTTGCGACATCAACCGCTAACTTACCTTCACCCGCCGCATATTTCACTTGGATTGATTCATGATCTGTCGTCGCAGGCACTTGGTTTAACGGCATTTCAATAATCGTTGTAACGCCACCTTTAGCCGAACCACGTGTGCCTGTTTCATAACCTTCCCAATCATCACGATAACCGCCACCCGGCTCTGTAATATGCACGTGCGCATCAATCATACCCGGCGATACAATAAGTCCTTTCGCATCAATCACTTCAGCTGCGTCGCCTAAGTCCGTACCAATTTCAGCAATCTTGCCGTCTTTAATACCTACTTCAACCTCTTTCGCTTCATCTTCTAAAATTACAAGCCCATTTTTAATTAAAGTATCAAACTTCATGTTGTTTCACCTGTCCTTTTCCCAATTTTTTTAATATTAGATATAGAACTGCTGCTGTTATAAAGCCAATGAACCAAGATAAATCAGAAATTAATTTCAAACCTGGAATAAAACCCGAAAATGATACAAGCACACCGACAATCGTTGCAATATACGCTTTTTTGTTTAAACGCTCAAGGTCTGCTGGTGGATTGTTTGTATCGAAATACAGTTTATCCAAGTCGACTTCTTTATGAATGACGCGATAGAAATGGGCAACCATCACACCCGCAACTGGGCCGAGAATCGCACCGATTAAATTTAGAAACATAAAGATACTATCGCTGTTTTCCATCATTTTCCAAGGCATGATGATGACACTAATAACAGCGGCAATGATAACACCGCGTTTATAAGTGATTACTTTTGGTAACAGCGCACTTAATTGATACGCCGCTGGAATAATATTACTTGTCGCATTTGTAGAAATCGTCGTCATCAGTAACACGCCAACTGCAAAAATAATTGCGATCAAGCTATCCCACTTACCGATAATATGAAGAATATTCCACTCTTGTTTACCAGTAAAAATAGAAGCACCGATTAAAATACATACACTTGAAATCGCAAATAAAATATGTGCCACAACAACACTACCAATTTGTCCAACGACTTGTGCTTTCGTAGATTTCGCACTTTGTGTAAAGTCCGCTACACTCGCACCAGGCGCTGCCCATACCGCAATCAATGAATTCATAACGACTAAAAAGCCTAAAATCACTGGATAGGATGCATGCGTATTGTTCGTTAAATCATAAGCGAGAATGTTGCTAAAACCACCGCCTACTTTGACACCCCATATCGCCATACCACCAAAAATGATATAGATCAGCGGATTTAAAACCGCCGTAAATTTATTTAAAATAGCACCCCCACCAAAACCGATGGCGAAGTTAATCAACCAAAAAATGAAAAATGCAATGGCCGCAGATGCTGTTAAGCCTAAAAACTCACCACTCCCACCAATATCTGAGAAACCTGGGAAAATCTTGTCTAATAATACAATTAAAGCCAATGCCCCCGCGTATGTTTGTAAACCGAACCATGCAATACCTGCTACCACACCACGCAAGATACCTGGGAGTTTAGCCCCCATATCGCCATACGTTAACCTCAGATGCATCGCAAAAGGAATGCCATATTTCGATCCTGCATAACCATTTGCCGCCAATAAGATGCCAATCGCCACAGAACTGATGACTAATGCTATCATAATCTGTAGTGGGGATAGTCCCAACAGCAAAAAGCCACCCACTGCCGTATAGTTAGGAATATTGTGTACAGCACCCATCCACAGCGTAAAATAGTTAAAAGTATTAAAGTTACGTTGCTCTGGTGTCTTCGGCATAATATCTTTGTTATACCCGCGTTGCTCATAGAATGAAATCGGTCTATTATCAATACGATCCATTTCAAGCCTCCTTTAAAACTTTTAGAAGGATCCTCTCTTTATTAAAATGTACTATTGTGTGCGCTTACATTCTATGACAGAATAAACATATAAAATATTTTTTTAGTCATTTTTGACAATTTTTTGGGAGATGATAAGAATATGGCAACATTAAAAGACATTTTGGACATCGAACTCTTTTCAGGATTAAAGCTCATTAACGCCCAAGGAGATTTGAACAGATATGTAGAATTTGTAGATATTACGGAAACACCTGACATCAAAGACTATATTGCTGAAAACACGTTATTACTCACAACAGCCATGGTTTACCAAGACAATCAAAAAGGGTTGATACAGCTCATTAACGACTTGCATAGCGTGAATGTCGCAGGAGTGGGTATTAAACTTTCGCGATTTTTACACAAAATTGATCAAGAAGTTATCGACCATGCGAACAAACTCAACTTCCCGATTATCGAGATTCCATATTATTGGAAATTAGGCGCTATCACACATGAAATCGCCGCATATATCGCAGACGACGAAAACGACAAACTCAACTTTGCGATTGATTTACAACAAAAAATGAACAAAATGATTATCAACGAATATACGATTGATAAAATTATCGAACAGCTATCTAAACTCATCAAAGCACCCATCTTACTGATTAACCCGTTTCTAAGCATCGAAAGCCAAAGTTTATATTTCAAAAATAAACCCGGCGAAGCACGACAGTATTTGAAGAAATTCACCGACAACTACAATCACGAAACCAAAGAAGTGACATTCGATGAAAACGAGTACGGTGTGTTCGAAGTCCCTGCATTTACATACTTCCCGTACTACATCATGATTTTAGAAATTCAAAAATTAAGCTATCCATTCAGCTACCTTGCAATTGAACAAGCCGTTAACGTACTCAGCTTCGCCATTTATAAAGAAAACCGTATACTGGCCCAGCAACAAGAAGACACCAACCAATTTTTCGAATCACTTATGAAGACAAAAGACAGTTCGCCCATTGATATGAGCCAAAACCCTGACTTCTTCCAAAACTACCACTTAAGACAATCCAACTACTATCAAATCATCATTTGTGGGGTAGACCGAGAAGACGGCATGGAGAATAGCGTCTACCTTAGCGAACGTTATCAAATGACCTTCATTTGGCTCAAAGAAATGCTAGAAAACATCGACGATAACATCAGCATTTACGGGCTCAGAAACAACTATAAATTCGTTATATTAATGCAGAAAAAGCATGAAAATTATATAGAATACTGTAAGTTTTTGCAGAAAGAATATAAGAAATTCTTTAACAGTTCACTCTCATTCGGCATAGGTAACCAAGTGACAGACTTTAAACAAATCACATTGTCCTTTATCGAAGCAAACGAAGTCTATGACACACATAATGAAAGCTATCTCAGAGAATTTATCGAAATCTATCGTTCAAAAAGCGTAGAAGAACTGCTACAACTCATTCCTGTCGACAAACTGAGACCTTTCGTCAATTACACACTGGGGCCACTCGCCTATCCACAAAAAGTGAAAGATAAAGAATTGAAAAAAACATTAAAAGTGTATATGGAGAATCAATGCGATATTACAAAAACCGCTTCATTAATGTTCATACATCGAAACACCGTGAAATACCGCATTAACAAATGTGAGGAAATGTTAAATATGGACATTAGCGATCCAGAAAACTCATTAGACATTCGACTCGCCATTTTCACATCCGAACATCTAACGCTATAATTTGGCTGAATTAGACATAATATGAAACATCTTTGTCCAATTATACCAATGTGATCCTTCATCAATTCCACTATCCTTGAGATACACACATATATCTAAGGAGGATATCATGATGAACAACATAAAGTATGACGAAAATTATTATAAAAAGATTATTTTCGCCCTCGTTCTAGGTTGGGTTGCTATATGGATTTATAGAACAATCTTAACGCCCATATATCCACAAATCCAAGAATCACTTGGCAACATTAGCGACGCACAAATGGGCTTAGTCGCTTCTATCTACTTCTTTGCGTACACAGGGATGCAAATACCATCCGGCGCACTCGTAGATAAATTCGGCCAGAAAAAAGTACTGATTCCTGCCTTTTTAGGATTTGCAGCTGCAGCCTTAATCATCGGAACGAGCAGCACCATCATGCAAGTCTATATCGGGGCACTCGTAGCAGGGATTTCAACAGGTTCTTATTATGGCGCGGCATATTCACTGTCAGCCAAACATATGCCAAAAGAGAAAAAATCATTCTCAAACGCCATTATTAACAGCGGTTCAGCATTAGGGATGGTTATCGGACTCGTCGGTTCATCCGTCCTAGTTGCAGGCATGAACATTCAATGGAACTACATGCTATACATGACAGCCGTCATCATCATAGCCGTCACATTCATCTTCATGCTCTTTATTAAAAGCGACAAATACGATCAACAAATTGCCGTGAAAAAAGAAGAAAACGTTGCAGTCGTAGACACACCCGCAGAAGACGTATCACTCTTCGCACCGAAACAACTCGCAACATACTTCGTTTACTTTGCAACATGTTACGGCTACTACATGATTGTGACATGGTTGCCATCATTCTTAGTATCAGAAAAAGGGTTCGCCCAATCATCAGTAGGCTATGTAGCCGCACTCGTTGCCGTCACAGCCATTCCGGGCGCACTCTTCTTCTCAAAATACATCGACAAACACGGCGACCAACGTTTAAAACTGATTTTATTCTTATTACTCGCAGCAGCGATTACAATCAGTTTAACCGTATTCGCACCAAACCCAACCGTGCTTTACATCGCACTCGTCCTCTACGGATTATTAGGTAAACTGGCCATCGACCCCGTGTTGATCACATTCGTATCTGATTCCGTATCACAAGACAGAGTCGCAAAAGCACTCGGAACCTTTAACTTCTTCGGTATGGCATCATCCGTTGTCGCACCATGGTTAACAGGCTACATCAGTGACCTTACAGGCTCGAAAGTATTGGCATTCTATATCGCTGCCATTCTATTATTAATCGCAACAATTATTTTCTACCTCGTTGTATACGTACGCGAGCAACGTGTTGCGAAATAACATTTGGGACTCTCTCTTATAGAAGAGTTTATATACTTCTCTCTAAATCTATTAAACCCCCAAGCAGTGCATGTGTTGTGCATTGGTTGGGGTTTTTTGGGGTTTTAAATTTTTGAACGCTAAAAACGCTATGATTTGATTATTGCCACCTGTTTTTTGCTAATTATTTTTGATTTAAATTTGTTGTATGTTCCAGAAGATTGCCAGTTCCCAGCAACCACTAAAATCTTATCCTTGTTATTATATATTTCTGTTCTAATTGCTTTATAGATTGTTTCATCTGAAAACGATAATATAAATGTATATTTTTTGGAGTTAATAGGCGCTACTAAATAAACTTCTTTCTTTTTATTGTCATATATTTGCCCGTCTACAGTCGCTTCAACTAACTTATTCCCAAAACAACCTTTGGGATATCTGTATTGACTCCTATCGTCTAAAATCATTTCACCTATTTCTTTACCAGCATATTTATCCCTAACAGATAGACTTTTACACAAAGCGTACATTTGTCTTAATGTTTTTATTGAGTGAATACCCGGTTCACCAGTCCCGTGTGTAGTAGAACTACTTGTTGACGATGATGTTTTTGTTGCGCATAAAAGATTATCTATTGCATCGTCAAAAACAAATTTTGATTCATCATAGTTGTTTGAATCAAACTCTGAAACACTAGTTCCATATGGACACTTTAAATCATGTTTTGAATTAGATTTTGTAGCTCTAAAATAAGCGTTTTTACTACCATCGATTGCACAAATATATAGTTCAGCATTACACCTAGGGTTTGGGCAATAAAAACGCGTATTTCTATCCTCTTCAATTACTTGATTTGAACGAATGATCTTTTGTCTTTCTTCATCTCTAAATGCAAATTTAGCCATATATATTCCTCCTATCACTCACTTTTCGTACTACATTTCTATGCACCTTACCATCTTCTCAAATTCCAACATTACTACCGCGCTTCATTTCATCTTTTATTGAATAGGCTATTCATTTGAATTATATCAAACTCTATCTCGAATTAAACATTGCTATTTTGAAATGACATTACCTCAAAAATTTCTATTCAATGTAATGAATTTATCCTAAACAATACTCAGACGAAAATAGATATTCTAGAACCGAATATCCCCATACCCTGTTCTAAAATATCTATACGTTTCATATAAAATTCTGCTTGTTATCCCAAGAACAAAAATGCTAATGGTGTCACGATGATTAGACTTAGTACTGAGCGTTCAAACCAAATAATGACGAGGTCTTGTATTTTTAATGGTATGTGTGTTGATAACATGCTTGGTACACTTGCTGAGAAGAATATAATTGTTGAAACGGATACGACTGCAATAATGAATTTGGTCACTAATGGTGCACCGATAACAATCAGTGATGGCAAGAACATTTCTGTAATGCCAATGGCTGTACCTTTTGCTGCTAGAAATGGCTCCGGTATTTGTAACAATGCGGTTAATGGATAAAATACATATGCGCCGTAGTTAAAGACGGGTGTGTATTCGGCAATCAACATAAAGATGAGTCCTATTGATAAGATCGTTGGCAATATGCTCATCGACATGAGTACACCTTCTTTAAAGTTTTGCCATACATTTTTAAATAAATGTGGAGCTTCTTTAACTGTTGTTAATCCTCTTGTCCATGCGAGTGACACTTTACTTTTAAATGTGAGATCACTCAAGTCTTCTTCAATTTCTGGTGTATCATAATAGTCTGTACTCATTCGGCTAATCGGTGGTATTCTCGTCGTAATCGCTGTTACCACAAATGTCACAAACAGTGTCACGAAGAAATACAAGTTCCAATGTGACATTAAATCTAAAGTTTTCGCAATAACTACCATAAAAGCCACTGTTACAGTCGAGAAGCCTGTCGCTATAATGACTGCTTCTTTATGGTTGTATTTTCCTTCACGGTATTCTTTGTCTGTGATTAATAAACCTACCGCAAAGCTTGCGACGAATGAAGCGAGTGCGTTTACTGCTGCGCGACCTGGCACATGCCATACGGGTTTCATAATACGTTGTGTGAACACGCCTACAAATTCAAATAAGCCATAACTGACTAAAAATGTGAGAAAAGCAGCACCAATGGGTACGGTGAGCCCAACCGGTACAACAAGATAGTCATACAAGTAGAGTCCTGTCTTTTCGCTGACAAACCAATCTGGTCCAATTTTAAAGAATAGCAAAATACCGATAACTGCACCTAAAACTTTAAAAAAGATGAAACTTGTGGCGATTTTCCCCTTTTGCCAATCTTTTTGAATAAATGGCAATATACCACCACAAATAATGACAATTAAAATAAGTACTTTAGTTAAAGTGGCTAAATGTTGCTGAAACAGTGTAACGACATAATCTAAAGGTATCGATGTTGAACCATTCACTGTGATTGGTATAAAGAAAAAGATAATACCAATCAAACTGTAAATTATAAACTGCAGTTGATAACTTAATTTTTCTTTCATTCCCCCATCTCCCCTCGATGGTTCAACCATTATTCAGTTTTATTATCAAAATTGCGTCCTTCTAATCCTGCAAGTTCTTCTTTCGTTGCGGCTGGTGCTTTCATTTCAAAGATTTCATCTACAACGGTGTAATCATAGTAGCCAAGACGTGCAATTGGACGAATGGATTTAATATCCAACTTTCCATTATCTAAAATTACGTTGTCATCGATATGTACTTGCGCAATACGCCCAATCACAATATCTACCGTTGATACAGGATCTCCTGTTGGAATTCGGATTGTTTGTACATACTCACACTCAAAATGTACCGGTGACTCTTTGACACGATAACCAGGCGCTTCGATACACGCTTCTTTTGTCACGCCTGCAAATTCAAATTCATCATCTTCAGGTGGTAATGCTTTAGATGATAAATTGACAGCTTCTCGTAAATCATATGTCGCCATATTCCAAACAAACCAACCAGTCTCTTCAGCATTCTTCACAGTATCTTTACGCTCATGATTACCCAATACCGACTGATTCGCCGCAAACATAACCATAGGCGGATCCCAAGTTAAGTTTTGATACTGACTATAGGGCGCTAAATTATCCTTACCATCCTTTGAAACCGTAGAAATCCAACCAATCGGACGTGGCACCGTGCTACTCTTGAAAGGATCATGTGGCAAACCGTGACTTCTAACCCCTTGCTTTGGTGAATATTCCATAACAACTCCCCCTTGAATATATGATTTCCTTTAATCTACCAAAGAGTGTAATAAGTGTCTAATACATAAATTTTATAAGTTTATAGGAGGATTTGATAAGTGGAGTTTACAAGTGTCTCTTTTCTCTTGTATCAATCAACTTATAAACATTGCTTCTATTAAACCTATTGTATATAATATCTTTAATATTAGAGGAGATGATTATAATGTTAATCAAATCGCTTATAACTGAATTTCAAAAATTTGGATATCATTCTGATTTCACACCTTTTTTTATCTTTATCTTTATACTTTATTTAGTTATAACTTTATTTGATACTAACAAAATTATAAAGGGTATTAAAAAAAGCGATGTATACTTAAAAAGCTTTATTTTTATATTAGTGACAATACTGATGACTATTTTTATATTAGCGCTTAATTATATAATTTGGCTTAAGATACCAAAAGATAAAGAAATAATGTTTATTTATTTTTATTTATTTTTATTTGTGTTATCTTCTATCTTATTCTTAGTTTTTTCATTAATTTTTTCGAGTTATGAAAAATCTAAAGTTTTTTATAATTTGACCCAAAAATCTAAATTTGATTACAATACAAGCAAGGAAATTGCCAAAAAGGAGTACGACATAATCAAAACTATTTCCTTGAAATATAATGAATCTAAGCAAGTAGGGGATAAATCAATATTTACTAAAGAAAAAAACAAAGAAAAGGCACAAAAAGATGAAATTAAAAACTTAAAAAAGAAAAATTTTAAAATTTTACGAGTAACACAAATCTACTTACATTTATTACGTTCACTATATTTTATTTCTATACTTTTTAATTCAGTCCTTATCTTATCAATGATTAATACAGGGTTCGACTATGTACTTACATTTCTTGTTTGTTCAATTAGTGTAATTCAAATTCTGACATGTATTACTACAGCAAACAATATGTACAATTATGACCACTTAAAAAATTATTCAATTAACGATAATAAGAGTAAATAGGTTTTATAACCAATGGCCAAAAGCCAATGCAAATATGTATTGAAACCCAAAACTTGTACTTTAGACAATGAAATTTTCTTTTCAATTAAAAAAGTTGAATCGCACTTCAATAACAGCACTACTCTCAACCACTAAAGCATACTAATATTGTTAAAGACACAGTTAGTAATGTAAGAAAACGATAATTAAATATTGTTAGTTTTCCTATATTAACATTTCCTACTACCAAGCCTGTAACGGACTTTCAACGTCAAGTTATTACCCATGCCAGGCGCACCAAAAAAGGGGCTGGGACATAGGCATCCAGTTTCTTTGATAAAAAGTCGTTAAAATTCAGTTTTGGGATTTTAACGACTTTTTTATCTTATGTATAAACAAAAAACTAGCACT